>CAYSIC010000016.1:0-24997 GCA_964430985.1 uncultured Atopobium sp.
CGTAGGGCGATGTTGTAGTGCTTCTCGGGGGTATCGTCCTTGCCTGATCGCTTGGTCATGGTGAAGTGCGCGTCAACCACATAGGAGACGTCACGCAGATACAGCGTCGCCCGTTGCTGGCGCTTTTCCGTAGCGAAGATGCGCACGTCATCACCTTTTTCGCAGGCCGCCTTCGCGTTTCTATAGCTGAGCTTGTCCTCGAGCTCGTTGCGTCTGAAGGTGTCGAAGCGAATCTCTTTGAGGACCTCGATGCGATCGATATGCCATTCGATAGCTGGCTTCCAGTAGACCGCCTCTATGATTCCTCGTGCGGCTGAGGGCGTCATAACGTCGTAGCTCACACGCTCGGCCTTCATCTCAGGGCGCGTGAAACAGGCCCGCGGCCCAGAGACAAGAATCCTGATTCCAAAACTCATATACCTACCTCCTTTCAAAGCACAGCCCTCTTGCCTAAGACTTCCATCTAGAAAATCAGGTCTACGTTCTCCCCCTCTCCTAGGTCCATGAGACCCAATTCGTTGCTGTAGAGCACATTGCAATCATGAACCACGTCCAGGACGCAAATTGGAGCGTAGGTCTTATCGTCAATGGCGCCCTCCACCCTGAGCCTGTCGAAGCGCCACCGAGGAACGCTCACGCTGAAGCTCTGCAGCTTGGAGGCAAAGGTGGCGGGAGGCACGCCGCGTGAGCAGGCATCGTGAAGCTCCCTCATGAGCTGACGGCCTCTGTCCTGCCATGGGACAAACACGGGGACGCTGTTGTCATCATCGATTAATTTATATGCTTTCGCGTAGTCGTCAAAGTCCAGAGAGGCAAAAGTTCCCCCACATCCTGTGATGAGATTTGCGGAGCTTATCCTCTTGTAGAGACCGTCGGAGTCGAGTCCTCTTTTGCCTCCCGAGGCATCATGTCGCGCTATAAAGAACTCTTCCACCATCGTAGAATCAAGCGCGCCGTGATGCTCGTGTATGACCGCGCGCGCGAGGACCTTCATCTTCTCGAGCCAGCCGGGAGCACGGTTCTTGCTGGCAAGTCCCAGCTCGACCTCGTCGGAGATCTCGAAGATATGGACGACGCCCTCGGAGTGACGGCCCTCGCGGTTGCACCTACCCGCCGCCTGCACGAGCGAGTCGATGCCCGCCATCTCCCGGTACACCACGGGAAAGTCGACGTCAACGCCCGCCTCGACGAGCTGCGTCGAGACCACGACGCAACGCCTGCCTTCTATAAGGCGACGCCGAATCTCGGCAAGGACGAGCGAGCGGTGCGCGGGAACCATGCTCGCGCTGAGATGGAACACACCTTCCTCGAAGGACTTTCCGGAAGAGCGCTCGCTGTTCGGCAGGCACGAGTCGACAAGGTCCTGATATACCATGCGGGCCTTCTTCTTGGTTCCTACGATGCAAAGAACCTGCTCGTAGCTGGAGAGGCTCTTGACCAACGTACTCTCCTCGAGAGGGCCCTCGACCTCGAAGCGCGTGCGCCATCCCAAGACCCTCGTGAGCTCGGCCTGATGGGAGACGATCTCATGGACCTGGGAATGGAAGGGCCACAGGCCCTCGAGGGCAGGCTGCGTCGCCGTGCAGAGTACCACGCTCACGTTGAAGTCCGCCACGAGCTCCTCGAGCATCGCCAGCGTTACCGTCATCAGCTCGTCAGGCAGCGTCTGAGCCTCGTCGAGCACGATGACGCTGTTTGCGATGTTGTGCAGCTTGCGACATTTGGCGGGCTTATTCGAGAACAGGGACTCCAGCAGCTGGACGTTGGTCGTCACCACAAGGGGCACGTCCCAGTTCTGAATCGCAAGTCGCTCGCTAATCCTACCCTCGTCGTCCTCGATAACATCAAAATTATAATTGGAGTGATGCTCAAGGATGCTATCGTTATCATGGAGCGCCTTGCGAAACTCCGACGCAGTCTGTTCCACAATTGATGTGAAGGGAATGGCGTATATGACGCGATCCATACCGTGCTCAACCGCGTGGTGCAAGGCAAACGAGAGGGACGAGAGGGTCTTTCCCCCTCCCGTAGGAACCGTAAGCGAGTAAATCCCTGGTGCGTCTCTGGCCGCAGCCTGACACTCATCAAGGACCCTAGCCCGGGCGTCATTCACAGGAGACGCCGTTGCCGACTCCTCCAGTTCACCCAAATAAGTGTCAAGCCTCGACGCGAGTTCCGCGATAGGTAGACTGCTTCTCTGCACTCTGGCCTGAGCAATATCTGGCGTTATGAATGCCTCGGTGTCCAGATAGTCGGCATCAACCAGACACGAAAAGAGCATCCGATCCACAACCGAAGTCGAGAATACCCCTCGCTCGACACCTATCTCATCGTTTTGGACGGCCATACATTCAAGGGGGAGCTTCTCAAGTTCATCGATAGAAGGCAAAGCAAGGCACTCCCTCTTGAGGAACGCCTCGAATGCCGTGCGACTATCCGCTGGGTCCTCCTTTGCCAGGCGTCCTCTCAGAGGCGTTTTTTCACCACCTACGATACCGTTAGGGATGCCCCCATGATGTCCAACGATGTCAAAGGCCATGAGGCGTCCCGTCGCACCGCTTAGAGCATCTTTGGCGTAAGTGTCCGATGCAATCTGGGCCCCAAGGGTTGAGTGATCAACCTTTATCTGGGCTCCACGCAGGCGCGCCTGGAATGCATCGCTAATCTTGCCAGCGTCATGAAGAAGACCCAGTGCACGTCCCCAATTCTCATAGCCAAACGAGGATGCAAACTCACCCGCTCTCTCTGAGACGCTAACAAGGTGGTCGTGCAGGGTCTGCCATTTTTCTTGATTCACCCCCTCTTTCGAGTGAGCAAGGGGAACTGCAGCTGTTAGCTTTTCCATGATGCTCCTTCCTCTTGAGGAACATCCTATTACTTCATTGAAGTTTGTTAATTATCGATTAATAGACGGTAGCAAAAGGGCGGCGAACGGATAATCCGCACGCCGCCCTTTCAGCTAAAAAGATTTTAGCAAACATCAATATTTCAATCCACATACTGGCATTTTGCATCAAACACCAGATATGACAGATTCAGTGTAGCCTACTGAGAAACTAACGTAAAAGCTAGCCCAGCGCAGCAGCCTCCGGCATTTCGCTGGAATTAAATGTCTTCATCTGATACGTCATCTCCAGGCTTAGCCAAAACTCAGGCATAGTGCCCCAGGTCTTGGCAAGAAGGCGAGCCATCTCGGTCGTAATTGCACGACGGCCATGGACGATGTCCAAGATTGCCGACCGTGGCTTATGAATAGCTTTTGCCAACTTGTACTGACTGATTCCCATGGGCTCCAGGAACTCCTCAAGCAGAATCTCGCCCGGGGTGGATACATGTTTATTAGCGGTAGTCACAGAACCCAACTCCTTCCGCTCCTTCGTTAGTCCGCGTAAAGCACAGGCGTCACTGGTTATTTACTCGAATGCTATATTGCCCGACACGCTCGCCCTTAAGCTTTTCCAACCTATTACTCAGTCAACATGCTGACGCTTTACGCTAGCTACCAGACATGATGGACTTAGAGCATCTGACTGTGATGCTTTATTACCTTCCTTTCTCGCTCGTTCTCATATACACCAGCCCCTCGAACCCTACTCAAATCATTGCATTGGGAGATAATTTGTATCATAATTATGTACATAATAACGAAGGAGGTACATTATGCCAGTTGTTGTCCCCATTAAAGACATGCGTAACACCGCACGCTTCTCGGAACTCGTCGAAACCTCGACAACACCTATCACTGTTACTAAGAACGGTTACGGACGTTTCGTCGTTATGCGCATGGAAGACTACGATGCTCTCGTCTCCGATCGGGCAAAGGCTGAGCTCATGTCCCGAATCGCCATTTCCGAGCGTGAGAGAGCGGAGCACTTGGGTCGTGACGCGTTCGCAGCACTCGATGACGCCGAGACCAAAAATGCCCTATAGCACAAGAATCCTGCCAACAGCTGAAGCAGAACTCGACAATACGATTGCCTACCTTACAGCTCAAGGTCCTCAGACTGCACGAAAGTTCACAAATGAGTTCCGCAAGCAGCTGGAGCTGCTGTCATCTGGGGTGGTTGACTACGGCCTTTCAAAGCTCCCCGAGCTGGCTGCTCTTGGCTATCATGCGTGTCTCGTAAAATCCTACGTAATGCTTTACTTCTATGAGGACAACGAAATCGTCATCGCTCATCTCTTCCATCAAAGTCGTGACTATACGCATCTAGTGACCAACATTGGACGCCCCTAGCTCATTCGGTTAACTCATAGTTTCTCCCTTGGGATAGTCTGGGTTCAACTCCCAAGAGGCGCTCTCGCAAAAGTCAGGATTTCTGGAGCGTCAACTGGGAAAACGTCGATAAGACCGTGACTTTTGTAAGAGCAACGTCGAGCATTGGTCGCGAACCCGAGCCCAAAAAAAGACCCCGCGAGGGCCACCCGCCCTTTTAGGGTACCCTTCTCCCTAACCGACAAGGGCCGCCTGGGGCGGCCGCGAGGGAGGTTCTCATGAGCTTCATTCTTAATTGGCTCGTCACAGCCGTCGCCTGCGCAGTCGCCATCTGGCTCGTTCCGGGCATCACGCCCGTGGGTGGCGACTGGGGCGCGCCACTCGCCTTCGCACTCGTGCTGGCCCTGCTCAACGCAACTGTCAAGCCTATCATGCAGCTCGTCTCGGCACCCATCACGCTGCTCACCCTTGGCCTGTTCTACCTCGTCGTCAACGCCGTCGTGCTCGAGCTCGCAAGCTATCTCGCTCGTAACATCTTCCACGCGGGCGTCGTCATCGACTCGCTAGGTTCAGCCATCATGGCCTCGATTGTCATCTCGCTCGTTAGCATGGTCGTTGGCAACGTCGTAAGCGCATGACAGCTCTGCTCTCCCCTTTGCCTTCAAGAGTCGGGGCCCGTCAGCTCCCACAGCTGGCGGGCCCCGCCTCCTTTTTTCTGATCAGACGTACGCTACTTCATGATCTTCTTGAAGAGCTCCACGACGGTCGCGTGGTCGGCCTCGCGCGGATTGCCGGGGTAACAGGCGTCGGCCAGCGCATCATCGGCGATCTGGTCGAGCTCGTCGGCCGTGATGGCCTCGCATACCTTGGGGATGTTCACGTCCTCGGAGAGCTGGCGCACGGCGGCGATCGCCGCATCGGCGGCCTCGTCGGTGCTCATGCCCGTGGTGTCCACGCCCATGGCCTGGGCCACGCGGGCGAGACGCTCCGCCACGACCGGCTTGTTGAACTCCATGGCGATCGGCAGCAGCATGGCGCAGGCGACGCCGTGCGGGGTGTCGTAGTGCGCGGAGAGCGTGTGGGCCATGGCGTGATCGATGCCCAGGCCGACGTTGGAGAAGCCCATGCCGGCGACATATTGGGCGAGCGCCATGCCCTCGCGCCCGCTGCCGGGCTTTCCGCTCTTTGCCTCGGCCACGGCGTCGCGCAGGTTCTTTGAGATGAGCTCGATGGCCTCGAGATGGAACATGTCGGTGAGCTCCCAGGCGGCCTTGGTGGTGTAGCCCTCGATGGCATGCGTGAGCGCATCCATGCCGGTGGCGGCGGTGAGGCCCACGGGCATGGTGGCCATCATGGTCGGGTCGACAACGGCAACCTCGGGGGCGTCGTTGGTGTCCACGCAGACGAACTTGCGCACGCGCTCGGGGTCGGTGATCACGTAGTTGATCGTGACCTCGGCCGCAGTGCCTGCGGTGGTGGGGACGGCGATGGTGAAGACGGCGTGATTCTTGGTCTTGGCCTCGCCCTCGAGCGAGCGCACGTCGGAGAACTCGGGATTGTTGACGATGATGCCAATGGCCTTGGCCGTGTCCATGGAGGACCCGCCGCCCACGGTCACGATGGAGTCGGCCTCGGCGGCCTTGAAGGCGGCGACGCCGTCCTGGACGTTTTTAATCGTGGGGTTGGGCTTAATCTCGGAGTAGAGGCTCCAAGCGATATGGGCTTCGTCGAGAAGGTCGGTGACCTTGGAGGTAACACCAAATTTCACGAGGTCGGGGTCGGAGCACACGAAGACCTTCTTGCAGTCGCGACGCTCAAGCTCACCGGGGATCTCCGCGATGGCGCCGGTCCCATGATACGAAATGGTGTTGAGAACGATACGATTTGCCATGCTTCTCTCCTTTGTGACAGTCAGGTCCGCACCAAACGGGCCATGGCTCATGATAGTCCTGATCAACGGGCGCATCGTGGACGCGCATCGCACGGGCGCTCCATGCAGGACACGGGGGGCACGCCCACGCCCCCCCATGGCCGAAAAGACAGCTCCTCAGCTCCCTGAGTAAGGTAGGGTTGGGAGGAGACGCTCGTAAGCCTGACGGAGGAATTTTGGACGAGAGGATCAAAAGGATCGCATCCGCCTACGCCGCATCCTGCGCCGAGGAGGAGCTCGATCTTCTCCGCACGCTCGCGCAAATCCCCGCGCCCTCCCACCATGAGGAGGCCCGCGCCCACTTCGTGCATGAGTGGCTCGCCTCCCAGGGAGCCTCCGATGTGCGCATCGATGACGCGAACAACGTCATCTTGACAATCGAGGCCGAGAACCCTGAGCGCTACGCGGTCTTC
This sequence comes from uncultured Atopobium sp., assembly GCA_964430985.1. Lineage (GTDB taxonomy): Bacteria > Actinomycetota > Coriobacteriia > Coriobacteriales > Atopobiaceae > Thermophilibacter. The sequence goes on from CAYSIC010000016.1 coordinate 6,560, forward strand.
TCCGCGCACACCGACGTCGTCTTCCCCGACACCGGCCCCCTCCCCCTCACGGAGGACGCCGAGCGCCTCTATGCCCCGGGCGTGGGAGACGACACGGCCAATCTCGTAGGGCTCCTCTTTGCGGCGCGATGGTTCCTGAAGAGACGCCCGCGCCTCACGCGTCCCCTTCTCATAGTGGCCAACTCATGCGAGGAGGGCCTTGGTAACCTCGCCGGAACTCGCGAGCTCTTTCGGCAGTACGCCGGGCGCATCGCCGAGTTCACCTCGTTCGACCTCTACTTGGGCATGCACGTGACCAGCGCCGTGGGATCGCACCGCTGGCGCGTACGCTGCACCACCGAGGGGGGTCACTCCTGGGAGGATTTCGGCCGTGACAACGCGATCGAGGCCCTCTGCTCCTTCATCGAGGACCTCTACGCGCTCGAGCTGCCCACCGAAGCCAAGACGACCATAAACGTGGGTCGATTCGTGGGTGGCACCACCGTCAACACCATCGCCGAGGAGGCGAGCGTACTCGTGGAGTACCGCTCGGCATCCGATGAGTGCCTCGAGCAGATGTATGGCAAGTTCGTGGTACTTGTGGAGCGCCACCTCAAGGAGAGAACCCGCATAGACGTGGAGCTCATCGGACGTCGCCCCGCGAGCGGAGGATCGGTTCCCCCAGGTCAGGCAGTCCTTCTCGCCCGTGCGGACGAGGCGCTGCGCGAGCTTGCGGGCGTGAAGCCCCTTCACGTGGAATCGTCCACCGACGCCAACGTCCCGCTCTCTCTGGGAATTCCAGCTCACACGGTGGGGGCCGTGGAGGGAGACCTCCTCCACACGCGCGAGGAGTGGATCGAGAAGGCAAGCCTACCTCAGGGTCTCGCCGTCATCATGGCCCTTATGCTCGCTCACGTGTCCGAGCTGCCGGAGGACCGGCGGTAGCTGCGCAGACTCGCGGCGCCCCTCCTCGAACCCCATGAAAAAAGGAGCCCCTTGGCTCCCCGTTTCGTACCCCCTGTCCGGCGTGGCCCGCCGAGCACGCGGCCCTAGAGGGCCTGAACGCACTTGACCAGCAGGGGTGCGCCCGCGTGCTTATTGGCATGCAGCGAGTACCAGTGATTGACGTCATGGAACAGCAGCTGGGGGCTATCCGCCCAGAAGCGCCGCTCGTGACCAGCAAAGAGCGCCCGATACTCGCCTCCCACGAACCAACCGTTGCGACACGCGTCGAACACCTTGCGCTGAGACTGGCTCAGATCCTTGATTCTTGTCATCGTCTTCCTCCTCTCTACCTTCTCGCTCCTGTAGCAACGTTCTCACTTTACCCGCCACGAGCCGCGCGCTGCATGAGACCCTCCGCTCAACGAGAAACCCTTACAACTTGAAAACATGGCGTCAACGCAGCATAAGGCTGGAGTAAGAGCCTGGTAAGGCCCAACATCAGACCTCCTGGTATACAATTTTTCTATAATGCAGAAAGAGAAGGGGCTATTCTTGAATCTCAAGCAGCTCGGCTACTTCGTGGCCATAGCCGAGGAGGGCCAGATCACGGCAGCGGCGAAGCGGCTGCACATCTCTCAGCCGCCGCTCTCCTACGAGCTCGCCCAGCTGGAGCGAGAGCTCGACACCCAACTCGTGAGGCGCGGACCGCGCGGCACCACGCTCACCGAAGCCGGGAAGCTCCTCTACGAGCGTGCAACCACAATCCTCGCCCTAGCCACGGCGACCACGCGCGAGGTCTCCAGCCTCGGAAAGGGAATGACCGGCACGCTCACGCTTGCCGTGGCGGACTCTGCCGTCGGGCGCGCCCCCTCCGTGCGCCTTGCCGACCTCGGCGCGCACTACCCCGACGTCTCGCTCGAGGTGCGCGAGGGGTCGGTGAGCGAGACGCTCGACCTCGTGAAGAGCGGCATCGCGGAGGTCGGTGTGGTGAGGACCCCCTTTGCGAGCCAGGGGCTGCGCTGTCGCTACGCCCCCGTCGAACAGCTCGTAGCCGTCATCCCCCCGGCTTTCGAGGTGGGCGACGAGCTCTCGGTCACACTCGTCGATCTCGCGCGGGTGCCCCTAGTCTGCGACCGACGCTGTGCCGAAGCCGTGCGGCGCCTTCTCGCCGAGCGCTCGCTCGAGGCCTCGGTTGCCTGCCTCACCGAGGACACGCGCACGACCTGCGCGTGCGCGACCGCGGGGCTGGGCGTGGGACTGGTGCCCGCCTCGCTTCTGCGCATCTGCGACACCGGAGACCAGTTCGTGAAGGCCGTTGACGAGAAGGGCCTTGAGACGCGCGCGGCCGTGGTATGGAAGGCCGATCGAGCGCTCTCCCCGCTCGCCGAGCGCGTCGTGGCACTTCTCGGCGACCTCTCGTAGGCGGGTGAGAAGTCGGCCCATCGTGGCCTGGCGCAAGGAAAGATTTTATATACGACTCCGGTCATACATAAATCAAAGAACCACCTGAGGAATACCAGGTTGCCGAGGCTTAGACGTCTGTCTCAAAACATTTATGTATGAGTAGAGTCGTACATAAATGTTTTTGGGTAGTCGCGCAGAGACAGAGGATGCCCCCGGACGGGAGGATGTCCGGGGGCCGCAGGAGGAAGGGCACTTTGCAGTGAGGAAGGCCGTTACTCGACATCTCCCTTGTGATCGGAGACGGATTGGGAGAAGTCGGCTGCGGATGCGGGCTCGGATGCACCAGGCTCGTCGCCATCTTCCATGCCCTCGCGGACGTTCTTGACGGTCTTGCCGATAGTCGCACCGAGCTTGGGAAGGTTCTTGGGCCCAAAGATAACAAGGACCATGACGAGAATAATGGCAAGCTCGGGAACGCCCATGCCAAGAATCATGAAAAGCACCTCCAGACGACGTGCACTTTGTACGTCATCGATGCTAATTCACCTCATGCGATAAGTGAAATACATATAAGAGGGCTATGTCATATAAATTTTGTATGGCAGGCGAGGGAGCCATGTCATGCGAGGGAACGGAAGCAGGGGGACTATCGCAGCTCCTCGAGACGCCCGACGGCCGCACGCACCTGTCGGATGGCCTGGCGATCTGAGACTGCACCATAAGATCGGTGAGGACGTTGTCGAAGGCAATGTCAAAGACGGCAGCGAGGTCCGAGATGCCCAGGTCGAGGCTGGCAATCTCGCGCACGTCCTCGAGCTCGCACGAGAAGGCCGCGAGCTCGGCTCGCGCAGAGGCAATCGACTCACGGGCATCGCCTAGCCTCGCATGCTTAACGGCACTCGAGACGAGGCCGCCCCCAAGGATGTCCCAGACACCCCAGCGCTTCGCCGACTCAAGCGACTTCGCCGCGTCTTCGAGCGCCGTGAGCGCGCGCCGCCCCGCAGCAAGTGCCTCGTCTACCTCCCGGGCGCGATCATACATGCGAGCCTCCTCACGTTGTTTTCGGTCATGCTAACACGCCGGCGCCGTCGAGCGCAGGGCGCGCGCGGAGGCTAGAATGCTGCTCGAGCACCTTGTGAAAGAAGGACGGGAGAGCACCACCATGAAGCAAACCGAATACGAGCGCGTCTTTGGCACATCCAGGCACAGCAGCCACGAGAGCCGGCCAGCCTCAGCAGGCCGCGGGGCCATGACCCGCCGCAGCTTCCTGACGCTCGCGGGAACGGGAGCAGCGCTCGCGCTTCTGGGCTGCGAGAGGGACGGCGGGGCCTCTTCCTTGGACGCCGCCGCAGATTCCGACATCAGCTCCTCGAAAGACCTCTCGGGCATCAACCTCACGTTCGTTGGCGACGACGCCTTTGCGCCCTATCGTCAGGTCCAGGTCACCGACGACGGAGGCCGGAAGGTCGTCGGCCTCGACATCGCAGTCGCGGACGAGATGGCCAACCGCCTCGGTTTCACCTATGATTTCGAGCCGCAGGACTTCTCGGCTACCCTCGCGTCACTTCAGAGCAGCGACGCCTCGTTCACCATGGCCATGTCCTCCAACCCCGAACGCGAACAGACCTACGACTTCACGCGCGGCTACTATCAGCCCCTCGTGGGCGTCTTGACCCTGGGCGACAAGATCGAGAGCGTCGACGCTCTCGCGGATCTCTCCATCGCCTGCACCACCGGGACGGTCCAGAACAAGTTCGTGACCGCTGTGGCCCCCCATGCGGACCTCCACACCTACGACGGAGGAGACCAGTGCCTCCAGGAGGTGCTTGCCGGGCGCGTCCAGGCCTACGTCTGCGACGGCGCCGAGGGTCGCGCCATGCAGGAGGCGAACCCAGACACCGTGATTGGCTTTCTGCCTCGCGAGCAGACGAGCGACTACGTGGGCGTCTATCGCATCATGGCCAAAAGGGGCGCCTCCTTCGTCTCCGCGTTCGACGCCTGTGTGGGTGAGATGCTCGATGACGGCACCCTCGACGCCCTCATCGCCCAGTGGGTGGGCGAGGACTTCGTCTGGGGCGCCTCGACCGCAGATGCGGGCACGAGCACGGTGACTGCGGGCTAGCCCTCCATGAGCATGAACTTCTCACTGATAGAGCCCTACCTGCCCTTGTTCAGGGACGGCGTGGTCGTGACGCTCGAGGTCACCGGCGCCTCGCTCGTCCTGGCGTTCGCCCTCGGCTCGCTCATTGCGGTGCTCAAGGTGCTGCACGTGCATGCGCTGAGCCTCATCCTAGACCTCTACACCTCGCTCTTCCGCGGGGTTCCTCTCATCGTCTTGCTCTTCATGGCGTACTTCGCCACGCCGCAGATCACGGGATACAAGATCTCCATGTTCACCGCCAGCGTGCTCACTCTGGGGCTCAATGGCTCGGCTACCGTCTCCGAGACGCTGCGCGGTGGCATCGAGGGAGTCGACCGGGGGCAGTACGATGCCGCACGCTCGATCGGGCTCGCCTATCCCACCATGATGACGCGCGTCATCATCCCCCAGGCGCTGCGCTCGGTGGCCCCCGCCCTGGTGAACGAGGTCATCACGCTGCTCAAGGGAACCTCGCTCGTTGCCGTGATCGGGCTGGCGGACGTGATGCGCACCGCCCAGAGCATTCAGGCGATCACGTATCGCGCCTTCGAGCCGTTCGCCATCGCCGCCATCATCTATTACGTCATCGTAATGGCGCTTGCGGCGCTCGGGCGCGTGCTGGAGCGACGCCTGCGCTAGCGTACGCGTACGCGCACGCACCGGATGTGCCCGAAGTGAGCGTGAAAGGCGCGAGATTCACGAGAAGTGAGCGTGTCTCCGCGCTCACAACCAGAAAATCCAGTGCGCCAAGCACTCACTTTCCACGATTTGGGCACAAGGGAGCCGTCGCACGACCGCTGTCGCGCACTTCTCGTAATTCCAGCACCGGCGTCGAGCTGAGCGCGTGATAATGGAGCTTCCCATGTCAGAGCGAGAGGGGTACCCATGCTCAGGATAGGCCTGCTCACGAGTGGCGGAGACTGCCAGGCGCTCAACGCGACGATGCGCGGCATCGTCAAGACACTCTATAAGAACGCCCCCGAGCCCGTCGAGGTCTACGGATTCGAGGATGGCTACCAGGGGCTCATCTATGAGCGTTACCGCCTGATGGACTGGGCGGACTTCTCGGGCGTCATCACGCAGGGCGGCACGATTCTGGGAACCAGCCGCACCCCATTTAAACTTCTCGACGTCCCCGAGGCAGACGGGGTGAACAAGGTCGAGGCGATGAAGCGCACCTATCGCAAGCTCAAGCTAGACTGCCTCTTCATGCTGGGGGGCAATGGCTCCACCAAGACGGCCAACCGCCTCGCCGAGGAGGGCCTCAACGTCATTGCGCTGCCCAAGACCATCGACAACGACACCTGGGGCACGGACATGACCTTCGGCTTCCCCAGCGCCATCGACGTAGCCACCCGCTGCATCGACGACATCCACACCACGGCGAGCTCTCACGGGCGCGTCTTCGTCGTCGAGATCATGGGCCACAAGGTCGGCTGGATTCCCCTGTACGCAGGCGTGGCCGGTGGCGCCGACGTCATTCTCATCCCCGAGATCCCCTACGACATGGACAACGTGGTGGCCGCCATCGAAGAGCGCGAGAGGAGCGGCGGGCGCTTCGCCATCGTCGTGGTGGCTGAGGGAGCGCTCTCGCGCGAGGAGGCCGCGCTGTCCAAGAAGGCCTACAAGAAGAAGGTCGCCGAGCGCGTGAAGCCCTCCGTGGCCTACGATATCGCCAAGGAGATCGCAGCACGCACCGGCCGCGAGATTCGCGTCGCGGTACCCGGCCACACGCAGCGCGGCGGGACCCCTGACGCGCAGGATCGCATCTTCGCAACCCAGTGCGGCGTTGAGGCGGCCCAAGCGTGCCTTGACGGCGAGTTTGGCGTCATGGTCTCCCAGCACAACGGAGAGATGCGCCTCGTACCGCTCGCAGACGTCGCCGGAAAGCTTAAGTACGTCGACCCCAAGAGCGATTTGGTGCGTGAGGCCAAGCTTTTGGGCATCAGCTTCGGCGACGAGTAGGGCAGATTGGACTTGTCAATAGATTTTTGGCGACACCCCGAGTAGCGGAAAAAAGGTCAGGCCCCTGACCTGTATGTTCTTCTTTCAGGAAGACGCCACTACCCGAGGCATCCCGTTAAATCTATTGACAAGTCCCCTTTTGCCTCTGCGACAGCCCCTCTAGAGGGGATTTTGCCGGGCCATGTGCCGCTCACACAAGGCGACGGCGCAGCCAGCACGATATTTTGAGGTTCCTCACGTAGTAAAGAGCCGGCCCGCATCCTAGGATACGTGCGACACAACCCTCTTTGGCAAGGGAGCCGCACATGTGCATGTGGAGCCGTCAGGTCATTCTGCAGGATCTCGTCTTGGCCCTGGTCATCAACACGAGCGCGACGCTGCTCACGGGAACCCCTCTCGCATGGTCCACGTGGTACCCTTTCACCTGCGTCGCATTCATGACCAACGTCATTGCCCAACTTCTTCTGCCCACGGGCTCGATGGCTCGTGCGCTCACGTCCCCCTTGGGAGACGCCAGCTGGCGGACATATGCCCAGATATTCGTGGAGAACCTCGTCTTCGTCACGATCATCTCACTTGTGGAGGCGTTCACGCAGGTGGCTGTCGCGGACATGCTCGCTGCATGGTGGTCGACCTATCTCTGGCTCGTGCTCATCGGCTACGTGACCTCCGTCATACTCTACCTGGCGTTCAAGCCACGTGGCACGATGCATGACAAGACGGGAAGCGCCGAGCTTACGTAGCCTCGTCACTTCCCGTCGTGGTCTCTCGTTGTTTCTCAGGCCTCGTCAGCGAATCCCGTAAACACCGGAACCCCCGTGTAGGCGCACGCCTTCTCCTCTCCATCCAAAACGCGGCACGCGCCCGCGGCCATTGCCTCAAGCTCGAACTCACCAGGATAGACTGTGACCGGGGCCATCCAGTCGCATCTGCGTCTGACGTCAGCAACCAGGCTCTCGTTTCTCGCCATGCCGCCCCCCAGGAGAATCCCGTCCACCCGCCCCTCGAGCGCGCAGGCCATCGAGCCGATGCCCTTGCAGATCTGGTAGACCATGGCGTCCCACGCGCGACGGGCGGCGGCATCCCCCGATGCGGCACGCTCGCTCACCTCGCGTGCGTCCGACGTGCCGAGCAGATCGACAAAGCCGCCCGATCGGGTGCAGAGCGCGCGCACCTCGGCTACATCATGCTCACCGAGGTAGTCGAGAAGCTCGGCCACGGGCAACGCCCCGCAGCGCGTCGGCGCCATGGGGCCCTCGCCGCCCACGATGTCAAAGCCATCCACCATTTTGCCGTGCCGATGCGCCGAAATCGATATCCCGCCTCCGATGTGGCAGACGACGAGGTCGCACTCCTCGTAGGGACGACCGAGCGTGCGCGCATGACGCACGGCGGTCTCCTTGAGGTTGAGCGCGTGAAGGTGCACGTGCCGGTACACGCCCCGTATGCCCGTCACGCGGGCGAGATCGCAGAGCTCGTCGGTGTCCGGGGGGTTCACCACGAAGGCCGGACGCCCGCCTGCCCGATCCGCGAGCTCATGAGCAAGCTGGCTGCCGAGCTGGGCGGGGTGTTGGACGCCATTGGCTCCCGCGCGTGCGTCGCGGAGCAGGCAGTCGTCCACGACATACGTCCCGCCCTCGAGCGGCAACAGTCCCCCTCCGCGCCCAACGAACGCGTCAATCGAGGAGAGCTCGATCCCATGGGCGTCGAGCGCCGACAGGATGGTCTCCCGCCGATAGGGCAGCTGTTCCGTGATGGTTTCGAACTCCGCGAGACGCACGGCGGAGTGCGTGACGTTCTCCGAGAAGACGCATGCGTCACCCTCGAAGAGGCCGACCTTGGTCGAAGTGGATCCGGGGTTGATGGCGAGCACGCTCCACGCGCGTCTCGCCCCCTCGCCCGCCACGGCTACCGCACTCCCTGAGCCTGGGCGCGCACGCAGCTCATGACCACGTTGCCCACGATTTCAGAGACTGGGGCGGAGCGCGAGCAGTCACAGACGATCTTCTTGAAGCCCTGAAGCATGGGCCCGTAGGCATCGGCATGAGCGAGATTCTGGATGAGTTTGACGCCGATGTTCCCAACGTTGATGTCGGGCCAGATCACGATGTTGGCACGTCCGGCGACCTCGCTGATGCGGTGGACCTTCTTGGCGGCCACATCCGGGCGAACGGCCGCGTCGAACTGGAACTCCCCATCGATCCTGAGGTCCGGCCGGCGACTCTGGGCCACGTCGCGCGCAGCGCGAACCTTGTCCACGAGCTCCGACTCCTCGGAGCCATCGGTGGAGTGGCTGAGCAAGGCGCAGCGCGGCTCCCAGCCCGTGAGAGCCGCCACGGTGTCACAGGTGGCAATGGCTATGGAGGCGAGCTCGGAGGGATCGGGGTTCACGCACACGGCAGAGTCTCCAAAGGCGAGAAGGCCCCCCTCGCCCCCTCTCCATCCAGGGACATCGGCAATGCCGCAGGAGCTCACGACATCCACTCCGCGATCCAGGCCTACGATCGTCTGGGCGGCGAGGATGATGTCGCCCGTGGCCGAGGAGATGCCGGCAAAGGTCACGTCCACGTCACCGAGCACCTGCATGATGAGAGAGCGCTCGAGGGGACGCGTCATGCGACGAGCGACGCCCTTGGCCTTATAGGTGCAGTCGGGGTGCGCAAGGTAGCGCGCGGCGACCCGCGCGTTCTCCCCCTCGTCGGACACGTCAATCACCTCGACGCCCACAAGTGAGATGCCCCGCTCCTCGGCCAGCCCGCGCAGGACCTCGCCCTTGCCCACGAGGACGCATTCGGCGAGGCCAGCGGACGTGAGCTCGGCCACAGCGCGCATCATCGTTTCGTTGTCAGCCTCGGGAAAGGCGACGCGCTGCGGACGCACGGCGGCTCGCTCGCGCAGGGTCTGCATGAGGTCCACGGCCTACTCCATCTCGTCGGAAACGCGCTCGACGAGCTCGCCGATGGTCTTCATGGTCATGACTTCGCGGATGGGGACCTCGGCATCGAGCTCGTTCTCGATCATCGAAGTGAGCGCAATCATCTTCATGGAACCCTTGCCGAGCTCCTCAAAGGTGGTCTGGGCGGTAATCTCTCCCTTGTACTGGTAGGCCGACGCTGCAAAGCTAGCTACCTGGGACAAGATCTCTTCGTGGGACATACTGGTTCCTCTCGCTTGTGATTGGGTATGTGGCCGACGGGCGCCGGTCTTAGTCGAGCTCGAAGCAGAGCTCCTTGTAGCCGGGCCGATCGATGACGCGGGCGTGAACGCCCACGGTCTCGTGCGCCATGAGACGCGCACGAACCTGGGAGGCGTTCTTCTTGCTGATTCCAAAGATCACGTACGTATACTGAGGCCCCTCGTCGAGCTCAACCGCACCGTACGCGTACTTTCCGACCTCCCTGAGATAGGGCTTGTCATTTTGGGGACCCGGCACCATGAAGTCGATGAGATGCCCGTGGCCCGAGACCTCGCACCACTCGGTCTCGTGATACCCGCATGCGTTGCAGGCCAGGTGCGGGGGGAACTCGATGGCCCCACACTGCGTGCAGCGGCGTCCGTAGTACGTTGCGTTCTCGAGCCCCTCATAGAACTTCTTGACGATGGGCTCCATCTGATCGAGTCTCATGAGCTTCTCCCTAGGCTTCGACGGTGCGCAGAATCTGGCAGCGGACGTTTTGAGAGCCCCCGAAGCCGCGCAGGAACGTGGTCTGAGGAACCTGGGCCAGCTGGGTGGCGCCCGCCTCGCCACGCATCTGTTTGACGGCCTCGTAGATGTCGGCGAGGCCCGAGGCGCCGTGCGCATGACCGAAGTTGCACCGGCCCCCGTGGGGATTTATGGGCTTGTCCCCATCGAAGGCCGTGCGGCCCTCGATGGCATAGCGCCAGGCCTCGCCCCGCGGAAGATAGCCGCACTCCTCGGCGGAGGCTATCTCGGAGGCGAGAAAGAAGTCGTTGCACATGAAGAGGTCGATCTCGTCGGACGAGACACCCGTGAGCTCGTAGACCTGCTTCGAGGCGATCGAGGTCGCCCAATGCTCGTTGTGAACGAGGCCGGCTTCGATGGCGGAGGCGCCGGTGCCCAGGACCTCGACGGGAGCGTGGGGAACCCCCAGGGCTCGGGCCTTCTCCGTGGGCATGACCACGAGCGCGGCCGCCCCGTCGCACTTCTTCTCGAAGCCGGTGACGCGCAGGTACTGTGTGACGCGCGGGTTGTAGACGCTCTTGAGATACTCGTCGGCCGACTCCATGCCAACAGCCGCGGCATCCTGCTCGATCGTGGTGTCGTACCAGCCGAGGGGGTTTGCCACGGCACCACGGCGCAGCGACTTGGTGAGACCGTTCAGCGCGTCGTCGATCTGCTCGGGCGTGAGGTCGTACTGCATGGCATACTCGTTAATCCAGTTGTCGAACGACACGCCAAAGGCGCCGTCAAGCGGGCGACCGTAGGCGCGGTCATAGATCTTATCGAGCGAGGGGATCATGACCTCGAGGCTGAAGTCCTGTCGGACGTGAGACGGCATGTGCTCCACGGGGAGCGTCGACGCCAAGTCCACCGCGCCGGAGAGCACCACGTCGTAGGCGCCCGAGGCCACGGCCATGACGGCCTGCTCGAGCGCTACGTAGCCGGTGCAGCACGCCTCGGAGTGATGGACGGACCCCCGTCCCCTCACGCCGAACCAGTCAGCCACCTGCATGTTGGGCGTTATGCAGTCGTTGACCAGATAGGGGTTGGCGGCACCGTGATAGAAGTAGTCCACGTCGCGCGGCTCAAGGCCGGCATCGGCGATGGCCTCGAGGGCGGCATAGCCAAAGGCCTCCCCCTCGCCCATCCCCTGCGTCTCGGGATGCTCTTCAAAGTCCTTGAACGGGGTGCAACCCACCCCCACAATGGAGACGCTGCGCATGTTCCTGCCAAGCCTGACCATAGCATCACATCCTTTTTCGAACGGATTGGGCCTATGGCCAAAATGCTATGGACAACGATCGACTTAGAGAAGAACAGCTCCCCCCTCTCCTGTTTCTTTATCTGGGACAAACGGTCAGTTTATGTTCCTTTTACCAGATAAACATAGGTAGAAAGCCAAAAGCAAGGGTGCCGCTCACCCCCTATTTGCTACCGTCCACATAAAGGAACTCATCAAGAAACACGTCCAGGAGCTCGTTTTTGTGGTGCGGCAGCCATGCGGCGCAGATCTTCATTTCATTTTCTTTGCCATCGATGGGAAGGCGGATTATCCCATCCTCGGGTCCTATGGAAGCGGTGAAGTATCTCGGCAAGAGCGCATACCCCATTCCCGCCGCCACTGCGAGCATGCTTGTCTCGACGTCTTCCGAAACATACGCGACCGTCGGATCCTCTCCAATCTCCGTCAGTGTTTGAGCGATGCGACTATTCTCGCCATACCCACCCGAGCCTCGATAAATGTCAATCAGGGGGTATCCCATGAGATCGGACATCGCCACTTTTTCTCTATCTGCCAGGGGGGATGAGTCGGAGACGACCACGTCCAGTTGGTAACTATGAAGAATCTGGTGTTCAATATCCTGCATTTCGGACGTGTCATACAAGATGTTAATCACAAGATCGACTCGCTCTGCTCGCAGGGCATCGTAGAGCTCGGCAACGTTCTCCCGTAAGAACGAGAGCTGAACATTCGGATAGTGGGAGTGAAAATCGGAGAGCATCCTGGGAAGGTCGGAGCGCTCGTAGCCCTTGATGTACCCCACTCTGAGGTTTCCCTCAAGACCGCAGCTGGCTGCTTGAGCTCGTACGACTGCATCGCTCAGTTTCACGAGAATTGTGCGGGCATCCTCAAGAAAGACAAGTCCGGGCGCTGTCAGCTCGACATGACGGCTGTCGCGGTGAAAAAGCGCCACCTTCATCTCACGCTCGAGAGCCTTCATCTGTTGGCTCAGCGCGGATTGCGAGATGAAGAAGCGCTTGGCTGCTCCCGTAAATGATCGCGTCTCAGCCACTGCGACAAAGTACTCCAATTGTCTTGTATTCAAAGGGCACCTCGTTCCCCGGCAACGCGTCTCGGGCAAGCCAGCGATAAGAGCATCTTATCGCTCCCACTGTTTTTCAATCGGCCTTGTCCATGCTGACTTTTTTATTATAGGGAAAACGGCCGAGGTGGATTCGTAAGCATAATTATTTATGTACCGCACTCGCATTCACCGCTCCCGATAGATTCGATAGGCATAGCGTCGAGAGAGGAACACCATGGATTCTACCGTTGTGCACAGTATTGGCGAAGCGCAAAAGGCCTACGAGAATCGACCTGGGGCGGCTAAGTATCCGCACGTGTTCGACCCCGTCGAAATTCGCGGAAACATCTTCCGCAATCGGCTCATAGCCGCCCCTACGATGTTCTTTCACGCCCCCTACTTCATCGAAGACATCCGTGAGAACGTTTACAACATGGTCGGCGCTCGGGCACGAGGGGGATTTGGGTGTGTGGCAACCGGGGAGCTCCCTCTCAATTTCGAGGAGGGGCGCGGGGCCTTCATGGAGCGGGCAATCGACGTCAACCACTTCTATGGTTCTGACTTTGATGCTGCTAAGGAATACGCGGATCGCATCCACGCAGGCGGTGCCCTGGCTTACATGGAAATCTCGCACGAGGGTCTTGAGGCAGACGATGCCGCGGAGCCATGGGGCCCGTGTGATATGGTCCGAGGCGAGGATGGACGTCACGTCTTTGGCATGGACCGGCAAATGATGGAAAAGGTCTGCCGTGACTTCTTCAACGTGGGGCGCTTTGCTTCCGCCTGTGGGTTTGACGGCGTTCTGCTACATGGGGGACATGGGTTTTTAATACAGCAGTTCGTGTCTCCCTTCTTCAATCGCCGCTCTGATGAATTCGGCGGGTCCGTCGAAAACCGCTCCCGCTTTCCCAAGATGTGTCTTCGTGCGCTTCGCGCAGGAATGGGAGAGGACAAGGTCCTCGAGCTGCGCATGAGTGCCGAAGACTGCGTTGAGGGGGGCATGAGCCTCCAGGATTCCTGCGAATTTGCCGAACAGATTGATGGCCTCATCGACATCTTTCACGTCTCGTGTGGCATAAAGAAGTATGGGAATGGCGGGGATACATTCAGCGATATATTTGATATTCATGGCGTAAATGTCGAGAGGGCCGCGGCGATTAAGGCCCACCTAAAGAAGAGTCTCGTCTCTGTCGTCGGTGGCTTCAACAGCGTTGCACAGGCGGAACATGTCATAGCAACAGGCAAGGCGGACTTCGTCGAATATGCTCGCCAGTGCTTCGCCGACCCGAACTTCATCGAGAAGACGCTCGACGGCCGCGAAGAGATGGTGCACAGATGCGTGCGCTGCTTCCACTGCTATCCTGGATTCTGCGAGCACCCGACGGACATCCCCCTCTGGTATCAGTTGCCCCCTGAGGAATTCATGAAGATCTACAGCCCTGCCGTGATGGGCAAGTGCTCCATCAACCCCAATTCGGGGTTAGGCTACTATCCGGACAGGCTGCCTCAGCCCAAGGCCAGGCGAAAGGTCCTCGTCGTGGGCGGAGGAGTCGCAGGCATGCAGGCAGCGCTCACCGCGGCTCAACGCGGTCATGACGTGACTCTCGCAGAGCAAGGGGAACAGCTGGGAGGGACGCTCCTCTTTGCCAGGCACGATCACGACAAGCGCGAGTGGTTTGACTTCGTCGAGGTTCTCATGCGCGAGCTTGACGAGACTGACGTCAGGGTGGAGCTCAATCGGACCGTTGACGAGAGCTATCTTGCGTCCATGTGCCCCGATTACGTCATTCTAGCCGTCGGCGCCCACAATCGGGACTGCCCGCTACCGGGCGGCAGCGAACACGCTATGGATGCCGCGGACTCCTATTACCATCTGGACGAGCTCGGCCACTCCATCGTTTTGGCAGGAGGCGGACTCACGGCCTGCGAAACAGCACTCAACCTTGCCGGAGAGGGGCACGAGGTCACCATAGTGGCACGCAAGGCCCGCCTCACCCCCGAGACCTTTGGCTACTATCGAAACGCCCTGCTCGATGAAATGGACAAGCGAGGGATTCGCCAGGAGCTCTCAACGTGTCCGCGAGAGTTCACCAAAAACGGCCTCGTGTGCACAAGGGCGATTGACGATCAAGGCACGCCGGGAGAGGAAGAGGTAATCCTCAAGGCAGATAGCTATCTCTACTCCTTCGGCATGAGCTCAGACACTGAGATGGTCAAGCTCCTTACCTCTGCCGCTGAAAAGATCGGCGCAAAAGTTCAAAATGTCGGCAATTCCTGCGAACCGGGCACCGTGTGCGACGCCGTCCATGCGGGAAATCAGGCAGCCATGTCTATTCTCTGATGACGCCTGCGCCTCGTCCCATCGATCTCTGCGAATGGGACGAGGCGGGCCTCGATGAGGGCGTGCAAGAGAAATTCTCCCTTTGACGAATCTCGTGCTAATCGCTAAAGGGAGAGACCGGACGCGCACGCGCGTTCTCGTCGTCCAGGAAGAAGGGCGCATAGAACAGACGATTCAGGAGGGCGGCCACAACGTCCGGGGCCACGTCGGGGCGCTTCTCGAGCCAATACTGAATCGTGTTGTGGTGGCCCGCTAGCACAAAGGCAAGATAAAAGTCACGATAGACCTCCGATCCCGGCACCTCGCGAAGTCGATCCCGAAAGTGGTCGTGCATGAGAATCGTGGCCTTATGCACGAATTGCGGGTCACCGTGGGGGCCGTTCAGGGCCACGACCTTGTCGCGCCTCTCATGAAGCAGCTCCATCCGGAGAATCATCGTAGGGGTGGGATCGAGCTCTGACTGGCTGAAGCGCGCCTTAAGCGCGTAGCTGTTGATATCGTGCATGTTGGCCAACAGGTCCGTTTCAAATCCCTTGACCACGGCGTCGACGCTCTCGAAGCGTCGATAGAAGGTCGAGCGGGAGACTCCCGCCATCCTCGCGACCTCTGCCACGCGGATGGCGGGAATGTCAGTGCGCTCCATGAGCGAGAAGACCGCATCCTCGATGCGCACGTCTATGGCATCCCGCTTTCCGTCATAGCCCCACGCCGTCATCGTATGTCCGCCTTTCTTGTTTCGCCTATCATGAGGAGACGCCCGGTCAGCCAAGAGGGGTGGCGGGGCTCACGGGAGAGAGGTAGCGCCGTGGAAGTTCGCGAGCTTATCGCACGTCTGCCCCAGGGAGCCGTAGGACCCCTGTGCGATTCCGAGCCGGGCGCACACGTCCGTGGCGTCGAGCTCGTCAAGCGTGCGCAAGACATGACTCGCTCCGACATACTCTACCTCCTTCCCGCAACAGAGCCCCTGAATCTCGCTCCCGAGCACCCAGTGCTCAGCTGCGTGCTGGTGGGGCCCGCGTCGATGGCCCCCGGTGCCGTCGCCCCCGGCCGCCTGAACCTGCTGCGCTCCCGCCCCACGACCGACCCCCACGAACTTTGCGAATGGCTCCAAGACCTGCTCGCCACAGACGATGCCGTCTGCCGGGCCACGGAGCGACTCGTGGCGACGCTCACCTCCGACCAGGGTCTGCAGCATCTGGTTGAGGAGGCCTCTGCGGTGCTGGGCAACCCGCTCGCGGTCGTGGACCCGAGCTATCACTATATCGCCCGCGCGGGGTTCGAGGTCTCCCCCAAGGACTCCTCGGCATTTGCTCGCATCATGCGCGAGGAGCTGCGCTATGGAACCATTCTCGAAGAGGGCGTGGGCTATATCTCTGAGGCGGGCATCGACGACGAGCTCGCCCGATCGCGCGGCGCGGTTGCGCATCACAACGACCTGCTGGGCATGGACACCTTGATACAGCAAGTGACGGTACACGGGGTCTGTCTCGCCCGCGTTGTCATGCTCGCCCACAACCAGGCCCTGGGGCCTGCGGAGAGGCAGGTCTTCTCTCGGTTTGCGGCGCTCGTGGGCCAGGAGCTCCAGAAGAGCGAGATCTTCACCACCAGCAGCACGCAGATGGGCTCGTACTTCCTCGGTCGCCTGCTCGACGATGAGCATCCGATTGCATCGACCACGCAGCGACGCCTCAAGATCTTGGGCTTTCGCCCCCTGCCCGCGCTCTTTATGATTGCGTTGCGCCCCCGCACGGGAACGCTCCACGCCCGCACGACGTCGAGCGTGGAGCAGCAGCTCCAGCCCATGCTCGCGCATAGCCTCGTTACTCTGCACGAAGGGAGTCTCGTGGTCCTCGTCAGCCGCGAGAAGGGCCCCTCCCTCACGTCTCTGGACAAGCGCACCCTGCACGCCGTGGCAACGACGAACAACCTTCTCGTGGGGGTGAGCAACGCCTTCGTCGACATCTGCGAGGCGCGGCGCTATCTCTCGCAGGCGCTCGCGGCAGCTCACTACGGGTCGAGCTTTACCAAAATTCTTGACGACGACGGGGTCTACCACTTCCATGAGTACGACTACGTGGAGATGCTCGACCTGTGCAGCGAACGTAAGAATCTGTTCGACTACTGCCACCCCGCAATCGAGACGCTCTGGAGACATGACAACGAACACGACAGCGAACTCGTTGAGACGCTCTTCGCCTACCTGCAGAATGGGGGCAACACCGCTCGTACGGCGCTTCTGCTGAGCATCCACAAGAACACGCTGCTCTATCGTCTTGGCCGCATCCGTGAGATAACCCACAATGACCTGACCTCCGGCGAGGACCTCTTCTTGTTCCAGCTCTCGATACGCGTTCTCATCTTCCTTGGCCTGTTCGAGCCCCGGGTGCGCCCCCGCACGAGTCAGGACCTGCGCGCCGGCCCCAGAGGCGAGCGCGCAGGTCGCTGAGCGTTCATGCTTCACCCTGTCGCGAGCCCGTGACGCCCGAGGCTCTCCTTTAGGCGCGCTCGATCTTGAGCGTGGGGAACTCCATCTGCGCATAGCGCTCCATGAGGGGCTTGACCTCGTCAAGGCGCGAGAAGAAATCGTCGCGCGTCTGATTGATCTCGTTGAGGTGCTCGGCACGCGCGGCATCGTTGTTTCGATCGCGTATGAGGCCGTTCTCGGCGATTGCGAGGCGAGGACGACCCGTCTTCTCATCGATCACGAGGTCACCGCCGGCCCCGCAGACGGCGCACTCCCAGGGGAACTCGACCCCGTCCCAGTGCTTGTCCCCTGGATAGACGAGCGAGCTGTGACAGTTGGGGCACACCCCGTCATCCGGATCCCCAAGCCAGACACGCTCCTCGACCGGCGTCTGGATGGCACGCACGATGTTCTCGCCCATCTTGCGCGCGCGCGGAATCTGATCTTCCCAGACAAGGGCGTTGCCCGGCCGCCCGTCGCGTTGCGCGAGAAAGCGATCGACCACCGTGAGGGACATGGTGAACATCGTGGCCTGAAGACTCTCAAGGGCCAGGGACTGCCAGTCGTGCATGGAGCCTCCCACCGAGATGAGACCCGCCACGGTATGGGGATTCTCCTTCACGACACCGATCGCCAGAAGAAAGGAGAGCTCGTAAGCCAAGAATCGTTGCGCGAAGCGCGTGTAGAGCGAGCTGGGGACGAGATCGTAGGTGGGCACCGCGAAGATGATCCCCTGACAGGTGTGCATCTCGGAGACAAGGGCGTCCACGTCGTCCTTGTCCTTGAGGACGCAGCCGTGATATTCCTTCTGCAGGCCGGCGCCCACCCTGCCCATCTGCATCGTGCATCCCTCGCAGCCGGTGCAGGGAAGGATGTCGTAGTCAAAAAGATTGACAAGCTCGACCTCACCGCCGGCCTCCTTGACCGCGCAGAGCGCCTCCTTGGCCAGGATCTCCCCGTTGCCCCCGTGACGTCCCGCACAGATTGCCATGACCTTGAAAGACATTGTCGCCCCTCTCTCGAGCGTCTCGCGCGGGCCCCCCGCGCACACCATTGATGCTAGGACGGAGCAGGTCGACGTTCACCGTTTGCGGAGACGACGCTTGGGGCATGGGAGCGCCTCGCTTCGTGCGTGCGGACAAAGCGAGGCGCTCGGCTCGACGAAAGTGAGCGCGGTTCAGCGAGTGTGCACGAATCGACGAAAGTGAGCGC
>CAYSIC010000016.1:25097-26672 GCA_964430985.1 uncultured Atopobium sp.
TCGACGAAAGTGAGCGCGGTTCAGCGAGTGTGCACGAATCGACGAAAGTGAGCGCCCAATGCACCTGAATAACGAGAAGTGAGCGTCAAGACGTACTCACTTCTCGAGAAATCCGTGCACGCTACGCTCACTTCCCGAGAAACCCGTGCAGCACTCACTTCCCGAGAAACCCGTGCAGCACTCACTTCCATGAAATACCGTGTCACACGCTCTCTCACCACGGGGGTCACCGGGCGAACGTTGTGTCTATGCGCTCGAGTTCGTCCCACAGGGCAGCCCGGGCGGCACGCTCGGCTCGAGCGCGCTCACGCGAGAGCCTGCGCACGGCCAGCCCCAGGTCATCTCTCATGGTCGAGAAGAGCCCATCCATGAAGTCAAGATCGTCGTATTGAGCCTTGCGAATGGTGTAGTCCTTGTAGCCATGCGCCTCCAGCTCGTTTCTTCGTAGGTCGTCCTCGTCCGCGTGAGCCTCGTCATCGTGCCAGCGCCCCTTGTAGTCAAGGGCGATGCCCCTGAACGGCATGCGCACGCCGGGCTCGCTCTGCGCTCCCAGAAGCAGGAGATCGGGCTTGCGGATTCGCAGCTGATGCACCTCGGCCGATATGCATTCCAGCTCAAGGGGGCTGTTGAGCACGACCTCGCCCAGCCGGTAGCCGCCCTGGGAGAAGCCCCGCGTCGCGCGCAGGAAGAGCCGGGCCTCCATGGGAGATGCCGCTTGCTCGCAGATATCGGCCAGGGCGCGGCGGACCCGACGAGTTCCTCGTGCCGGCCCGAGCAGATCGAGGAAGGCGCCCATCTCCCCAGGTGTCACCAGAGGGCGGGCCCTTTGCACGAGCCCCTTCCCCGCAGAGGGATCGATGGCATAGAGCCCACAGAGCTCGTCAAGGAGCATCACGAGCTCGAGGTGCGTGAGACCCCCGGACATCTGGGCGCACAGCAGGAGCGGAGAGGCGCTGCGAACGCCCGACGCAAGCTGCACGAGCGCGCCCGCAGGGAGAGATCCGGTCAAAAGGTGTGGCCGCACCGAGCGCGAGAGGTGACGGCCGGTGCGCTCCGAGACGAGGACGTCCACGGGACCGTCAAGGGCGGCGAGTTGTGGGCAGCATGCCCTCGCCCGCTCCAGTTCCTCGGGCGAGGGCATGCTGCCCGGAATATCCGTGGGGCATGTGGCGGCCATAGCGAGGCGGCGAGGGAAGTAGGGCCTTCTCATCACCTCGAGGGCCGTGGTATGTGAGAGAACGATGTCCATGGTACGAGGGTAGGGGCACACAGGAGGGTCCCAGGGGACTTTCTCAGAAACCACTCTTCGAATCTCTCCGCTGGCTTACCGCGGCCTTACGAAAAGGGGCCTTTTGGAATCCGCGCCGACGAAGATCCTGTCTGCGCGGGATTCAAGAGAAGTGAGCACGGAGTGAGCCAGCGACGCCCTGAGTGCGAACTTCTCGGGAAGTGAGCGTGACGCGCGCGGAACTGGCGAGAAGTGAGCGTCGGGATGCACTCACTTCTCGCCATTTAGGTGCACCGGGCGCTCACTTCCGTCGAATCGCGCGCGGTTGCCGTACTGCGCTCACTTCC
>CAYSIC010000016.1:26772-39646 GCA_964430985.1 uncultured Atopobium sp.
ACCGGGCGCTCACTTCCGTCGAATCGCGCGCGGTTGCCGTACTGCGCTCACTTCCTTCAAATCGCGCGCAGGCCGCGCACCCTACCGGCGGCGAATGGGGATGGGGCGCGGGGGCGTGCGCGGCTTGTCGGCGCCTGCCCGCACGATGGCGTTCTCCTCGCAGACGGAGACGCAGGCCCCGCGCTGCGTGCAGGCGCGCTGGTCGATCACGTGGATGAAGTGCGGTTTACCGAGAATGGCCTCGTCCTCGCAGGCGTCCAGACAGTCCCCGCAGCCCACGCAGAGGTTGGGAAGGATGTGGTACGTCATGTACGCGGCGCACTCGCCGGCCAGGCAGACCTTCTTGGTAAAGTGCTGCTCGATCTCGTCACCAAAGCCATCGAGGGCGTCCATGACGGTGCCTGCCATGATACGGCCCTGCTCGCAAAGGCTCTGAGACTCCATCATGGGACAGAGGTCACGCATGAGGGCCACGTCAGAGGCCTTGCCGCGCTTGGAGCAGATGTCTGTGAACGTCGCGTGGGCCTGGTAGCTGCCCTCGTAGCCAAAGACGCAGCGCCCACAGCTCTCGTGGCGGTAAAGGGAGAGAATCTCCTCGAGCGCGTGGGCCATGCAGGACGTGGCCCCAAAGACGCGCACGTAGTCGGAGCCCAGCTCGACGGGGGTCATGAGGTCGCGCGTGGAAAGGAGCCTCCCTGCGGGGTATCCCACGTAGACGGCCTTGGCGTCCGCGACACCCGAAGCCTCCACCAACGCGCCCACGCTTGTGGAGCGGGGAAGCTCGACGGGTTTTGACGCTCCCTCGAACCACGTCCAGCGCGTCTCGGGCGAGCCGAGGAGCTCGGCCCCCCTCACGAGATGCAGGCCCTGCGTGGTGCTCGTGGGCGCCGACGGCAGGGGCTTCTCGCCAGCCAGGACGCAGGCGCAGGCCGTGTCGTTGTCGTAGACAAATCCCAAGGAGCCGTCCGCCCCCACGACCGGAGTGGACTCACCGAGAAGCCCGGCGAGCTCCGCGGCCACGGGCTCTCCCTCGGGCACGAGCACGAAGACGTCCCCCCCTGCGTCGGCGAGCGCGCGGACCTTGGCCGCCGCGCCCGCAACGTCCTGCTTGAGAAGGTGCAGGGCAACCGGGGCCCCCTGGTAGACGGGCATGAAACTGACAATCGTCGTCATCGCGTGCTCACTCCCTCGTAGTCGGTCCACAGACGCGGCGTCTCGAGCTTGAGCCTGAGGTCGCATTGCAGACAGCGGGCCGCCTCGGTCCTGGCCTCGTCCTCGGAGAACGGGCACTCAAAAATCTCGAAGTTGCGCACGCGCTTGTCCGCAGGTACGAACTGCGGGGAGACGCGGCCATCATAGAAGCTCTGAGGGGCGGGCCCTATGCGATCGGGGCCTTCCTCGCGGTCGGTGAGCTGCTCGGAGATGTCGCCGTCACCACCCAGGAAGCAATCGATGGCGGAGGCTGCCTCGCGGCCCTGCTCGATGGCGGCGACCACGGATTGAGTCCCTGTGACGCAGTCGCCCGCGGCCCAGACGCCCTTCACGCTCGTAGCGAGCTCGTCGTCGGTCACCACGTAGGGCCCATGGGTGAGTTCGAGGCCCATCTGATCGGTCCCCTCGGGCTTCTGGCCCACGGCAAAGATGACGTGGTCGGCGGGCAGGGTGAGCTCGCCGCCCTCCACGAGCTCGGTCACGGCCTTATGGTTCTCGTCAAAGTAGAAGCGCTCGATCTTGTGAAGCGAGACGGATCCCACGCGCCCGCTGCCTGGCTCGGACTCGTCGAGCGAGACGAAAGAGTAGGCGTCGTGGAGCTCCACCCCCTCCTCGGCGGCCTCGGCGCGCTCCTCGGCGGTGGAGGTCATCTTGTCGAGCGCCTCGAGACAGGCCACATCAACCGAGGTCGCGCCCAGGCGCACGGCCGTGCGGGCGCAGTCATAAGCGACGTTTCCGCCTCCGAGCACGACGACGCGACCGGACACATCAAGTGGCGTTCCCAGACGCGCGCGCTTGAGGAAGTCCGTGTTTACATAGACTCCCTCAAGGTCGGAGCCCTCCATGGGAAGACGGATCCCCGCATGGGTGCCCACGCTCACGAGCACGGCATCGAAGCCCTGGGAGAGAAGGTCCACGGGACGAGAGACGCGCCTGCCGCAGACGAGCTCGACACGCGGCTCCGCATCGGTTCCCTGGGTGATTTCCTGGATGGTCCGCACCTCGCCGTCAACCGTCTCATCGGACAGGCGATAGGCCGGAATGCCGTAGCGCATCTGGCCACCGACCTTCTCGTTGGCCTCGAAGACGCTCACGAGGTGGCCCTTCTCGGCAAGATAGAGCGCGGCGGTGAGACCGGCGGGGCCAGCACCCACCACGGCGACGCGCCGCCCGGTGAGCTCATCATGACGGACGCGCGAGCGCCACTCCCCCGTGTCACGCACGGCGGCCGCGCGCTTGAGGCGGCAGATGGACAGCGGGGCGGCAAGACCGTTTCTCCGACAGGAATCCTCGCAGGGATGGACGCAGATGCTGCCAAGCACCTCGGGGAACGGGACCTTCTCGCGCACGACGGCGGTGGCGCGTTCCCACTCCCCGTTCTTTATATGACGCAGGTAACGGGGGACGTCGGTATGGGCGGGACAGCCAAAGCGGCAGGGCACGGCGTTGTCGGCTCGACTACGGTCGTCATGCATCATGCCTACGACGTCCACGATCGAGCCCGTGGGGCACACCTCGATGCAGGCCCCGCAGAAGCGGCAGCCCGCCTCCTCCAGCGAGATCGAGCCGTCGGTGCCAATGCGAATCCCGTCGGGGGTGTGCTGGTAGTCAAGAACCCCCACGCCACGCAGCTCGCGACAGGCGCGCACGCAGCGCCCGCAGCGAATGCAGCGCGTGAACATGTGGGTAATGAGCGGGTTGGAGTCGTCGGTGGCCACCGGGCGGCTCTTGACGTGCCAGCGCGTGGGCGAGACCCCCATGAACTGATACATAGACTGCAGCTCGCACTTGCCATACTTGAGACAGCCGGTACAGTCGGTGGGGTGCGTCGCCAAGATGAGCTCCATGGCCATGCGGCGCACACGGTCGGCCTGGGCGCCGTTGGCGTCCACCCGCATCCCCTCGCGCACAGGGGTCTTGCAGGCGCAAACCGGCTCGGGCTCGCCGTCGACCTCGACCATGCAGAGCCTACAGCCCCCCACGGCCTCAAGGTCGGGATGCTTGCACAAGTGTGGAATGAAGATGCCAGCCGCGAGCGCGGCGTCGAGAACGCTCTGACCCTCGGTGGCCTCGACCTCGCATCCGTTAATGGTAAGCCTCACGTGTCCCCCTCACGGACGTGACGTCACAGGCAACCCCTCGCCCGCGACGCGGCACGGGGCCCCGACAAACGAGGCCCCGCTCATGACAAGAAAGAACCTAGTACTCGAACAGCTTCGACGCTGCGTTTTCGCCAGCGATGCGCCCGGAGTTGAGACAGAAGCCCATGGTGTTGCCCGGGATGCAGTAGTTGTAGGAGTCCCCATAGATGGTGCAGGCGTCGGTGCCCACACAGTAGAGGCCATCGATGACCTGATAGTCGTCGGTCATGACCTCCATCTTGTGGTTGATGAGGACGCCTCCCAGGGTGCCATAGGCGCCGATGTACTGCTTGCAGCAGTAGAACGGCCCCTTCTCAAGCGGCTGCATGAAGTCGCGCTCCTTCTCGAAGAGGGAGTCCCAGCCCTCCGCGCACATCTGGTTGTACTCCTCGACGTTGGCGAGAAGTCCGTCGACATCAATGCCGGCCTTCTGGGCCAGCTCCTCGAGCGTGTCAGCCTGGCAGATGGGCTCGTAGCCGTCGGCGAGGTCGCGCTCCCACTGCTCGTCAAAGCCCTCGTAGAGGTCGGTCGGATGGACGTGGGAGACGATGTCGGGGCCGTTCCTCTTCCAGTGCTTGAGCATCTTGGCGTCGAAGATGGAGTAGCCGACCTTGCCGGGGAGGTGGTTGATCGCGTTGCCCACGAAGGTGGTGTTGAAGATCTCGTCCTCGGGCATGAAGCGCTCGCCCAGACGGTTGCACCAGTAGCAAGGCTGACGGAAGGCACCCTCAACGTAGAAGTGGTTGAGGTTGTCCGGAATCTGGTACATTATCTCCATGCGCACGGGCGTGTGGCCAGCTCCCACAGAATGGCACATGTTGATGCCATCGCCGTCCATGCCGGGCACGGCGAAGCTGAAGAGGTTCTTCCCCCAGTCGAAGCCCATCTCCTCCTTGATCATCGCGGCGTTGTTGCCAAATCCACCCGTGGCCACGATGACCGACGCGCAGGAGATCCGATACTCCTCGGCGTTCTTGTCCTTGGCGATGACGCCGCAGACCTTGCCCTCGTCATCGGTGAGAAGACCGGTGGCCGGGGTCTCGAACATGATCTCCACACCCAGGTCCTGGGCGCGCTCGGTCATGCGCTTGGTCATTGTGGTCGCGGCGCGCGGACCAGGCTCGGAGCCGTCCTCGGGCTGGACGACGTGCCAGGTGTACTCGCCGTCAGCATAAGCGCGCTCGCGCTCGCGGGCACGGAAGGCCGGGCGGACGCTCTGGAACACGACGCCCATGTCCTGCAGCCACGCGATGGTGTCCCCGCTCTTGAAGTAGTACTCGCGCACGAGGCGGGCGTCCACCTGATAGTGCGTATAGAACATGTGCCTGCGGAAGAGCTCGCCGGGCGTGACCTCGATCATGGACGCCTTCTGGACGGGCGAGCCGGCAGCGGCCGGGCCCATGCCCATGTTGGCGGCGCCACCCGTGGTCGATCCCTTCTCGAGGGTGATGACCCGCGCGCCACTCTCAGCGGCTGCGATGGACGCGGCCAGGCCGGAAAGGCCTGCCGCAACGACGACGACGTCGGTCTCGAGTTGCTTCATGTGTCCTCCTTGACGAACGCGCTTCTGGAAATCTTCTCCTACACGTTCTACCCTCGTTCATCGCACGTCCCAAGACCATGTGCACCCACATGATTTATGGCACTCAGGGCAGGAGCGAGTTTGTACACGAGAACCAGTGCGCCTAGGCGCGCACCGGCTTCGTGGGCTGGATGACATCGCGGTAGTAGGCAACGCGCTCCTTGTAGGCGTCGGTCTTCTTCATCTCCGCGAGAATCCCCTCGTTCTCGGCTATGTCCTTGCCATGGAGCTGCTTGCCGGACAAGACGTCGTGAGCGCGATGGAGCTGATCCTCCGGATAGCTCACCTCGATGACACCGTCTGTGACCGAGACCGTGCCCTCGAGCCCGCAGACGCAGCAGATGGCCTTGTCAGTGCCCGGGACGAGATAGAAGTCATTGCAGTTGCAGTGGGGGCAGACGCCCTTGGCGCCCTGATACTCGGCATGCTCGATGTCCTTGGCGGCAGCGGCCAGGTTGAGGCCGATGACGTGCGCGCGCTCGATGAGCTTGTCGTCCATGAGGGCCGTCTTAGACCAGGGCACCCACTCGTTGTCGATGACCTTCCACGAGGGGGTCATGGCCTGAATCTGGTGCTCGGACTGGGCGTGCGTTCCCCAGTCGGAGCCTCCGATGGCGATGTAGGAGACTACCTTGGGGCTCATGATGGCGGGGTCGGGCACCGAGCCCTTCTTTCCCTGAGCGATGTTGGCTTCGGCAGCCTTGGTCCCGATGAAGTTGTTGCCGGTGTCCATACGGGGCCCGAAGCGGTCCATCAAGTCGTGGAAGAGACCCGAAGCGCCCGTCTCGTAGATGGGGTCGACCATGATGACACCGTCTGAGTGGAAGAGCTCGTGGGCGAGCCAGTCAAAGTCGTCTTTGTGGATGCACATGTTGCCGCGCCCGCTCATGAGCATGTTCACGCAGGTGATACAACCCGTACACTGCTCGATGTTGAGGTCGAGAGCGTGGATGAACTCCACCTCGCAGCCGGCCTCTTGACAGGCGAGCAAAACCTCCTTGCAGATGCAGTCGTTGTTGCCGTTCTTGGATCCGAGCGAGACACCGACAATCTTGGTCATTGCGACCCCTTCCCCAGGAGAGTGCGGTATGTGGGGCGCGCCCTTCCACGCCTCACGTGACACATTTAGCCTAGAGGGAAAGCCGTTATGCGATAGCCTAGATAACAGGGGCGCGCGCCACGGCGCGTTGTGCACGCGAACAAGCTAGCCCATCGGCCGTGCAAGCCCCGCCTCCCCCCTGAGGTAGCGCTCGGGGAGACCCTTGACGACCTGGGACGAAAACGCCACCGCCAGGCGGTCGTCGCCGTCCTTGAGATCGAGGTAGAAGAGCTCCTTCACCCGGTTCATGCGGTAGAAGTACGTGTTGCGGTGAACGCTCAGGGCATCGGCCGCCTCGGCGGGGCTTCCCGGATAGCACACGGACATGACGGCCGTCTCCATGTACGAGGTGCCATGCTCGCGATCGTAGGCCATCATGGCTATGACGCGCTTGTCGAGCATCATCTCCATCTGGTCGAGCGAGTCAGCTACGGCGGCGAGCATCACGAAGCGATGTTCCCAGAAGTAGACGATCTTTCCCTCGAACAGCGAGGACGCCTCCACGAGGGCGCGGCACTGCGAGAATCGAGTGGTTGCCATGTCGAGCTCACGGAACGGCTCGCTCACGAAGGCACGCAGGCCGTTGTTGACGAGCATGGACGAGAAGGCCGTGTTGGACGAGATGCGCCGAGCCGCGCGAAGATAGTCGTCATAGCCCACCGCCTCGGTTTTTCCCACGGGGATCAATACGCAGAGAAGGTCGTCGCGCGCGCACCACAGGCACCTCTGCACCGTGCGCGCGACAAGGGCCCCCGTGTGCGCGTAGTACGAACGATCGGCGTACGACTGACCATGCAGCGCCACCATCACGTAGGAGACGTCAAGCGGCAGCTCCGTAAGCGCGACCTGCGTCCGCATGGTCTGGTCGTTGGCGAAGGTCCCGTCCATGAGGTCAGACAAAACCGACGAGCCTGCGCCCACGCGCTCCCCCGCCATGCCCAACCGGTCGATCATGATGCCGGCGAGCTGACCGGCATAGTCGATGAGCTCGAGGTCGAAGCCCGTGATTGCATGGTCCTTCTCCATGACGTCGTAGCGGCCCATCTCGAGGTGATGACGGTAGATGATTGAGGTGACCCAGTAATGCCCAAAGCGTGACGTGGCCGAGAGCACCGAGTGGTGCGCGCGACGAGCCACGGCCACGACGCCGTCGGCCTCCATTTCATTGGATACCGTCTCCGAGACGTATCCCTGCGTGAGGACCTCCTGGACGTCAGGGGCATCGAGGGGAAAGTCCCCGGCCGTGGCGAGCAGGCGCTGGTCGGTGTTGGTGACGATCACGGGATTGCCCAGGACCTCCGAGGTGCGGCGCGCAAGCTGGGTCAGGTCATAGGAGCCCAAAAACGCCTCGAACATGCGCTCACGCCTGAGCTCAAACAGCGCCACCTTGGCGGGCAGGTCCAGAAAGGACATGCGAAAGTCCTCGTAGGTGCCCGCGTGCGTCACCCACACCGCATCGCCGACATGAGCCTCGCCAACCCTCGCGTCCTCCTCGACAAAGACGAGCGCGATCTGTCGGTCGACGAGCGCCACCGCCCCGCTGTCATAATCCACCTGCCGGCACAGGCGCACGAGACGCGCTCTAGAGGGGGCCCTCTGATCGCAGGTGGGAGTCAAGAGGACGTCCTCGTCGAGCAGCTCCTCGTGGCCGGCACGCACATTTTGGCACGTCAGCTCGTTTATGACGGTCCTCAGCTTCATGGGACCCTCCTCGTCGACGCTCGTCGGTCGCGCCCATCTGCACAGAGGCGTAGGCGATCGTCCCCCCATGATAGCGCCCGCGGGCAGCCTAGGCTGCTTCGGTGGGCACGGGTACGGCATCACGGGGGCTGAGTCGCCCAAAGTTTGTAACGCCGTCCAATGACTCCCGCCGTCCGAGAATCCATACTTTTAAGCGTAGGAGCGCGGCTCATGGCACTCGATCCGCGCGCGTCTGAGAGGAGAGCGCATGGCTGACAAGCAGCCGGGCATCATCAAGAAGATCACCTATGGCGATGAGGAGTTCGAAGTCCCCTTTGCCAAGGGAACCCCGGGCAAGTCGCGCGAGGACCTCGACGCAATCAAGCGCAGGCTCGCCGAGGATCCCGACGCCGGAGATGCGGAGATGGTTGCCACGATGGGCTTTTGCGCCCCGTACCAGCCTCACACGTACCTGACGGACATCCCCAACGTGCTGTGCGAGCGTGACCAGGCCTGTACGCTGCGCGACGGCACCGTCATCTACGCTGACATCTACCGACCCGCCAACACCGTCGAGAAGATTCCCGTCATCTGCGTCTTCGGCCCCTTTGGCAAGAACCCCTCCGAGGGCATGGACTCTTGGCAGCTCATGGGAGTTCCCCCCAAGACGGTCTCCGGCTACGCCAAGTTCGAGGCCCCCGACCCCGGATACTGGTGCCACTACGGCTACGCTGTCGCCAACGTTGACCCGCGCGGCGTGGGTCACTCCGAGGGCGACGTCTATCTCTGGGGCAGCCAGGACGCCCAGGATGGCTACGACTTCATAGAGTGGATCACGGCGCAGCAGTGGTGCAACGGACGCGCCACGATGCTCGGCAACTCGGGCGTCTGCATGACGCACTGGCGCATCGCCACCACCCGTCCGCCTCACCTCGCCTGCCTCGCCGCCTGGGAGGGCTCGGGCGACCTCTACCGCGAGTCGTATTACTGCGGTGGCATTCCCAACCCCGACTACGAGACTCACATCGTCGAGTCCCTTGCGGTCAACGGCTACATCGAGAACACCACGGCCATGGTCGCCCAGTATCCGCTCATGAACGCCTACTACAAGGACAAGATCGTCAACTGGAGCAAGATTCGCATCCCGACCTACGTCACGGCCGGATGGGTCCACCACCACCTGCGCGGCGCCTTCGAGGGCTTCCGCCGCATCCGCTCTCCCAAGAAGTGGATTCGCGCGCACCGCGACTTCGAGTGGCCCGACAGCTACAATCCCGAGAACCTCGAGGACGTGCGTCGCTTCTTCGATCGCTACTGCAAGGAGATCCACAACGGCTGGGAGATGACGCCGCGTGTGCGCCTCGACGTCATGGACGGCTACGACTACGACTACGCGAGCAAGCGTCCCGAGGAGTCGTTCCCGCTCAAGCGCACCGAGTACCGCAAGCTCTATCTGAGCGCGGCCGACGCGAGCGCCTCCTTTGAGCCCTTCTCGGACGAGTCCGAGGTCGTCTACGATCCCAAGACCGAGACCACCTCGTTCAGCTACCAGTTCTGCGAGGACACCGAGATCACGGGCTTCATGAAGCTGCACCTGAACGTAGAGTGTCGCGGCTACGACAACATGGACCTGTTCCCCTGGGTCGAGAAGCTCGACGCCGAGGGCAACTACGTGCCCATCCGCGTCATGGGCGCGCCCTATCGTGGAGCCTGGGGCTTCTTGCGCTGCAGCCACCGTGACCTCGATCCCAATCTGGCGAGCGACTTCCAGCCCGTACACACCCACGAGCGCGAGGAGCGGATGAAGCCAGGCGAGATCGTCCCTGTCGACGTCGAGATGTATCCGCACTCTCGCTTCTGGCACAAGGGCGAGAAGATCTGCGTGGTCATCCAGGGCCGCTTCATCAAGACCGAGTGGTTCCACGACAACGACATGAACCACGTCACCGATAACGGCGACGGCATGCACGTCATCCACACGGGCGGCCAGTATGACTCCTACCTGCAGATTCCCGTCGTTCCCCCCAAGTATCAGGTGGGCGACTACGTCTACCGCGGCTAGGCTGTGCGCAGCGCTCACGAATCCATAAGACAGCTTTCACACAGAGAGGTCAGGACATGAACGAATTCCAGGAAGAAGTCGTCGACATCCTCAAGAACAAGGCCCACGACATCTTTGGCTCCGACCCCGCCACGCTCTCTGGCGAAACGCGCTTCGTTGACGATCTGGGCTGCAAGTCCGTCAACATCGTGCAGTTCGCCTCGGCGCTCGAGGATGAGTACGAGGTCGAGGTCCCCTACATGCAACTGAACAAGTGCGCCACGTTCGCAGATGCCGCCAAGTTCGTGGACGACGCCTTGTCCATGTAGCTCGTTCGCATACGCAAGTTCCCCAAGACGCGCCGAGCCCCTGGCTCGGCGCGTCTCACAAGAAAGGAGCATCATGACGCTCATAGAGAGGCTCGTGGAGGATGCGAAGTCCTCACCCAAGCGCATCGCTCTGCCCGAGTGCGAGGCCGACAACACCCTCATGGCCGCGAGGCGGGTACTCGACGCGGGCATTGCGGAGCCCGTGCTCGTGAGCCCCGCCGCCACCATCAACCAGACAGCGCAGCGCTGCTCGGTCAGCCTCGAGGGCATGCGCGTCGTAGACGTCTGCGACGAGGCCGCAGGTGACGAGCTGGCACAGCGCTACATGGCCGGGGGACAGCGCCTGCTCTCGGCCAAGGGATATCGCCGCAAGATACGAAACCCCCTCTTCTACGCCATGATGCTCGAGGCGCTGGGCGAGGTCGACGCGACGTTCTGCGGACACACCAACACGACCGGCGACGTCCTCATGGCAGCCCAGACGATCATCGGCCTGGCCGAGGGCGTCGACGTGCCCAGCATCGTGGCGCTCGTGGACACCCCCGGGTTCGAGGGGCCCGAGGGAAGCGTGATCGCCTTCTCAGACTGTGGCCTCAATCCTGAGCCCACCGCCTCCGAGCTGGCGTCCATCGCCATCTCCGCCGCTGACAACGTGCATTCCATCATGGGATGGGAGCCGCGGGTGGCGTACTTGTCCTTCTCGACCGCTGGGTCGGGCGCGGGGAGCTCGGTCGACCGCGTCAACGAGGCGCTCAGGCTGACCCATGAGCGCAGGCCCGATCTCATGGTCGACGGGGAGTTCCAGCTCGACGCCGCCCTTGACCCTGCTGTGGCCGCCAAGAAGGTGGGCCGCCCGAGCGAGGTCGCTGGAAGGGCCAACGTCCTGGTCTTCCCCGACCTGAACGCCGCCAACATAGCCATCAAGCTCGTGCAGCGATTCGCACACGGCGAGGGATTTGGGCACAACCTCTCGGGCTTCAGGCTCCCCGTCGCCGACTCCTCGCGTGGCGCCACCGTCGATGAAATCGTCGGGGACATCGCCATGCTCGTGCTCTCTGCACGCTAACCCTCGAAAGGAACCTCATGGGCTACAAGATCTTGACCCTCTCCCCCGGCTCCACCTCGACCAAGGTGGCCGTCTTCGACGGAGAGCAGGCCCTGTTCAGCCTGAACGTCACTCATTCCGCCTCCGAGTTGGCCGCCTTCGACCACGCGGCCGACCAGTTCGACTACCGTCGCGCCACCATCGTCCGCGCGCTGGCAGAACACGATGTCTCCCTGGGCGACCTCGACGCCTTCTCGGGCTACTGCGGGGCCATGGGCCCCACCGTGGGCGGCATCTTTGCCATCGACCAAACCGTCTGCGACTGCGTGCGCGCGGCCGGCGTGAACCACCCCGCCATGCTCGGGGCTCCCCTGCTCTACTCGTTTTCTCAGGAGACCGGCAAGCCCGCCTTCGCGGTGAACCAGCCCGACACCGACGAACTCGCCGACGTCGCGCGTATCACGGGCTTCCCCGGCGTCTATCGCAAGAGCCACGTGCACTGCCTCAACCAGAAGGAGTGCGCGATGCGCTGTGCCTGCGATCTGGGCATGGCCTACGACGAGGGCTCCTTCATCGTGGCGCACGTGGGGGGCGGCCTCTCGGTGGCCTGCCACGACCACGGGCGCATGGTGGACACCAACGACGTGCTCGAGGGTTCGGGCCCCTTCGCGCCCAACCGCTCGGGTGACGTACCCCTCAAGCCCGTCGTCGCCCTCGCATTTTCCGGAGAGCATGACAAGCGCGAGATCGACGGCGTCATCGGCAAGACCGGCGGACTCGTGGGCCTCACCGGCACCGATGACGCTCGCGTCCTGGACGAGCGCATCGCGGCGGGCGACGAGTGGGCCAAGGTGGTCTACGAGGCCATGGCCTATCAGGTGGCCAAGGCCATCGGTGCCTTCTCGGCCGTGCTCGCCGGCAAGGTCGACGGCATTGTGCTCACGGGCGGCGTCTCGCACGACCCCCTCTTCGTGAACTACGTCACCGCGCGCGTGAGCTGGATTGCGCCGGTGAAGGTCTATGCCGGTGACTTCGAGATGGAGGCCCTCGCCGCGGGTGCCGTCCGAGCCCTCGACGGCACGGAGACTGTGATGACCTACACCGGCAAGCCTAGCTGGACGGGGTTCTCCCTGCCTGGCGCTTTCGCCGACGTGGAGGCCTAGATGACCGAGAAGGCCCCCTCCTCCCGTAAGGCCGCCCCCGCTCGCGGCCCCCACTACGCCTACGCCATCGTGGCCTCGTGCATCGCCATGACATGCCTGCCCTGCGCACTGGTGCTCTCGTGCGCCGGCATCTTCTTCACGCCCGTCTCGGCCTTCTTCGGCGTTGCCAAGGCGCAGTTCACGCTCTACTTCTCCATCTTGAACCTATCCATGATGGTCGCGCTGCCCCTGTGGGGCAGGGCCATCTCCCGCTTCGACATGCGCGTCGCGCTCTCCGTGGCCGTGGGCCTGGCTGGCGTGGGATGTGCGGGGATGGGCACCTGCCAGGCCCTGTGGCAGTTCTACGTCTGCGGCGCCGTGATGGGCGCGGGCGTGGCACCCCTCATCTACCTGGCCGTGCCCACCCTCGTGAACGCCTGGTGCGCCAAGCGCGTGGGCTTCTTCGTGGGTCTGTGCATGGCGTTCACGGGCATCGGTGGCGTCATCTTCAATCCCGTGGGCACGGCCCTCATCACCAGCTCGACCGAGGGCTGGCGCACGGCCTACCTCGTCTTTGGTGCGATTATCTTGGTGGGCACCCTG
>CAYSIC010000017.1:0-33566 GCA_964430985.1 uncultured Atopobium sp.
GCACCTCTGCGCCGTCGCCTGTTACGGTCGGCTTGCCGCGGTAGGCCTCAAGGGCCTGCTTCTCCTCGGCGAACTGCTTGGCCTTGGCGCGGTAGTGTGTCAGGTCGTGGTCGTCGGGAGACGTGATGACCTTGCCCTTGGTGCCATCGACGACGAGTAGGTCACCGTTCTTGATGTTCTTGGTGGCATCGGGAACCGAGAGCACCGCCGGAATCTCGAGCGCGCGGGCGATGATCGCGGAGTGCGACGTGCGACCACCTGTCTCGGTGATGATACCAGCGACGTTCTCCTTGTCGATGTCGGCAGTCATCGAGGGCGTGAGCTCGCGCGCGATTACGATGGAATTCTCGGGCAGCGTAGAGAGGTCAACGACCTCCTTGCCCAGAAGGTCAGCGAGAAGCCCGTTCTTGACGTCGGCGACGTCGGCGGCGCGCTCGCGGAAAAGCTCGTCCTCCATGTTGGAGAACATGTTGTAATACATGTCATACGCCTCGTTGACGGCCTGCTCGGCACACATCCCAGAGTCGATGGAACCCTCGACCATCTCGCGAATGCCCTCGTCCTCGGCGAACTCGATATGTGCGCCCATGATCGCCGCGGCCTCCTCGCCCACCGTTTTGGTCATGCGATCGATCTGGGCGTTGGTCTGCTCGGTGAACTTGACCCGCGCGTCGGCATAACGCTGTTTTTCATCGTCGGCGTCTGCGGGGACGTGTGGTGTGAAGCTAAGATCGGGTTCGACAGCGACGCGCGCGACGCCGATGCCGATGCCGTCAGATGCGTTGACTCCCTCGTACATGATATCCCCCTTGGTCCCGGCCGCACATGCGACCTTCATCACGACGCTTGACTCGCTCTCCCCGAGAGACGCGAGCTTCGCTCGAGCCTACCCGTTCTTCTCCGTGTCTTCTCCGGACTCCTCCTCCACCGCGACACGAGTCTTGTTGACCTCGATGTCACGCGCGATGGTACCCGGAATGGCACGGCCCATCTTCTTGTAGAGCGCGGCGACGACGCGGTCGATCTTCTCACGATGAGCGATTCCCTTGCTCGCCGCCGTGGCGGTACCGCACGCGGAGGCGAATATCAAGGCAGTCTCATAATCGACGCCCCGCGTGACCTGCGTGAGGAAGCCTGCGACCATGGAGTCGCCGGCTCCGGTCGCGTTGACCAGACGCACGTGTGCGGTCGGGACGATGTGCTCGACGCCGTTCTCGTCCAGGAGCAGCGAGCCGTGCGCACCGCAGGAGATGATGACGTTGCGCGCCCCCGCCTCGTGAAGCTTGTAGGCGTATGGTATGCACTCCTCGGGAGACTCGATGTTGACTTCGAAGATACGCCCGACCTCATGGTTGTTCGGCTTGATGAGGAAGGGGTGCGCCTCAAGCGAGTCCATGAGAAGCTGGCCAGGGGCGTCCACAACGAACTGTATGCCGCGGCCGCCGAGCTTGCGCATGATCTGGGTGTAGATATCCGACGGAAGCGAGTTGGGAATCGAGCCCGTGAGGACGAGCGTGTCGCCCGAGGTAACGACGTCCATGCGGGCGAGGAGCTCGTCGACCTTCTTGGGGGCGATCTTGGGACCCATGCCGTTGACCATCGTCATGACAATACCGTTGAGCTTGACGTTGATGCGGGTGTTACCGCGGTCGAGGCAGACGAAGTTACTCGCGATGCCCTTCTCCTGGAGGCGGTGCAGGAGGTAGTCTCCCGTGAAGCCACCCGCAATGCCCATCGCGATGTTGGGCACGTCGAGCTCGTTGAGAAGCGACGAGACATTAATGCCGTTACCACCGCAGTGGAGTTCCTCGGAGGAGGACCTATTGGTGAAGCCCATGTCAAGCGTAAGGGGATGCATAACGTAGTCAAGAGCAGGGTTCAACGTCATCGTGTAAATCAACGCGCGCTCCTTCCGACCGATTGCCTCAGGCCCTAGTATGCCGCATAACGCACGCAAATGGTTGCGGAAAACAGCGACGGCCTCGGAGTCGGAGCGGGCCAGGCACCCTGCCCTGCATGCCTGGCCCGAATACTTCGTGGTGCGCCCTGAGGGATTCGAACCCCCGACCTTTGGATTAGAAGTCCACGGCTCTATCCAACTGAGCTAAGGGCGCCTGACGTCCGATGACGACGCGATCGTCATTTTAGAGCATGTCGTGGGGCATGGGGGACGAGAACTGTGCGTGGCCTCGCTCATGAGGCCCTGAACTCCCCCGTCGCGTAGTCGACGTCAAAGCCGAGCGCCGCGTTGTAGACCTCCACCTCCAGGTCAAGGTCCCCGTCTGAGGAGCGCACGTCCACGATGACGCTGCGGCACAGGAGCTCCGTCCCCTCGTAGACGGGCATGGCCGAGTAGAACACGGTACCTCCCGGGTGGGCGCGCAACCACGTGCGCGCAAGACCCTCGGTGTAGGCCATGCCCCCGTCCTGACCCTGGTTGTCTCCGACGTTCTGAGTGCGCGTACCGCAGACGAGGTTCTCCTGGACGTCGGAGCCCCCGAGCGACTTGGCCACGAGATGGCTCCTGTTATAAAGGGCGCCGTGGTAGTCGCGGGCACCGGGAGTCTTGATCGTGACCTCGTCGTTGTGCCCCCAGCCCGAGGGTCTCAGAGATGAGATGTCCTTGCGCTCACGAGCGCTACCGGACTCCATCATGTCATAGGTGACGTTGGCCACCGCGCGACCGGTGCGACCCAGGTCGTCGAGGCCCTCGTAGCGAACGGTGCCCGCGGCCACGTCAACGTCCACGACAGCGGCCCCCACCACGCGATAGTAGTCCGGGCTGGCCTCGAAGTCCCAGCTCGTGTAACCGACCTGGCGCGCGGAGAGCCGCTGCGAAGCGACCTGAGATGTGGTCGCAGCGGGCAGGCTCGGCGCGCCACCGAGAAACGACGCCAGAGCGACGAGAAGCGACGCGAGAAGCGCGAGGGGGCCACGCAGGCGCACGGTACTGGCGCAGCCCCGACGACGAGAAGACCTCCTGAGCGTCATGTGCCCCTCTCCCAGGAAGGTCCCTCGGGGGCCATCCCTATACGAAAAGACCGGACGCACAAGGCGCCCGGTCTGCTCTTTCATGGTGGACCGTCAGGGGTTCGAACCCTGGACCTTGGGATTAAGAGTCCCCTGCTCTACCAGCTGAGCTAACGGTCCGTAAAATGGTGGATCGTCAGGGGTTCGAACCCTGGACCTTGGGATTAAGAGTCCCCTGCTCTACCAGCTGAGCTAACGATCCATATTCAATTGAATGGGGTGGGTGAAGGGTCTCGAACCCTCGACCTACGGAGCCACGGTCCGTCGCTCTGCCAACTGAGCTACACCCACCATCCCGCCGCCTCTTGAAGCAGCCTGACCATTATGCAAAACGAGCGGGCCCGATGCAAGGACTATTTTGCCTCAACGCTCATTTTCCTTGCACAGAGCACAGCTGGTGAAGTACAGGAGATGGTCTCGCCGCAGACCTTTGCGAGAATCAGGGACTCTTCTCAGCCCCGCGCGTCCTCCTCCGCGGACCCACCAGGCTCCCTTTTGGTATTGGGACAACTTGTTGATGCTCAGGGGCTTCTCGGCGACGCCCGCGCCCCTCTCGCCAGCCGCCAACAGGCGTTTTGTCAGGCGAGAGGGACGCGAATCTGGACTTGGGTCTGCGTTGCATCAAAAATGTGTCCCAATCTTACGAGAGGGAGGAAGCCGCAGGGGTCGCGAGACCCTAGGGGCCGCAGGAAGAGGAGTGGCAGAGACCCTACCAGCGCTCGTCTTGCGGGGAGGCGAGCGACGATGATCGGATCTCGCAGAGAAGGAGCTGCTCTCGGGTGATGGTGCGATAGGATCACGAGAACCTCACGGACGCATCGCCGCGCTTGTTTCTCTAGAGTTCTTCTTGGTCAGGAACCTCGAATAGCCGCAGGTCAACGCCGAGCCCCTCCGCCTTGCGGCAGAGCTCAGAGCCGTCCATGCCTTCGATGTCGGCGACATCCAGCATTGCTGCGGGAAGACCGTTAAAGGCCGCCGTCCCGCAGTAGTCGATGAGGTACTCCCGAAGCCTGTCAACGTCGATCTTCGCCATGACCTCTCCCTCCTCGCGACTGGGGCTAGTTCTTGATGTAAAACGGGCTCTGGGGCGGATTCATGGCCTTCTCGGCCTATAAAAGGCCTATTGGCCCATGTCGAGAAGACCTCGGACATCAAAATAGCGCCCTAATCCTGGAGGGAGGCTCGGAGGCCTTGGAGGAGGGGCCCACGGCCGAAGGCGCAGGAGCTGCGACGAGAAGAGCCCCCTACCCCCGCAGAATGCCCTCGAGGTCGCCGCGGTTCAGGGCCTCGTCGAAGAGGTGCTTGAACACCACGGGGCCGTGCAGGCCGTCGTGCTCGAACTCGTTGGTAACCCAAGCATGGCTCGCCCCCACGCGCGAGAGCGTGTCGAGCTGCAGGCCGGAGTCCACGTAGAGATCGTCGAAGTAGACGGCGGCCTGCAGCGGGACCTCGTTCGCGGCAAGGCGCGCGGCGTCGTAGACCTGGTCGAAGTCAACGTCGGCCATGAGCAGGTCCATGGCGGGCGCAAGGGGCGCCAGGAGCGGGTCCTCCTCGAACATCCAGGGAAAGGCCGCCTCGCCCGTGAACATGAGCGGTCGCGCGTCACCTGAGAACTCCGGACGCTCTTGATAGGCACGCTCGGCCGCCCAGTTCAGAGGCGCGTCGAGCGTGCCGTCCGCGTAGATGAGCTCCTGGAGCGTCCAGTACAGGGGATTTGACGCCGTGGTCGTGCTCTGGAGCACCCCCATGAGAAAGCCATCCGTAAGCGTGTCTCCGCCCGTGCCGTCCCCGTCCTCGAAGGCGATGTCGAAGAGGTTGTGCAGCCGCTCGAAGGCCGGCTTCATGCCGAGCCCGCCTCCCAGGAGCTGCAGCCGGCGCACCGTGAGGGGCGAGCCGTCGGGCAGGCGCACGTCACCGGAGGAGGCAAGATCCGCCACCGCCCCCACGCGCGCGGCGTCGACTGGATAGCGCTCGTAGAGCTGGTGGGTCTTGGCGGCCATGCGCGGGAAGGTGTGGGCGTAGACCTCGGCCGCGCTCGCGGGCACGTGCGGGATGCCGCCCGCCGTGAAGCTCGCCACCACGCCCTCGGGGAACAGGGAGAGGTAAGAGAGGGTGAGAAAGCCCCCGTAGCTCTGTCCGAGCGTGACCCAGGGCCGGCCCTCGAACGCAACAAGCCGCAGGTACTCGAAGTCGGACACGATCGAACGAGCAAGAAAGCGCTTGAGGTGGTCGGCCTGCGCGCGGGCGTCGCCCACCCGAGCGAGCCCACGAGCACTCAGATGGCTGCTGCGCCCCGTGCCCCGCTGGTCGGGCAGGACCACCCGGAAGTGGCGCAGCGCCTCGGAAAGCCAGCCGTCGGAGTCCGGCCCGGTGAGGCGCGGGCCGGCCCCGCCCGGGCCTCCCTGCAGGAACACCAGAAGCGGCAGGTCGCGTCCCACGCTCTCGGGAGCCGTGAGCACGCGGTAGAACAGGCGCAGCCGCGCGGCCGCGCCCAGGCCGTCCGCGGCAGCGCGCTCGGGCGAGGTGTCGCGCCAGTCAAGCGGCACCTCGATTGCGTGATCCTCCACGGCCAGGCCGGGAACGTAGTAGCGAGCGAGAAGTGACATGTTCTTATCACGCCTCCTAGAGCAGGTGCTCGGCAATCTGGACCGCGTTGGTGGCCGCGCCCTTGCGAATCTGGTCCCCACAGCACCAGAAGGTGAGCGCACTTACGCCCTCGGGCGCAGAGAGGTCGCGCCTGAGCCGACCGACCCAAATGAGGTCCTGGTCAGAGGTATCGATTGGCATGGGATAAATGCCAACTGCGGAATCGTCGACCACACGCACGCCCGGGGCGCCCTCGAGCAGCTCGCGCGCCTGGTCAACCGAGAGGGGCTGTTCGAACTCGCAGGTGATGGACTCGGAGTGCGAGCGAGCCACCGGCACGCGCACGCAGGTGCAATTCACGCGCAGATCCGGCAGGTGCATGATCTTGCGTCCCTCATCCTGCATCTTCATCTCCTCGGAGGTGTAGCCCATCTCGTCGAAGCCGCCGATCTGCGGAATGAGGTTGTGGACCAGCTGGTGCGCGAACGGGGCGGTCTGACCCACCGACTCGCCGGCTGCCACCGCGCGCGTCTCGCGCTCGAGCTCTCTCAAGCCGGCCAGGCCCGCGCCCGAGGCCGCCTGGTAGGTGGAGACCACAAGGCGCGTGAGCCCCGCGGCCTGATGCAGCGGCCACAGCGGGACCAACCCGATGATCGTGGCGCAGTTGGGGTTGGAGATGATTCCGTGGTTCTTCGCGATATCAGAGGCGTTGATCTCGGGCACTACCAGAGGCACGTCCTCGTCCAGGCGGAAGGCGTGAGAGTTGTCCACGCAGGTCGCCCCGCGCTTCACGGCCTCGGGCAGAAGCTCGGCCGCGAGCTCATCGGAGGCGGCGCCGAGCACGATGTCGACGCCCTCGAACGCCTCGGGGCACGCGAGCCCCACGGGCACGTCCTTGCCTCGGAAGCGCACGGTCCGGTCCGCCTCGACCGAGCGCGCGCTTGCAAGCGGCACGAGTCGGCCCACGGGAAAGCCACGCTCCTCAAGGCTTACGAGCATCTGAGTTCCCACGACGCCGGTGGCGCCAAGGATGGCAACGGACTTATCGCTCATGTTGCATTCTCCTCCCGTCGGGCAGGGCCCGTTTTTACCATTTCTCATCCTCGCAGAGACCTAGGCTCCTGCCGAGACCAACTCGTTTCTCACGAAGCGGTCATATATGCATCGCACGGCACGGTCAAAGTCCACATTGTTGACGCCCATGATGATGCTGATCTCCTGGGAGCTCTGCGTGATCATGCGAATATTGATGCCCGCTTCGCCCAGGGCCCCAAAAATCTTGCCCGAGGTGCCGGAACGCTTGGACATGTTGCGGCCCACCACCGAGAGCAGGGCGAGACCATCGGACATGGCAATGTCATCTGGTTCGATCTCGCGGCGGATGTCCGCGATGATCGAGTAGACGGAGTCCTTCACGTCGTCGCCGGCGACGACCACACTGAAGGAGTCGACGCCCGTGGGGATGTGCTCCACGGAGATGCCATAGCGCTCGAAGATGGACAGCGTCCTTCTCACGAGGCCGACCTCGTTGGACATGTGGGCCTTCTTGACGTGCACCGAGACGAAGTCGCGCTTGCCCGCGATGCCGGTGATGAGGTGCTCATCCACGCCCGGCTCGGCATTCTCTCGAATGATTGTGCCCTCGTCGGAGGGACGGTTGGTGTTCTTGATCTGGATGGGGATGTTGACCTCGCGCACGGGGAAGATCGCCTCCTCCTGCAGGACCGAGGCTCCCATGTAAGAGAGCTCGCGCATCTCGTCGAAGGTGATGCGGCGAATCGAGCGTGGGCTCTCCACGATGCGCGGGTCAGCGGAGAGGAACCCGGAGACGTCCGTCCAGTTCTCGTAGAGACCGGCGTCGGCACAGCGCGCGAGGATGGCCCCCGTGATGTCTCCCCCGCCGCGTTGGAAGAGCTTGATCTGCCCGTCGACGGTGGCGCCGTAGAAGCCCGGCAGAACGAACGCCCCCTCGCGCACCATCACGTCACGCAAACGTGAGG
This sequence comes from uncultured Atopobium sp., assembly GCA_964430985.1. Lineage (GTDB taxonomy): Bacteria > Actinomycetota > Coriobacteriia > Coriobacteriales > Atopobiaceae > Thermophilibacter. Next base: position 7,617 of record CAYSIC010000017.1, read on the forward strand.
CGGTGCGCTCCATGTCCACGTTGCCGTCGTGATGAAAGACCACCACGTCGGCCGCATCCACGAAGGGGACTCCCAGATACTCGGCCATGAGATGGGCGGTAAACCACTCGCCGCGGCTCACGATGTACTCGGGCGAATGCTTCTTGATGTTCTTGGCGAAGGTCTCGAAGCGCTCAGCCACCGGCCAGGAGAGACCCAGGTCGGAGGCGATATCCAGGAAGCGCTGCTCGATGTCGGCGAGAAGTGCCGTGCAGTCCACGTGGTACTGGACGTGGGCATTCACGAGCAGTAGCAAATCGGTGACCTTGTTGTCCTCCGCAAAGCGCTTCCCGATGGCAGACACCACCACGAAGCGGCGGTCGGGGTCGGACTCGACGATTTCCTTGACCCTGCAGAACTGCTCCGCGGAGGCAACGGAGGATCCACCGAACTTGGCAATCTTGATCATGCGGAGAGCCTAGCCTTCCTGCGCGAGTGCGGCCATGAACGAGGTGGGGTCGGCCTCACAGGCATGCGTGAGCAGAGCCCGGGCGTCTGCGGCCGTGAGCCCGCGGACGAGAAGCGCCCCCTCGCCGAAGGGCTCGGAGCCCTCGACGGACGCCGACGTGCGCACGACGTAGTTCGAGCGCAGAAGCTCGGGCGCGTAGACGAGCTCGCGGGAGAGGTCGTAGGTTGGCTGGCGCGCGCCGGAGGCGCAGTCGAGCACGTCCTGCACGATCGCGTTGCCGGTGGGGAGGCTGCCGGCGCCCTGGCCGTAGAACTTGAGCTCGCCCACCGTGGTGGCGTCGAGCGTCACGAGGTTGAAGTTGGAGGGGACCTGCGCCTCGAGCGAGTCCGCGCCCACGGCCACCGGCTCCACGGCCACGGCGTAGCGGCCCTGCTCCTGCACGCCGCGTCCCAGGAGCTTCACCGTGCGCCCGTGCGCGGCAAAGAGGTCGAGGTCGGCCTTGGTGAGGTTCCTGATGCCCGAGACCGGCAGGTCGGGCGTGCAGTCGACGCCAAAGGCCACGGCCGCCGTGATGATCGTCTTGTTCTTGACGTCGATGCCGTCGATGTCGGCCGAGGGGTCACGCTCGGCATAACCGAGCTCCTGCGCGTGGGCCAGGACGTCGGCGAACTCCGCGCCCTGGCGGCGCATGGCGTCGACGATGTAGTTCGTCGTGCCGTTCATGATGCCCGAGAAGGACGTGACCTCGTCGATGCGCCGGACCTTCTCGATGCCGGCGATCCAGGGGATGCCGCCGCCGACGGCCGCCTCGACGTAGAGGCTCACCCCCGCCCTCGCCGCTGCCGAGGAGAACTCGGCGAGGTGCGCGGCCACCACGGCCTTGTTGGAGGTGACCACGTGCTTTCCCGCCGTGAGGGCGCGCATGATGAAGGCGTGGGCCGGCTCGAGGCCGCCCATGCACTCCACGACGAGCTCGATGGAGGGATCGGCGACGATCTCGTCGTAGTCGGAGGTCATGCGCGCGTCCGTCAGGCGGTCGGGAAGCTCGAGGATGCGCGCGACCTCCACCCCGCTCACGCGCTCGGAGACGATCTGGTCCACGCCGCGGCCGACGGTGCCGTAGCCGAGAAGGGCGATCTTCATGGGCGTCCAATCTTTCGAATATGTGTCCTTGGGGCCGTGCTGCCTGCGGTGCGGCTATGATACGTACATGAAGAGATCGGTCGCAACACAGGGGCAGGGGCCACAGTGACTTCTTTTTATCACAGCACGCGCTCTAGAGGGGCTTCCGTAACAAGCAGGCAAGCTATTCTCGCCGGCATCGCGCCCGACGGGGGCCTCTACGTCTCCGACGCGCTCGACCAGCAAGGCATCGACCTGACCCAGGTGTGCGCGCAGGGCTTCTCCGAGACCGCCCTCACCGTGCTGCGGACGCTCCTGCCCGACTACGGTCATGACGAGCTCGCGCGCTGCGTGGCTGGTGCCTATGGCAGCCAGTGGGACAGTCCCGCCATCTGCCCGGTGACTCCCGTTGGCGACGACTGGCTCCTCGAGCTCTACCACGGCCCCACCTGCGCCTTCAAGGACGTGGCCCTGCAGATGCTGCCGCAGCTCATGAGCGCGGCGCGGACGGGCGACGGCCGTGACGTCATGATCGTATGCGCCACCTCGGGAGACACCGGCAAGGCCGCGCTCGACGGCTTCTCCGACGTGCCCCACACGGGCGTCTGCGTCTTTTATCCCGACGGCAAGGTCTCCGACATCCAGCACCTGCAGATGGTTACGCAGCCGGGTTCCAACGTGGCCGTCTGCGGCATCCGCGGCACCTTCGACGACGCCCAGGGCGAGGTCAAGCGCATCTTCGCGGACCGCGAGCTCGCGGGTCGCCTCGCCAAGAGAAACGTGACCCTCTCGAGCGCCAACTCGATCAACGTGGGGCGACTCGCCCCACAGGTCACCTACTACTTCGACGCCTACGCCCAGCTCGTGCGCGCGGGGGCCGTGGCGCCCGGCGGCGAGGTCGAGTTCTGCGTGCCCACCGGCAACTTCGGCGACGTGCTGGCCGGCTACTACGCCAAGCGGCTGGGCCTGCCCGTGCGCCGCCTGATCGTGGCGTCCAACGCCAACGACGTCCTCACGGACTTCCTCACGACCGGCACCTACGACCGCCGGCGCCCCTTCCACAAGACCATCTCCCCCTCGATGGACATCCTCGTGTCCTCTAACCTGGAGCGCCTGCTCTACTTTGCGTCCGACGGCGACTGCGAGCTTGTGGCCTCCCTCATGGGCGAGCTGGCCGAGAGGGGCTCCTACACCGTGCCCGCCTCGCTCATGGACCAGATCCGGGCGACCTTCTCCTGCGGCTGCGCCTCCGACGACGAGACGCGGCAGACCATTCGCTCCTGCTGGGAGGACCTGCATGTGCTCATCGACCCGCACACCGCGGTGGCCAGGTGCGTCCTTGACCGCGAGGAGCGCACGGACGCTCCGCGCGTCTGCCTGTCCACGGCGAGCCCCTACAAGTTCTCGTCCGACGTGCTCGAGGCGCTCGGCGTCGTGGTCACGGGCATGAACGGCTTCGCCTGCATGGACGCGCTCGAGCACCTCACCGGCACCGTCGCGCCCGCCCAGCTCTCCGGGCTGCGCGAGGGCGAGGTCCTGCACGACGACGTCTGCGACCGCGATAAGATGGCCGGCTTCGTGGAGTCCGCCTGCGCGCGGGTGTTTCTGTGAGCGTGGGCGATGCCGACGGCGCGCGTCCCCTCGCGATCGTGCGCGTCCCCGCGACGAGCGCGAACGTGGGTGTGGGCTTCGACTGTCTGGGCCTCGCGCTCGACCTCACGGCGACGTTTCTGGTGACGCCGGCCGAACGCCTCCAGATCGACGGGTGCGAGGAGCGCTTCCGCGGCGAGGACAATCTCGTGTGGCAGAGCTACCTCAGCGCCTGCCGCGCGCTCGGCCTGGCGGAGCAGCTCCTGCACGTGACCATCCTGTCCCCCATCCCGCTCTCGGGCGGACTCGGCTCCAGCTCCGTGTGCGTGATCGCGGGAATCGCCGCGGCCATGGCCCTGTCTGCAGACGGCTTCGACCGTGCGCGGGCCCTCGAGCTCGCCTGCGCGCTCGAGGGACATCCCGACAACGTGGCGCCCGCGCTTCTGGGCGGGCTCGTGAGCTCGTTCATGGAGGGTGACCACGCCACCTCCACGGCCCTGAGCGTTGCCCCCAACCTGCGCTTCGTTGCCGTGGCGCCGCCCTATGAGGTGCGCACCGCAGACGCTCGGCGCGTCTTGCCCGCGCAGGTGCCGCTGGAGACGGCCGTCTGGCAGATGGGCCGCTGCGTGGCCGTGGTGCGCGCGCTCGAGGAGGGCGACGCCGAGCTTCTCGCCAAGGCCTGCCACGACCGGCTTCACGAGCCCTATCGCGCCGCGCTCATTCCCGACTACGGGGACCTGCGTGCGCACGCGCTCGCAGCGGGCGCGTGCGCGTTCGTCATCTCGGGCTCGGGCTCCACGATGCTCGCCATGGCCGACGGAGATGAGCGGGCCGCGCAGGTGGCCGACGCGCTCGCGGCCGCACGGCCAGGCTTCTGGCTACGTACCCTGCGCGCGAACACCCTGGGAACCACCGTCGAGGTGCACTGAGGGTCGTAGTCCTTCTCGGCTTGCTACCGTTACCCTGCCGCGGTCCCGCGCGCTCCTCGCCCTTGCTCTCGCCTCGCCCCTCTCTCCACGATTGGGGCGCTTTTTTGATGCAAATCGATTCAAACGCGAGCGGATTCATACGATAGTTGCTTCGCCATCTTGGGGGTCCGGGGGAATCGCAACTACAGGTTCTACGACCTTAGATACTTTATGAGTGATGCGCACCCAAGGAGCAGAACGGCAATCCTGAGAACAGGCTCAACGCCTGCAAGAAACGAGGCGAGCATGCCATAGACTTCCATTTTGATTCCTTAGGAATTAAACGTACCAAGTGTTGCTGAATGCGACATACTACTTATCAGCAAATCCAGTGTTTGGATTACTAAAGTATACATATCCGCTGGTACTTGCATATATCGATGTTCCACCATTGGAGTAATGCAAGGAAAGCTATTCCCAGCGTTGAAAGTACCTAGATGAGTCAGCCTGATAGGTGTAGGCGTTATCTATAGACATGACCCGACCATTTTGTCCGTCAATTGTCGCATCTATCCGTATGTACACGTAGGCATATCCTCCGGTGGTTGTGCTCCGTGCTGTCGTCCAAGTGGTGACATGGGTCATACGAACCGGTACGTCGATTGGCAGAGGTCTCCTGTCCACAGCGGCGTGGCCGCACCGATTGCCGCGCCCCTTCAAGAAGCTCTGCGAGCGTGCGTCTGCCAGGTCAATGCTCAAAGTGCTCCGCCGCGCCTGCGGCTGCAAGGCGAACCGCTGGCAAGAGATCCTCGAACATCAAAATAGCGCCCCAATCGTGCCTGTGGGATGGGCCAGCATGTGGGTTGGGACGCCATCAGCGGCAACGAGAAGGCCTATCCGCCGAGATAGGCCTTGCGCACGTCGTCGTCCACGAGGAGCTCTGCGCCGGTGCCGGACTTCTTGATGGTGCCCGTCTCGAGCACGTAGGCGCGGTCGGCCACGGTCAGGGCCATGTTGGCGTTCTGCTCGACCAGCAAGATCGTGGTGCCGGCCTCGTTGAGCTGCTTCACGATGGCGAAGATCTCCTCCACCAGCACGGGCGCCAGACCCATCGAGGGCTCGTCGAGCATGAGCAGCGTCGGGCGGCTCATGAGCGCCCGACCCATGGCCAGCATCTGCTGCTCTCCTCCAGACAGGGTCCCGGCCTGCTGCCCACGACGCTCCCTCAGGCGGGGGAAGTGGTCAAAGACCTGCGCGAGCGTCTCCTTGTTCTCCTCGTCAGAGCGCGTGTAGCCGCCCATCTCGAGGTTCTCGGACACGGTCATGTGAGTGAACACGCGCCTTCCCTCGGGGCACAGGGCGAGGCCCCGCTTCAAGATAGTATGTGCCCTCATGCCCGCGATGCTCTCGCCGCAGAACTCGATGGTGCCGCTCTCGGCCTTGATGAGACCCGACACGGTATTGAGCGTCGTGGACTTGCCAGCGCCGTTCGCGCCGATGAGCGTCACGATCTCGCCCTCGCTGATGTCGAACGAGATGCCACGCACAGCCTTGATTGCACCGTAGGAGACGTGCAAATCCTCCACGCAAAGCATCTTTGCCATTACTTTCCCCCCTGCTTGCCCAGATAGGCCTCTATGACCCTCGGGTCATTCTGAATCTGCTCGGGCGTTCCCTTGGCAATGATGCGTCCGTAGTCGAGGACGCCCACGACCTCGCAGACCCCCATGACAAACGACATGTCGTGCTCGATGAGCAGAATCGCTATCTGGAACCGATCTCGGATCCTCTGGATGTTCTCCATGAGCTCCTCGGTCTCGGCTGGGTTCATGCCTGCGGCCGGCTCGTCGAGGAGAAGGACCTTGGGGCTCGTAGCCAAGGCGCGCAGAATCTCTAGACGCCTCTGGGCACCATATGGCAGGTTGCCGGCCTTGGTATCCGCGTAGTCGCGCATGTCGAAGATGTCGAGCAGCTCAAGAGCCCTCTCGCGAAACTCGGCCTCCTGGCGCCAGTGGGAGGGAAGGCGAAGCAAATCAGTCACGAGGTTCGTGGTCATCGCGTTGCCAAAGCCCACGAGCACGTTCTGCTCGACCGTCATCTCGTTGAAGAGGCGAATGTTCTGGAACGTACGAGCGATGCCCATCTTGTTGACCTCGGTCACGGACTTGCCAGCCGTGGAGTAGCCGTCGAGCATGACCGTGCCGCGCGTGGGCTTGTAGACGTTGGTGAGCAGGTTGAAGATCGTGGTCTTTCCCGCCCCGTTGGGGCCAATCAGACCCGAGATCTCGGTGTGACCCATGGCGATGTTGAAGTCATCGACCGCTGTGAGGCCTCCGAAGTCGATGCCCAGGTGCTCGGCCTGCAGGACCGGAATGGGGCCCAGGTCACGCTCGGGGATGAGGTTGGGCGTCTCGACCTGCACGAGCACCGAGCGCTTCCCGCCCTTCTCGCTAGGCATTCGAAACCTCCTTCTTCTCCGCACGTCCCTTGTGACCCCAGGGGAAGTCGCGGTTCATCACCCGCTCAATTACGTGCGAGAGCGAGAAGTCGTACGAGCCGAGAAGTCCCTGCGGGCGAAAGATCATGACGAGGATGAGGACGATCGAGTAGACCAGCATGCGATAGTCCGCGAAGGCGCGCAGGGCCTCGGGCAGGATCGTGAGCACCGTCGCGGAGATGACGGAGCCGAGCATGGAACCCATGCCGCCGAGCACGACCATGACGAGTATCTCGACCGACTTCATGAAGCCGAACTTCGAAGGGTCCATGACGCCGATGCAGCCTGCGTAGAGCGCGCCGCCCACGCCGGCGAAGAACGCCGAGACGACGAACGCGAGGGTCTTGTAGTAGATCGTGTTGACGCCCGACGCCTCGGCCGCGATCTCGTTGTCGCGGATGGCCAGGATGGCGCGGCCATGGCGCGACTTCATCATCGTATGAACGAGGAAGATCGTGACGGCCACGACGAGAAAGACGTTGAGGAAGCTCGAGTAGGACGGGATTCCCGTGAACCCGGCCGCTCCGCCCGTGAGCTCGAAGCCGAGGACGGAGTCGATGTTCGTGATCACGACGCGGATGATCTCGGCAAAGCCCAGCGTGATGATGGCAAGGTAGTCGCCTTTGAGGCGCAGGGCCGGGATGCCGATGATAAGCCCGCAGATCGCGGCGCACAGCCCCCCGAACACGATGCCCCCCACAAACAGCGCGACCGTCGCCGGCGAGCTCACCGCCATATCCTTGGACGTCATGCCCACGACCGACATCATGCGCGTAATGAAGATCGCACTCGCGTAGCCCCCTACCGACATGAAGCCGGCGTGTCCCAGCGGAAGCTGTCCCAGGTAGCCAGTCGCAATGTTCAGGGATACCGCCATGATGATGTAGATGCCCACCTGCTCGAGAACGCCCGTCTGGTAGCGACTGACGACCTTGCCACCGATGAGCGCCTCCCCTACGACGAGAAAGAGCGCCACGAGGGCCGCGTTGATTGCGTAGCGAGCGGCCATGGGAAGGCGTCGATAGGCCCCAGACGCACCAGAGGTCGCCCTGCCGAGTCGTGCCGTGATGACTGGCTTGTCCTTGCGCTCGTCCTTCGTGCTGTCACCCATCTGGCCCACCTCCTAGACCTTCTCCGTCATCGGCCGACCGAGAAGACCCGTTGGCCTGACGACGAGAACGATGATGAGCAGTAGAAACACAACAGCGTCCTGCCAGACGGACAGGCCGAGCGCAGAGGCGCCAACCTCGGCGAAGCCCACAACGAAGCCGCCTATGACGGCTCCCGGTATTGACCCGATGCCGCCCAGAACCGCAGCGACGAAGGCCTTGGTGCCCAGCATGATGCCCATCGTGGGACTCACCTGAGGGTAGGCCATGCAGTAGAGCACGGCCCCGATGCCGGCCAGAGCCGACCCCACGGCGAACGTGAATGAGATCGTATTGTCAACGTTGATGCCCATGAGTCGGGCTGCGCCCATGTCCTCGGACACAGCGCGCATGGCCTTGCCGAACTTCGTCTTCTGAACGAGAAGCGTCAGGGCGACGGTCGAGACGATGGTCACGGCCACGATGATGAGAGCCGTGCCAGACAGCTTGGCTCCCCCGAGAGAGACGGTGCCGAAGTTCCCGAACGAGGGCACGACCTTGGCATCGGCACCAAAGACGAGCTGCGCTCCGTTCTCGAGAAAATATGAGACGCCGATTGCGGTGATGAGGATCGAGAGACGGGGCGCCTCGCGAAGGGGCGCGTAGGCGATCTTATCGATGAGCACGCCAAGCAGCACGCACCCCGCGACCGAAAGAAGCACGGCGATGGCCGGGCTGAGCCCGAGTCGAGACATCACGATCCACGAGAGGTAGCCACCGACCATGATGATGTCACCGTGTGCAAAGTTAAGCAGCAAGATGATGCCGTACACCATCGTGTAGCCCAGAGCAACGAGCGCGTAGATGCTGCCCAGCTGCAGCCCGTTGAGAATCTGCATCAAAAACGTCACGGCTATCACTTCCCTTCGCCTGAGGGGAGCGTGAGCTCCTTCAGTCCTATCGTTTTTCTTAGTCAGGGGCACCGAACGGGCATGTGCCCGTCTCGGTGCCCCTGAGCCGTCCTTGTGATACCGCGCCTACTCGGAGATGGTGTCAAAAATATCCTCGACGCCATCCTTGAACGTGATGATCAGCGTGGACTTGGAGGGGTCGCCGGTGCCGTTGTAGGAGATGGTGCCCGTGACTCCCTCGACGGAGCCCGAGGCGATACCGTCGATGACGGCCTGCTTGTAGTCATCGGAGCCAACCTCGGAGCCCTTGTCCTCTGCCGCCTTGAGCCCTGCTGCCACGATCATGGCCGCGTCGTAACCCAATGCGCAGAAGTTCGTGGGAGTCTCATCGTACTCGGCCTTGTAGTCCTCGACGAACTGCCTGACCTTATCGTCGTTGTTCGAGGCGACGAAGGAGGAATCGTAGAAGCAGCCCTCGAGATCCTCGGGCGAGGCGTAGTCCTGGTCGCTTCCCACGATGTTGGCCCAGCCGTCAGGGCCGAGGAAGATGCCCGTGTAGCCAAGCTGGCGGGCCTGAGTGACGATCTTGCCCGTGTCCTGGTAGTAGTTCGGCGACATGATGGCGTCCGGATTGTCGCTCATGATAGTCGTGAGCTGCGCGTTGAAGTCGGTGGCGCCCTGAGCGTAGCCCTGCTCGGAGGTGACGGTGAGACCGTTGGCCACGGCCTGATCAACGAAGGCCTTCTCGACGCCGGATTCGTAGTCGCCCTGGCTATTGTAGATCGTGGCCACGGTCTTGTAGCCCTGCTTGGCAGCGAAGTCCGCCAGGACCCTGCCCTGGAACGGATCGGTGATGCAGGCACGGAAGTAGTTGTCGCCAAAGCTGATAACGTCAGCGGTCGTGGCGGATGGGGTCACGCACGGCATGTTATCCACGACGGAGGCCTGGGCCACGGCGATCGTGGGCTTGGAGGTGACATCACCGACGATGGCGGAGACGCCGTCCTCGACCATCTTGTTGTAGACGTTGAGCGCCTCGGTGGCATCGCCCTTCTCGTCCTGGACGAGGAGTTCAACCTGCTTTCCGTTGATGCCGCCGCTGGCGTTGAGCTGCTTGAAGTAGAGCAGTGCGCCGTTACGACACGCGAGGCCGTACTGAGCCACGTCACCTGAGTAGGGGCCCATGACGCCCACCTTGATGGTGCTCGCGTCCCCACTGTCCGAGGCTCCGTCTGATTCAGAGCCGCCACTACAACCCACAAGCCCCAAGCCCGCGGCAAGCGCGCTGGATGCCCACAGGAACTGACGCCTGGATACGTTCTCGAACATGGTTAACTCCTCCCGTCGCTTTTCCCTTGCGAAAGTGTGGGGCTACCGTAGCCCGACCGCGTGTGTGAAAGGGCTCGTGCGAAGCAATTATTAATCATCTTGTGACGCAGCTCACGAAACGGAAACACTTTCGGGCCACAGGGAGCGCGACCTACGCGCAAGCCTACGCCTCGGCGACCTCCGATGTCGAGAAGTGCCGCGGCACGTAGGTTGCCTGTGCGCTCGCCGTATCCGGGAAGTGTCTCGAGCTCTGGGTGCCCCCCTCGAGGACGCGCAGGAACCTGCGCGAGCTGCGACGCACGGCCTTGGAGCCATTTTTGCCGAACTCGTCCTTGATCAGATAATCGACGTAGGTGTCGGTGTCAACGACCTCGGGGTGGCCAGCGGGCGTCTTGAACGGGAGGAATGCGGTCTGCGCCTCGAGGTTGTCGGGCTCGTCGAGGGAGTCCGCGTCGCCAGCGGCGTCCACGAAACCAATCGGGTCCCGCAGGGGCGCCTCGGCGGCGATCTTCTCGTCGAGGGAGCGCAGGGCAGACGCCCAAACGTCCTCGGGCTCGCCCTCGCTTCGACGCTCGGGGTAGACGCCGTTGTCCACGAAGGCGACACGATGCGCGATGCTGTCCCGCTCGTGCGCCCTCTCAGCGTTGACGAGAAGCTCACGGTCCGTCGAAGAGAAGTCTGAGGGGATGGCGTCATCAGGCGCGAAGCCGGCATCACCGATGATGCTGCCCGATCCCACCGCCGTTTGCCACCAGCTCGTCCCCACGTCGCCCACCGAGCCGTCGGCGCGCATGATGACGGGCAGACCGTCCATCATGTCCACGTCCATGCGCTCCTTGAGCGTGGCGGCAACGCCCTGGGCGCGAAGGGACATGCGCTCGCGAAAGCTCGTGCGGCGCGCGTAGTTCTCGGCGATGTCCTCGTAGTCCCGGGCGGCGTGGCGCGGGTCCTGATGATGAGGCGAGGGGGCGTCCTTGGACTGGCTGGTGCCGGCCGCAGAATCAACCTCGGGGGCCGCGGGCGCCAGGTGACGCGGGCGCCGAGGGGACTCGCCCTCTTGCTCGGGCGCGGTCTTGCCTCCGGGCGTGCGTTCGTTGGTCTTTTCGGAGTCGGAAGGAGCAAGGGGTGCCTGCGCGCACGTGCGGCGGCGACGTTCGAGCGCGATCGTCGTCGCAACGCCCCCCGTGAGGATGGCGCCGCAGACCAGGCCGGCCATGAAGGAGCCCCCGGGCGAGGAGGAGACGACGTCCGCGAGGTCTGAGACTGAAAGGGCCTGTGCAGATGCGGGCGCACCCCAGGCAAGCGCACCTGTGAGACCGGCGACGACGACCGGATTTCTCCTCTGCACCATCTGCTTCCGCTCCTCCCAGAGGCGGAAGACAAAACGAACGTCAAACCACGTTATTCCGCCAGCGAGAACGCGGCGGGATGGGTGTCAACGGCTTAGGCATCGTTTCATCTTCGGGTACCGTAGCGACACTCGATTGCTCGAATACAGGGTAACTATACCTATACTGTTGGTAACTTTGCAAGGGAGTTCAGGACGTCGAGAGGAGCCGGACCATGCGAAGCATCGCCATCGTCACAGGGGCGTCCTCGGGGGTCGGACGGGAGTTTGCGCAGCAGCTCGATGCTGGTGCGGGAGGGCGACTCGACGAGCTGTGGCTCGTGGCACGCAGCGTCGATCGACTGGAGGCCACGAGATCCAAGTGCTCCACGCCCTGTCGCGTCTTTGCGCTCGACCTTACAAGGCCCGAGTCGATCGACACGCTCGCCGAGGTGCTCGACGGCGCCGATGCGCAGGTCCGATGGCTCATCAACAGCGCGGGGTTCGGGCGATTCGGTTCCTTTGGGAGCATCTCCCACGACGACGAAGTCAATATGGTGAGACTCAACTGCGACGCCGTGGTCGGATTGTGCCATCTAGCCTTGCCGCATATGAGCAGCGGCTCATGCATCGTCAACATGTCCTCGGTCGCCGGCCTCGCCCCGCAGCCAGAGCTCAGCTGCTACTCGGCGACCAAGCGCTTCGTGCTCGACCTCTCGCGGACCCTCAACTACGAGCTGGGGCCGACGGGCATCCATGTGTGCGCCGTCTGCCCCAAGTTCATGGACACGGGCTTCCTCGCGAACGCTGGTGACGCACGCGCCGTGCGCCGCATGACCACAATCGGCTACGAGCAGCCACGCCGCGTGGTCAGAAAGGCGCTCGCGGCTGCCGTGCGCGGCAGTGCCACCTGCGTCCCCTCCTGGGACGTGAAGTTCATCCACGTGGCCGTGAAGCTCCTACCGTCCACCCTCGTTCTGCACGCACAGGACCTACTGTTCACCCTTCTGTCGGGCGTCTAGGGGATCGGCAGTGCCCCCTGCTGTCTAAAAGACGCCACGCAAGCCAGCGCGTCTCTCACGTGAGCGCTGGCTTGCGTGGCGTCTGGCGGCACAACGCTGACCGAGAGAGGATGCCGCGACGCGGCGTCTATGCGATGTAGCCGCTCTTCTGTGCCTTCTTGGCGCTGAGAATGAGGAACTCGGAGTTGGAGTCAGTCTCGCGCAGCCCCTTGATGAGGGCGTTCGCCGCGCGCTCAGTGTTATTCATGTTTGCTAGGATCCTTCGGATACCCCAGACGAACGGCTGATACTCCGCGTCGATAAGCAGGTCCTCGTTTCTCGTGCCGGAGGAGACTGGGTCAATCGCGGGGAAGATGCGCTTGTCGGCGAGGTCACGGTCGAGCTTGAGCTCCATGTTGCCGGTCCCCTTAAACTCCTCGAAGATGACCTCGTCCATCTTAGAGCCCGTATCCACGAGCGCCGAGGCAATGATCGTGAGCGAACCGCCGTTCTCTATGTTGCGGGCAGCGCCGAGGAAGCGCTTGGGCGGATAGAGGGCGGCAGAGTCCACGCCACCGGAAAGGATACGCCCACTCGCCGGCTGTGCCAGGTTATAGGCACGGGCAAGACGCGTGATTGAGTCGAGCACCACCACGACGTCCTCGCCCATCTCCACGAGTCGCTTGGCATGCTCGATCACGAGCTCGGAAACACGGGTGTGGTTGTCGGCGGGCATGTCGAAGGTCGAAGCCACAACCTCGCCCTTAATTGAGCGCTCCATGTCCGTGACCTCCTCGGGACGCTCGTCTACGAGCAGGCAGAAGAGATGCACCTCGGGATTATTGGCAGCGATGGACTGGCATATCTTCTTGAGAACCGTCGTCTTGCCGGCCTTGGGGGGACTGACGATAAGGCCGCGCTGCCCCTTTCCGATCGGGGAGACGAGGTCAATCGCGCGGCCCGTAATCGAGCTCTTGCCGCACTCCATGGCCAGGCGCTCGTTGGGAAAAACGGGCGTGAGGTCACGGAAGCGCGGACGGCCCTTGAGCCCCTCGGGCGGACGGCCGTTGACGGTCCTCACGCTCTGAAGGGGTGGATATTTGCTGTTGGAACGACCGGGCCCCACGATTCCCGTTACACGATCTCCGGGACGCAGGCCTATCGAACGAATAAGCTGCTGATAGACAAAGGCGTCACCGTCGCCCTCCATGTAGTTGCCTGTGCGAATCCAGCCGTAGCCCTCGTTCCCAACCTCGAGGATGCCCTCGACGGGACGAAATCCCTCGGCCTCAGCCGCAGCGGTGTACACGGCCTCTACGAGCTCGGGCTTGCGCACGCCCACGTACTCGACTCCCAGCTCGGCCGCTTTGGAACGCAGTTCGGCGACCTTGAGCTCAGCGAGCTCGTCACGCGTAATCGAGGGAGTCGACAAGGAGTCCTGCTGGCGTCGGCTGCGATGGCGCCCCTGGTTGTTCTGCCCTCCCTGGTTCGCCTGCTGGCGACGGCCCTGCGAGCTGTTGTTGGCGCGCTCGTTCGGACGGCGATGCTTTCTGCTCGCATGAGAGGCGTCCGCTTGGGGCTGCCGACTTGCGGGGGCGGGGGTGACGCCCTGCGGAGCTCGATGCTGCTCCGAGGAAGGCGACGAGAGAGTCTGCTTAGGCATCTGAGAGGGTTCTGAGCTGGCCTTAGTCGCTTCCTGCGTGAGATGCGTCATCTCATCGGTCGCCGCAGGGGAGGAAGGCTTGGAAGGCTTCTCCACGCTGTGGTAGGTCCGACGGCGCTTGGGGGCATCGTCCTTTTGAGAGTCAGGCTTCCCCACGGCAGCGGCACCTTCGACGGCGTGGTCATCTTGAGAGGCGGAGGAACCAGGAGCGGCCGAAACCTGCTTCGTCGACGCCGGCTGTGCGAAATCGGAAGTCCCATGAACGGGGACGAGCCTCTCGTCGGAGGAACCCGTCTTCGCAAGCCTCTCGCCGGACGCTGCCTTCGCTGGCTTCTCGTCGGACGCTGCCTTCGCTGGCTTCTCGTCGGACGCTGCCTTCGGACGGCCTCTGCGGCGCTTGGGTGGCCAGGGCTCGCCCGCCCTCTCCGCAGCCTCGCGAGCAGCCGCCTCCTCCGCACGCGCCGCCGCCATCTCCGCTTTGGTCCGTCGACGCCTCCGGGGCTTTGCCGGCTGGTCGTCGGCCGAGGCCGATGCGGAAACGGGCGTTACATCGTCCGACATATGGTTACCTTTCTTTTGTAGCACGCACGCAGGATGTCCAAGCACCGAAGCGGGTTTGACGTGCTCAGCTCTGGGGCCCATCCTCTGTGACACAGTGTATTTTGAGCAAACATGCTCACATAAGATTATGGGCGGCTCCTCTGGCATATACCAGACAGAACCACCCATATACTATAGCACTCATAAGATTCTGACAAGACGAAACAATTGCATGTCTTCGAAAGATCCCTAGTTCGCGCTGCGCAGTCTACGTCTCACGACGAGCCGCTCGATCCTCTGGGCGAACCCCTCGGCATAGGCAGTGCCCTCGGGGGTCAGGCTCACGCTCGTGGTGTGCGCACTGTCTGCGTCATGGGACCGCTCGACGAGGCCGTGCTCAGCGAGCGAGGAGACGGACATGGATACGGTCGGCTGCAGAAGGCCGAGCGTCTCGACGAGCTCCATGATCGTGAGCGTGTCTCCCGAGGAGGCGTAGATGCCAAGGACCACGAGGTCACCAGCCTTGCAGAAGAGAGAGCCCATGGCGTCGACGTACTTGCGGATACGATCAGCCGAGGTCCGCGACAGAGGACGACCAGCCGGAATCTGGGCGCGAGTGAGACCCGAGAGGTGGGCCACCTTCGCCCTACCCTCATCGGAGATCGAGCAGACAACGTTACGGCGGTCGACGTCTCCCTCGGTACGCACAATGAGGCCCAGGTTAGCGAGGTGGTTAGTCCGATGCGTCATGGTGGGTCGAAGCGCGCCCTGATATTCGGCGATAGCAGAGGTTTTTACCGGAGCCCCCGCGACGTCAAGACGACAGAGAATCGCAAATTCCTCGAAGGTGAGGCGCTCCTTGGAGTCAACCATCTGCCGAACGATGTTATACGCCCTTCTCACGGACATGAATTCCTTGAGGTCCACGGTCCCTGCCCTTTCTTAGAGTTAAATAAACTCCAGTACAACCGCTCAGTTAAGATACTTCTTTATCGCCACGAAGTATACAAGACAACGAACCACTCAATCATTGCTAATGCAAAGGAATTTATAAAAGACGTAGATAATTCCCACACGGCATCCTTCGCAACCCATGAGAGCTCCCCCACCTCCTGACAAGGCGAGGGAGCTCTCATAGAAAAAAGTTGGATCACCCTACATGGACTGAGGCGCGGACACCCCAATCATCTCGAGCGTAAGCGCCAGCACGCGACGCGTGGCATCCGCCGCAGCGAGACGGGCGTGGGACAACCCCTGGTCAAGCGGCCGTCCCTTGCCAGGGAGAACCTGACAGACGGTATAGAACGAGTGGAACTTGGCCGCGAGTTCCTCGGCATAATGCGTGAGGCGAAAAGGCGCTCGGTCGCGTGCGCAGCCCTCGACGAGCGCCCCGAACTCGCTGAGCTCGCGGGCGAGCGCAGCCTCGACGGGCTCGGTAAGCAGGGAGAGGTCATAGGCATCTCCCACCGCACGGCGAGAGACCTCGTCCATGCCAAGCTCAGACGCCTCCTTGAGGCTGACGCCTGCGCCGCGGCGCAGAATCGAGCAGATGCGTGCGTGCGCATACTGCACGTAGTAGACGGGGTTTGTATTGTCCTGCCTCTTCACCCTCTCGATATCGAAGTCAATCATCTGGTTGGATGACTTGGAGACCAGGGTGTAGCGCGTCGCGTCCGCGCCCACCTCGCGAAGGAGCTCGTCGAATCCCACCATCGTGCCCTTGCGCTTGGACATCCTGACCGGGTGGCCGTCGCGCAGGAGGTTGACGAGCTGACCGAGAAGGACCTCGAATTGCGTCGGATAGCCGAGTGCCTCGCAGGCCGACGACACGCGCTGAACGTAACCGTGATGATCGGCCCCCCAGATGTCGATCACATGATCGACACGCTGGAACTTATCCCAGTGATAGGCCACGTCGGAGGCGAAGTAGGTGTAATCGCCGTTGGTCTTGATGAGCACGCGGTCCTTATCGTCACCGAAGTCCGTTGCGCGAAACCACAGAGCGCCAGCCTCGTCGCGATAGAGGTGTCCGAGCTCGCCGAGCTTGGCGAGGGCGCGGTCGACGGCGGAGGTGCCATCCGGGCCCTTCTCGTAAAGGCTGCGCTCCGAAAACCACACGTCGAAGTCGCAGCGTGCGTCATGGCAGGTATCGCGAATGGACTCGAGCATCCAGTGGTAGGCGCGCTCGCGGAACTCCGCCATGCGCTCGTCCTCCGCGGAGGCAAGCCAGCGCTGCCCGTCCGACTTCGCGAAGCGCACGGCGAGGTCCACGATGTAGTCACCGCCATAGGCGTTGTCGCCCAGGTCCTCGTTGAAGGCATTCGTGAGGGGATGCGCCTCTGGATGCTCGTCAGCCTCGTCGGCCACGTAAGCCTCGCGGTCCGCCAGAAGAGTCGCGCGCGCCTCGTCCAAGGTGCGTGAGCGCTCCCCCATAACCTCGAAGAGCTGCAGGTAGCGCTTGGAGATGGAGTGGCCGAAAACATCCATCTGGCTTCCGTGGTCGTTAATGTAGTATTCGCGCTCGACGTCGTAGCCGGCATGCTCGAGCACGCGGCACAGGGAATCTCCCAGGGCCGCCCAGCGCCCGTGGCCTATATGCAAGGGACCCACGGGGTTGGCTGAGACGAACTCCACCTGGACCTTCCGACCCGCTCCCACGTTCGAGCTCCCATAGGAGCGACCCTGGTCGAGGATGGTGCGGAAGACCTCATTGGCCGAGGCGGTGGCGAGGTAGAAGTTGATGAAGCCCGGCCCTGCCACCTCGACACGCTCGATGCTCGCATCGTGGTCCAGGTGCCTCACGATCACGGCCGCGATCTGTGCAGGGGACCGATGGGCGAGCTTGGCCGAGCGCAGGGCCACGGTCGAGGTCCAGTCCCCGTTTCCGGAATCCGCAGGTCGCTCGAAGCCGAGGTCTCCCACCTCGAACTCAGGCAGCTCGCCTGCGGACTGAGCGGCCGCCAGGGCAACTCGGACGAGCTCCTCGATCTTATCGGGCATGTTCTCTCCCATCATGGTGCGTGCAGGGCTGGACGCAGGGGCGCCGCGTCCGCAGGAAGTGTATCAGAGCGGAGCAACGGATGGACTAGGCCACGGTCGGGCGACCGGAGCGCTCGCCCTCCTCCTTTGTGAGGCTGCGCAGGAGCTCCGCAAGGCCGTGCTCGAGACCCACGGGATAGACCTGCGGATTCAGAAAGCGCGTCACAGCAGGGTCCAGACGCATGAGCGCGTTGGCGCAGCGCTGGCGCGCCACCTCTATCCCCTCGGGAGCTGCCACGCGACGTCCTCCCTCGACGATCTTCACGAGCAGCTCGCTTGGCTCCCCGAAAAGGCCGTAGGTTCGATAGGGATCGAGGATGTCCACCATCCGATGGGCCACGCCCTGACGCGCCACGGTGTCGTCCACGATGAGATCGCCGGTAGGGCGACCCAGGGCGTCACGGTAACGCAGCACGCGCTGAACCCCAGGCAGCGTACGCTTGTAAGCCTGCTCGGAGAGCTTGATGACGGGCGTCCAGGGTCCGTCCGCGTCACGCCGGATGGCTGACAACTTGTACACGCCACCCAAGGAGGGCTGCGGGTCACAGGTCGCGAGCTTGGTGCCCACCCCGAACGAATCGATGGGAGCCCCCTGGGCGAATAGCGACTGGATCGTGTACTCGTCAAGGTCGTTGGAGACGGCAATTTTAATGTAGGGTAGCCCGGCCTCGTCAAAGGCGGAGCGCGCCTCCTTAGATAGGCGCGCGAGATCGCCCGAATCGATGCGAATGGCCGCAAGACGCTCGCCGACACGCTCCATCTCCTTGGCCACGACGATAGCGTTCTTTATGCCCTGGTGGACGTCGTACGTATCTACGAGCAGGGTGCAGTTCTTGGGGCTCGAAGCCGCGAAGGCGCGAAAGCTCTCCAGTTCCGAGTCGAAGGCCATGACCCAGGAGTGGGCGTGCGTGCCAAACACCGGGATGCCGTAGATCTTTCCGGCAAGCACGTTGGAGGTGGACGAGGCCCCGGCGACGTATGAGGCGCGCGCCACAGCGAGACCCCCGTCGGGACCCTGGGCGCGACGGAGCCCGAAGTCGGAGACCGGGTGGCCCTCGGCGGCACGCACGACGCGGGCGGTCTTGGTGGCCACGAGCGTCTGGAAGTTGACAAGGTTGAGCAGGGCCGTCTCGACGAGCTGGCAGTCTATCAAGGGGCCCTCGACGCGCACCATGGGCTCACGGGGAAAAACGACCTCCCCCTCGCTCACCGCATATATCGTAAGGTCAAGATGATGGTTGCGAAGATACTCAAGAAACCCCGTCTTGAACATGGGGCCGCCGCCGGGCGCCTCGAGCTCCGAGAGGTAGGAGATGTCCTCGTCGTCAAAGACGAAGTTCTCAACAAGCTCGGCGACTTGGCCCACGCCGCAGCAGACAGCGTAGCCGCCCCCGAAGGGGTTCTCGCGAAAGAACGCGTTGAAGCAGCCCTGGGCGTCCACGAGACCGGACTCCCAGAAGCCCTGCGCCATCGTGAGCTCATAGAGGTCCGTGTTAAGACAGACATCGGTAGGCTTGGTACGATCGGTAAGTGACATGTTGTCCCCCTATCCGAGCCACGTGGCGAGCAGCCAGATGAGGGCCACCCCCACCACGGTGAGAATCACAATCTTCTGCCCGGGGGCCATCCTGAGATCGTCCTCGTCGGGTTCCATCATCTTACGGCCCTGCTCGCGAGCCTTGGCCTCGCGAGCCTCGCGCTGGCGGTCGGCCTCGTCGGCGTCTCTCTGCGCACGCAGACGCTCCAGCTCGGCGCGCTCGGCGGCGGCTCGCGCTGCCCCGTCGCGCTCGGCCTTCTCGGCCCGCAGACGCTCCAGCTCGGCGCGCTCCGCCTCACTCAGGCCCTCGTCCTCGGCCACGTATGCCCTCCGTCCTGCTCGTCGACAGTGCACACAGTTATACCCCTTTGTCGGGCTCGGGGCCTTGGAGCTCGGGGCCAGCCACCCCCGTCGCGTCGAAGCGCGGCACGAAGCTCTCCGAGACGGTGCCGCCCTCCTGCCACCAGAGCCGCTCGAAGCCAAGATCGTCGGCATGACAGAGCACGCTCTCGTACTCCTCCTCGGAGACGCCATGCGAGAGGGGCCCGCCAGCGCTGCGGCAGGCGTCGTTAGGGGTGTACTGGTTCATGATCGAAAGGTCGACCTGGTTTCCCGCAATCCGCCAGACCCAGTCGAGCACGGCGCAGGAGTCCTGAACGTGACCCGGCAGAACGAGGTGGCGCACGATGACCCCGCGCGTCATGGAACCGTCGGGGGCGCAGGAGCGCCCTCCCCTCACGCGCACGGAGCGCACCATGGCGGCGAGCGCCCGCGCGGCGACGTCAGGATAGTCGGGCGCCCCCGAGAGCGCAGACGCCAGGCCAGAGTCAGCGTACTTGAAGTCGGGCAGCCATACGTCCACGACCTCGCTGAGCGCGCGCACGACCTCGACGCGCTCGTAGCCCGACGTGTTGCAGACGATGGGCAGCGTGAGGCCGGCCGCGCGAGCGAGCTTCACGGCCCTGCACACGCTGGGTGCGAAGTGAAGGGGCGTCACGAGGTTCACGTTGAGTGCACCCTGCCCCTGGAGCTCGAGCATCATCTCGGCGAGGCGCTCCGTGCTCACGGCCACACCGAACCTCTCGCTCGAAATCTCATAATTCTGACAGAAGACGCAACGCAGGGGGCAGCCCGAGAAGAAGATGGCGCCCGAGCCAGCCTCACCGGATATGGGAGGCTCTTCCCAGAAGTGCAGGGCGGCACGGGCAATCCTGAGCTCGGAGCCCATCCCACATACGCCGGCACGGCCGTCGAGACGTGCGGCATGGCAGCGGCGCGGGCAGAGCTCGCACGATGCGTAGGCTTCCTCGGAGAGCCACGGCGATGCGCAATCCGTCACGGGCGACGCCTCCGCCCGTGACGCGAAGATCGCTCGTGCGCCTCTTCGGGTCCCTCCTCATGAGCCTCGTCGGCGGAGTCCCTGGCCCCGCCAGCACCGTCCTCGGAGTCGCAACGGTGTAGAAGCACCGGGTCAAACAGGCGCAGGTGCTGGGCGAAGGCCGCGGAGAGTGCCATAAGCGCGCAGAAGATGAGGATGCGCGGACGGGTGGAGACCTTGGTCATGACAACGGCCCCTACGCACAGAAGCGCGGTCCAGGCGTAGATGAGCAGCACGGCCTGACGCTGGTTGTAGCCCTCGGCCATGAGGCGGTTGTGGATGTGTCCCAGGTCGGCCTGACCCACGCTCACGTGGGCGCGCAAGCGTCGCACAATGGCCGAGAAGGTGTTGATGATGGGCACCGCCGCTATGACGAGCGGGACGATGATGGTGGTCAGGCCCGCGAAGCGCGTGACCGAGAGCAGGGACGCCGTCCCGAGAGCGAAGCCGAGGGTGAGGGCGCCCGAGTCCCCCATGAAAATCGAGGCCGGGTGGAAGTTGTAGCGCAGAAAGCCCGCGGAGGAGCCCGCAACCGCGATCGAGAGCGCAGCGGCGTCGAGGCGCCCCGCCCACAGGGAAAGCACGAACATGGTGAAGCTCGCGATGGCCGAGATGCCGGCCGCAAGGCCGTCGAGACCGTCGATGAGGTTGATGATATTGACGTAGGACACGAGGTAGACCACGGTGACCGGATATGCGAGCCATCCCAGTTGTATGACGCCATGCGCGGTGAAGGGGTTGGCGATGTCTCCGATCACGAGACCCCCCGCCACGGCTATGACGGCCGCAAGCGTCTGGCCCAGAAGCTTCTGGAGCGGCTTCAGCGAGCGATAGTCGTCCACGAGGCCCGTGAGGAAGATTACGAGGAAGGCAATCACGAGCAGCCAGTAGTCAATCTGCATCTTAGGCGAGGGCACGAGCACGACCGGCCAGTCAAGAAACCTCGTACCCAGGTACTGGACAACGAACGCAGCGACGATGCCGCAGAACAAGGCGATGCCCCCCATGCGCGGGATGGGCGTGCGGTTGATGCGGCGGGCGCTGGGGTAGTCGACCGCGCCAACGGCTACGGCGATTCTACGCGCGAGCGGGGTCACGGCGACGGTCGTGAGAAGCCCGGTTGTGAAGAGGCACAGGTACGGCATCCAGTGTGGCACTGCCTTGTCTCCTCCCCGAACGCGCTGACGCCCTCTGCTCAGCTCATGATAGCGGAAGCGGCCGTCGTCTTGCCGAGGGTCGCGGTCATATGGAGGGGTCCGGAGATGCTCGCGCGCACGTACCTTTCACTTTTACCGACCGCGCCTCGCAAGTCAAGACTGGTTTCTCCGGATGACTCCCCTATAGTAGGTATTGTCGTCGCCCTGCGGTGCAAACTGGGTGAACCGACAAGCACTACGAGGGAGTCCGACATCTCGTGTTCGGTACGGGTATTCTCCGTTGTTGAGAAAGCCGGAACACACGATGGGGACACCCACCTTTTGAGAGGTGGGTTCATTATCGCACCGCAGGGGACGATTTTTTGTTGCTTCCCTCCTGACACGACCCCTTGCCACAATCGAGACCCATTCTCGATCGGTCTGCAAGAAAAGCGTGCTTCTCGATTCTCGCTTGACAGTCGCCGGAGGCGCTGCCACAATTACCAACGCGTTATGCGCCTGGGGATGTAGCTCAGCTGGGAGAGCGCTGCCTTCGCAAGGCAGAGGCCGAGGGTTCGAATCCCTTCATCTCCACCAGAGATCGTTTGGCCCGGATGCCTCAACTGGCACCCGGGCTTTCTTTTTGGTGCTCCAGGACTCTAGGCATACGAGCCTCGCAGCGAGTACCAACCGTCCTGCTCGACCGCAACGAGGGGCACGTCGAACAAATCGCTCATGACCTCGCTCGTGAGCAGGTCGGCCTTGGGGCCGTCAGCGAAGACCTCCCCCTCCTTGACCAGAAGAACACGGGCGATGGGCGGTATGATGTCCTCAGGGTAGTGCGTCACGAGCACAATCGAGCGGCCCTCGGAGGCGAGCACCCCCATGGTCTGACGCACGTGATACATCCCCTCGGGATCGAGCCCCGTGCACGGCTCGTCGAAGATGAGCACTCTGGGGTTGCGCACGAGCTCACGCGCCACGAGCACCCGGCGAGTCTGACCCGTGGAGAGCGTCATGACATCGCGCCCGGCAAGCCCGGCGATGCCCAAGCGATCAAGGGCCGCGCGGGCGCGCTCGCGGTGCGCGGCCTTCACCTCGGCGCGCAGGGGCACCCCGAGCGTTCCGAACAGGCCCCCTACGACGATATCCTCCACTGGCAGGTGAACGCGCGCCTGATCGTGCATCGTGGAGCTCACGATACCCAGGGCGCCCCTGATCTCAGAGAGCGGGGGTCGCTCCTGCCCGCGGAAACGCACGGGAGGCTCCTCGCGCCACAGGGGAAAGACCTCGCGGGTGAGCAGCTGGATGAACGTCGACTTTCCAGAGCCATTGGGGCCTAGGAGTGCATGAGCGCCCAGACCCCCAACATCGTGCGCATCGCACCGGCGGGACCGCGCCACATCGAGGATCTCCACAGTGTCGGTGGCGTCCCTGCCATCATCGGCGAGCTCGGACGCACCGGCCACCTGGACCTGGCCGCACTCACCTGTCACGGGACTATGGCCGACTGGGTCAAGGAGTGCCCCGAGGCCGATGGGGAGCTCGTACGGCACGTCGACGACGCCTACTCGGCCGACGGCGGCCTCAAGGTCATGCGCGGCAACCTGGCCCCCGACTACGGCGTCGTCAAAAAGAGCGCCGTGACCCCGGACATGTGCGTCCACTGCGGGCCCGCACGCGTCTTCGAGAGCGAGGAGGAGGCCTGCGAGGCCATCTTTGGCGGCAAGATCGAGCCAGGCGACGTGCTCGTGATTCGCTACGAGGGCCCGGCGGGCGGCCCTGGCATGCGCGAGATGCTCACTCCCACCTCGGCCCTCTGCGGCATGGGACTGGACAAGTCCTGTGCCCTCATCACCGACGGGCGTTTCTCGGGTGCCACGAAGGGCCCCGCGATTGGTCACATCTCCCCCGAGGCCGCAGCCGGCGGACCCATCGCCCTGGTGCAGGAAGGGGACGTCATCAGCATCGACATCAACGCGGGCACGCTGACTCTCGAGGTCGACGACGCCGAGCTCGAGAGTCGCCGTGCGGCGTGGGAGCCGCCAGCGCCCAAGTACACCACCGGAGTCCTTTCCCGCTACGCGCGCCTCGTCACCAGCGCAGACAAGGGGGCCTGTCTCTCATGATGACCACTGCGGAGAAGATCGCCCTGCGCCAGCGCGCCCTCGAGGGGCGCCCGCTTGGCCCGGGCAGCAAGACCGAGCACGAGGGCAAGACCATGACGGGGGCACAGGCAATCATCGCCTCGCTCGAGGCCGAGGGCGTGGACACGATCTTCGGCTACCCCGGGGGCCAGGCCATCAAGATCTACGATGCCCTGCACGACTCTACCAAGGTCCACCATGTACTCGCCCGCCACGAGCAGGGGGCTACGCACATGGCCGACGGCTATGCGCGTGCCACGGGCAGGGTCGGCGTTGTTCTGGTCACGAGCGGGCCGGGAGCCACCAACACCGTGACTGGCATTGCCACGGCCTACATGGACTCCGTTCCCCTCGTCGTCATAACAGGACAGGTCACGCGGGGTGTCATAGGAACCGATGCGTTTCAGGAGTCCGACATCGTGGGCATCACGATGCCCGTGGTCAAACACAGCTTCCTGCTGCAATCCAACGACGACCTCACCCAGACCTTCCGCGAGGCATTCTACATCGCCTCGACGGGGCGCCCCGGTCCCGTCCTCATCGACATCCCGAGCGACCTCTCAGGCTCCGAGATGGTCTTCCACTACCCCGACTCCGTGAACCTGCCCAGCTACCGTCCCACCTATCGTGGCAATGCGAAGCAGGTCAAGCAGGCTGCTTCTCTCATCCAGGAGGCGCGCCGACCGCTTCTGTACGCAGGGGGCGGCATCGTGGCCAGCCATGCCTGCGCCGAGCTGGGCGAGCTTGCCGAGCGCATGAGCATCCCCGTGGTGACCTCACTCATGGGAAAGGGGGCCATGCGCTGCTCCAACCCGCTCAACCTGGGTCCCGTAGGCATGCACGGCTCCAAGTACGCCAACCGGGCCGTCACCGAGTGCGATCTGCTCATCGCCGTAGGCGCGCGCTTCTCTGACCGGGTGACCGGCAAGGTCTCCGAGTTCGCTTCCCACGCCAAGATCGTCCACATCGACATCGACCCCGCCGAGATCGGCAAGATCATCAACCCCGCGGTGCCCATCGTCGGCGACGCCCGCACGGTTCTCGCCTCGCTCAACGAGCGCCTGGCCAAGGCAGACGCCCGCCCCGTAGACGACGCGTGGACGAAGGAGGTCTTCGAGTGGCGCGAGCGCTGGCCATTCTACACGGACACCTTCGCGGACTATCCCGACAAGATCGCACCCGAGGTCGTGCTCGCCTCGCTCTCCGACCGCCTGGACCCCGAGGCCTCGATCGTCACCACCGAGGTCGGTCAGCACCAGATGTGGGCTCACCAGAACATCCATCGCGAGCACGCGCGCACCTTCATCTCGTCAGGAGGCCTGGGAACGATGGGCTTCGGATTCCCCGCCGCCATCGGGGCCAAGATCGGCTGTCCTGAGGCCGAGGTGGTCTGTGTCGCCGGTGACGGCTCGTTTCAGATGAACGTCCAGGAGATGGCCACCGCCGCCATCAACAACGTCCCGGTCAAGGTCATGATCATCGACAACCACGCCCTCGGCATGGTCCGCCAATGGCAAAGCCTCTTTTATCATCAGCGCTACTCCTTCACCGAGCTCGCCAGCACCCCTGACTTCGTGAAGCTCGCCGACGCCTACGGCTGGCAGGCGGCACGCATCTCTCGACCAGAGCAGATCGGCCCGGCCCTCGATCAGATGCTCGCCTGCGAGGGGCCATACCTGCTCGACGTCGTAATCCCCACCGACCAGACCGTCTACCCCATGGTCGCCCCCGGCGCTCCACTCGACGACATCATCGGCGCCCTGGACGTCACCTTGGGCGGCGTGCGCGTGAGTGAGAAGGGCTTTGGCACGACGAGGCGCCCAGACGCGCCCGCAGAGCCCACGAGGGGAGATGACGAGTGATGAAACACCTGCTCTCAGTTCTTGTCGAGAACAAGCCCGGCGTCCTGTCGCGTGTCACGGGGCTCATCAGCCGCCGCGGCTTTAACATCTTGTCTCTCACCGTCGCTCCCACCGAGGACGAGACGCTCTCCCGCATGACGATCATCGTCGAGGCCGATGAGGTCGGCTTCGAGCAGATCACCAAGCAGCTTCACAAGCTCGTCAGCGTCTTCAAGATTACTGACCTCACCGAGCAGGATGCCGTTGAGCGCGAGCTCGTCCTCTTCAAGGTGACCGCCACGCCCGAGCGGCGCCACGAGCTCCTCGAGATCGCTAACGTGTTTCGCGCCAAAGTCGTCGACGTAGGCAAGAGCACGCTCACTATCGAAGCCACTGGCACCCAGAGCAAGCTTGACGCCATGGAGGACCTCTTCCGCGGCTACGGCAT
>CAYSIC010000018.1:0-29807 GCA_964430985.1 uncultured Atopobium sp.
GCACCATGGGGCCAAGGTTTCGAGCGTGGGCACGACCAGCATCCTCCTGGTGCATCGCGGTGGCGCGATCCGCCCCAAGACGTCCGGACAGAAGCGCTATGTCGAGGCCATCCGGGATAACGTCATCACCTTTGGCGTGGGGCCCGCGGGCACTGGCAAGACCTACCTGGCCATGGCCATGGCCGTCTCTGCGCTCGGCCGACGCGAGGTGGGCCGCATCGTGCTCGCCCGTCCGGTGGTCGAGGCGGGGGAGTCTCTGGGATATTTGCCGGGAACGCTCCAGGACAAGCTCGACCCCTACGTGCGCCCTCTCTACGACGCCCTGTTCGACCTGTGTGACCGCGACCGGGCCAATGCGCTCATCGCCGACGGTGCCATCGAGGTCGCGCCACTCGCCTTCATGCGCGGGCGAACCTTCAACGATGCGTTCGTGATCCTGGACGAGGCCCAAAACACGACGCCCGAGCAGATGAAGATGTTCCTCACGCGCCTGGGGTTCTCGTCTAAGTTCGTGATCACGGGCGACGCCTCCCAGCGTGACCTGGTGGGTGAGGGGGGCCTGGAGTCGGCGCGACGCGTGCTGGCAGGTCTTGACGACGTCTCATTCGTTGACCTCGACCGCAACGACATCGTTCGGCACACACTCGTCGCGAAGATCGTTGACGCCTATGCTCGCCGGACATCCGATGCGACGGACATCGCGACCCCCCGCGACCGGAAGGAAGGCGCACGTGGATAACGAGTATGACCTCTCATGTGACGAGGGGGTCGAGTCCCCGCTCACAGACGACCAGATCTGCTCCCTGTGCGACCTCGTGCTCGCCGAGGAGGGCGTGCGACGCCCCTGCATGGTCTCGATCTCGCTCGTGGGCGAGCAGAGCATCAGGGAGCTTAACGCCTCCTGGCGCGGCTGCGACCGCGCGACCGACGTGATCTCACTCGAGTGCGAGCGCCCGAACGACCCCGCGCTCGCCGCCGGAGAGCCCTGCGAGCTGGGTGACGTTGTGCTCGCACCGGCCTATATCGCACGTCAGGCGGCCTTCTTCGGGACCACACCCGCCGACGAGTTTCGCCTGCTGCTCGTGCACGGCCTCCTGCATCTGCTTGGCTACGACCACCTCGACGAGGTTAGCGCCGATGCGATGGAGGCCCGGGAGGAGACCCTTCTCGCCAAGGCGGGCACGGACGCAGCGATCGGCCACGTCGTGCTCACGCGTCATCGGGAGGGGATTGACGAGTGATTCCCGGATCAGACAGAGACCATCCCGACTTCAGGCGGAGCTTCCTGTTCGCCCTGCAGGGCCTGCGCACGGCCTTGTCCACCGAGCGTAACATCAAGGTCATGCTTGCCGTGGGCATCTGTGCGGTGGGGGCCGGGCTCGTGCTTCGAATAGACCTTCTGAGCTGGGCCGTCATACTGCTGTGCTGTGGGTCGGTCATCTCGGCCGAGCTCCTCAACACGGCGATCGAGACGGTGGTCGACCTTGTGTCGCCCGAGTTCCACCCGCTCGCCGGTCGGGCCAAAGACATCGCCGCTGCCGCCGTCTGGGTGCTTTGCCTCGTCGTGGGCGCTGTCGGCCTTGCCGTCTTCGCCCACGCCATCATCGCCTAGGGAAGAGAAGAACGGGGCTCAGCTCC
Organism: uncultured Atopobium sp.; assembly: GCA_964430985.1. Classification (GTDB taxonomy): domain Bacteria; phylum Actinomycetota; class Coriobacteriia; order Coriobacteriales; family Atopobiaceae; genus Thermophilibacter. Next base: position 1,639 of record CAYSIC010000018.1, read on the forward strand.
GGAAGGGTCTTGCATGAACGAGAAAAGCGTCATGTTCACAAGCGGGTTCGTGGCCCTGGTGGGCCGGCCCAACGCCGGCAAGTCGACGTTGCTCAACGCCTGCATGGGCGAGAAGCTCGCCATCACGAGCCCCGTCGCCCAGACCACGCGTCGTCGCATGCGCGCCATCGTGAACACCGATCACTCCCAGCTCGTGATTATCGACACCCCCGGGTTGCACAAGCCCAAGGACGCGCTCGGAAACGAGCTCAACCGCTCCGCCCTGGGGGAGCTTGCCGACGCCGACGTCGTGGCCTTCCTCGTGGACGCCACAAAGCCCGTGGGCACGGGTGACGCCTGGGTCGCCAAGCACGTCGCGGCCGCCCGGGCCCCCTACAAGCTCCTCGTGCTCACCAAGGCCGACGTGGCGGGCCCCGATCAGGTGAGCTCCCAGCTCGAGGCCGTGCGCGCCCTCGTCAAGCTCGATGACGAGCTCGTGGTCTCGGCGAGGGAGGGCTTCAATGTGGACGCCTTCGTCGAGCTCGTCTCAGCCCATCTGCCCGAGGGTCCCCGGTGGTTTCCCGAGGGCATGGACGTCGACGCCACGCCTGAGGACCTCGTTGCCGAGTTCGTGCGCGAGAAGCTCTTTCTCAACCTGCGCCAGGAGCTGCCGCATTCCGTGGGGGTCCTCTGCGAGAGCCTCGTCTACGCCGACGACGGTCACGCCTCCATCGAGGCTACCGTCCTCGTGGAGCGCGAGGGCCAGAAGGGCATCGTGGTGGGCCACGGGGGCCAGATGATCAGGCGCGTGGGCACCGAGGCTCGTCGCGACATCGAGCGGCTCCTGGGTTGCAAGGTCTATCTGGACCTCAAGGTGCGGGTGGCCCCGCAGTGGCGTCGCGACGAGCGTCAGATCCGTCGCCTCGGCTATTCCTCTCAGGAGTAGGCCGTGGCCGGCCGTCACACCTATCGCACGCGCGCCATCGTGCTCGACCGAACCAAGCTTGGCGAGACCGACCTCATCCTGACCCTGCTCTGCGAGGGTGGCGCCGAGGCACGCGCCGTCGCCAAGGGGGCACGTAAGCCAGGAGGGCGTCTCGCTGCGCGCGTGGAGCTCTTCTGCGAGACGGACTTCCTACTCGTGCACGGTCGCTCGCTTGACGTGGTCTCGGAGGCGTCCCTAGTCGAGCCCCATGTGAGGTTGCGCGGCGACTACGAGCGCGTGTCCGCCGCGAGCGCCGTTGCCGAGACGGCCCGTCTCACCTGCTTCGCCGGCGCCGAGGACGACTTTCTGCACCCCCTGTGCTCCCGTGCGCTCGCGGCCTGCGAGCAGGCCGACGGTCAGGCGCACCTCGACCTCGCCGTGGCTGCCTACGTGATGAAGGTGCTTGCGCACGGCGGCTGGCGCCCCGAGCTCGACCGGTGCTGCGCCTGCGGCGACGAGGCGACGACGTTCTTCTCGGCCGCGGCGGGTGGGGTCCTGTGCGAGAGCTGCGCGCGCGAGGTGGCTGGCGCCGAGGAGCTGGAGGACGGACAGCTCGCCTGGATGCGCGCCCTCATCGCGTGCACCTTCGACGAGCTCCTCGCCGCCGAGGTGAACCCCAAGACGGCCGTCTTCCTGCTCGGGCGCGCTCACGTCTGGGCTGCCACCCACCTCGACGCCCGTCTGCGCGCCCTCGAGTTCATGCTGAGCGCGTAGGTCGTCTTCACGGAGGGCCCCCGCCGTTGCCCCCACGATTGGCTCCCACGAGGGACCCTCCTCGATTCGCCCCCCACAATTGGAAAAGTTTTTGATATCGAGAGGGGTGTAGACCCCTCCGCTGCGTATGGGTCAAGCTCGCGACCTCGTTTTTCCGACGCGAACCCAAGCCTGGCAGAGGGATCAAAAGACCCGTAGCGGCTATGCGAGCGTGCGCACGATTCCGAGAAAGACGGGCGCCGACGTCGCCAGGTCGACGATTGCGTAGGCGAACGGCCGGTCGAGCGTCACGCGCCGGGGCTCTGCGACGTCGACGTTGGCCGAGGTCTCCGTCGCCTCGACGACCGTGGCGGCGCCCGCGCGCGTGCCTCGCTCGTCGACGTCGACGTGGGCCTTGTGCAGCACGCGTCCCAGGGCGAGGCCGCTGCCGTCGCTCGGGCGCGCCATCGCCGAGAAGTCCGCGCGCTCGGCGTCGAAGGCGTCCTCCATCCCCATTGCGACGAGGGGGGCGGCGAGGTCAGCCTCCCAGTCGTAGGAGAACTTGGGCATCGAGGCCACGACTCTCGTGGCCTCGGTCGACGCGAGCCCAGCGCACCAGGTGGTGGCGTCAAGGGAGTCAAGCAGATCCGCGGGATCGTGCCCCTTGGCGGGGAGCAGGCCGACGAAGCCGAGCGTTTCCCCCTCGTAGGCCTTCAAAAATCCCGTGGAGCCCGCGAGCTCGAGGTAGGAGCCCTCTTCCGCGCGCAGGTATGAGGCTCTTTGCGTGGAGCCGTCGGCTGTGGTGAAGGTCCCGTCCTCGATCTGGTCCGTGGTGTAGGGATTGGCCCAGTCCGCGTCGAGCGCGAGCGCGTTCACCAGGTAGAGCTGGGCGAGGTCGGGGATTTGGTCGAGGACGTCGGTGACCATCGCGTCGGTCCTCTCGCTCACCCAGTCGTTAATCTGCCGGACGGTCGCGTCGTCGAAGGGCGCCTGATAGGCGTCTGCGCCCAGCGTGTCGGCGTTTATCTGCAGAAACTCCCGCTCGACCTCGTAGCCCTCGCGGACCCAGATGGAGTTGGCCAGGCGCAGCTGGCCGCCGGCGGACGCGGCGAGGGTGCCCAGGCCGACCCCGAGCTCGCTTTTCGGGGCGCCGAGCACCTCCTCCATCTGCGAGAGCGTGGTCCCGGCGGCCCCGTTGGCGGCGAGCGCGAGCGCCATCTGGGCCGAGAGGGGGGAGACGAGCAGGTTGCTCGCGCCGTCGTCGGACGCGCGTGCGAGGGCGAGGCCAAAGCCGCAGAGTGCCTCGGAAGCGGCTGCCATCTGCGCGGGGCTGGCAGGCCCTTGCGAGGCGCGCTCGACGCCGGCCATGAGGTCGACCGCCTCTGCCACGTCGTCCTGCGGCTCCTCGCAACCCGCGGTCACAAGCGAGGCCGCCGCGAGCGCCATCGCCGCCAGGAAGTCTCTTCGTCTCATGGTCACTGCCCCTCTCGTCTTGGTTTCCCCCATACTAGAGGAGCAGGCACGAGGCCCTGGCGTAAAATCGGCGAGGAGCGCTCGATCTCTCCCAGCTCGCGTGGCTCGCTCGAGCGTGGCGTGTGTGGTGGCGTGTGTGCTTTCCGCGCGTTACCCGCCCTTGTGCTACACTCCATGAGTCAATACCCCGTACCTGGAGGCCCGCCACCACCTGACGGCCATCCCAGTTCGGGGCGTATCTCTGTGAAAGGTGGTTTTACCATGGCAGTCACCAAGGAGCGCAAGGCCGAGCTCATGGCCCAGTACGGCAAGGGCGAGGGGGACTCCGGCTCCGCCGAGGTTCAGGTCGCCCTGCTCAGCGAGCGCATCAAGGGCCTCACCGAGCACATGAAGTCCCATCCCAAGGACTTCCACACCCGTCGCGGCCTCCTCATGCTGGTCGGCAAGCGTCGTCGCCTGCTCTCCTACATCAAGAGCAATGACATCGAGGCCTACCGTGCACTCATCAAGAGCCTTGGCATCCGCGACAACATCCAGTAAATAGGTCATTCGGAGGGCGCCTGCGGGCGCCCTTCTATTGTGCGCCCGAGACAAGCGAGGGCGCGCCGCGGGCACTCGCCCGCAAGACGGCCCGCCTGCAATGGGGCAGGCGGAGGTAAGGGAAAACAAATGGCAAAGGTTACACACGAGTTCGACCTCTACGGCAAGCACTACGCTCTGGAGACCGGCGAGCTGGCCAAGCAGGCCACGGGCGCCTGCCTCGTCAGGAGCGGCGACTCCACCGTCCTGCTCACCGCGGTCGTTTCCAAGGAGCGCAAGGACTATGACTTCTTCCCGCTCACGGTCGACTTCATCGAGAAGATGTACGCCGTGGGGCGCATCCCCGGCGGCTACCTCAAGCGAGAGGCGCGCCCGTCCGAGAAGGCCACCCTCACGGCACGCATGATCGACCGTCCCCTGCGTCCGAGCTTCCCGGCCGGATTCAGAAACGAGGTCCAGGTCGTGGCCACCACCCTGGTGGCCGACCAGATCAACCCGGTCGACACCATCTGCGTAATGGCCGCCTCCGCGGCGCTTACCGTGGGAGGGGTTCCCTTCGAGGGGCCGCTCGCCTGTGTGCGCATCGGTCGCGACCGCGACACCCATGAGTTCATCGTGAACCCGACCTACGAGGAGCGCGACCACTCCGATCTCGACCTCGAGCTCGGCGGTTCGGCCAGCTTCATCTCCATGCTCGAGGCCGGTGCCGACGAGATCTCCGAGGACGACATGCTCTCCGCCATGTCCTTCGGCCAGGAGGTCATCGCGGCCTTCTGCGAGCAGGAGAAGGTCTTCTTCGCCAAGGTCGAGGAGGCCAACGGTCCCATCCAGCAGCGCTCCTACGTCCTCGACGAGCCCACGCCCGAGGTCCACGACCGTGTCTTCGCCCACTACGTCGAGATGGAGGCCGCCCTCAAGGACGCCGACAAGCTCAGCCGCATCTCCAAGGTCGAGGCCCTGAAGGACTCCATCAAGGCCGAGTTCACGGAGGACGAGCAGGCTCGATGGAGCCGCGCCATCCCCGTGGAGCTCAAGGCCCTCGAGAAGCACGCGATGCGCCTCATGGTCGTTCAAACTGGCGAGCGCGTGGACGGACGCGCTTCCGACGAGGTCCGTCCCCTCATGGTCAAGCCCGACTACCTGCCGCGCGTCCACGGCTCCGGTCTGTTCCAGCGCGGTCAGACCCAGGTCTTGTCGGTGGCCACCCTCGGCATGCTCAACGAGTGGCAGCGCCTGGACACCATCGAGCCCGTTGACGGAAAGCGCTATATCCACCACTACAACTTCCCGCCGTACTGCACCGGCGAGACCGGCCGCATGGGCACGCCCAAGCGCCGCGAGATCGGCCACGGCAACCTCGCCGAGCGCGCCCTTCTGCCGGTTATTCCCTCCGAGGATGACTTCCCCTACACGATTCGCGTGGTCTCCGAGGTCATGGAGTCCAACGGCTCCTCCTCGATGGCCTCGACCTGTGGCTCCACGCTTGCCCTCATGGACGCCGGCGTGCCTCTTAGGAGGCCCGTCTCCGGCGTGGCCATGGGTCTCATCCAGGAGGAGGGCAAGACCGTCGTCCTGACCGACATCCAAGGTCTCGAAGACTTCCTCGGCGATATGGACTTCAAGGTCACCGGCACCACCAAGGGCATCACGGCCATGCAGATGGATAACAAGGCCACCGGCCTCACGCCTGAGATCTTCCACCGCGCGCTCGCCCAGGCGCACGAGGGCCGCATGTTCATCCTCGACGCCATGCTCGACCAGATCTCCGCGCCGCGTGAGAGCCCCAAGGAGTGCGCGCCCCAGATCATCAGCCTTCAGATTCCCACGGACAAGATTCGTGACGTCATCGGCTCCGGCGGCAAGGTCATTCGCGGCATTCAGGAGGATACGGGTGCCACGATCGACATCCAGGAGGACGGCAGCGTCTTCATCGCCGGCGTTGGCAGCGCGGGAGAGGCGGCGGCCGAGCGCATCAAGGCCATCGTTAAGGTCCCCGAGGTGGGCGAAGAGTACGCCGGCCGCGTCGTGGGCATCCAGCCCTTCGGGGCCTTTGTCGAGCTCCTGCCTGGCAAGGACGGCCTGCTCCACATCAGTCGCGTCGCCAAGGGCCGCGTGGACAAGGTCGAGGACGTTCTGAACATCGGCGACGAGGTCAGGGTTCGCGTCCTCGAGGTCGATGAGAAGGGCAAGATTTCGCTTGACCGCATCGATAAGCCCGAGGCCCCTGCGGGCTCCGGTCACGGCAACGACCGTGGCGCAGCGAACCACGCGGGCGAGGGAGAGCGTCCCCGCCGCGAGCACCGCGCTCGCCGTCGTCCGGGCGATCGTGGCGAGTCCGGCTCGAACGGCAACGGTGGCGAGAGGCGCCAGCCGCGCCGTCACCACGATGCGTAGTCGCGAGCTCTAGGCGCGACATCGCGCAGCGATGCTGACAGGCGGGGTCGGACTCCTCAGGAGCCCGACCCCGCCCTCTTTGTGCGAGGCGGGGCGAGGGCGCTTCGAGCGGGCGTGGGTCGCTCACGAATCTGGCTCCATGACGGCCGAGAGGTCGCTCAGCCGTGCCACGGCCCAGGGTTTCTGAGCAGGCGTCGCTAAAACGTGCCTTGATGCCCGTTTCCCGAGCGGCCCCCGCATTCCCGAGTGGTTCTCTTGCGTCAGATTCGACGCCGGCCGCGCGCTAGGATTTCGTGAGGGGGTCTCGTGGAAGGGCCCGCGCGTGGGTGCGTCTCGTCTACAATAGAAAAATATGCGCTCAGGCGCTTCGTCTCGCAAGGATACGGGGGCGGGTCAGCTCCGCCTTCCGTCTTATAGCTCTAACCAAATGCTCCCCGAAAGGAACCATACCGCAATGCCCAAGAAAGACACCGCGCTCAGGATCATCCCGCTGGGAGGCCTGGACGGCATAGGAAAGAACATGACTGCCTTTGAGTATGGCAACGACATGGTCCTCGTCGACGCCGGCCTCATGTTTCCCGACGACGACCAGCCCGGCATCGACCTCATACTGCCCGACTACACCTACGTCCTCGAGAACGAGGACAAGCTTCGTGGCATCATCATCACGCACGGCCACGAGGATCACATCGGCGCCTTGCCGTACCTGCTCGCCGACCTCACCCGCAAGGTCCCCATCTTCTCGAGCAAGCTCACCCTTGGCATGATCGAGGGTAAGCTCTCCGAGTTCCCGAGCGTCAGGGCGCCCAAGTATCGCGAGGTCACGGACGGCTCCACGATTAGCCTCGGGGCCTTCACCATCTCCCTTTTCCGAATGACCCACTCGATCCCGGCCGCTCTCGGCGTGTTCATGTCCACGCCTGCCGGCACCGTCATGCATACGGGTGACTTCAAGCTCGACCAGACTCCGATCGACGGGCAGCAGCCCAACTACCATGCCATCAATCAGTTCGGCGCCCAGGGGGTCGACCTCCTGCTCTCCGACTCGACCAACTCCACCAGGCCTGGCTTCACGCCGTCCGAGGCCGCCGTGGGCCCGGCCCTGCGCCACATCATCAAGAACGCGCCCGGCCGCGTCTTCGTGGCTTCCTTCTCGAGCCACATTCACCGTCTGCAGCAGATCTGCGACGCGAGCGTGGCCGTGGGCCGCAAGGTCGTCGTCACGGGCCGCTCCATGATCACCAACACCAAGGTGGCTCGCGAGCTCGGCTATCTCAACATCGACGACGACGACATCGTTGACGCCTACGACATCGATCGCGTCCCCGACGAGAAGATCGTCGTCATGTGCACGGGGTCGCAGGGCGAGCCCCTCTCGGCGCTTGCGCGCATGGCCAACGGCGAGCACAAGTCCCTCTCGATTCACGAGTCCGACACGGTGATCATCTCGGCCACTCCCGTCCCGGGCAACGAGAAGAGCGTCCAGGCGATCGTGAACGCGCTCTCCAAGATCGGCTGCGACATCTACGACAAGAATCAAGCCCTGGTGCACGTCTCGGGCCACGGCTCCTCCGAGGAGCTCAAGCTCATGCTTGCCATGGCGCAGCCGCGCTACTTCATGCCGATACACGGCGAGGCCCAGCACCTGCGTGCCCACGCCGCGCTAGGGCGCGCGTCCGGCATCCCCGATGATCACATCTTCATCCTCGACAACGGAGACTCGCTCGAGATGGTCAAGCACAAGGTCCGTCGCGGTCACGCCGTGGAGTCGGGAGTCGTCTACGTGGACGGCGGCACTGTCACCGAAGCCAACCCCGTGGTCCTGCGCGACCGCGACAAGCTCGCCCAGGACGGCGTAGTCACCTGCACGGTCGTGATTTCCAAGCGCGGCCGCTCGGCCACGGTGGACCTTGCCAGCCGCGGCGTCGCGGCCTCGACCGACGAGATGCTCGCCGCCGAGGGCCAGAGGCTCGTGCTCGCCCAGGTCGAGAAGATCCTGGGCTCCGGCGGCGCCAACGTTGACGCGCTCAGGCGGGGCGTGCGCAACTCCCTGTCCAACCAGCTCTGGAGCAAGACGCACACCCGCCCGATGATCATCCCGGTCGTGATGGAGGTCTAGATGCCTTCCAAGCGCACCGCACAGGCGGCACAGGGACGCACACGCAACAAGGCGCGCGGCGGCGGGTCCAGAGGCTCGAGCGCCGCGCGCACGCGCGCGCTTACCCCGATGCAGAGCGACATCCTCGGCGTGACCCTGGCCGTCTTGGCCGTGGCCCTGTTCGTCTCGCTCGTGGCGCCCTCGTCGGCGCCCCTGACGAGCGCGGTCCACGATGGCCTCGTGCTTTCCTTCGGAGCCGCGGCCCTGCTCGTGCCCCTTGCGCTTTTTGCCTTTGCGATGACGTTTTTCCTTGGTGACGAGAAGGGCGTCTCGGGTCGCATCGCCCTGGGTCTCGCCCTCATCGTCTGTGCGGTGCTCGCGCTGCTCTCCTTGAACCTCTCGGGAGCCGCGGCCTCGCCCACGCTCGTCTTCACCCCTGCGGCGGCGGCCCTCGCGGGCGGCTACGTGGGGGGTGCCATCGCCTGGGCCCTGCTCGAGGCCGTGGGGCAGCTCGTGGGCAACGTGCTTCTAGTGGGCGTGATCGTGGCTGGTGTCGTGATCTGCGGCTTCTCCATCTCGGGGGCAGTGGCCTCCGCGCGCGCCCGAATCTCCCGCGTGGCCGCCGCGCGTCACGAGCGTGCCGAGGAGCGTCGTTCCCAGGCCATCATCGACGCCGCCGCGGACGAGGAGGCGGCCCCCGCGCAGACCGTTGCCGCCCGCCCGCAGGGCTCCCTGTTCGACGAGACGGGCGAGGGCGTTACGACCTTCATCGGTGACCGCAAGACGACGGTGCTCAGGCGCGGTCGCGCCAAGCTCCTGTCCCACGACGATGACCCGGCCGCCGATGAGGCGACCACGACGTTGCTCGACGTGGGCGAGCCCGTTGCGAACAAGGGTGACGCGGGCCGCCTCCCGGCGTTTCTTCGCGGGGACGCCGCTAAGGCGGGGATGGGCGACGCCGCCCCCAAGGCGCGCAAGGCCCCCAAGCCCTCCAAGGCGGCCACCCTCGAGCCGCCGCATGAGATCTCGCGCCCTGGCGACGCCGACGAGTCCTACGAGCTGCCGCCCCTCTCGATTTTGCGCAAGAACGCGGAGTTCAAGGGCTCCTACGCGGACGACGCGGAGCTCCGGGGAACCGCGGAGAAGCTCCAGGGAACCCTTGAGGAGTTTGGGCTCACCTCCCGGGTCGAGGGCTGGATCGCCGGTCCCTCGGTCACCACGTTCAAAATCTCGATGGGGGAGGGCGAGCGCGTGAGCAAGATCGTCAACCTCGAGGACGACATCGCCCTGTCCCTGGCCGCCAAGTCGGTCCGCATCTTTGCCCCCATCCCCGGCACTTCTCTCGTGGGCATCGAGATTCCCAACGAGAAGCCCCAGCCGGTCTTCCTCTCTGACGTGCTGCCGTATGCCAAGGGAGGGCCCCTCGACTGCGCCTTCGGCCGCGACTCCGAGGGAAGGCCGATCGTCGTTGACCTCGCGGGCCTGCCGCACCTGCTCGTCGCCGGCACCACGGGCTCGGGCAAGTCGGTCCTACTCAACGCCATCATCATGTCGATTCTCATGCGCGCCACCCCCGAGCAGGTGCGCCTGATCATGGTCGACCCCAAGCGCGTCGAGTTCACGGGCTACGCGGGCCTGCCCCACCTTTACGTGCCCGTCGTTACCGAGCCTCGACAGGCCGCGAGCGCCCTGCAGTGGGGCGTGACCGAGATGGAGCGCCGCCTCAAGGTCTTCGAGCACTATAAGGTCCGTGACATCAAGACCTACAACGGCAACGTCGACGGTGGCAAGTACGTTGAGATGGAGAACCCCCCCAAGCACATGCCGTACTTCGTCATCGTGATCGATGAGCTCGCCGACCTCATGATGGTGGCCGGCAAGGACGTCGAGTCCTCGATCGTGCGCATCGCTCAGCTGGGCCGCGCCGCCGGCATCCACCTGATCGTGGCCACGCAGCGTCCCTCGGCCGACGTCGTCACGGGCCTCATCCGCGCCAACATCGACAACCGTGTGGCCCTTTCGGTCGACAACTCGATCAACTCCCGCATCATCCTCGATCAGAAGGGCGCCGAGCAGCTGCTCGGCAAGGGAGACATGCTCGTCAAGCTCCGCGGCAAGAAGCCGCGTCGCGCCCAGGGTTGTTGGGTCTCCGACGAGGAGATCGAGCAGACCGTCGCGTTCGTGCGCGACCAGGTCATGGCTGACTACCATGAGGACATCCTCACCGCCGTGGTTCCCAACGCCCCCAGTGCGAGCGAGCCCGGGGCCCCCAAGGACGACGACCCGCTCGTCTGGGAGGCGGCTCACCTCGTCGTGGACTCCCAGCTCGGATCTACCTCGGGGTTGCAGCGAGCGCTGTCGGTAGGCTACGCACGGGCGGGAAGGATCATGGATATGCTTGAGGCGAAGGGCGTGGTGGGGCCCGCCAACGGCTCCAAGCCGCGTGACGTCCTCATTGACAAGGATGGTCTCGAGGACCTGAGGGTCGCCGAGGAAGCCTATAGGGAGGTGCAGTGAGCATGGCGCGTCCGCGCTTCAGCGAGATGCTGCTCGCCCGTCGCCACGAGCTCGGGCTGTCGGTCTCCCAGGCCTCCAAGATCTTGAAGCTGCGCGAGGACGTCCTCGTGGCCTTCGAGGAGGGAGACTACGAGCACATGCCCCAGAGCGGCTACGCCCAGGGCATGCTCTCGAGCTACGCCCGTTACCTCGGGCTCAACGCGCGCGAGGTCGTCGACCTCTTCCAAGAGGAGCTCTACAAGCACCACACCGGCACCTCCTCGCATGAGTTGCGCCGGCGCACGCGCGACACCCAGGCGGGCCGCGGCATCTCGGGCTATGACATCGTGAACGAGGAGGGCTCTCGACCCAAGGCCTACGTCGAGTATCGACCTCTGCTGCCCACCGCGGGAGGGCCTGCCGGCGACATGGGGGACTTTGCGACGACGGCTCCCGCGCGTCCGCGCTCCTCGGTGCCGCTCGCGGGCTCCCGCGCCGTCCCCTCGCCCGCCCGTCGTACCTACCAGGGCGGATCTCCCGAAACGCGCCCCTACAACGGGGTCGACCCCTCGCGGCGCAGCGCCTCCAGCGCGGCCCGTCGGCGTGCGGGGACTCAGAGGCGTCGCGCTGACGGGCAGACGAGCCGCCTTCCGCGAGAGGGGCGCGACTTCGACGAGACCTCGCGCTCGGCGCGCTCCTATCGTCGCGATGACGTGAGCACGAGGCGGGTCTCGCCGAGCGAATACACCGACGATATGCGCTATGACGACCCCGCGAACCCCTACGCGCCGGCCTCGACGATTTCGGGCAGGCGGTCATCTCGCAATATCGCCCAGGTCGAGCGGCCCAACGTCCGCCGCAGGGGCGTTCCGTCCGGACGCGGGGGCACCTCGGCCCGCCGTGGCCGGCGACCGGTGCGCCCCCAGGGTCCCTTGGGGGCCGTGCGTTGGTTCCTCTCGGACTCCCGCCGCGCTCTGGCTCTGATCATCGTTCTGCTCACCGCGGTGCTCACGGCCATTCTGGTACTCTCGGTGAGCTCGTGCGTGAGCGCAAAGAACCAGGGGACCACGAGTGGGCAGAACGTCGCGGTGAACAGCGTCGATCAGGATGAGTCGGAGAGCTCTACGACAGACGTGCCAGAGACGGACACGACCTCGACTGACGCCGCCGATGAGACCACGACGACGGACACCTCGGCTGAGGAGACCGCGACACCCACCGAGACGATCGTCGAGGTTACGGTGGCTGACGGGAGCTTCTCGTGGCTCGAGATCACCTGTGACGGTACGAGCGAGATCGCTGACAGCGTGACCGGTCCGTGGAGCGCCAGCTACACGGTCTATGATTCGATCACCGTGCAGACGGGAACGCCCGACTCCGTGACGGTTACCGTGAACGGCGAGCCCCAGGAGTTCACCTCCAAGGCTTCGGGCATCGGGTCGCTTACGATCAAGGGGACCCCCAAGGCCGAGGACGCCACGACGACGGACGCATCCACGGATGGCGGTGCTACGGATGCCGCCGTAGGAGTCGCCTCGTCCGCGGCTTCGACGCAAACGTCCGCGCGCACCACGCAGTAGACGGAAAGACCCTCATCATTCGATCTGGCTGGGCGTCTCGCGCCCGAAGGGAGCTAGCATGGCAAAGGAAGCGAGCTTCGACATCGTGTCCGTCGTGGACATGCAGGAGGTCGACAACGCCTACCAGCAGGCGGCGCGCGAGCTCGTGCAGCGCTACGATCTCAAGCAGGCGGGGGCCACGCTCGAGCTCGCCCGGGCGGATGGCGCCTTCAAGATCGTGGCTCCCTCGGAGTTCGTGGTCTCTCAGGTGCGTGACGTGCTCGCGGGCAAGCTCACTCGTCGCGGGATCGACCTGGCGGCCGTGCGCTGGGAGGAGCCCGCACCAGCGGGCAATATGACGGTACGCCAGGCGGGCACGCTCGTCCAGGGAATCGACCAGGATACGGCCAAGCGAATCGCCAAGGACGTTCGTGACCTCAAGGTAAAAGCCAAGGTCACTGTCGAGAAAGACAAGCTGCGCGTGAGCTCCGCCTCGCGCGACGTCCTCCAGTCCGTCATCGCACACATCAAGGAGCACGATTATGGCCAGCCGCTGCAGTTCATCAACTATCGCTAGGGAGAACGCTCCGCACGTTCTGTTCGTCACACTCGGCTGCGCCAAGAACGAGGTCGACACCGATCGCATGCGCGCGCGTCTTTTGCGAGCGGGCTTCCAGGCGGTCGAGGACGCGCTCGATGCCGACATCGCTATCGTGAACACCTGCTCGTTTCTGGCGTCGGCGACCCAGGAGTCCGTGGAGGCCACCCTCGAGCTTGCCGAGATCAGCTCCGAGGGGGTCAGATCGCGGCCGATCGTGATGTGCGGCTGCGTGCCGTCACGCTACGGTGACGACCTGCCTGCCGAGCTGCCCGAGGTCAGCGCCTTCGTGCGAGCCGAGGACGAGGACGGCATCGTAGGCGTGGTGAGCTCGGTTCTGGGGCTCGGGGACATCACCGCGGCGCCGCAGGACGAGGGGGTGCTGCGCACCGTCGAGGGGGCGAGCGCCTTCGTCAAGATTTCCGAGGGCTGCGACCGCTTCTGCGCCTTCTGCGCGATTCCCTACATCCGCGGTCGCTATCGCTCGCGTGCCGCTGAGGATATCGTCGGCGAGGTGCATGCGCTCATGGAGGGGGGAGTCCGCGAGGTTGTGCTCATCGGGCAGGACACCGGCGTCTGGGGCTGCGATCTTGAGGGGGACCAGAGCCTCGCCGGCCTGCTGCGCCAGGTCGCGGAGGCCGTGCGGCCGTACGGGGGCTGGATTCGCGTCCTGTACCTGCAGCCCGAGGGGATGACTGACGAGCTTATCGCCACGATACGCGACGTCGACGAGGTTCTGCCCTACATCGACATTCCCATCCAGCACTGCTCGACGCGCGTGCTCGCCTCCATGGGGCGCTCGGGCTCGCCCGAGGAGCTGCGGACCCTGTTCGCGCGCCTGCGCAATGAGATCCCGGGCATGGTGCTGCGCACGACCGGCATGGCGGGCTTTCCCGGCGAGACGGACGAGGAGGCGGCCGAGCTCTACGACTTCATCCGGGAGCAGGAGTTCGACTACACCTCCGTCTTCTCCTACTCGCAGGAGGAGGGCACCCGTGCGGCGGCCATGGATGACCAGGTGGACGAGGAGGTCAAGCGCGAGCGCACCCAACGTCTCGTGGACCTCACCGAGCAGCTCGGCTTCTCCGCGACGGCGTCTCACGTGGGCGAGCGCGTCAAGGTGATCGTCGACGGCGTCGAAGAGGGGGCGGACGGCCCCGAGCTCATCGGCCACGCTTGGTTCCAGGCGCCCGACTCGGACGGCGCGGTGCACCTTGCGGCCGGCGAGGCGGCCGTGGGGGACGTCGTGGAGGTCGATCTCGTGGACTCCTTCTGCTACGAGCTCATAGGCGAGCTCGTGGGGGGCGAGGCGTAGCATGGCGCGAAAAGGGGGCATTTGGACGGCAGCCAACGTCGTCACCTGCGTGCGCGTGGCGCTCATTCCACTGTTCATGGTTCTCGCCACGGCCGCGCGCGCGGATGCTGGGTCGGCCGCCGACCCCGTCCGAGCCGCCGCCGCCTTCGTGCTCTACGTCTCGCTCGCCCTCACCGACAAGCTCGACGGTCACCTCGCGCGCTCGCGCGACGAGGTGACCGACTTCGGGAAGTTCCTCGATCCCATTGCCGACAAGCTCTTGGTCTTCTCGGCCCTGCTTCTCCTGCTCGAGCAGCAAATGGTGCCTGCGTGGGCGGTCTTCTCCATCCTCGCGCGCGAGTTTCTGGTGAGTGCCCTGCGCATGCTCGCTGGCGTCCAGGGCGAGGTCATCGCCGCCGGCAGCCTGGGCAAGGCCAAGACGGCCGTCACGCTGGTGTCGATCTGCTGCTACTACGCGGCACTCCTGTCCGCGTCTCTTCTCCTGGGGACCCCCACAGCATGGCTCCTGGGCGCCGCGGACACGCTCATGATCGTCGCAGTCGTTCTTACCGTGGCCTCGGGCGTCCAGTACTTCTGGAACGCCCGTCACGTCGTCTTTAGGGGGTAGGGAGAAGATCATGGCCGAGAAGACCCTTCTGGTGGAGGACCCTGGGCTCTTTGACGCGTGCGCCGAGCTCGTGCGACGTGCGACGGCCGCCCACGTCACCCTTGGCTGCGCGGAATCGTGCACGGGAGGGCTCGTGGCTGGGTGCCTCACGGCCGTGCCCGGCTCTTCGGCCGTGGTCAGGGGAGGCGTCGTGAGCTACGCGATCGAGGTCAAGCGCCACCTGCTCTCCGTCTCCGACGAGGTTCTCGACGCGCCCGGCGTGGGGGCCGTCTCTTCTGAGTGTGCCGCGCAGATGGCCGAAGGCGCCCGAGCCGCTCTCGGCTGTGACATTGCCGTCTCGGTCACGGGCATCGCGGGTCCTGGCGGAGCCGAGCCCGGCAAGCCCGTGGGAACCGTTTGGATGGGCCTGGCCACGCCGGCCGGCACACGGACGTTTCCCCACCTGTTCGACGGTGACCGCGCCGAGGTGCGCCATGCCGCCGTGGTCCGCGCCGTCGAGCTTCTCTGTGGAGGTGTCATGGAGGCTTCGAGCCTCGCCTGAGCGTTGGCTCCCGTGAGCCCCCTTCGTCTCGCCGCCCTGGCGGCGGCATGCGCTCGCACGTGTCAGAGAACGTCACACGCCACGTCAGGCACCGGGAAGGTCGGAGTCGGCGTCGCGTAAGTTCCGTGCGCTAAGCTTCCCTCACGGACGTTGACATAGAACGGTTGTTCGTATACCATCACCTCGAGACGAGCAAAAGGGAGAAGCAATGGCCAAGAGCAAGGGAACCACCAAGGAGATTCTCGAGCGCACCACGGGTGACGCACGTGAAAAGGTCATAGAGGCTACCACCTCAGAGATAGAGAAGAAGTTCGGCAAGGGCTCGATCATGCGCTTCGGCGATGATGGCCCCAACTACGAGATTGAGGCCATCCCCACGGGCTCCATCGCACTCGACGTCGCGCTTGGCATAGGTGGGGTTCCTCGCGGCCGCATCGTGGAAATCTACGGGCCCGAGTCCTCGGGTAAGACCACGCTCTCACTCGAGATTCTCGCCGAGGCCCAGGCGCTCGGTGGCGTCGTGGCCTTCATTGACGCCGAGCACGCTCTCGACCCGGGCTATGCGGCGCGCATCGGCGTGGACATAGACGAGGTCCTCATCTCCCAGCCGGACACCGGCGAGCAGGCGCTCGAGATCTGCGACATGCTTGTGCGCTCTAGCGCCATCGACGTCGTGGTCGTGGACTCCGTCGCTGCGCTCACGCCACGCGCCGAACTCGAGGGGGAGATCGGTGACTCCACGGTGGGCCTGCAGGCCCGTCTCATGAGCCAAGCTCTGCGCAAGCTGGCCGGGTCGCTCTCCAAGTCCAACACCACATGCATCTTCATCAACCAGCTGCGCGAGAAGATTGGCGTTATGTTCGGCAACCCCGAGACCACCCCGGGAGGCCGCGCCCTCAAGTTCTTCTCCTCGGTTCGCATGGACATTCGACGAATTGACTCCATCAAGGCAGACAACGAGATCGTGGGCAACCGGGTGCGCGTGAAGGTTGTCAAGAATAAGGTGGCCCCTCCGTTCAAGAAGGCGGAGTTCGACATCATGTATGGCCAAGGCATCTCCAAGGAGGGCTCGATCCTGGACATGGCCGTCGACTACAACATCGTAAGCAAGTCGGGCTCCTGGTTCACCTACGAGTCGGAGCGCCTTGGTCAGGGCCGCGAGGCGGCAAAGGGGTTTCTCGCCTCCAATCCTGAGCTCAGAGAAGAGATCGATCATCGAGTCCGCGTGGCCTGTGGCCTGGAGCTGGGAGACGAGCGCGTAGGTGAGGCCATCGAGCCCGACCCTGATGGAGGAGATGAGCGGTAGGTGAGCTCGTCTCTCACATCCTGGGACGTCGTGCTTCCCGAGCGCGGTGCGCAGGGACTCGGTTGCAGGCGCCCCCGAGCCCTCGTGCGAATGAGCTCCACGACCGGCGGCGAAGAGGAAATCTCGGTTCCCGTTGCGGTGGGCAGGAGCCTCTCGGCGGCTCGCGCTTCCGGCGAGGCCGCGCCCGAGTCGCGGGCTGAGCTCCTCTATCTTGTGGGCCAGGTCTCTCTCTCCTGCGGGCGCGCTCGCGTCGAGGACCTTGTGAGACGGCGCGATTACGCCGAGCGGGAGCTTGCCCAAAAGCTCTCGCGGGACGGTTATGCGCCCGCCACCATTCAGGAGCTCGTAGATCGAGCACGGGAGTGTGGCCTTATCGACGATGCTCGCTTCTCCGAGGCCTTCATTCGCTCCAAGGTTCTCGCCGGATGGGGGAGCGTCAAGATCTCTCGTGAGCTCGACCGCCGAGGCATTTCGGTCGACGAGGTCGAGGGGTGGCCTGACGAGTTCTTCAGCGAGCAGGACGAGCTCGAGCGCGCCCTCGCACTCTGTCGGCGACGCAGACTCACGGGTAAGAATGACTATCAGAAGCTCGTGCGCTTTCTGTGCGGCAGGGGCTTTGGCATGAGCCTTTCCTGTGACGTCGCCCGTGAGGTCCTCGATGAGTCGCGCTCCTGTGCCTCCGATGTCTCGCATTTGACATAAAGCCTGCGCGGCCATAGGATTGAGATGCTATTGGAGCGCATTCTCACGCTGGCTTGCCAGCTGATGTCTTTTTCTCTGAGCACCACGACCTGCCACCTTGCCCTGATTGGGTGGGAGGCTGGTATGGCTGCGCCTCCGATGGCGGGTTCCATGACGTTCCCGTCATGGTCTCCTGAACCAATCGCATGAGACACGCACGTCATCTGAGGAGCACACATGGAAATCATCATCGGCCTCGTCTGCCTTGTGGTAGGTGCGGCAGCCGTCTACTTCATCCTTTCAGGTAGTAGCAACTCCAAGATCAAGGTCGCCGAGTCGCAGATCGCGTCGGCGCACACCGAGGCCGAGCGCATAGCCTCCGAGGCTGCGCGTCAGGCCGAGCGCGCCAAGAAGGAGGCCCTGATTGAGGCCAAGGAGGAGATTCTCCAGCTCAGGCAGAACTCCGATACCGAGGAGAAGAAGCGCAAGGGCGAGCTGCAGGCGCTCGAGAACCGCATCATGCAGCGCGAGGAGTCGCTCGACCACAGAAACGACGCCCTGGACCAGAGGGAGCACCAGCTCTCGAACACCCAGAGCAAGCTCGACCACCGAAAGGGCGAGCTCGATGCGTTGGAGGTCAAGCAGCGTAGCGAACTCGAGCGTGTTGCCGGACTCTCAAGCGATGCCGCCCATGACGAGCTTCTGACCCGCGTGCGCGCCGAGTCGGTCCGTGAGGAGGCCCAGATTCTGCGCGAGTCCGAGCAGTCCATCCGCGCTCAGGCCGACAAGACTGCCCGCGAAATCATCTCCACCGCCATCCAGCGCTGCGCCGCAGACCAGGCCGGTGAGATCACCGTGACCACCGTCCACATCCCATCCGACGACGTCAAGGGGCGCATCATCGGGCGCGAGGGTCGCAACATCCGCACTTTCGAGCAGATTTCCGGTGTCTCTCTCGTGATCGATGACACGCCCGAGACAGTGGTGCTCTCGAGCTTCGATCCGGTGCGTCGCGAGACGGCTCGCGTTGCTCTCGAGAATCTGATTGCCGATGGTCGCATCCACCCGGCTCGCATCGAGGAGCTCTACAAGAAGGCCGAGAGCCTCGTCGCTGAGCGCGTCCGCGAGGCGGGCGAACAGGCCGCCTTTGACGCGGGCATTCATGACCTGCACCCCGAACTCATAAAGACCCTCGGTGCCTTGCGCTACCGTACGTCGTTCGGGCAAAACGTCCTATCCCACTCTCAGCAGGTCTCCGTTCTCTGCGGCATCATCGCCTCGGAACTGGGTATGGACGAGGCGCCCGCCAAGCGTGCCGGCCTCCTGCACGACCTTGGTAAGGCCATTGACCACGAAGTCGAGGGTCCGCATGCCGTAATCGGCGCCGACCTCGCCCGTCGCTACGGCGAGCGCCCTGAAATCGTGCACGCCATTGAGGCGCACCACGCCGACGTTGAGCCCAACACGGTCCTCGACGTTCTGGTTCAGGCCGCCGACGCCATCTCTGCAGCGCGCCCGGGTGCCCGTCGCGAGTCTGCGGAGAACTACATCAAGCGTCTTGAGAAGCTTGAGGAGATTTCCAACGCCCACGAGGGTGTCGAGCGAACCTACGCGATGCAGGCCGGTCGTGAGCTCCACGTCATGGTCGAGCCCGAGAGGATCTCTGACGCACAGGCCACGGTTCTCGCCCATGATATCGCCAAGCAGATCGAGGATGAGATGCAGTATCCCGGTCAGGTTCGTGTCGTGGTCATCCGTGAGTCCCGCGCCGTCGACGTCGCCAAGTAGCGCATGGGCGAGCCCGCCTCAGATCTCGTGAGCTTCGTCTCCTCGATGGGGGGAGAGCGTTCTCTTCGCGTCGAAGAGAGCCTCGGAGAGGGTTATGTACGTCTGCGCGTCGCCGAAGCCGAGCGTCGGCAGGCAAAGCATGATATCCGCTGCGTCGAGGATGTGGTCATCGAGCTGCTCCGTAACGCTCGTGACGCGGGTGCGCGCCATATCTACGTGGCAACAGCGCGCGAAGGGGACCTGCGCACCATTACGATGCTCGATGACGGCTCGGGCATCCCCCTAGACATGCAGAAGCGTGTATTCGAGGCGCGCGTGACCTCTAAGCTGGAGAGCGTCCACTTTGACCGCTGGGGCGTTCACGGACGGGGCATGGCGCTCTTCTCCGTGCGTGAGAACGCGATCTCGGCCGAGGTGGTCTCCTCGGGCGAGGGCAAGGGCTCCTCGATTCGCGTCGTCACGGACGTCGGAAAGCTTCCCGAGAGAGCAGACCAGTCCAGCTGGCCCAGCTTGGGGACCGATGACGAGGGCGTGCAGAGCTGTGTGCGCGGACCGCACAACATCGTGCGCACCTGCTGCGAGTTCGCACTCGAGGAGCGGGGGACCTGTGAGGTCTACCTGGGCTCGCCCGCTGAGGTCGCAGCTACGGCCCGTGCGCGCACAAAACTCTCGGTCGATGGCTCTGAACTGCTCTTCATTGACTCGCTTGCCAGTCTTCCGGTCCTCGAGCGCTTGCGCGCGGCGGCCGATGCGAGCGATTTACGCACGCAGGCCGCGGGCCTCGGTCTGGAGATGTCGGAGCGCACCGCGCATCGCATCGTGGTCGGCCAGATAAGGCCCCTGCGCAGCGTCGTCGCACGTCTGACGCATGCGGGCGGGGCCGAGGCCGGTCGCGCTCGCCCGGTTGATCTCGCGCGCGACCGGCGCGGTCTTAGACTCTCGAGCTCCGACGCCCAGGAGTTCTCGCGCGTCATGGAGCGCGACTTCGCTCTTCTCGGCGAGCGCTACTATCTCTCGCTCGCCTCGGACCCCAAGGTCAAAGTCGGGCACCGCAAGATCACGGTAACCTTTGACCTCGAGGAGAGGGACTAGAGAGGCACGCGTCAGGCCACACGCACGGACAGGTGGCTCACAGAGCCATAGCAGGAGACGGAACATGGATTTTCTCAAGGTGTCGAGCAAGTCGTCGCCGGCCTCGGTTGCCGGAGCCATCGCTGGCCTCGTCAAGGACGAGGTCGCCGTGAATCTCCAGTGCGTCGGCGCGGGTGCCGTCAACCAGGCGGTGAAGGCCATCGCCATCGCGCGCGGCTTCCTTATACCCACGGGGGTGGACATCTCCTGTGCGCCCACCTTCTCGGACATCGAGATTGGGGGAGAGACGCGTACGGCGATTCGCATCGCGGTCTATGTGCACCGACTCGCTCCTCCGGTGGGACCGCCCACGCAGATGACGAGAGAGAAGCCTTGCACGGAGGTGGTGTCGTAATGGGTCGTCCTGCTGTGCTCCTCGGCAAGACCTATTGGGTCAAGACGTTCGGATGCCAGATGAACCTGCACGACTCTGAGCGCGTTTCGGGTCTGCTCGACGAGTGCGGCTGCATCTTGGTTCCCGACGCCGACGAGGCAGACATCGTCATCTTCATGACCTGCTGCGTGCGCGAGAACGCCGACCAACGCCTCTACGGTCAGGCGTCCGCCATGGTGAGCGCGCCCACGCCCCCCTCGGGCAAGCGTGTTGTAGCCATCGGGGGCTGCATCGCGCAGCGCGACGGCGAGCGCATTCGCGCACACATCCCGGTGGCCGATGTGGTCTTCGGGACGAGCGCGCTCGTGAGCCTGCCCCATCTTCTCGCCGAGGCCTTCGAGGAGGACGGTCACGAGGTCGAGGTCGATACCATCGAGAGGGACCGACCATTCTCGACCGACCTGCCGAGCCGCCGAGCCCAGAGCTTTCATGCCTGGGTGCCCATCATGACCGGCTGCGACAACTTCTGCAGCTACTGCATTGTTCCCTACGTGCGCGGCCGCGAGAAGAGCCGCACCATGGAGAGCATCGTGGCCGAGTGCGATCAACTTGTGGCAGACGGCGTGCGCGAGGTCACCCTGCTTGGTCAGAACGTCAACTCCTACGGACGCGGCCTTTACGGCGAGCCGCGCTTTGCGGAGCTCCTGAGGCGCGTGGGCGCCACTGGCATCGAGCGCATCCGGTTCACCTCGTCCAACCCCAAAGACCTTTCGGACGAAACGATTAGCGCCATGGCGGAGGTCGACGCCGTGATGCCGCACCTGCACCTCGCCGTGCAGTCCGGCTCCAATCGCGTCCTGCATGCCATGAGGCGTGCCTATACGCGCGAGGAGTACCTCGCGCTCGTGGGGCGCCTCAACGCCGGCGTGGACGGCCTGGCCCTATCGACCGACGTCATCGTTGGCTTTCCCGGAGAGACCGAAGCCGACTTCGCCGATACGCTCTCTCTCGTGTGCGAGGCTGGGTTCTCTTCGGCCTATACCTTCATCTACTCTCCGCGGCCGGGGACTCCAGCAGCTAGAATCGTCGACGACACGCCGCACGAGGTCATACAGGAACGCTTCAACCGGCTCGCGCAGCAGGTGGCCAGCCAGGCTTACGATGCGAACCAGGCCGACCTCGGCAGCGTCGCGTGTGTCCTCGTGGAGGGTGCGTCCAAGAAGGGCGATGACGTGGTCGTAGGTCACAGCGAGAAGAACCAGACCGTTCACCTCCACCTGCCCGCTCACGTGAGCGCGGATGACCTGGTGGGCAAGATCTGTGACGTGCACGTTGACGAGGCGCGCACGTGGTATCTGCGCGGGACCCTGGTTGGCGACCCCCGATGAGCGCGGCTGGCCCCGTCCTCGCGATTGTCGGGCCTACGGCGTCGGGCAAAAGCACGCTCGCCCAGCTCGTGGCCGAGCGCCTCGAGACCTCAATCGTCTCCGTCGACGCGATGCAGGTCTACCGCGGGATGGATGTGGGAACCGCCAAGGTGCCCGTTTCAGACAGGACCCGCCCCCTGCTCATGGTTGACGTCTGCGACCCATCCCAGAGCTACTCGGCGCGTCTTTTCCAGGGGGAGGCGCGCTCCTGCGTGGACGAGCTGCTCCGTGCCGGGAGGGTGCCGGTGCTGTGCGGGGGGACGGGCCTCTACCTAAACGCGGTCGTCGACGAGATGAGCTTTCCCGCTGGCGAGATGGGAGACGGCAGACGCGCTCGCTACGAGATGCTGGCCGCCGAGCGCGGCTCGGACGCCCTGTACGCTCTTCTCGTCGCGCGCGATCCCTCCAGCGCTGCCCTCATTCACCCGCATAACGTCCGTCGCATCGTGAGAGCCCTTGAGATGCTCGACGAGGGAGTCTCCTACGCTCGGCACCACGAGGGGCTTCACGAGCGTGCTCCCCACTACGACGCGCGCCTCTGGGGGCTTACGATGGCTCGCGAGCGCCTCTACGCCCGTATCGACGACCGCGTTGACCAGATGGTCGCTCACGGGCTCGTCGAGGAGGTCACGCGCCTCGCCAAGGCCGGCCTCACGGCTGAGAGCACCGCGGGGCAAGCCATCGGCTACAAGGAGGTGCTCTGCGCGCTCGAGGGGAGGTGCACCCTCGACGAGGCGCTCGACCAGGTCAGGCTGAGGTCGCGTCGCTACGCCAAGCGCCAGCTCTCCTGGTTCAGACGAGATGCCCGCGTGCGCTGGATCGACCTCGACTCGACGGACCTCGAGGAGGCCTGCGCGCTCGTCGTGGGCTCGCTCGGGAAGAAGGAAGGCACCTATGGGACGCTTTAGCCCGATCTCTACCGCACCCGTTCGGGAGCGTGCCATTCTGGTGGGCGTCGATTGGGGACACGCGGACTGGTCCGTCGAGGAGTCTCTCGACGAGCTTGCGCGTCTGGCCCAGACGGATGGCGCCGACGTGGTCATGACCATGACCCAGCGTCTCGATGCTCCCGTGCCCAAGACCTTTATCGGCAAGGGCAAGGTCGAGGAGCTCTGCTCCTACGTGCGCAGCCTCGATGCCGACGTGGTCATCTTCGACGACGAGCTTACCCCCTCGCAGCAGGCCAACCTCGAGAGAATCGTGGGTGAGCCGACCAAGATCATCGACCGAACGGCCCTCATCCTCGACATCTTCGGAGCCCATGCCACCACGCACGAGGGTCGCCTCCAGGTTCAGCTTGCACAGCTCCAGTACGTCCTGCCCCGCCTGCGCGGCATGTGGAGCCACCTCGTGGGCGAGCAGACCCGCGGCGGCATCGGCAGTCGCTTCGGCCAGGGCGAGAGCCAGCTCGAGGTGGACCGCCGGCTCGTGCGCTCCCGCATCTCGACCCTGCGCCACGAGCTCGAGCGTCTCGAGGTGCGCCGCGGTGTGCAGAGCAAGGCCCGCTGGGACTCGGGCGTCTGGCGCGTGGCGCTCGTGGGCTACACCAACGCGGGCAAATCCACGCTGCTCAATCGTCTCACGGGCTCGGATGTCTACGTGCAAGACGAGCTCTTCGCCACGTTGGACCCCACGACGCGCGCCCTGGACCTCGAGGCGGGTCGCAAGGTCACGATTACCGACACGGTCGGCTTCATCCAGAAGCTGCCGACGATGCTCGTGGAGTCTTTCAAGTCGACCCTCGCCGAGGTGCGGGCCGCCGACCTCATCCTGCTCGTGGTCGACGCCTCCGACGAGCGCCTCGAGCTCCAGATCGAGGCCGTGTGTGGGGTACTCGAGGACATCGGCGCTGCGGACATACGTCGCGTGACCGTGCTCAACAAGTGTGACCTCGTGAGCGAGGAGCGCACGCGAGACCTCCTGCGAGCCCATCCTGACGCCGTGGTCGTGTCGGCGCGCGAGGGACGGGGGCTGGGTGGCCTACTCTTTCGCATCGCGCAGGAGGCTTCCGCTGGCGACGTCACGATGACCGTGAGCATCCCGTTCAACAAGGGGCTTCTCCTCAAGATGATGCACGAGCGCTGCCAGGTCATCCGCGAGCGCTATGTACAGGAGGGCCTCGTCGCCACCGTGAAGGCCGACGAGCGCATGGCCCAGACCCTGGCTCCCTACGCCGTCGACGATGAGGGGTAGGGCGCTGGCCCCCGTCTGCACATAAAAGCCGCTTGTGGAGACCAAGTCAACGTTTGCGGAGGGCAGGATAGATAATCCTATCAACTAATTGATATCTTTTCCGCATGTGCGTAAAGCCTCGAGCCCTCTCGCAAAAGTTAGCAATTCAGCACAAATGAGGGCGCCGAAGAGCCGGCTAGCCCGAGAGCGCGCATAAGAGCAGGAGCACAGGCTGGTGGATCACGTAGACGGCCAGCGCGTGGCGTCCGAGAAAGCTGAGCGGCGCCACGTGAGCTTTTTGCGCCCAGACAGGATAGCCACGTTGAGCCCATCGGCTTCCCAGAGCGCACCCGCTGAGGTAGAGCATGAGGTAGGGGAGAAGCGGATAATAGTCCCCTGACGCAAAGGTCGGCCCCGGCAGCCCCAGCCAGGAGAGCCTGCCCGAGGCATAGAGGCCTGTGGGAACCGCAGCCTGCGCGGGGCCAAGGCCCACGGTGCCCGAGGCAAGGTTGTACAGGGCAAGGAATGCCACGAACAGCGCGACTCCTGCGACGAGTCCTCGTGGGAGCGCGTGGAGCCGACCGAGGGCCCAGGCGACGAGGGTGCAGGCGGCCATGCAATAGATGATGCCAAAGGAGACGGGCGTGTCCACCGCCGCCAAAGTCGTGACCGCCCAGATGCCAAGTGCAATGCCCGCGTACTGAAGGCCGCGCCTGAGGTTGGAGCGTGAGAGCGGGCACATGCATCCGGCCACGAACAGAAAGGTCCAGGAGATGCTCGCACTCCACACATCCCGCAAGGGAGGGGCGAACCAGTCGAGTGGCACCCCCGCAAGGAACTTCAGGTCGTAGCAGAGATGGAAGAGCACCATCGAAGCAACCGAGAAGCCTCGGATAACGTCGAAGATGCCAACGCGCTGACGAGCCGCCGCGCGCCCCTCGGCCCTTGTCGGTCTCGTGTCCGGCACGATGCCTATGATATCGAACGAATGAGCGCCGTGACCTTGCCCAAGATGGTGGGGTTCTCCACGTAGATGGGGTCCATGTAATCGTTCTCGGGCTGAAGGCGAATGCGGTCCTTCTCACGATAGAAGGTCTTGACCGTGGCGGAATCGTCGATGAGAGCTACCACGATCTCGCCGTCGTGGGCATCGCGCTGCTCCTTTACCACGATATAGTCGCCATTGAAGATTCCCGCGTTGACCATGGACTCCCCGCGTACGCGCAGAATGAAGGAGCTGGAGTCCCCCACAATGGAGGTGGGAAGGCTCAAGGTCTCCTCGACGTTCTGTTCGGCGAGGATGGGCATACCAGCCGCCACGCGTCCGACGAGAGGAAGCGTGATGAGGCCTCGGTCCACATCCTGGGAGACGCTTGCGACGGGATTGCTGCTCTCGCCGCTCCGCTTGTCCACGACCTCTATGGTGCGTGGCTTCTTGGAGTCTCTTCGAATGAAGCCCTGCTCCTCGAGAACCTTGAGATGCATGTGCACGGTCGAGGGGGAGGCGAGGCCAACTGCAGCCCCTATCTCCCGCACCGAAGGCGGGTATCCGTGCTCGCCCGTGTACGTCCGGATGAAATCGTAAATCGCGAGCTGACGCTTGCCAAGCTTCCCTCTTGCCATGAGTACCTCCTCTGAGTGTGTCCTCATGATAGACCGTTCGGGTCTAAGAAGCAAACATTTGTTCGTTTATCGCTTGACACGAACAATTGTACCCCCATAATGAAGTACAAGAGTTCTGTTTCTTCCTAGGAAAGTTGTTGTCCGCCACCACCGGTATAAACGTCCCAGTAGGCCGAACGAAAGGGGACCATGATGACCTTCCACACCTCCGGAGCCACCTGCGTCTGCGACGGCACCTCCGCACTGAGCTCGCGCCCGCGCACCCTTGTTCTTCTTGAGGGGGGTCACGTCCCGGAAGGCGCCTCCGCCGAGGGCGTGGGGGCTATGACCTTGGGCAGACGCGACTCCATCCTATTTATGCTCGCCGGCTTTGCCGTAATCGGCGTCTTGTGTCTGGCGTCCCTTTTCTCTGACTCGATGATTTCGGAACGGCGCGCTGACGCGCTCTCAGCGCTTCCCATGCAGATCGTCACGGTGCGTTCGGGCGACTCCCTCTGGAAGATTGCGGAGCAACATGGGCACGAGGGCTACGCCACCGCCGATTTGGTCGCCTTGATCGAGGATATGAACGACCTCTCCTTGGCCTCCGTTGTCCCTGGGCAGCAGCTTGTGGTACCCATGGCTTCATAGCGTCTGAGTACTCTTTCCAAAACGTTTCCTTTGGGGCTCGTGCGAACACCGTCTGAAGGTTATGTGATAAATTTCCTAGGTGCTGTTTTCCTAGGAGGTTAAATGCGCTGTCCCAAATGTGGTTGTGAGGAGTCGAAGGTCGTGGACTCACGGCCCTCAGAAAGTAATGACGCCATTCGCCGTCGGCGCGAGTGCACGCGCTGCGGCTTTCGCTTCACCACCTACGAGCGTTGCGAGGAGATGCCCCTTCTCGTCATCAAGCGCGACGGGCACAAGGAGCCCTTCGATCGCCAGAAGCTTATGAGGGGCCTCGTCACGGCAACCGTCAAGCGCGACGTCCCCGTTGAGACCCTCACAGCCCTCATAGATGGCCTCGAGTCCACCCTGCGCGACACGGGAACGACCGAGATATCTTCCGTGGACCTTGGAAGCATGGTGCTCAAGAGGCTCGTCTCGGTGGACAAGGTCGCCTACGTCCGCTTTGCCTCCGTCTACCGTGACTTCAAGGACGTTGACGAGTTCAGCGAGGAGCTGAGGAGCCTGAATGACTAGTCATGAGATTCGCCTCTTGATCAAGCGCCTCGATCCCACGGTTGAGCTCCCGAGCTATGCCTACGAGGGAGACGCGGGCCTCGACCTTTGCGCTAACGCAGACATCACGCTTTCCCCCCATGAGCGCGCGCTCATTCCCACGGGTCTGGCCGTTGCCATCCCCGAGGGTTATGCGGGCTTCGTCCAGCCTCGTAGCGGGCTTGCCCTGCGCGCAGGGCTCTCCATGGCCAACACCCCCGGCCTTATCGACGCCCACTATCGTGGGGAGCTTAAGGTCTGTGCAGTCAATCTAGATGACAAGAAGGACATTTGCATCGAGCGCGGGGAGCGCATTGCCCAGCTCGTCATCCAGCAGGTCCCCTTCGTGAGTCTCGTCGAGGTCGATGAGCTTGACGAGACGGACCGCGGCGCAGGTGGCTTCGGATCGAGCGGAGTCTAGCCCTCGCTCAGTTCATCCGTCGGCGTTCTTTGGAACCCGACGTGGACATCGCACGACGTAGTGTACGTACGCAACAGAAAGGGATGGCTTTTATATGGACAAGTTCTTTAAGACACAGGAGAGGGGTTCAAGCGTCGGACAGGAGCTGCGCGCCGGTCTGACTACCTTCCTTGCGATGGCGTACATCATCGCGGTGAACCCGTCACTTCTGTCTCAGGCCGGGGTTCCCGTGACGGCTGCCGTCACCGCTACCTGTGTCGGCGCAGGCGTCATGACCATTTGCATGGGGCTGTTCGCTAACCGTCCGCTCGCCTGCGCCTCGGGCATGGGCGTCAACGCGGTCGTGGCCTTCACGTTGACTGCCCTCTCTGGTGGCGACTGGCATGCGGCTAACGCCGTCATCTTCATCGAGGGCGTCGCCATTCTCATCCTCGTCCTGTGTGGCCTGCGAGAGGCCATCATGGACGCCATTCCCGTGTCCCTGCGTCATGCCATCTCGGTGGGCCTGGGCCTGTTCATCGCTATGATCGGCCTTAAGGACGGCGGCATCATCACAGCTGACGAGGCCACCATGGTGGCCCTCGGAGACGTTTTCAGCCCCACGTTCCTCGTAGGCCTCATCTCCATCGTCGCTACCGTCATCGTCTACTCCATGAACGTCAAGGGTGCCCTGCTCATCGGCATCGGCGTCGCAGTCGTTGCGGGCATTCCCCTGGGCATCACGCAGATGCCCACCGGCGTCGTCTCCGGTCTCGACTTCTCCTCCTTCGGCGCGCCGTTCCTCGCCGACGAGTCCGGCGTGATGGGC
>CAYSIC010000019.1:0-1494 GCA_964430985.1 uncultured Atopobium sp.
CTCAAGGGTGGTGACGTCAAAGCAGGGGGCAATCGTCGCGGGGGTGGAGCCAAAGAATCCGTCGACGGCCGCCGTGAACTTCTGCGGCACGTAGACCTTGCCGGAAAGGCCGCTCTTGGAGATGGCACCACCGGCGTTCTTGAGCATGATGACGCACTTGTCGGCGGCATCGGCGCCGAACTTGGCCGCGTCCTCGCTCTCCAGGACCTCCTTGGCCGCGCTGCGATCGGAGTAGGGCTGCTCGAAGAGGTCGACGTCGAGCATGACCTGGAAGATGCGGCGTGCGTTGTCGCGGTAGAGGGCGAGTGCCTGGTCCTCGCCGAGCTCGTCCGTCAGGGCCTTGAAGGTCTCCTCGGCCACGTCGGGCTGGAAGCTGCCGCCGTGCTGGCTGATCGTGTTCTGCATGAGCTTGGCGTAGCGCTCCGTCTCGCTCTTGTCGGTCAGGCCGTGCGCGATGCCGGAGAGGATGAGCCAGTCGGTGCAGAGCATGCCGTCCCAGCCCGCGTTGCGCAGGATCGAGATGTTGTGCGTGGAGTAGGCCGAGCCCACGTGCTCGCCCAGGGCGTCGGGGTCGTTGGGGTCGTAGGCGATGCCATAGCACGGCATCATGGCCACGACCTGTCCGGTTTTGGAGTCAAGGTTCAGGCCGCCATCGAGGAACGGCACGAGGTGCGCGTTGAAGTTCGACCCGGGGAAGACGTTCCACTTGCCAGAGTCGGTGTGGTCGTCGCGGCCACCCTCGTTGGAGCCCTCGCCCACGAAGTGCTTCAGCATGACGCCGCAGGAATCCTTGCCCCATCCCTGGTCGTCGGTGGCCTCGTCGTCGCCCCAGGTGGACTGCATGCCGCCGCCAAAGGATGCGGCGAAGTCGCGGTTCACGGCCGGGTCCTCAGAGACGGAGCCGGACAGGCGGGTGCCGATGGGGTTGGAGTAGACGTCGATCTGCGGGCCCAGCTCGCAGCGGACGCCCGTGGCGCGCCAGGCACGGGACTGCCACATGCCCGCCTTGCGCCAGAGGTCCTTGTCCATGGCAGCGGCAAGGCCGTTGCTCGAGGGGACGTCAAAGAGGACATAGGGGTCGGAGTAGTTGAGGTAGGGGATGCCGTTGGTGCTCTTCTCGCAGGTCTCCTGCACCTGGTTGATCCACGCGACGTCCGTGGCGTAGGAGTCAATCGAGGACTGCAAGCGAGAGACGCCGGCGCGCGAGCCGGCCTCGACGTAGTCCATGGCGGAGGTGTCCGTCGTGGTCGTGCTCGACTGCGTGCCACCGGCCCACAGGAGTGGGTAGATGTCCTCGGCGGACAGGGAGTCGGCGAGCGCCTTGGCGCGGTCGGCGACCGGCTGGCGCCAGTCCTCGTAGAGATCGAGCTTTCCGTTGCCGTTGAGGTCCTTGAAGGCTAGGCCGTCGACCTGAATAATCTTGGCCTCGTCCATGACGCCCAGCTCCGGGGAGTCATCGGGGTTGGTGACCTTGATCCAGCCGTCACGGACTGT
>CAYSIC010000019.1:1504-27446 GCA_964430985.1 uncultured Atopobium sp.
CGCCTGCAATTCCTTGAATACGGTTGCGATCTGCTCGGAGGACCACTTTGCCTCGACCTTGGAGTCGTCCGGGTCTATCGGGTACTTGTCGGCCGCAGGTGCCGCCGTGGGATCGCTCGCGCTCTGGCCGCAGCCCGCGAGCGTCGTGAGCATGGCTGCCGCGCCGGTGACCGCAGCGCCCCCCTTAACAAACGAACGCCTGGTAAGGTTGTGCTTTTCCATCATTCTCCTCCCTGAGAATATGGCAACGGGGAGGCAGATTTGTCCCCACCCCGCCTACTGGCACCCTTAAGATACGTTTCAGAGGACGCCTCCACGGGTGCCCTGACCCAACGAAGCGCTTTTTTGACCCATAGTGAGGCGCTAACCGGCGAACGGTGGCGGCGAACGGTCTCCCCCATCGGTAAACGGCATGTACACAGTTTAAATAAAGTGCTGGTGAAAGCAGCAGAAAAGATTGCCGACACCCAACGCGTCACCGCTCCCGTTTGTCGCATGTTACATTAGTCACGAGAAGACTCGCGCCTTCCAGGCGCGCCAAGGGAGATGTCATGTATCGAGCACTCATCGTGGAGAACGAATCCGAGGACGCAGACCGGCTGAGCGAGCTCGTCGGTCGCTACGGCGAGGCGCACCACGTCCAGTTCCACATCACGCGGCACGCCTCCGCCATGGAGATGCTCTCCGACAAAAGCCATTATGACCTCTGCTTCCTTGACATCGACCTGCCGGGGATCAGCGGCATGGACGCCGCTCAGCTGCTGCGCGTGTACGACCAGACGACGCCGCTCGTCTTTGTGACCAACCTCGCCAAGTACGCCGTGCGCGGCTACGAGGTCGACGCGCTCGGGTTTATCGTCAAGCCTGCGACCTACGGAAACGTGGCCATGAACCTGGACCGCGTGCTGCGTGCCCTCAGTCAGAACTCCGGGCGTTCCGTCATGGTGCCTACCGAGGACGGCGTGCGCGTGATCGCACTGGGCTCGATCGTGTTCGTCGAGGTCATGGGCCATCGGCTGACCTACCACCTCGAGGGCGAGAAGCCCCTCGAGGCACGCGGATCGCTCGGCCAGCTCGAGGAGGAGCTCGCCGACGCTCCGATCGTGCGCGTCTCAAAGAGCTGCCTCGCCAACATGGACAAGGTCTCCCTCATCCGCAACGACTACCTGCAGATGAGCTCGGGAGACCGGCTGCGCGTCTCGCGCACCCGCAAACGCGAGGTCATGGACACCGTAACCGACTACCTGGGCGGACGCAGATGAGGGAGTTTCTCTCAAGCTACTGGACGCTCGAGATCCTCGCCCAGGTCGTCATCCCCATCTATCTTCTATGTCGCAGGCTCCCCCGGCGTCCCACCACGACGCTGCGCCTTGCCCTGGTGATGGCCTTCCTACTCTGCCTGGCCGTCGTTCCCCTGGCGACGGGCCTGGTGACCGGGCTCGACACCATGCAGGCCTTCCTGGTGTTCAGCGGGCTTCTCGCCGTCTTCGTGGGCCTCATCGTGTTCGCCTACGACGCGAGCCCGTGGCAGGCGCTCTTCTGCGCGACGGCCGGCTACACGATTCAGAACTTCTCGAGCGGCGTCACCATTCTCACTCAGTACCTCATCAACGGCCGCCCCGGTGATGTGCTCGCCGAGCCCCTGGGGCTTATCGTCTCCTTGGGCGTGCCCGCGCTCGCCTACACGATCACCTACTTTGGGTTCGTGCGTCGCATCGATAAGAACGGGCTCATCGTCGTCGAGAACAAGCTCATGCTCTTCATGTTCGCCATCACGATCTGCATGATCATCGGGCTCGACGTGGTCATCAAGGGCGTGGCCATGTTCGGGACCGTCTTCTCCTATCTGGTTCTGCTTAGGCTCCTGCATGCCGCCATCTGCGTATTCGTGCTGTTCGCTGAGTACGAGATTCTCTATGCCAAGCGCATGAGCGAGGAGAAGGCCGAGACCGAGCGCCTCCTGGCCGAGCGCGATCGCCAGTATCGTCTCTCACGCGCGAACATCGAGGCAATCAACATCAAGTGCCACGACATTCGCCACCAGATACGCCACCTCTCCGATGGCGAGCAGAATGTGGATCGCAAGGCGCTCGTCGATATCGCTCGTGAGGTCAACATCTACGATTCCGTCGTGGAAACGGGCAACGAGGCCCTGGACACGATTCTCACCGAAAAGAGCCTGGCCTGCTCGAGCGAGGGCATCGTCTTATCCGTCATCGCCGACGGCGGCGCACTCGACTTTATGACGCCCTCGGACATCTACTCTCTCTTCGGCAACGCACTCGACAACTCGATCGAGGCCGTGCGCGCCATGGACGACCCCGAACGCCGCACCATCACCCTCACGGTGCGCCGACGTGGGAGCATGGCGGCCATAAACCTGGAGAACTGGTACGCCCACCGGCCCCTCTTCCGAGACGGCCTTCCCGTCACAAGTAAGGAAGACCAGGTGAACCATGGTTTTGGCATGCGCTCGATGCGCGGTATCGTGCGCCGCTACGGCGGGACGCTCCACGTAGGAGCGGAGAAGGGCATCTTCTATCTCAATGCGCTGCTCGCCGCCCAAGAGGCTAAATAAGCCCGAAGTGCTCCAGCGCGGTGACCACGCCATCGTTACGGACGTGATCGGTCACGTAGTCGGCATGGCGCTTGACCGCATCGCTCGCGTTGTCCATCACCACGGCAACGTCGGCCTCAGCCAGGATACCAAGATCATTCTCGGAATCACCAAAGGCGTAGACGCGTGACGGCTCGAACGGCAGCGCATCGATGAGGGCCCGGCCGCCGATCCCCTTGCTCGTACCGGGAATGGACAGCTCATGATAGCCGTCTCCCACGTTGAAGTAGGTATAGCAGCTCGTGAGAAACTCGCTCGCGCGATAGGCGTCCATGCTCGAGTCCATGAAGTCGATCTTGCCGAACTCCATGCGCCCTCCCGCGCTCTCGTAGTCCTCGATCCTCGGCATGCGCATCTGCTCCATGTCGCTGGACGCGCCACTCACCAGCACGTTTCCGTAGGTGCCCTCGATGAGGGCCTCCATCCCCACGCGACGCATCTCCCCCAGCGTCCGTAAGAGCGTGTCGGCATGGATGACGCGGTTTAGAATCACCTGGTCACCCAGGATGACATGCGTCCCGTTGAGCGTCACAAACCCCGAGAAGGGCAGGTCGCGCAGCCCCCTCACGCCAAGAATGCTGCGGCCCGTGCACACCACGGCGACGTTTCCCTGCTCCACGAAGGCATGGATGGCCTCTTGAACCCGCGCGGTGGGCATGACCTCGTAGCCATCGTTGTTCCCGCGGTACGTAAGGGTTCCATCCACGTCAAAGAACGCGACGACCGGTGCGGTGCTGGCGTATTGGGGCACGACTTTCCTCTCTCTATCTGGTCAATGACCCAGAGGATACCCCAAACGGGTCACTCGTCGTCCTCGCCCTCCTCCACCACCAGCGTGTTCATGAGGGCCATCTGAGACCGGGCGTCTTCGATGGCACGCTCGATTGACTCTGAAGTAAGTCTTCCGTCCATGAGCGCGAGCTCGAGCGCGAGGGGAACGTTCACGCCCGTGACAAGAAACACGTGCTCCCCCATGTACGGCGCAAAGGCCTGGTTGACGCTGCCCTGACGTATGTCTGTCAGGACGAGAACCTCATCGTCAGGCGCAAGGTCGGAGAACGCCTTCTCAACCTGGGTCGCAATCGGCGTGTCATCCATGTAGGCGGCGATGGCAATCATGTTTCCTACGCCCCCGATGAACTCGAGGGTGTCCTTGAGGCCCTGAGAAAATCCATGATGGGAGGCCACGATAATCTGTCTCACAGCTGCTCCTCAAAGGCATCAAGCACCCGCTCGATGCCGCCGACGGGCATCTGGGTGACATAGGACTCATAGCTTGTACCGCCGAAGTCCTCCTCGGGCACAAAATAACCCTGATAGTCATTTGCATAGCCCACGATCAGGACCGTGCGGCCTGCAAACATGGCCTTGATACGCATTCCCAAATCGCTTGCAAGCTCTCCAGGAAACGCCACGAGAACCACAGCCCCAAGGTCAATCACGCTTATCTTGATGGGAAAGGCCATCTCGTGAATTTCGAGCTTTGCCATAAGTATCTCCCGCTCGGTGTCGGCGAGCTTCTTCTCGTCAAAGCTGAGGCCAGAGGACAGGCGCGCGTTAACCTCTTCAAACTGACGTCGATACGAGGGGTAGTAGGCCTCGTTGTTATAGTTCACGTGATACGTAAATGTGCTCATCGCAGGTTCGGAGAGATCAAGGGGCGAGAAGTGCGCCCGCATCACCTCACCTGCGATGCCATTTGAGATTCGTCGCAGCTCGGCGAAGTCATTCCCCTGCCTGAACTGGCGATTTCCGAGGTCGGCCGAGGCTCCCGTGAACGTGTAGGGAACGATTCCGATCCACTCCGCTAGCTCGGCACGAACCCCTCCGACGACATCGGCTGTGAGGTAACGGTTGAGGGGCCCCACAACTGTAGCGTGACAGTTGAAGTTCAGCATCGCTCCTACGACTACGCCCTCTTCAGAAATGAAGCGCAGGGCATGCGCCGCATCGTCAAACGGACGGTCAGGATCATTGCGGTTGGAGTACCAGCCCCGTACACGGGTGGATAGGAACTCCGTTCGAACCTCGACTAGAGCTTCTCGCAGTCGTGTGGCGGCAGCAAGGACGCGACCAGTGGTTAAGGGAACATAGCCAGGAGACTCACGATTCACAAGACCGTTTCTGCCCTCAAACCCCGTTGGGCATGAGTGTGAGTGGATAGCGCTAATGACAACATGCTCCCCCGAGATTCCCACGGCCCTCGAAAGGCCCTCCCGCATTTCCACAAGGGGCCCTTCGGTGACAATGCACACGTCAAGCGAGACGAACAGCACCTCATTGTCTCCCTCCCCGAGCAGGAGCATGACAGCCTGGGGGGCATCGTGCACGCCCAAGGCCGGCTCTTTCCTGACCGGATGACCGTACCCCTCCATGTAGAAAGTCCCCTCAGGCGTAATGTTCACGCACACCGACGCTGCTCGCATGCTTCGGCCACCTTTCAACTGTCGGATTGTGGGGCGGCTTCGGTCAGCCGCCCCACACACAATAGACCCTAGACCGAGAGGATCCCCAAAGCCGCGCAGGCCAGGCAGATACCAATGATCCCGATGATGATCAAATTCATGCTGACGTGCCTCTTAACGAGGCGATATACAATGTAGGTCGCAACCACCGAAAGGAGGGACGGAAGAATCAAATCAAGAATTCCCGTCTGCACTGGCAAGGAGACGTCTCCCATTACAAAGGTAAGCGGCGTATGAATGACAACTGTCGCAGGTATGAGAGCGCCCACAACCATAAGACCAAGAATGGAGACGGACTCGGTGAAGACCGCAATCTTGTCGGCCATATTTGTGATGAGTTGCGCGCCGAACTTGTATCCAAGGTTCCAGTTGTGAATCTTCCAGACCCACGTGACCGTCCACAGCGCGATCCAGATCAGGATGCCCACGGGGTTGCCCGCCTGAGCCATGTAAGCCGCGATGGAACCCAGAATCGTGGGGATGAGAATCCAGAACACGGTATCGGCGACACCCGAGAGAGATCCCATGAGACCGACCTTGAGGTCATTCTCGGCTGCGAGCGCAGCCTCGTGACCCTTGTCCTCGAGCGCAAGGCCCGCACTCAGAAGCACTCCCGCGACGGGTGGTGTCGCATTGAAGTAGTTGAACTGATTCGCAAGAGAGCGTTTGAAGCCTTCCTCGTCTCCTCGATAGATCTTGCGCAGCGCGTAGTAGGTGGAGAAGACACATGAGGGGGCCAGCTGGTTCTCGTAGTTGAAAGTGAGGACGGCCATGTTCCAGCGTAGTCCGCACAGGTCAAGATCAGCCTTGGTAAGGACCGGCTCATAGGTTCCGTCGGGAAGCTGCTCGGGCTTTTCCTGATTGGAGAAGGGTATTTGAGCATACTTTTTGGGGTTTTCCTTACTCATCTTCAAGCTCTCCTTCCAGGGATACGCCACCAGGTGACGATCCAACCTCAACGTGCATCTTGTAGTACTCATACGCCGCGGCAGCACCAAGCAGAGCTATGGGCAGGATGGAGAGCCCAGCGAAGGAGGACAGCACATAGCCAACAACCACAAAGCTGAGAAACTTTTTGGCGGGCATGAAGTTGAGCAGCATGGCCATACCCACGACCGGGAGCATTCCGCCGGCGATGGAGAGGCCAGTGGTGAACCAGTCGGGCAGGACATTAAGCACGAAGTTCACGGCATCGGAACCAAAGAACAGTACGAGGAACATCGGGACTCCATTGGTAACGACAGCATAGAAAACCGGCGAGACCCACATGATGCGAATCATGCTCTCATACTTGCCCTGCTTGGCATATGCTTGAGCACGATGATTAATAAACGAGTTAAAGAGCTTGAAGAGCACGTCGAGCTGAACGCCGAGCATACCCACAGCGAGGCCGACGGCCAACCCGACGGAAAGGTCCTGCCCCGAGGTGATAGCGAGAACCGTCCCCACCATGCCAGCGAGGCCGTAATCGGGAACCGATGCGCCACCCAATCCCGCAACACCCATGGACATGAGTTGAATGGTTGCGCCAATGGAAAGCCCCGTCAGCGGATCCCCCAAGATGATGCCGACAAGCCAACAGAACGTGACATGTTGGAACGCGAGGTACTGAGTGCCATATTGGTCGACGTTCTTGATCATGCCAAGGAGCACGATCAGAATCGCCTGCCATGCAGCTACATGCATGTCAGTCTCCTTCTTTTTAGAGGTGGACGTACTTGGAGAGCGGCTCGGATTTGTCAGCGGGCACGTAGCGCACCTCGATCTTGGTGCCGCCCGCCGCAATTTGCGCATAGATAGGTACCTCTTGGTCGGTCACATATGCGCGATGGCTCACTTGCGTGGACTGCACACCCTCGACCGGGGCGAGGGTTCCTCCAACGCAGAGCACGGGAATTGTCTGTCCCAGCTCTTGCAGGCTAAGAAAGGTCTGGGGGTCTCGGGCTATGACGAACACCGTGTGCTCGTCATACTTTCCCGCCCGAAAGTTGGCGAACGCCGTCTCGTGAGTGATGATTGAGAGTGCGGACCCGGCAGGCTTTGCCATTCGCATGCCTGCCTTCTTGTTGGGATCGTTCGCATACTCGTCATCGATGACCATGATGCGCTGGGGCTTAATCTCACTGAACCACTGCGTCGCCACTATTCCGTGCAGCAGACGATTGTCTATGCGCCCTGCAACAATGCTCATCTTTTCCTCCTTTCGCGGCCCCTTGGGCCCTCTGCTTGCATGAATGCAACCTTGATTTGATCGCGAGCCTCATTCGTCCTCGCAGGCATCACCTCCCGCCCCGGCGCTTCCATCCTCCAAGGAAAATGCGAACTCCCCGTTGAGGTAGTCCCAGACGTAGGCGATCTCACTGACCGGCACCTCTACGTGATAACGGTGCGAGATGCCCCGGAAGCTACGAAGGAACTCCTCGATAAAGTTCGTGTGGCGAAGGGCGAAGTCATTCGTCTCACGCAGGGCCTCAATGGGTGTGTTGGTCACGAGCCTCTCAACGAGGACGCATAGGTGCACAAGAAGTCCAATGGAGAGACGCGAGTCTATAGCATGCCCGTCGATTTCCTGGAGGCGGCGCATCGCGCACTCGACATCGGCGAGCAGGCGCTCTGGATTCAGGATCGTAATGGATTCGACCACGTTGGAGAGCGTGAGGTTCTTCTGAAGGCTCCCATGGAACTCCTTGAGTGCGGAGGGAGCCAAGCTCTTCGAGAAAAAGTCATCGAAGGTTCGCGACGAGCTACCGAACAGGACGTCCTCCAACGAGAAGAAGGGAACGCCCTTGATGCTGGGATTCAGAGTCCCCACGATGGCACGGACAACGTAGCGCTCGAAGACCGAGGCCTCCTTTCCGCCCTTCACAAGGTCTGCGAAGCCCGCGGTGACAAGGACAACGCCACAGTCGGCAGGCAGGCTCTGCTCGAACAGCATGCGGATCTTATCGGCGGCGTCCACCCCCGACTCAGAGCAGAAGATGATGGCGTCGCTGCGACGGCTGGCATGCACAACCGAGAAGGACGGAGCGCACGAGGTGGCGCAGGTAGCAAGGGTCGATTCGATATTCTCGTGGGCGGCAAGCGCGGCACCCACCTCGAGCGCCAACCCACTCGAGACGTTGTTGACCACATAGAGGTGGGCATCGGTGAGCCGCGAGACCGCCGTGTGGGTCTCTGACAGCGAGCCCATGTCATAGAGCAGCACGATGGTCGCGCAGTAGGAGTAGCGATCGACCAGACGGGCAAGCTGGGGCAGCACGTCGGTCACGCTCTGGTCGTAGGTCATGTCCACTGCCTCGAAGATACGCTCGTCCAGGAGACGGTTGGCCGCATCTGCGATGCTGGTAGCCGTCGAGTAGCCGTGGCACATCACGATGCCGATCGCATCGCGCACGCCGCCCGCTTCCATCTCGCGCACGATGCCCAGCAAGACCACGGTGCGACTGAGCGCATCCAGCCCCGTGCCAAACGCAACGCGGATCTCCGCCTCGAACGAATCAGATATGGTGGCCGCCGTTGAGAGATGTGCGCTCAAGGACGAGAGGATCTCGTCAAAGGCAGAGGCGTTCTTCTGACGCCAACGTGCAAGGGGCCCGGAGTCCCACAGCTGGAGATAGAGCGTCTGCGCAATCACCCTGACGTCCTTGCGCGACAGATCGACCCCATGTGCTGCGCTCATTGAGCTGGCGATGGAGGCTATGACCTGTTCGTAGGAGTGCACGTGTGCGCCCCTGATGTAGTTGTCAAAGCTCAGGTAGTCCTCATAGGCACGTACATATGCCTGAGCTGCGGAGAGAAAAGCGTCAAAGTTCAGCTTTCCCTCCACCTGTGCATACCACGAGTCAACGACACCCTGGAAGAATTCCTGGGAGCGGGAGATCTGCTGACGATGTGAGTCACGATCACAGCTGACAATCTCGTCGTCTTTCTCACGCATATCGGCACCCAGGACGGACGAGGGCAGGTTATATGAACGGACGATGAGCCGGTCACTCTGGCGAGTAGGGTACGCAGAGGCACAGCAGTTGGTGACACACGCCTTGAGTCCGTCGATGTTGTCCGAAAAGTCAGCACTCACGAGGGCTCGCAGGGCGCCGCGCGATATGGAGACGTCGCAGGCGACCCGTCGACCTTCAGCCCGTAGTAAATGAAGCGCGAACTCGGTACGCTCCTCAAGTGTCCGATCCCGCAGCGCGGGCACGCCCACCGTAATGGGCACCGACTGGGCGAGCCACGCCATTTGCGCATCTGTCGCGGACACAGTGGTGGCAAACGCGAGGCGAGCGGGGTGCTCACTCAGATCCATCCCGGGAGCCGATATGCTCCCCCGTAAAAGGACCGTCACCAAGTCACGCTCAGGAGCCGTAAGTGCATCGACATCGTCAAAAAGCACGATGCCCCCACGGCTTCGCTCAATCAAGCCGGAACCTGCATCCGTACCCATGAGGGCATCGTGGAAGGCAGCCTCGTTACCGGCGTAGCGTACGCAACGCACGCGCACGAACTGAGCCTCGGGTCTAATCAGTCCCTGGTTTTGTCCATACTGGAACATGTGCCAAGCAAGGGTCGCCTTGCCCGTACCGCGCTCTCCATGCAGCAAAATGGGAAGACCGGAGGGTGGATAGCTCACGGCCGAGCGCAGATGAGAGATGGGCGAGCTGAGCGAGAGATCGTTTCCGATCGCAAGGTCGAAGTCCCCGACCTGCTTCATTCCACCTAAATCGAGAAGCGTCTCGAGTGAGGAATATTCAGAGGAGTCAAGACGGACCTGCAAGAAGCGCCCAAGATTCCTGCGGTGCAGGAAGAGCACGGGACGCGAGTCGACTTTGACCGCAAGGCCGTCACGCACGAGCTCGTTGAGATACTGACTCGCCAAGTTGCGCGAGACGCTTACCGCAGACGCTATGCTCGCGGTCGTGAACTCCCGGAGACTCGATACACTCATCTCACGTGTCACCTTGTCAAGATGCCAGAGCAGCTCCTGTTTTGTGTCACCTGATGCCACGGCCCCTCCCTTCTCCATGAACCCTATGGCTCCGTTTGTCATCGGCCATCAGCATTGCCAAGAATCGCCAGCGAAGCGGCAAATTCGACGGTACGAAAAGAATAGGAATACTTTGACGGAAGCATCGACACTTCGCTCGACACGACGAGGCGCGCCTCGTCCTATAAACAAGGCGCAGCATTCACACAGGCGAAGGGACCTCAATGCAAATCAACGAGATTATCCGGATTGTAAAGGGCTACTGTCGCGGCGCGCAGCCAGACGGCCGCCCCATTGATGACATCACAACTCGTGACCAGGTACTCTGGGGTGCCACCGACCGCGCCTGCACGGGCATCGTAGCCACCTGCGCCGCATCTCCGAATGTCATACGCGCCACCGTGGACAAGGGGGCGAACCTCATTATCTGCCATGAGGCCCTCTTCTGGAATCACGGAGACCGCGCGGGCTGGCTTGCAGACAATCCTGTCTTCCGTGCAAAGCGAGCGCTACTCGATGAGGGAGGCGTCACCGTCTGGCGCTTCCACGACTACATTCACTCTGGTATTCCCACCAAAAACGACGGATGGGTAGATGGCATCTTCGTCGGTTTGGCTAAGAAGCTCGGATGGATGCCCTATCACGAGGGGGATGAGTTCTTTCCCGCAATCTTCTCGCTCCCCCGGA
Source organism: uncultured Atopobium sp. (assembly GCA_964430985.1). Lineage (GTDB taxonomy): Bacteria > Actinomycetota > Coriobacteriia > Coriobacteriales > Atopobiaceae > Thermophilibacter. Next base: position 12,258 of record CAYSIC010000019.1, read on the forward strand.
CTACGGCGGGAGAGCTCGCTCAAACTCTTATCGGTCAGCTCGGCCTCAAGGGCGCGCGTCTCGTGGGTTCCCCCGAGACGCCCGTCTCACGTGTACGCTTCATGGGACATGCGTTCGGAGGCTCATCGGATGACCCCCTCATCACGGGAAACGCTGCACAAAACGTTGACTGTGAGCTTGCCCTCGAAGCGGTCGACTTTACCGTAGCGGAATATGTGCGCGACGCCAGCGAGCTCGGACACCCCAAAGCGCTCATCACGCTCGGCCACTTTGACACCGAGGAGCCCGGCATGGAGCACATGGTCAGCTGGCTTCCCGATCTTCTTGGCAGAGGCCTTGCCGTGAGCTATGTCCAGTCAGGGGGCTTTTCTAGCTACTTCACCCGCTAGGTTATGGAGTCGAGAGCACGGCCGTGTGGGGCGCATCCCTCCCCTATAATGAGACGCGCCCAGCCGCCCTAACGAAAGGCCCCCTCGTGGACATCGCCCCGCAGGAAGTTGCCGAGACTCTGTCCATGGTCTCGGAGCAGAACCTCGACCTCCGCACGATCACGATGGGTATCTCGCTCGCGGGCTGCGCCGACGAGGACCTCTCGCCCATCGCGCTCGCCATGGACCGCGTTGATCCAGGCGACGGCGCCCGCGTAGTTGTCGGCGTTTGCGTTGGCGCGCGAGACGCCGGCGCGCATGCCCTCCTTGAGCGTGGCCTGGGAGTCCTCGTCGAGCGGGGCGACGTTGCAGCCGACCAGGCCCAAAAGGTCCGCGCTCACGGCCGTGGCGGCCAAGAAGTTCCTGCGTGTGATGTTGCTCGTGCTCATTGCAGCTCCCCTTTTCTTAGAGGGTCCAGAGGCACCGCCCTTCCTTCTTGGTTCCATTTAAGCTTGCCGTCCGCAGGGCGCGGCAACCCCCGCACAGTCCGTCGCTTTCGCCGCACGGTTTGCACGTACTGCGGCGTCGGCGGGGTCTCGAATGCGCCCGCGCGCGGGGCGGATGCATAAAAATGCCGTTCGGGCTACGTTGGAAGCTGGGTCTGCATAAAAGTGGCGCTCAGGCTATGCGTTTTCGGAGACCCAATAGGACTGTGCCTTTTCTCAACTGGACTTTTTCGAATTCTAATTTCAAATTTATTTGTTTTTGCGCTTCAGCCCCAGAATCACGTAGCCCGAGAGCACTTTCTATGCAGAGATGGACCCTGCGGTCTTCGCGGCACAGCAAGGCTAGGCAGCAACATCATGGAGGCCACCCATCTCCTGCACGCCACGGAGGCCCGCCAGCACGAGATGAGCCGCGAGAACATCGAGGCCATAAACCTCAAGTACCACGACATGCGCCACCAGATCCGCACGCTGGTCGGCGGCAGCACGGTGGTAGACGAGCGCGTACTCGATGACCTCAGCCACGAGATCGATGTCTACAACTCCGTGGTCAAGAACAGAAACGACGCCCCGGGCACCATCCTCACCGAGGGGAGACTTGTCTGTCAGCGGCGCCACATCACCTTGAGCTGCATCACCAATGGCCCCGCGCTTGGCTTCATGGCCCCGGCCGACCTCTACTCGCTCTTTGGCAACGCGCTCGACAACGCCATCGAAGCCGTGGAGAACCTCGGCGATCCCGAGCGCCAATCCATTTCTCTTATTGTTCGGCATACCAGCGACACGGTCAGCGTTCACGTTGAGAGCTTCTGCGGCACGGACATGCTCTTTGACGAGGACGGCCTGCCACTCGCCAGCAAGGGAGACCGTCATAACCACGGCTTTGACACCCGCTCGATGCGCCTCAGCGTTGAGTCCTACGACGGGACCCCCAACACCAGCGTACAGGATGAAATCATCCACCTGAACGCCCTGGTCCCGCTGCCATAGAACGACGCATCAATCTTTGATGCCTATGTGAACAAAATTATCGCCGTATGGGCTTCGGCGGCCACACGCCACCTGAGAAAACGCTGGCGAGAAGTCCGCGCACTCCAGGTTTGGGTCCAGAATATCGTCCACGTAGGCATCAAAAGCCGTCGGTCGCCCGCAGCCCACGCAAAGGGCGTGACACCGAGAAGCCCCGGCGCCACGCCCAGCGCGTCAAGCCCAGCCTAGCGCGCGTCTCGTCTCATGAAGCACGAGGCAACCTCGACCACCAGCGCCACGCCCATGAGGCCCGCCAGCAGGTAGACAGACTCGACGCTGCCGCTCGAGCCAAACATCGAAATGCCCGCCAACGCGTCGGCCAGCGTGTTGATGCTCGTGATCAGAAATGTTGTCAGCGCGTAGGCCACAAGCCCTACGGCCGCCAGGTTCCCAAGGTCGCTCACCTTACCCGGCACCAGCGCGAACACGCCAGCGCACACCGCCGCGGCCACCAGGCAGCCCGCGACCGCGCCGCTGAAGTTGCTCGCCGCCGTAACTTCCATGCCGTAGACCACGGCCGTGACCAGAAGCAGCACCGCACACGCAAGGTTGACGTAGCTCGCCGCGCGTTTGCCCGCAAAGAGTCCCTTCTCAGCCATGCTACTCGCCTCCTCTCTCGCTCTTGTCGTCCCAGGCAAACGACTTGGCGCAGTACAGGCCAAGCGCCGCCGCGCCCAGCACGCCCGAGGCCACCGTGGTGCCGCTCAGCGCTGTCTGCCACCAGGGTGTCGTGTGCACGATCGTAGCTCCACTCGATAGCCCGTTGGAGAGGATCGAACGTACCTCGGCATACACGTGGTTCTTAGTCGCGTTACGCAGAAGCTCGAGCATGTTGCCATCGCCCGCCTCGATGAGGCCCGCGATCATGTCCTTGGAGAGGTTCGTAGGCGAGTCTCCTTGTTGCGCGCCAAAGCCCGCCATGTCCCAGCACCAGTAGTCCATGCCCGCCGCGAGATTCTCGGCGTAGTGCTTCTTATAGTCCATGCCCACCACGGCGTCGGAGCACACCGTCACGTGTGCGCCCCACTCGCCGCGCAGCACCGTGGTGAGAAGCTCCTTCGAGCTGCCGCAGTAGGTGGTGCCCACGCGGTTGAACGCCGTCATGAGGCCAGACGCATCGCTCTTGGCGTAGGCGCCCTCGAAGGCGCGCAGGTAGTTCTCGCGCAGTGCCTGCTCGTTGGTGAAGGTGGCCGCCGACTCGCGCCGCGCCTCCTGATCGTTGATGCACAGGTGTTTGAGGCCCAAGATGATGCCGTACTTGTTGCAGGCCTCGGCCTGGATCTGCCCCATGAAGTAGCCCATCATGCCGTCCTCGGAGTAGTACGCCGAGGCTCGGCCGTTGAACGGCGTACGGTGCAGGTTGGGGCCGCCAGACCAGATCTCAGTGCAGCCCATGAAGTAGGCCTCGTTGGCCGTGTACGTGGCACGCGTGGCCATGTCCTCGCGGTTCCAGGTGCTCGCGGACAGCGTGATGGAGGGCCAGAGGAAGCCGGACTGGTCGTTGAGCTTGAAGTGGACCTGCTCGAGCTGGTCCATGTCATCGCCGCGGTAGGAGGCCGGCATGGCAATGCCGTCGATAGCTACCGAGCCGTTCTGGTCGGGCATAATGGACGCCATCTCCTCAACCGTCAGCTGGTCGAGGAAGGTGTTCCAGATCTCGTCGTCGTAGTCCACCTCGAACATATCGGCAAAGGTCAGGCCGTTGTCGGCACCCTGTGTGAAGCTGTCCACGGATGGCGCATCGGCGGGCATCTCGTAGGTGTAGCCGTCGAGGTCGCTGATCATCTCGGCCGTGGCGGTGATGGCCACCCGCTCGGACGGGAAGGTCCCCTCCCAGTCGGAGCGAGTGAGGTAGGTCACCGTCTCGCAGCCCAGGTTGTTGATGTCGGCATCGTCGAACTGGTTGGTCACGGCCACGTCCGTGTAGCGGGAGCGCGCGTAGGCCGTGGCGTCAAGCGAGGCTTCGCTCCATGAGTAGACCTTCTCGGCGTTGCCGGGGGCAGCCGCGCCAGTCACCGAGGTCATGCCCGTGCCACCCTTGGCGGCCAGGATGTTGTTGAGCGCGTCGTGGGCGTCGTCGCCCAGGGCGAGGTAGTAGGCGCCCTCGGACAGGATGTAGCCCTTGGCCTTGGTGTAGTCGTAGCTGGCGAGAAGGTAGCGCTCCACCGTAATCTCAAGCGTCTCGGAGTTGCCAGGCGCAAGCTCGGCCGTCTTGCCAAAGCCCACCACCTGCACCGCGGACTTCTCGACCTTGTTGGTCTTCTCGTAGTCGCCGTAGGGGGTCTGCGCGTAGACCTGGACCACGGACTTGCCGGCAACGGTGCCCGTATTGGTCACCGTGACCGAAAGCGTGTAGAGGTCGGTGGCCTCGTCGTAGGTCACGCCGTCGAGTGCCTGGTCAAACGTGGTATAGCTCAGGCCGTAGCCAAACGGGAAGGCGATCTCGTCATTGTAGTTCCACGCGGAGCCCGTGGAGGAGCCGGCCGTGCCGTCGGCGTTGCCCTGGCCCAGGATGGCGTCCTCATAGCGGGTCTCGTAGTACTTGTAACCCACGTAGATGCCCTCGGCGTAGATGAGGTAGTAGCTCACGTACTTGTCGGTGTCGGAGCAGCCGTCAAGCACCTCGTCGAGGTTGGCCCAGGTCGGCGTGTTCTTGAGCTGGGCATACGTGACGGCCGGCGCGGAGAGCGAGTTCTTGGCGTAGGTGTCGATGAGCTTGCCCGACGGATTGACCTCGCCGCACAGGATGCGCGCGACGCCCTTGAAGCCCGTGGCGCCCGGGGCACTCACCCACAGCGCCGCGTCCACGCCAAAGTCCGCGAGCTCGCCGAGCTCGATGGCCCAGGTGGTGTTGGCCAGCACGATGATGCGTTTGAAGACGCCGGCCTCCTTCTGCTCCTTGGCCAGGGCGAGAAGGTCGCGCTCCTCGGGGTGCAGAGCTAGGGCCGAAATCCCCGTGGGGTCCTCGAGCATGAGGTCGCAGTCCTCGCTGGCCTGGCGGACCAGCATGATGATGGCCGCGTCGTTGTAGTCGTCGGCCCAGCTCGCCTTGAGCTCGTCGGTGTAGAACGACGACGGGGCCTCGCCGATCTCGGGCTCCTCAGCGCTCTTGACGCGCTTGATGCCGCTCGTCTGGTAGGCCTCGACCATCGTGGGGTTGACCTCAAAGACCTCCTGCATACAGGCAAGGTAGGTCTGCGTGGTGACCATGGCGCCCTTGGACGAGTCGCCGCCGGAGTGGTAGCTGTAGAATGGGCCGCTTAACTTGGACGAGCCGCCAAAGCCACCGCTGCTCTCCTCCTCGATCGTGGATTCGATCGAGTTCTGGCCCAGCAGCGTGACGCGGCTGCCCGCCACAAGCGGCAAGGCGTCGCCCTCGTTCATGAGAAGGACCACGCCCTCCTCCACCTCGTGCTGGCCCCGCGCGCCGCAGTCGTCCTCAAGCTGGCGCAGCGCGGCCTCGTCCATGATGTCGGTGCCGTAGTCGCTCACAAAGCGCATGCTCGCGTCTGCCGCCGTCTCGTCGGCGAACGCGGGCACCGCGCCCAGCCCCGCCGTTGTGGACAGCGCCGCTCCGCCCGCGCCTGCTGCACCCATCATCTTGAGGAAGCCTCGCCTGCTCATCGTTGTGCGCATCAGCCTCTCCTCCTTACTCGTCTGCCAGCACGACCTGCGTCGTGCTGATGCCAAGCGCCGTGTTGATGCGTCCCGCATAGGACTCTGCCACCGGCCCCGCCAGCAGAGCAATCACAAAGATCGCCAGCACGATGGCCGCCAGCCCCTTCCACAGCTCTTTTCTGATGCCCTTGATTCCCATGGCTTCCTTCCTTTCCTCCGTGCCCGCGGCCGTGGGAGCGGCGCGGAACTTCAATCAAACTTTCAGCTTACGTCCCCGACGATAGGACCGGTTTTCCCAAAAGCCTTCCAGTTGTCACGTTTGGTTGATGGCCTGCCGCGTTTGGGAAAGCCCGTCTTGAGAGGCAGAAACGTGCCACACGCCCAACTTGAGCCCCCTGCACGCCGAGACGACCACGTACCATAGGAGCTGGGCAGTGGGAGAGGAACGAGGACATGTATCAGCTTTTGATCATCGAAGACGCGGACGACGACGCAGCCACGCTGGCCGGGCACATCGCGCGCTATGCCCGCGAGTTCTCGCTTGAGTTTCAGGTCACGCGCTACCGGACGGCCGTTGAGTTCATACGGGCCAAGCGCTCGTTTGACGTCATCTTCATGGACATCGACCTGCCCGGCGTCAACGGCATGGAGGCTGCCGAACTGCTGCGGACCTACGACGAGCGCACCCCACTCATCTTTGTGACCAACCTCGCGCAGTACGCCGTCAAGGGCTACGAGGTGGACGCGCTGGACTTCATCGTCAAGCCCGTGAGCTACTACAACTTCTCGATGCGCATGGACAAGGCGGTGCGGGCCATGCGCCGCAACGAGCGCAGTCACCTCACCGTGTCAACGCGCTTGGGCGTGCGCGTGGTGCCCCTTGACGACCTCGTCTACGTGGAGACGCTCAACCACGACCTCGTCTACCACCTTGCCGACGACGACTCTGACAGCGAGGGCGGCGAGCCCCTACGCGTGCGCGGGAGCCTCAGCAAGCTTGAGGAGGAGCTCGCCGGTGGCGCCTTTCTGCGCATATCGAGTAGCTGCCTCGTCAACATGGCCCACATCCGCTCCATACAGGCCGGCACGCTCAAGCTGTCCAACGGCGAGACGCTCTACGCAAGCCGCGCCAAGAAGCGCACCACCCTTGAGACGTTTGCTGACTACCTGGGAGGGAGCATCTGATGGGGCTTGACGACTTTGTCAACTCGGCTCTCACCTGCGCGCAGATCATTGCGGCGGTCTTTCTCTTTGCGTCGAGCCTGAGGCTGCGCGAGCCCATGGGCCCGCGCCTAGCGGCGGCAGCTATCGTCTTTGTCGCGTGGTCGGCACTCATAGCGGTGGTGGTGCCACTCTCGTTCACGCTGAGCAACCCGGTGCTTCTCGGCACCATCTTTGCGCTCACGCTGTTCATATCGCTGGGCATAACGCTCCTGGTCTTTGAGGTGTCCGTCTGGGCGGCGCTCTTCTGCGCCACGGCGGGCTACACGATGCAGAACCTCGCAAGCGGCCTGGGCTCGTTTGTTATCCGCTCCCTGCCTGGGTTGGACGCCCTTCCGTTTAGGACCTTCTTCACGATGGTCTTCCCCTTTGTGCTGGTCTACGCACTTTGCTACGCCCTGCTCATCAGGCGCATCGAGAAAAGCGGTCTGGAGCTCGTGCAGCCGCAGGTGATGATTGCCATGATCACGGTGGTGATCTTTGCGGTCATTGCGTTTGACGTGGTGGTGAAGCAGATCATCGACATGGACCTCCCCTTTGTGGTGCAGCTCGCCTGCCGTCTGGCCCACACGCTGCTCTGCGTCTTTGCGCTGGTCATCGAATACGAGCTTCTGTACAACCGCCGCCTGCAGCACGAGGTCTCGGCCGTTACCAAGATTATGGAGAACGGCAAGGCGCAGTATCGGCTCTCAAAGGAAACCATTGAGGCCATCAACCTCAAATGCCACGACATTCGCCACCATATCCGCCAGATGGGATACGGACTTGCGACCGTGGACCAGAGGGTCATCGACGAGATGGCGCAAGAGGTCAACGTGTACGACTCGGCGGTGCGCACGGGCAACGAGCCTCTCGACGTCATCCTCACCGAGAAGAACCTCGTCTGCAACCGCGAGGGCATCACGCTCTCCTGCATCGCCAACGGGGCATGCCTTGACTTCATGGCGCCGGCCGACCTCTACGCCCTCATGGGGAACGCGCTCGACAACGCGATCGAGGCCGTGCTCCAGCTGGACGAGCGCGAACGGCGCAGCATCAGCGTTATCGTCAGGCGCAAGGGCGGCATGACGCTCATCCACGTGGAGAACTACCTGGTGGGTGCGCCCGAGTTTCGCAACGGGCTTCCCCAGACGACCAAGGCCGACACGAGCTCGCACGGCTGGGGCATGAAGTCCATGCAGCTCATCGCCGTGCGCTACCACGGCACGCTTCACGCGCGCGTGCAGGGAGACGTGTTTCACCTCAACGTCATGATGCCCGTGCCCGGGGAGTAGGTGGACGGCGACCCGGGGTGGCCCCGCGCCCGTTCCCCACAGCCGCGCATCCGCACCAGCACGTATAATGGTGCGGCGCAAGCACCCGCCGGCACCTAACGAAAGGCCCCCTCGTGGACATCACCCCGCAGGAAGTTGCCGAGACCCTGTCTATGGTCTCGGAGCAGAATCTCGACCTCCGTACGATTACGATGGGCATCTCGCTCGCGAGCTGCGCCGACGAGAACATGGAGCGTCTCTGCGACAAGGTCTACGATCACATCACCCGGACGGCCGAGCATCTTGTGAAGACGACCAACGACCTCGAGAGCGAGTACGGCATACCCATCGCCAACAGGCGCGTCTCGGTGACACCCATTGCCCAGATCGCGGCCTGCTGCCCCGACGAGGACCTCTCCCCCATCGCGCGCGCCATGGATCGTGCCGCCCAGACCCTGGGCATCGACTTCATGGGCGGCTTCTCCGCGCTCGTGCAGAAGGGCATCGGCGACACCGATCGCAAGCTCATCGCCTCCATCCCCGACGCGCTCGCCAGCACCCAGCGCGTCTGCTCGTCGCTCAACGTTGCGTCCACGCGAGCGGGCATCAATATGGATGCCGTTCTGCTTGCCGCCCAGACCATCCTCGAGTGCGCGCGACGCACGCGGGACATCGACTGCTATGGCGCGGCCAAGTTCGTGGTCTTTGCCAACATGGTCGAGGACTCCCCTTTCATGGCAGGAGCCGTACATGGCACAGGCGAGGCCGACGCAGTTATCAACGTGGGCGTCTCGGGCCCCGGCGTTATGGCGGCGGCCCTCTCCGAGCTGTCGGAATCCGCAAGCCTCATGGATGTCGCCGAGAAAATCAAGCAGACCGCCTTCAAGATCACGCGTGCCGGCGAGCTCATGAGCCGTGAGGCGGCGCGGCGTCTAAACGTCGAGAAGGGAATCGTGGACCTGTCGCTCGCCCCAACGCCGGCGGCGGGGGACTCGGTTGCCAAGATCCTCGAGGTCATCGGCGTTGGAGAGTGCGGAGGGCCCGGCACCACCTGCGCGCTGGCGCTGCTCAATGATGCGGTCAAGAAGGGAGGCGTCATGGCCAGCTCATCGGTAGGGGGCCTCTCGGGCGCCTTCATCCCCGTGTCCGAGGACGCCGGAATGATTCGTGCGGCCGTAGACGGGGCTCTCTCCATTGAGAAGCTCGAGGCCATGACCAGCGTATGCTCGGTGGGCCTAGACATGATCGCCGTGCCTGGGGACACCTCGGTCGAGACCGTCGCCGGCATCATCGCCGACGAGATGGCCATTGGCGTTATCAACACCAAGACCACCGCCGTGCGCCTCATCCCCGCGATCGGGCGCGAGGCCGGGGACGTGCTCGAGTTCGGGGGCCTTTTTGGCTCCGCTCCGGTCATGCCAGTCAGCCGCTTTGCTGGCACGGTGCTGGCTCACCGCGGCGGACGTTTCCCCGCGCCGCTCAACTCATTGAAAAACTAGGTGGTCCGAGGAAGTTACGTGTGCAGTTTCGGCCTTCGATACATATTTTTTGATTTCCACATGTAGTTTGGCCTTTCGACACGCACGTTCGTGTCAGACTTTAACCTCACTTGACACAAATATGCAGAATAAGGATATGAACCAAGTCCTTACCTGCACCTCTCTAATATCAATATAACTACTTATTATGAAATTACCTATTTGAGCCCTAAAGAGAGCGCGTCGAAAGGCCAAACTACATTTAGTTTTTGAAAAACATGTGTCAGAAGCCGAAACTGCAGAATCATGCCTCCACCACGCCGAGCTCATTACCCTAAAAACCGCACCTCGGTCTCAAGATGCACGCCAAACTGCCGCTCGACCTCGTCTTGGACGTGTCCGATCACGGCACGCACGTCAGCCGCCGTTGCGCCGCCCACGTTGACCACAAAGCCCGCGTGCTTCCTCGAGACCGCAGCGCCGCCTACCTGGTAGCCCATGAGACCTGCGTCATGGATGAGCTTACCCGCGTAGTGGCCCTCGGGTCGCTTGAACGTGGAGCCCGCGCTCGGAAGCTCAAGCGGCTGCTTCTCCTCGCGTCGGCGCATGAGGTCATCCGTCGTGGCCCGAATCTTCTCGGTGTCTCCGCGCGTCAGGGTAAACGTGGCTGAAAGCACCACGAGGCCCTCGTCGTGCACGCGACTCTGTCGATAGCCCAGGTTCAGGTCGCAGGCGTCAATCGTCTCCTGGGAGCCGTCTGGCATGAGCACGCGCACGCACTTGAGCACGTCCGCGATGCAACCGCCGTAGGCGCCCGCGTTCATGAAGCACGCCCCGCCCACCGAACCCGGGATTCCGCAGGCGAACTCGAGTCCCGAGAGCCCCAGCTCGCAAGCCATCTCGGAGGCCTCGCGCAGGTCGACGCCTGCCTGGCAACACATCTGCGTTCCCTCGACGGAAACGCCCACGAGGGCCTCGGTCAGGGCCACGATGACGCCGCGATACCCCTCGTCGGAGACCAGGAGGTCCGAGCCGCGCCCCAGCACGAAGCTCTCCACGCCAGCATCCTCGCAGGCACGCAGCACGTCACGGATCTCATCGAAGTCGTCCGGAGTCACCAGAAGGTCGGCAGGGCCACCTACGTGAAAGGTGGTGTGCTCGCTCATCGGCTCATCTACGAGCACGTTCTCCTCGCCCACAATGGAGCGCAGGGTCCAGGCAAGAGGTATGTCGCTCTCGGGCATGCTTGTGTACACGCTTCCCTTCAACGGAAACAACGGCGGCTGCCAGTATAGCAGCGTGCCCGCGGGCAATACGTGCTACACTCGCGCTGTCGGTTTCAGGGCGGGGTGTAACTCCCCACTGGCGGTAACGAGCCCGTACGCTCGAAGTCCGCGACCCGCTAAAACAGCGGCTGACCTGGTGAGATTCCAGGACCAACGGTAACAGTCCGGACGGAAGAAACGGAGACCATCATGGCCATCTCCCCACATGCGCAACACGACACCCACACGACCACGCGACGAGGCGGCTGGTCCACGCGGCGCATCTCCGTGACAGCGCTGCTCTGCGCGCTCTCGTTCATCTTGACCTTCGTGGAGATTCCCATCTTCCCGCCTGCCCCGTGGCTCGAGTACGACCCTTCGGGCATCGTGGCGTTCGTGGCGGCTCTCGCCTTTGGGCCAGGCACAGGAGCCATCGTCGTCATACTCCCCTGGGTGCTCAAGACCCTCTTCTCGTTTAACGTTTGGGGCCACCTCATGGCCATCGTCGCCAATCTCGCGCTCATCCTGCCGGCCACGCTCGTCGCGCGGCGCATCCAGGGAACGCGCGGCCTCATGATTGGCATGGTCGTGGGCGGCCTGGTCTCGCTCGTGGCCTCCGTCCTGTGCAACCTCGTGGTGACACCTCTTTATACTGCGGTCGGCATCGCCGATGTCATCGCTATGATCGTGCCTATCCTGATCCCCTTCAACCTGATAAAGATCGTCCTCAACTGCGTGGTCACGAGCCTCGTTCAGCGACCCCTCTCCCAGGCTCTCTCCGTCTAGCGCCGGGCGAGAAGAACGTGTCCACAGCCACCCCCCTCAGGCTCTCCCACGTACGCCTCGTCTACGGAGGTGACCATGTCGCGCTCGATGACGTCTCCCTCGAGGTGGCGCACGGCGAGCGCCTCTGCGTCCTAGGTGCCAACGGCTCGGGCAAGTCCACCCTAGCCTCCGTGATCTGCGGCCTTCTGGCTCCCGACGAGGGCGATGTCGAGCTCGTTGGCGAGCGTGTCTGCACAGGCGGAATGCCTGACCTCGAGGCCTATCGCCGCGCTCGGCGCTCTCTTGGCCTCGTGTTCCAGAATCCCGACGACCAGATTGTCACGAGCATCGTCGAGGACGACGTGGCCTTTGGCCCCGAGAACCTTGGCTTGCCTCGCGAGCAAATCGTCGAACGTGTGGCTCGCGAGCTGCATCGTGTTGCGCTCGATGACTACGCCCAGGCAGACCCCACGCATCTTTCAGGTGGCCAGAAGCAGCGCGTGGCCATCGCGGGCGCGCTCGCCATGGAGCCCTCCGTGCTCGTGCTCGACGAGCCTGCCTCGCTTCTGGACGTGCGCGGACGTCAGTCCATCCTGCGCGTGATGGGACGCCTTTCCCAAGCAGGCACGACGCTCGTGCACGTAACCCACTACATGGACGAGGCTCTGGCTGCCGACCGCGTCATCGTGCTCGATCACGGACGCGTGGCGCTTGCGGGCACGCCATCCGACGTCTTCTCGGCAGGCGGAACTCGCCTGGCCGGCCTGGGGCTTGAGATGCCCTTCGCGGCCGCGCTCTCATCACGACTCGTTGATGCGGGGCTGCAGGTGCACAGGACCGTAGACGAGGCTGCCCTCGCCGACGAGGTCGCCATGAAGATTCCTGCGAGCGGAGAGCCCCCGCTCCAAGTCGAGAATGGCACAATCCCCCTGGCGCCCCCCGCCGCACCCATCATATCCGTCGAGCATGTGAGCTTCTCGTACGGCCCGCGCGCCCATGCGCTCGACGACATCTCACTCGAGATCGCCACCGGCGCCTCGACGGCTATCGTGGGTCAGACCGGCTCGGGCAAGTCAACGCTTCTGCGGCTGCTCTGCGGTCTCGAGACGCCGGACGCCGGACGCGTCAGCGTCTGCGGAATCGACACCGCGACCCGTCGCGGACGCAAGGAGGTCCGAGGTGTCGTGGGCTACGTGATGCAGCATCCCGAGCGTCAGCTCTTTGCCGAGACGGTCGAGAAGGACGTCTCCTTTGGCCCCCGCAACCTGCGTCTTTCTCCCGAGGAGGTGAGCAGGCGCACCGCCGCGGCCCTCGAGCTCGTGGGACTCTCCGACCGGTGCGACGCCTCGCCGTTCACGCTCTCCGGCGGACAGCGCCGCCTCTGCGCACTCGCGGGCATCCTCGCCATGAAGCCGCGCACGCTCATCCTCGACGAGCCCACCGCAGGCCTCGACCCGCGCGGACGTGCGCTCCTACGCTCGGTCCTCGCGCGTCTGCACAAGGAGGGCACCACGCTCGTCCAGGTCACTCACTCGATGGAGGACGCCGCCCGTGCCGACCGCGTCGTCGTGCTCAACCAGTCACACGTGCTCATGGCGGGCACCCCCGCCGAGGTCTTCTCGGCCGAGGGGGTCGAAAGGCTCACCAACGCCGGTCTGGGCGCGCCTCGTTCGCTGCGCTTTGCCGGAGAGCTCGCACAACGCGGGGTCGACGGCCTCGGACGCCCCCTGACCACGACGGCTCTCGTAAGCGTGCTCTCGAAGGGGGTCCCCACATGGCCCTGCACATAGAGGTCGGCCAGTACTACGCTGCCAACTCTCCCCTCCACGAGCTCGACGCCCGCGCCAAACTCTGCTGCGCGCTTCCCATCCTGGTCGGAATTTTCTGCATCGCCAACCCCGCACAGCTTGCGGTCGGTGCCGCCTTCACCGCTCTCTTGCTCGTGCTCTCGCATGTCCCCGTCGGGCGCATCCTGGCCTCGACGCGCTCCCTGCTTGCGGTGCTCGCCCTGCTCTCCCTCTTCAACCTCATCTTCGTGCGCACCGGCAAGGTGGTGGTCGCACTCGGCCCCCTCTCGCTCACCTCGGGAGGCGTGTGGGCCGCCGTCCTATACACGACGCGCTTTGCCCTCGCCCTGCTCGTTGGCTCTCTCGTTCTGCTCACGACGACGCCCACGCAGCTCTCCGACGCCTTTGACCGCCTTCTCTCCCCCCTGTCGCGCCTGGGCCTGCCCGGCCACGAGATTGCGATGGTCTTCTCGCTCATGCTGCGCTTCGTGCCCACGCTCGCCGACGAGGCCTCGGCGATCATCGAGGCGCAGTCGCTGCGCGGCGGCGCCTTCGACGAGGGGGGGCTCGTTCAGCGCGTTCGCTCAATCGTGCCCGTGGTCGTGGCCCTGCTCGCAAGCGGGCTGCGCCACGCCGAGGGACTCTCGCGCGCGCTTGACGCCCGCTGCTACGAGGGTGGGGTCGGACGCACCCACCTTCACGAGCAGCGCCTTCGGGCACGCGATGCAGCAGCCGCCCTCACCAGCAGCGCGTTTCTCTGCGCCCTGGTCGCGCTCGGCTAGGCCACAAGTCCTCGCGCCTCGCTGTACCTCACGGCCCGCGACCTCCCGCATTGCCGTAGAATGAATACAAGGTTACGGACATGACCCACGGTACCCAGGAGGTAGCAACGTATGGTCTCTCGCATCTACGTGGAGAAGAAGCCCGGATTCGATGGAGAGGCCAGGGCGCTCGAGCGCGAGCTCACAGGGCTCCTCGACATCAGTGCCCTCACCAACGTGCGCGTCATCAATCGCTATGACATCGAGGGCATCTCTGCCGAGCTCTTCGAGACCTGCGTGCCCACGGTCTTCTCTGAGCCGCAGACCGACAACGTCAGCGCCCAGATGCCCGAGGTCTCGGATGCCACGGTCTTTGCCGTGGAGTTTCTCCCCGGCCAGTTTGACCAGCGCGCCGACTCCGCGAGTGAGTGCATCCAGCTCATAAGCCAGGGCGAGCGGCCCCTCGTGCGCTCCGCCAGGGTCTACGTGCTCGAAGGTCCCTTGAGCGAGGCCGACATCGCGGCCGTCAAACGCTACGTGATCAACCCCGTCGAGGCCCGCGAGGCCTCTCTCGAGCCGCGCGCCACCCTGTCCACGCGTCATCTTGAGCCCGAGCCGGTGGAGACCCTCGACGGCTTCTCCGCACTCGACGCGGCCGACCTGTCCGCCTTCATCGAGGAGCGCGGGCTGGCCATGGACCTCGCCGACCTCCAATTCTGTCAGGAGTACTTTACTGCCGAGCGTCGCGACCCCACAATCACCGAAATCAAAATGATTGACACCTATTGGTCCGACCACTGCCGTCACACCACCTTTGGCACCGCGCTCGAGCACGTCCAGTTCGACGACCAGGTCGTAGCCGCAGCGTTCGACCGCTACATGCAGATGCGCCATGAACTCGGTCGCGACCACAAGCCCGTCTGCCTCATGGACATGGGTACGATCGGCGCCAAGTGGCTCACGCACACCGGTCAGCTCACCGGCCTCGACGAATCCGAGGAGATCAACGCCTGCACCGTCAAGGTCACGGTAGACGTGGACGGACGCGATGAGGACTGGTTGTTCCTCTTCAAGAACGAGACCCACAACCACCCGACCGAGATCGAGCCCTTCGGCGGCGCGGCCACCTGCATCGGCG
>CAYSIC010000020.1:0-26142 GCA_964430985.1 uncultured Atopobium sp.
TGGTAGTAGTCGTGGTCTCCTCTTGAGTCTCCTGCGTCGGAGGCGTCGTGGTGGCGGAGCCGCCGCTGGTGTTCACGGCTTGCGAGGTCCCCACGAAGGTCCATGAGGAGTTGGCCTTGTAGGTCGCCTTATGGTCGGAGGTGGGAAAGGCCCCGCGTGCGACGCCCGACAGGACCGTGTTCATGTAGGTGGTCCAGATGGGCTGCGAGGTGGTCGACGTGGTGGCGGTGGAGCCACGGTAGTAGACGCGCGAGGTGCCCTCGGCCATGTTGCCCACCCACACGGCGGTGGTGATCTGCGGCGTGAAGCCGCAGAACCAGAGGTTGTCCGCCTCGTCGGAGGTGCCGGTCTTGCCGGCCACGGGCTGGTTGGCGCTGAAGTGGGCGTGCACGTAGTCCGTGGTGTAGCCTGCGTCGATGACGTGCTCGAGCACCTCGGTGGCGTCTGAGGCAACCGCCGAGTCGATGACCTGACGGCCGTCGTCGGAGTGCTCGTAGACCACGTTGCCGTTGCGATCCTCGATCTTGGTGATGATCACGGCGTCGCGGTGGACGCCGCCCATGGCGAGCGTTGAGTAGGCCTCGGCCATTTCGAGCACCGTGACCTCCGAGGAGCCGAGCGTCGAGGAGTCGTAGGGGTTGACGGTCGAGTCGATGCCCATGAGCTTGGCGGTCGAGATGAGCTTGTCGACACCGATGGTCTCTATGACCTGGCCATAGGCCGTGTTCGACGAAAGCTGCGTGGCACGATCCAAGGTGATGATGCCGTACTGGTTGTTGTTGTAGTTGTGGGGGCTCCAGGTGGACGTGATCTGCATGGGTGAGCTGCAGTTGAGCATGACCGAGGGGCTCATGCCGTCCAGCATGGCGGCTACGAGCGTAAACGTCTTGAAGCTCGAGCCCGCCTGGCGCTGAGCGCTCGTGGCTAGATTGAAGGTGCTCTGCCCCGCGTCCGTGTCGGTTCCATAGTTCTGGCCGCCCACCATGGCGACGACGTAGCCGTTCGTGTTGTCGATCGAGACGAGCGCGCCCGCGATTTTGTCATTGTTGGCACTGGCGATGCGCTCGTTCACCGCGCTCTCCGCGGCGTCCTGATAGAAGGGGTCGATAGTGGTGTAGACCTTGAGCCCGCCCTGCAGGACGGTGTCGGACGAGAAGTCCTGGAGCAGGATGCTCTTCACGTAGTCGGTGAAGTAGGGGTAGGTGCCCACGGTGTCGGAGAGCGTGCCAAGGTCCAGATTGAGGTCCTCGGCCTGAGCGTTCGCGCACTCCTCCTCGGTAATGTCGCCGGCCTCGAGCATGCGCTGCAAGACAAGGTTGCGACGGGCGAGGCAGGCGTCGGGGTTGGTGATGGGGTCAAAGAGGCCGGGCCCGTTGGGCAGCCCCACGAGCGTTGCCGCCTCGGTGAGTGTGAGGTCGCGCGCATCCTTGTTGAAGTAGGTGATGCTTGCAGCCTCGATGCCGTAGGCGCCGTTGCCGTAGTAGATGGTGTTGAGGTACATGTTGAGAATCTGGTCCTTCGTGTACTCCTTCTCCATCTGGATGGCGATATAGGCCTCGCGGACCTTGCGCTTGAGCGAGTACTCGAACTGCTCGTCGGACAGGACCGTGTTACGCACGAGCTGCTGGGTGATCGTGGAGCCGCCACCGGAGGAATCGCTGCTGCCCATCACCTGTCCGACTGCCGCGCGCAGAATGCCTTGGGGGTCGACGCCGTTGTGCTGGCGGAAGCGCTTGTCCTCGGTGTCGACGGTGCCTTTGAGCACGTAGTCGGAAATATCGGGAAGATCGACGGAGCGACGATTCTGAAGGTAGTAGGACGCGATCTCGGTGCCATTGGCGTCAAATACGCGCGTGGGCTCGGCTACGAGATAGGCGTCCGCCGAGGTGTAGTCGGGGAGGTCCTCGAGCCACGTAGAGACGACCGCTCCCAGCGAGAGCGCGAGTGCGGCGATGAGCAGCGCGATAAATCCGAACACGCCTGCGACGCCGAAGCCGGTGATGTGGGTCTTCGAGTGACTGCGTGCCCTGCGGGTCCTGATTCCCATGTACCCCTCCTGTGCGGGGAGACCTTTCTATAACGTCGTAACAGTATAGTTGCTCTGACCTGCGCGCCGGTCGGGGGAATCGTGAGGTGTTGAGTACGTGGAAGGCTCCGACCGTCCTGCCGTGCTTTTCAGCATTTCAAAGACGTTTGACAGCGCAGATCATCGTGGCTCCTTTCGGACGTGGCTGCGCTATGCTAGTACGCTGCGTGGCCGCACCTGCGGCTTGGGAACGCGAAGAGCCTATGGAGGACAGAGCAGTGCTGCCAGTCGACGAGCAACTTAAGGTCATCACCTCCGGGACGATGCAGATCGTCCCCCTGGACGAGCTCAAGCAGAAACTTGGGAAGGGCGTGCCGCTCAACATCAAGCTCGGCGTCGACCCCACCTCGCCAGATCTTCACCTCGGGCACGCGGTTCCCCTACGTAAGATGCGCCAGTTTCAGGACCTGGGCCACCAGGTGACCCTCATCATCGGCAACGGCACCGCCCTCATCGGCGATCCGTCTGGTCGCGACTCGACCCGTCCGCCCCTCACCGAGGAGCAGGTCGAGGCCAATGCCAAGACCTATGTTGCCCAGGCCATGAAGGTCCTCGATCCCGCGCGGACCACGGTCGTCTACAACGGCGACTGGATCAAGGCGCTCAACCTGACGGAGATGCTCGGCCTCATGAGCAAGTTCAACGTGGCCCGCATCCTGGAGCGCGAGGACTTTCACAACCGTTATACCAATGGGCAGTCCATCGCCTTGCACGAGTTCATCTATCCCGTGCTGCAGGCCTATGACTCCGTGGTCATCAAGGCCGACCTCGAGATGGGTGGAAACGACCAAATCTTCAACCTGCTCGCTGGTCGTGACCTCATGCGCGCTGAGGGCATGGAGCCGCAGGTGGCACTTACGATGCCGCTTCTGGTGGGCACGGACGGCACCAAGAAGATGTCCAAGAGCTACGGCAACTACGTGGGCCTCACCGACGAGCCGGCCGACATGTTCGGCAAGCTCATGTCCATTACCGACGAGCTCGTACCGCTCTACTGGCGTCTGTGCTCCACGGCCCCCATCGATGAGATCGACCGCATCGACGCCTCCTTCGCGGACGGTACGGCCGACCCCTACCAGCTCAAGCGCGCGTTAGCCAGAAACATCGTGGACCTCTACCACGGGGCCGGTGCGGGCGCTCGAGCCCAGGACGCCTTCGATGCCCTCTTCAAGAAGCATGAGACGCCCAAAGACGTTCCCGAGTTCTCGGCGGACCTGACGCCGTCTGCGGATGGCACGGTCTATCTCGCCAAGCTCATTTCCGATGCTGGCCTGGTCAAGTCCGTTGGCGAGGCGCGACGTATGATTGATGGCGGCGGTGTGCGCATCAACGGCGAGGCCGTGGCGCCCAACGTCTACAACGTGGACGCCGGCGATCTGGCTGGGGCCACCATTCAGGTGGGCAAGCGTCGCTTCGTCAAGCTCATCTAGGGGGCACGATGACGTGCGTGATTGACCTTAGATAGCCTTAGGTACTAGTTTTCGTGGCACGGGATCCGTTTTTATCGATGTAAAAAATGGTAATGGTGCCCCGACCATCCCATCCTGCTCTCAGCGAGAGGTGCTCCTCTGATGACCTTTCAGCACGCCGGCACGCAGTCCCGACGCCCCACCTTCCTCGAGTCCCATGGCGTCCCAGAGCTGCTCGCGCCTGCCGGTGGGCCCGAGCCGTTCAATGCCGCCCTGGCGGGGGGAGCAGACGCGATCTACTGCGGCTTGGGCAACGACTTCAACGCACGGCGCGGAGCGCGAAACTTCACCGACGAGACCTTCGCCGCCGCGTGCAGACGCGCGCATCTGGCGGGTGCGCGCGTCTACGTGACGGTCAACGTGGTCGTGACAACCGATGAGATGCCGGGCGTGCTCGCGCTCGTCCGTCGTGCCTGGCTTTTGGGTGCCGATGCCCTCATCATCCAGGATTGGGGGCTTCTTGCCGAGGTCCGACGCACGTGGCCCCAGATGGAGTGTCACGTCTCCACCCAGGCTAACGTCCATGACGCGCGCGGTGTGGCCTGGTGCCGCGCGCGCGGCGCGGCGCGGGTGACCCTCTCTCGCGAGCTCCCTCTCGTCGAGATCTCCCGCATCGCCCAGGAGGGTGTCGAGCTCGAGTGCTTCGGGCATGGGGCCCTGTGCTTCTGCTACTCGGGCGTCTGCCTCATGAGCTCGCTTGCGGGCGGTCGCTCGGCCAACCGGGGGCTCTGCGCCCAGCCGTGCCGGCTTCCCTACGACCTCGTGGACGAGGAGGGACGTCCCATCGAGGCTGCGGGCAGCGCCCGGCCCCTGTGCCCCAAGGACTACCGCACGATAGACCACATCCGCGAGATGGCCGAGGCGGGTGTGGGCTCGCTCAAGGTCGAGGGTCGCATGAAGTCGCCTGACTACGTCCTCAGCGTGATCGGGGCCTATAGGGACGCAATCGACGCCGTCGTCTCGGGGCAGGACGACCCCGCTCGGCGCGCCGAGCGCGACCGCCGGCTCAGGCGCTCCTTCAACCGTGACTTCACCGACAGCTACCTCTGGGGGCGCTCGGGCAACGAGATGATGAGCTACGAGCGCTCAAACAATCGCGGGGAGCTCGTGGGCGAGGTCGTGGGGTCGCGCCCGCTCGCTGACGAGTTCGTGCGACGTGGCGGATCGAACGGGGGTCGCGAGCGCCACCGTAGGGTGAGGCGCGCCGACGTGACCCTGCGCCTCGACGCTCCGGTGGGGGCCGGCGACCTCTTGGAGATTCGTCCGCTCGATGATCCCAGCCAGTTTTTGACCGTGCACGCCGAGGCCGACGCCCAGGCGGGTGAGACCATCTCCTGCCGTGCGTCGCGCGCCATGCAACCAGGCTGTCTCGTGCGCGTCATCCGCTCGCAGCGGGCTCTGGACGAGGCGGCCCGCGTCGCCGACAAGGACGTGGTGCGCCTGCGCCCGGTGCGCGTGCGTGTGGTGGCACGTCTCGGCGAGCCGTTCTTGGTCGCTCTTGAGACCTTGGACGGGCTGGCCCGCGCCGAGGCACAGGGCTTCACGGTGGAGACGGCCAGGACTCGTCCGGTCACGGCCAACGACCTCGTGGAGCACGTGGGGCGCATGGGCGCGTCACCGTTCGAGCCCTGGGACTGGTCCGTCGAGCTCGATGAAGGCTGTGGCATGGGCTTCTCGGCGGTCCATAAGGTGCGCGCCGAGGCGTGCGCGCGGCTTGAGGAGGCGCTTCTCTCGGCCTACGCCGCGCGCGAGAAGAACGGGGTCACGGTCGCAGCCCCCGATGCGACTCTGGTTAAGAGACGTCTGGGCGAGGTGCGCGCTTCGGCCGGAGTGCCCGAGCCGTGTGCCGCGGCTGCCGAGAGTCCCTGCGCCTGCGCCCTCGTGAGCACGCCGGAGGCTGCCGAGGCTGCCCTGGATGCCGGTGCCGGGCGCGTCTACGCGAGTGTGGACGACCTCGCCTCTGGAGCGTGGCCGCGAGGTGTCATCGCCTGGCTCGACGAGGTCTGCCGCGAGCCCGACCACGATTGGCTTGACCGTTGGGTGATCCCGGGCGCCCCGGTCGCGGTAGGCAACGTCTCCGAACTGGATCTTGCGCAGTCACGAGGAGCATCTGCCGAGGTGCGCTCCTGTATCCCGGTGCACAACGAGTCGGCTCTCGTGGCGCTCGAGGTCGCGGGCGCGCAGGGCGTCTGGCTTTCGGGCGAGCTCACGCTCGAGGAGGTCTGTCGCCTCGCGCGCGCCTCGTCGGTGAGCGTGGGGCTCATGGTCTTTGGTCGCGAGCGCGCGATGACGAGCGAGCACTGCGTCCTGCAGGTGACGGGGCGCTGCGTGAACGACTGCGCCCGTTGCGAGCTGCGCGCGCGCAACCTCTCTCTGCGCGACCGGGACGGAAGCCTCCTGCCGGTTCGCACGGACCTGAACGGGCGGTCGCGCATCTGGGCCTCACACCCGCTTGACGCGACGCCCCAGGCAGACACTCTCATCGAGGCGGGGGTCTCTCGCTTACTCGTGGACGCTCAGATCATGGACCCCACCGAGACTGCCTTCGCCGTGGCACGCACTGTGCGCGCGATTCGTGCGACCCAGGCCGGCCACAAGCCTGCCCCACGCGTGCAAGGGGCCGGCTCCGGTCATCTTTTCATGGGCATTGGGTAACATGGTGTGCGGGACATCTCGTACGCCCCGAACAAGATAGTAGAGACGCGCAACCACGTTGCGCAGAAGGAGGTAGTCATCATGGCCGTTAATCGTGAGCTTCTTCAGGAGACCCTGGACATCATTCGCCAGAGCCTGCAGGCCGACGGGGGCGACGTCGCCCTGATTGACTGTACGGATGACGGTGTCGTCACCCTTGAGATGCAGGGCTCCTGCGCTGGCTGCCCGCTTTCCAGCATAGACATGTCCGAAGGCATCGAGCGCATCTTGCGCGAGCACGTTCCTGGCGTCACCCGTGTCCAGCCCGCAGCCTTTTAGGCGTGCGGCGTGATCCTAAATGACCTCTACCATGCGCTCAACCCCATAGCCTTCACGCTCGGGCCCCTCACGGTGCGCTGGTACGGCATCGCCTATCTCTTGGGATTCGTCTGCGCGGGTTTCGTGATGTATCGAACCGCGCGCCGATGGAGACTCGAGCTTACCGTCGATGACGTCTTCTCGATTGTGATCGGCATCGTGTTCGGCGTTATCGTCGGGGCTCGGCTGTTCTACGTCATCTTCTATGGTGCCGGCTACTATCTGACCCACCCGCTCGAGATCGTGGCCACCTGGGACGGAGGCATGAGCTTCCACGGGGGGCTCGTAGGTGCCATAGTAGGGGGCTCGATTGTGTGCCACAGGTACCGTATCTCCATTCCCACAGTCTGTGACCTGGGTGTCATTGGTGCCCCGCTCGGCATCTTCTTCGGCCGTTGCGCCAACTTCGTGAACGGCGAGCTCTGGGGCAAGCCGACCGACCTTCCCTGGGGCGTCATGTTCGAGACTGGTGGCGGCGTCTATCGCCATCCCTCTCAGCTCTACGAGGCCGTCTTGGAGGGCCTGGTCATCTTCGCCGTGCTGTGGGCGCTCTCACGACGTCGCCCGTCTCGGCCGCAGGGTACCTTCATGGGGGCGTTTCTCGCGCTCTACGGGGTGTTTCGGTTTTTGGTGGAGTTCGTCCGCGTGCCGGATGCGCAGCTCGGCTACCTTCTGGGACCCATCACGATGGGTCAGCTTCTGAGCCTGCCTCTTCTGATCGCGGGTATCGTGATCCTGATTCTTTCGTACCGGGCGCAGAGGCCTCAGCAGGGATACCTTGACGGGAGGGCCCCCTCGCAGGCCTAACCCCAAGAGCCATGTGGAACCTTTGGCGACTCGCTGTTCCCCTCTTATTGAGAATAAATATCATTAAGAGGGGAACAGTGTTGTTAGCGGGGAGAGATTATCGCCCGCAGACACATACGTCACGGCCCCAAGGAGGACCTCATGGAAAGCACGCTTAATCATCTTCTGGCAGATCTCGTCGTCGAGTATCACAAGCTTCAGAGCTTTCACTGGTACGTGAAGGGCGAGGACTTTTTCCAGGCGCACGTCAAGATCGAGGAGCTCTACGATGACGTCAACGACTTCGTCGATCAAGTGGCCGAGGTCATCCTGCAGATTGGCGCGCAGCCTATCTCTTCGATGCGCCAGTTCCTCGACACATCCTCGATCGAGGAGCGCGAGGACAGCTACGTGAGCTCCAAGGATGCTTACGCATCCATCATCGAGGACTTTCAGGGCATTCTTGACGAGGCCGTCTCCATTAAGGGCGTCGCTGATGGCGAGAACGCCTATCTGGTCTCCACGACTATGGACGATCTGATTGTGAGCCTCAGCAAGACGCTCTGGATGCTTCGCCAGGGTCGCTAGGCCTTCGAGGCCGATGGTGCCCTTTCCCTCCTGGCGCCGTCCGGTTTTGCCGGATGGCGCCTCTGTGAGGCACGCACAAGCTCAGGGGGCGTTTCTGGCCGTTGTTGGGATGGGGGGATCTCACAACGGCCGGAAACGCCCCCTGAGTCATGCGGCGCCAAATAGCAGCCCTGGGCCGTGACGGTTGAGTCATGGAACGCCTAGGACTAGAACTGCAGGAAGGGCTCCTCGGGGTAGCCCTGCGAATCCTCGTCGTCGTGGTCGAGCGTGTCATCGTGGGGCTGCTCGTCGTCCTCGCACTCGTCGTCATCAACGCCCCAGCCGTAGGCGCTGGCGAAGTCGTCGGAGAGGTCCGTCTCGGGAAGCGCGCTCGTGATGCTGCACAGACCGTCCACTGCTGGCACGATCTTCTGCCACTGGCAGATGACCGGCTCGGTGGGTACTCCCTCGAGCTCGATAAGAGAGTCGAGGAAGATCTCGTGGGCGCCGTCCAGGAGGTCGGAGGAGCGTCGGACCTCCTGGAAGTGGGCCGCAAAGCGGCCCAAGGCCTCGTCGCTCGTGGAGGCCTCGACCACGCAGGGCATGAGGCAGTAGTTGTCCTTGTCGTCGGTCTCGTCGTTGTAGCTGAAGTTGCCTACGTAGAGCATGGCGCCTCCTTGCTCGCAGCTATAGTATGAAGTGACGATACCCATGACGGGGCACGTGCAAACGCCAGTCGCAGCATGGGCGATGCCGTATAGTTTAGCGCGATGTCTTTACAAGGCCGACTTCGTGCCCTATCGTGGGCATGTTTCATGCCAAGCGTGGCCTTCATGCCGCGCACGCGCCGTATTGGTTTTAGTAGGTGCCCGCAGCGGACGCTTCGCGGGTCCGTTTCAGGCAAAAAGGAGATGTGCATGTCCGGACACTCTAAGTGGGCAACCACCAAGCACAAGAAGGCTGCGATTGACGCCAAGCGCTCCTCGCTCTTCTCCAAGCTCTCGCGCAACATCACCGTTGCCGCTAAGTCCGGCGGTGACCCCAACCCGGAGAACAACGCCTCTCTGTCTGCGGCCGTTGCCCGTGCCCGCATGGTCTCCATGCCAAACGCCAAGATCAAGGCGGCCATCGACAAGGCCTTCAGTGCCGGTGCCGATGCTGCGGTCTACTCCGAGGTCGTCTACGAGGGCTATGGCCCTGCGGGTGTGGCCGTCTACGTTGACTGCCTGACGGATAACAAGAATCGCACCGCCGCCGACGTCCGCTCCGCCTTCACCCACGCGGGCGGCTCCCTGGGCACCGCCGGATCCGTTGCGTTCCAGTTCGAGCGTAGGGGCTCCATCGCTGTCGACAAGGTCGTCAAGAGCGATGACAAGAAGGTCGCAGACCGGGAAAACGCCGTCGACGAGGACGAGTTCATGATGGTCGTGGCCGAGGCCGGCGGCGAGGACTACGAGGACGCGGGCGAGCAGTGGATCGTCTGGACCGCCTACGACAAGATGCAGGACGTCCAGAAGGGCATCGAGGGACAGGGCGTCGAGGTCAAGGGTTCCGAGCTCACGATGGTTCCCATCACGCCGACCGAGGTAACGGTGAGCGACGCCAAGAAGGTCCAGCGCCTCATTGACCACCTCGACGAGCTCGAGGACGTCCAGAACGTCTACCACACGATGGACGTGACCGATGAGATTGCCGCCGCACTGGAGGAGGACGAGTAGGCCCTCTTCTTATTTCATTGCATAGAGGGTGCCGGCGAGGGAATCTCGTGGGCACCCCTTTTGCTCCTTGAGGGACGCCGCGGTGCGATTACTCCACCGTGCCGTAGACGGCGCCCCACCCGTGGGCGGTGATGATGGAGTTGAGCTGGTCGCACAGACGTGCCCGCCCGTAGGTACGCGAGGGGAGCATGTCCACGACCTCGCGCATCTCGACGCACAGGTCGAAGATGTCCGCCTTGGATGCCACGTCGAGCTTGGTCACGGTACGGTCCGCTCGCGGGGAGAACAGGGCGTCCACGAGCCGCTGCAGCTCACCGTACTCATCAGCGCGCACTCCAAGTGTGTCCATGGCGGGCCCCCGTTCGTCGGCCTTCTTTTGCGAGAGGCCCATGGTAGCAGCTCTCGCGCCCTTTGCGTCTATACTCAGGCAACGCAACAAAGGAGGAAACCATGCCCAACGTGTTTCAGAAGATGACCGACTCCGAGCTCTCCGCCCAGCTCGCCGACCTCGAGCGGCAGGCCGATTCCCTACGTGCCCTCGATCTTAAGCTCGACATGGCGCGCGGCAAGCCGAGCCCCGAGCAAACCGCGCTCTCCCGCCCCATGCTCGACCTTCTCGACTCGGATTCGGACCTTGACGACCAGGGCGTGGCGGCCGACAACTACGGTGCGCCCGACGGCCTTCCCTCGGCCCGCGCGCTTGCTGCAGAGCTCATGGGCGTCGAGCCCTCTCGCGTGATCGTCAACGGCTCCTCGAGCCTCAATCTCATGCA
This sequence comes from uncultured Atopobium sp., assembly GCA_964430985.1. Classification (GTDB taxonomy): domain Bacteria; phylum Actinomycetota; class Coriobacteriia; order Coriobacteriales; family Atopobiaceae; genus Thermophilibacter. Next base: position 10,412 of record CAYSIC010000020.1, read on the forward strand.
TGACGCGGTCTGCAACGCCTACACCCACGGCATCGGCGGCCACAAGCCCTGGTGTGCGCAGGGTCCCATCAAGTTCCTGTGTCCCGTGCCTGGCTACGACCGTCACTTCGCCGTGACTGCCCGCTATGGCATCCATAACGTGTCCGTGCCCATGCACGCCGACGGTCCCGACATGGAGGCTGTTCGCCGCTACGTAGAAGAGGACGCCTCCGTCAAGGGCATCTGGTGCGTTCCCAAGTATGCCAACCCCACGGGCGTCACCTACTCCGATGACGTCGTGCGCGCCTTCGCGCATCTCAGGCCCGCCGCACCCGATTTTCGCATCTTCTGGGACAACGCCTACGCCGTCCACACCTTCAGGGGAGAGGGCGACGAACTCATGAACATTTTCGACGCGCTCGCCGAGACGGGCTCCACCGACCTCGTCTATGAGTTTGCCTCCACGGCCAAGGTGACCTTCCCCGGCTCGGGCATGGCTTGGGTATGTGCCAGCGCCGCCGACCTTGCTGAGCTTCGTCAGGCCTTCTCGTCCATGCGCGTCTGCCCCGAGGAGATCTCGCAGCTCGCACACGTCAGGTTCCTGCGGGACGCCGGGGGCGTGCGTGCTCACATGGCCAAGCATGCCGAGCTCGTGGCCCCGCGCTTCGCGCTCGTCCAGGAGAAGCTCGCGCGTGGGCTGGGCGAGCTTGGCTGCGCCACGTGGACCGATCCCAACGGTGGCTACTTCGTCTCGTTCGAGGGCCCTCGGGGCTCGGCCAAGGCGATTGTCTCTCTGGCGGAGGAGCTTGGCGTGAAGCTCACGCCGGCTGGGGCCACCTGGCCCTACGGTGAGGACCCCGCTGACACCAACATTCGCATCGCCCCCACCTATCCCTCGCTCGAAGAGCTCTCTCAGGCGCTCGATGTCTTCGTGATGGCCGTCAAGCTCGTCTCGGCGCGTCTCGCCGCCGCCGAGCGCGTCTAGGTCGGCACCGCTCGCTCTGGGCGGCTTTGGCAAAGTTCTGTTATTATCGCCGCGCGTATGCCTCCCTGCCTTGCACGGGCAGTGCCGTAGCATATGCTAGGAGGTCGCGGGCAGGCGCCCGTCTTCGTTGAAACGTGAAAGGTGTCTGGGTCATGGCGAACACGCCAAGAGCAAAGAGCAGGGGCGCTGCTGCCAAGAAGCCGCCTAAGGCCAGGGCTGGGGCTAAGACCAAGGATACGGGTGCGCTCTCACGCACCCAGAAGGTCATCATCATCGTCTTCGTGGTCATCTTCGCCTTCTCCACGTTTGCCGGAGCGCTTGCGTCTGTGCTCCAGAGCCAGGAGAGTTCCTCGAGCTCGTCGTCGACGTCAGCGCAGGACGCAGACGTCTCTCAGGTCGACGCGATCGATGAGAGGTACCAGCCAATCGTCTCGGATTTCGAGGCCAAGCTCGCTGACGATCCCGCAGACGAGGCCTCGCTTCTCGCCCTCGGGCGCTACTACTTTGTCTGGGGCGCGAGCGTCAGCTCCGCTGCCACCACCGATGACCAGACCCAGCATGCCAACGACCTGCTCGAGAAGTCCGTCGGCTACGACGATCGGTACCTCGCGCAGTCCAACTCGGACTCGGGCGCGGTGCGTGTTAGTCGGGCGCTCGCCCAGTACTACGAGGATGACTCCACGTCGGCCATCGCGTCGCTCGAGGAGCTCACCCAAACCCTGCCGGACTACGCGCCTGCCTGGGCCAACCTCGGGATGCTCTATGAGTCCCAAGGCACGTTTACGCAGGCCGCAGCGGCCTACCAGAAGGCCGTCGAGTGCGATCCCGATGACGAGTACGGCGCCAAGAGCTATGGGGAGGAGCGCCTCTCGGCCCTCAAGTCGGGCGCGTCCAGCGCCTCTGGCTCGTCGAGCTCCTCGAACGGCACAAGTACTACCAACAGCACCTCTGCTACGGGCTCGGGAGCCGCGGGGCTCTCGAGCGATCTGTCAAATCTCTCGGGAACGGGCTTCTAGTCCGCGTCGAGGAAGGGGAAGACATGAGTCTCACCATCAGCAGCACAGCATCTGAGGACGGCGGCACCTGCCTTGCCATCGAGGGCGAGGTCGACGTCTCCAACGCCTCCGAGCTTCGCTCGGCGCTTGACGCCCAACTCTCCTCCGGCGCGGGGAGGGAGCTCGTCGTTGACCTGGCACAGGTCTCCTACATTGACTCCACCGGCATCGGCGTCCTCGTGGGGGCGGCGCATCGCGCCTCTGAGGCAAACGTCCGCATCGTCGTGGCCCGACCGCAAAAGAACGTGGCCCGCGTGCTGAGCCTTCTGGGCGTGGGCAACGACCTCAACATTCGCGAGGACTAGGCAGCGGCGGCCCCGGGGCCGCTCGCGCAGGCAGACAGCGTACCTATTGGCAATGAGAGTGAGGGATGCGATCCGTGGTTGGCATCGGAGAGACAGAGCTAGTCCTCATCCTGTTGTTCGCGTTCATGATTTTTGGACCCGACAAGCTTCCGGGCATGGGCAGGACCTTGGGTCGCGCCCTCAGGCAGTTCCGCAATGCCCAGGAGGGCTTCACGCAGGTCGTCCAGTCCGAGATCGTCGATCCAGCCGCCGAGGCCATGAGCGACAATCCCAAGAAGCCCAACCGCGCGCGCTCGGCTGGCTTCGATGAAGATGCGGACCTCGAGTCGCAGACGGGCTCCGAGGGCGAGGCAACCAAGAAGGTCGAGACCTTCGCGGAGCGCAAGAAGCGCCTCACGGCCGAGCGCAAGGCCGCCGAGGAGGCTGCAGCCGCAGCCCGCGTCAAGAAGGCCGCCGACGATGCGGGAACCGAGGTCTGCGTGGACGACGATGCCGTAGGCTCTGGGGCATCGCCCGCCCCCGTGACATCGTCTGAGCCCGAGAGCGCTCCCGTGCCCCGCACGGCGGCCGACCTCTATGCAATGACGCCCGCTCGCTCGAGCGAGCCTGCCGAGGCGAGCGAGCCCGCCACATCGGAGCTCTCTTCGGAGCACGGCGCTCCCGCCGACATCGTCAGCAACGAGAACACCGGGAAGGAGGGCGGGAGCGTCGAGGCCTAGCCTCGCTCCCTCATTCCATATGCCCATCGGACCAGCACGCATGCCCCTCTTCGACCACCTTGGCGAGCTTCGTCGACGCCTCACGATCGTGGTCGTCGCCCTCGCCGTGGTCGCCGTCGTGGTGTACTTTGCCACACCTGCCCTCATTGACCTCATGATGGCGCCCATCGAGGAGGCCCTGCGCGGCAAGCCCCTGACCGTGACCACGGCCCTTGGCGGCTTCACCATCCGTTTCAAGGTCTCCCTGTTCTTCGCGGTCATTATCTGCTCACCAATCATCATCTGGGAGGTCATGGGCTTCTTCCTGCCCGCCCTCAAGCCAAAAGAGCGCCGCTGGGTCGTGCCCACCGTGGGTGCGATGGTCGCCCTGTTCGCCTTCGGCGAGATCTTCTGCTACTTCGTCATTCAGCCGGCGGCCTTCGGCTGGCTGATAGATCAGACCTATGCCTTCGGCGATCAGCTCAACAGCGCCGAGGACTTCCTGAGCATCTTCATGATGCTCGAGATTGGCTTCGGCGTGGCTTTCCAGCTCCCGCTCGTGATCTTCTACCTCTCGATTCTGCATCTCGTGCCGTACAAGACGTTCCGCGAGCAGTGGCGCATAATCTATGTGGGCCTCATGGTCCTGTCTGCCATCGTCACCCCCGATGCCTCCCCGGTCACGATGCTGCTCATGTTCGCCGCGCTCATCGCGCTGTACGAGGCGGCTCTCGCCGTGGCGCGCTACATCATCGTTGCCCGTGACGGTAAGGCGGCCCTCAAGTGGACCCGCGAGGACTACGAGCAGCACGCGCTCGACTAAACGATAAGGACTGATTCTCTCGTGAAGCTCATCGTCACCGAGAAAAATGATGCCGCGCAGCAGATTGCGCGCCTACTCTCCGACTCAGGCAAGCCCAAGGACGACAAGGTTTACAACACGCCCGTCTACCGCTTCCGCGTGAGCGGGGAGGACTGCGTGACCATCGGTCTGCGCGGTCACATCCTGAAGGTTGACTTTCCCGTCCAGCTCACGTTCGATCCCGAGGAAGGCTGGCGTGGGCTCACGGAGGATGGCGAGCTTCTTGCCGCCGACGTTCCTGACGGCCTGCCCCGGCCCCCCTATGCGCGCAAGCGCAAGCCCTTCCTCGCCGACGGCGTGGACCTCAAGGGCTGGAAGATCGCGAGCCTGCCATATCTGGTCTGGGCACCGATCCAGAAGCTGCCTGCCGAGAAGGAGATCATCCGCGCCCTCAAGAACCTTGCCAAGAAGGCCGACTCCGTGGTCATTGGCACAGACTTCGACCGTGAGGGCGAGCTTATCGGCTCGGACGCCCTGCGCCAGATTCGCGACGTCGCGCCCGACGTCCCTGTCTCGCGTGCCCGCTACTCGGCCTTCACCAAGACCGAGATAGACCATGCCTTCGCAAATCTCGTTGAGCTTGACCAGAACCTCGCCGACGCTGGCGAGTCACGCCAGTACATCGATCTCATTTGGGGCGCGGTTCTCACGCGCTACCTCACTGCCGTGCGCTTCTCGGGGCTGGGCAACGTCCGCTCGGCCGGGCGCGTCCAAACCCCCACGCTGGCACTTGTGGTCGAGCGCGAGCGCGAGCGCATGGCCTTTGACCCGGTGCCCTACTGGGTCATCCAGGGTCGGGCCACCAAGGATGAGAGCTCCTTCAGGGTCGGCCACGCCACGTCCCGCTTCTGGGACAAGGACGCGGCTGGCGCTGCCTTTTCGCATGTGGAGCATGCCTCGGAGGGCCGCGTGACGGCTGTGGAGCGCAAGAGCCGCACGCAGCGTCCGCCCACGCCGTTCAACACCACCTCGCTACAGGCTGCCGCCGCCGCCGAGGGCATCTCCCCGGCGCGCACGATGCGCCTGGCCGAGTCCCTCTACATGGACGGCCTGATTTCATACCCGCGCGTGGACAACACGGTCTACCCGAGCTCCCTGGACCTCGCTGCCTGCGTACGCAGCCTGGCCAAGGTCCCGCAGTATGCCCGGACCTGCAAGGAGCTTCTTTCCCAGGATAAGCTCACGGCCACGCGCGGCAAGCAGGAGACGACCGACCACCCGCCAATCTATCCCACGACGGCGGCTGACCCGGATAACCTACAGCCCGCGGCCTGGAAGCTCTACAACCTGATCGCGCGGCGCTTTCTTGCCACGCTCATGGGCCCGGCCACGATCGAGGGCACCAAGGTCACGCTCGACGTGGCGGGCGAGCCCTTCACCGTCTCGGGCAGCGTGCTCGCAAAGCCGGGCTTTCGTGCCGTGTATCCCTATGGTCTCAAGAAGGACGACCAGCTTCCCGCCCTGTCCGAAGGGGACATCTGCGCCATCGAGGCAATGGAGCTCCTGGGCAAGCAGACCGAGCCACCCGCCCGTTACAGTCAGGGCAAGCTGATTCAAGAGATGGAGAAGCGGGGCCTGGGGACTAAGTCTACGCGTGCGAACATTATCGATACGCTCTATCAGCGCAGGTACTTCAAGAACGACCCGGTCGAGCCGAGCCAGCTGGGCATGGCCATCATCGACGCGCTGAACGCCTATGCGCCGCGCATCACCACGCCTGAGATGACCTCGGAGCTCGAGGGAGACATGACCAAGGTCTCCAATGGCACGGACACCCAGGAGCAGGTGGTCTCGCACTCGCGGGCGCTTCTTGCCGGCCTCATGGACGGCCTCGTGGAGCACAAAGACGACCTCTCCGAGGCCATCGCCGACGCTGTCACCGCCGACGCCAAGATCGGCGTCTGCCCCAAGTGTGGCAAGGACCTTGTGGTCAAGACATCGGCCAAGACACGCGGCAGCTTCGCCGGGTGCATGGGGTGGCCCGACTGCGATGTTACCTATCCTCTGCCGCAGGGGAAGATTTCTGCGCTGGATGGCGAGGCGGGCGTCTGTCCCGAGTGCGGCGCCCCGCGCGTGAAGGTTCAGCCGTTCCGTAGCCGTGCCTACGAGATCTGCATCAACCCGGCCTGTCCCACCAACTACGAGCCCGATGTCGTGGTGGGCACCTGTTCCGCCTGCGCCGAGGCTGGACGCGAGGGCCAGCTCGTGGCCCACAAGTCCGAGAAGAGCGGCAAGCGCTTCATTCGCTGCACCAACTACGATGAGTGCGGCACCTCCTACCCGCTTCCCGCGCGCGGCAAGCTCGAGGCTACGGGCGAGACCTGCCCGGACTGCGGCGCGCCCCTGGTCGTGGTCACCACGGCGCGTGGGCCCTGGAAGCTCTGTCCCAACATGGACTGTCCGGGGCGTGAGAAGAAGGCGGCCTCCGGCTCGCGTGGTGGTAAGCGCGCCAGCAAAACGACGAGCAAGGCGTCCGATTCCGGCAAGGGGACTAAGCGCGCGTCGTCGGGTGGCGCGAACCGCAAGAAGGCGTAGGAGGGCGCGTCGCGTCGTAGCCTCTCACTTCGTTTCACCGCGTGCGCTTATGAATTCGGAGCTGTGGCACGATTCGTTCCCAAAGCAGTTGCCACAGGCCCCGATTCGTGCACATCGTAGCCCAAGACGTACCATGGACCGTGATTCGTGAGCGGGACGCGGCGGGCTATCATAAAGGGATCGACTCGAGGAGGAGGGCAGGCATGGGCAGGCGGGGAGTCTTCGTGACGCTCGAGGGCGTGGACGGCTGCGGCAAGACCACGCAGGCGGCGCGTCTCGCCAAGGCTCTTGCGGCCACGGGTCGCGAGGTCGTGCGCCTGCGCGAACCCGGGGGAACCCCAATTTCCGAGAAGATCCGCGATCTTTTACTCGATCCCTCAAACGAGGAGATGGCCGACGAGTGCGAGCTGCTCCTCTATGAGGCCTCGCGTGCCCAGCTCGTGCGTCAGCTCGTTGAGCCTGCCCTCATGCGGGGCGCGGTGGTCCTGTGCGACCGCTATGCCGATTCCACCTACGCCTACCAGGCTGCCGGGCGTGGCCTTGACGACGCACTCGTGCGCTCCGCGAACGTCTTGGGCAGCTGTGGTTGTGTTCCGGACCGCACGCTCGTGCTCGACCTGGACGTCTCGCGCGCCTACAAGCGTGCCACGGCCGACTCCGTCGACCGGCTCGAGGCGGAGGGTCTCGCGTTTCAGGAGCGCGTCCAGGCGGGCTATCGGCACCTCGCCGCGTCCGAGCCCGGCCGCGTCCATCTCGTCGACGCGACGGGGACGGTCGACGAGGTCTTTGACCGTCTGTGGAACGACCTCTCTGACCTGCGGACGGATGCGTCCATCGCTCCCGTCTGCGACGTTGGGGGGCGGTGAGCCATGGCAGTGGTCCCCGCTGCGCTCGAGGTCCTTTCGGACCAGCCGCGCGTGCGCGACTTTCTCGCCACCGCGCTCGCCCATGAGAGGCTCTCGCACGCCTACCTCTTCGTGGGACCTCCCGGCTCGGGCAAGCACGAGGCAGCCTGCGCCCTTGCCCAGTGCGTTGTGTGCCCCCAGGGGGGAGACGCCAGCTGTGACGATTGCCGCCGCGTTGCGCATCATACGCACTCCGACGTTCATTGGCTCGAGCCCGGCAGCGCGACCGGCTATCTCGTGGCCCAGGTCCGCGAGCTCATCGCCGACGCGCATCTGGCGCCCGTGCGCGCCCGCAGCAAGGTCTACGTCCTCGAACATGCGGAGCTTCTCTACGGTACCGCCGCGAACGCCCTGCTCAAGACCCTCGAGGAACCACCTCGAGACGTGATCTTCATCCTGTGCGGACGCACGACCGCCGCCCTTCTCCCCACGATCGTCTCCCGGTGCCAGCAGGTGCCGTTCTCCGTGGTGTCTCCGCAGGTCGGGGTTGCCTCCATCATGCGCTCCTGCACCGCCACCGTGCAGGAGGCGCGCGTGGCGCTCGCTGTAGCGGGCGCGCCCGCGCGTGCCGTGGACTTTCTGGGCTCGCCCGGGCGTCGTCACGTGCGCCGGCTCGTCGTAAGCGCGCTCGACTCCCTCGCGCGCGCCGACTCCTGGGACGTGCTCGTGGCGGCGCGCGAGATCGTGGCCGGTGTCGCAGTCCCCCTCGCCGATGTGAAGAAGGCTCAGGAGGAGGCCGTCAAGGACTCCACGGACTTCCTCACCGCCTCCGCGCTCAAGCAGGTGGCCGACGCCAACAAGCGCGAGCTCACCGCGAGGGAGCGTTCGGGTATGATGGAGGCCCTGGCGGCCGTCGACTCGCTTCTGCGTGACGTGCTGATTCGCTGCGAGGACGTCCGAGGTCCCATCGTGAACGAGGACAGTGCCGCTGTCGTGGATCGCCTTGCGTCTGGCTGCGACACGCGCGCGGTCCTGAGGGCGCTCGAGGCCTCGGCACGTGCGGCGGATGACCTCGCCCATAACGTATCTCCCCAGCTGGCCATCGAGGTCATGCTGCTTCGTATCAAGGAGGCACTCACATGCCCACCGTCATTCCGGTGAAGTTCGCCTTTGTGGCTCGAGACCTATGGTTCGATCCCGCTCAGACCGGGGCGCAGGAAGCCGACCACGTAATCTGCCAGACCGAGCGCGGTCTCGAGGTGGGTCTTGCCACCGCAGACGCGCGCGAGGTGAGTTCCGAGGAGCTCTCCTCCAAGGTCGGTCGCTCCCAGCTCCGTGAAGTGGTGCGCGTGGCCACTGAGGATGACCTCGTGCGCGCCGATGAGCTCGCGCAGAGGGGAGAGGCCGCGCTGCCGGCGTTTCGTCGGCACGTGACGTCCTCGGGACTGGAGATGAAGCCCGTGGGCGTGGAGTATCTCTTCGAGGGCGACAAGGCCGTCTGCTACTTCGCCGCCGAGGACCGCGTGGACTTCCGTCAGCTCGTGCGCGACCTCTCCCGCGAGTTTCACGTACGCATCGACATGCGCCAGATCGGCGTGCGCGAGGAAGCGGCGATCGTAGGCGGCTACGGCCACTGCGGCCAGGAGCTGTGCTGCCGTCGGTTCAACATGAGCTTTGACCCGGTCTCCATTCGCATGGCCAAGGAGCAGGACCTTCCGCTCAACTCCACCAAGATCTCCGGTGCGTGCGGGCGCCTCATGTGTTGCCTACGCTACGAGTTCGAGGCGTATCGTGACTTCAAGGGGCGTGCGCCCAAGCGAAACGCCGTGATTGACACGCCGCTCGGCAAGGGCAAGATCATCGAGTACAACACCCCCAAGGAGCAAATCTGCCTGCGCCTCGAGAACGGCAAGCAGGTTCGCGTTCCACTTGCCGATATGACGGCCTCCGAGGCCGCGCACAAGAAGTCCGAGGAGCTCGGCTGCGCCTGTCGTCCCGATACCGTGACGCGCGAGGTTTTGGAGCGTCTGGAGTCGCCGGACGTGCAGATGGCCCTGGCCGAGCTCGATCGCAAGAACGGCGTGGTGCCAGCCGAGGCGCCTGATGCTGCCGACATCTTCGTCGAACCCAAGCGCAAGCGCAGACGCCCCTCCAACGGGGCCCCTTCATCTGGCGAGAAGCGCTCGCGCGCCGCGAGCTCTCCCGCGTCCGAGGACGGCGTAACCCATCATCGTCGGCGCAAGCGCCGTCCGGGGGGAGAGGGCGGCGACCCGGCGCGCCCCTCAGCGTCCGCCCCATCTGGGCAAAGCCCTTCCAGCGCGCCCACGAGACGCCGCAGGCATCATCAGGCCGCGAGCGGCGTCACCGGCGAGGGCCGTGAGATTCGCCATGAGGGCTCCAAGCGTACGCGTCGTCCGGGCGACAAGGGCGGTCAGGGGCAGCCGCATGCGCAGCAGCCCAGAGACTCGAAGCAACCCAGCGGTGGCGCCGACAAGCCCCGTCGGCCCAGTCGTCGTCGGCGCGGAGGCCACGGCAGGGGAGGCACCGGGGGCAAGGCTCCCGAGGGTGGTTCCGGCTCGAGCCAGTAGCGCATAGGTGACACGTCGCGGGGCCCCTCTCCCTCTTATGGGGAGAGGGACTTTTTTTGTCGAGAGTCTTATCGTCGAGACGAGAGATTCCTTCCGAGCCCAGAATCCCGACTTAAGATATAGTGAGGTCATGCGCCGGTTCTACCCTGCAAGTGAATAGAACGATCACTGACGCGCGCACCGCGTCCGTGGCTCAGCTCGATGCGAGGGCATAGTGCCCCGTGGCATTCGAGTGACATCCTCACATATCAGCATCGCACCGAAGGCGGAGACGGGGGCCAAGCTCCACGAGTCCCTTCGTCGTCCGTTTCCAGGCCACGCAGTGAGCGTCACGGGAGGGAGTCCGCATGGACAACAGGCAAGACCAAATCAGGATCGTAGAGGAGACGGTCGCCGGCAAGGAGATCACGCTGGCGCACGTCATCGGCGGTCCCGCCCCAATCATCTACACGAAGCTCGGCCTGAACCCCACGATTGACTATCAGGCGAGCGCACTCGGCATCATGAACATGACGCCTCCCGAGTCAACGGTCATCGCGTCGGATATTGCCATCAAGGCCGCAGACGTCTACCTGGGGTTTGCCGACCGCTTCACGGGAACCCTTATCGTCACGGGCGAGATCTCCGATGTCACGACGGCGCTCGACGCAATCGTGACCTACTTCCGTGACGTGCTTGGCTACGTTGCCTGTGACGTCACGAAGAGATAGAGGGTGATCGCATGGCGAGCACCCTCACGAGGGAAGGCTATCTCAAGAAGATTTTCCGTGATCGCTATCAGGAGGGCTCCGACCAGCGGCTGCGCCTGACCAGGGTGAGCGTTCCTGGTTGCGAGGTCGATCTGGCGCATCTCATCGGCGCTTCCAAGCGCAGCACCTACGAGAATCTGGGACTGCATATCGGCGTTCACAGTGGGGGGGACCACACGGGCGAGGCCCTGGGCCTGATGCACTTCACGCCATGGGAGTCCACCGTCATCGCGGCGGACATCGCCGTAAAGAGCGGCAAGGTCGAGATAGGCTTCATGGACCGGTTCAATGGTTCCTTGATTCTCACAGGATCGCTTACGGAGGTCGAGAGCGCCGTGACGCAGGTCCTCGGCTTCTTCAGAGACGAGCTGCACTTCGATTCCTGTGAGTTCACGAAGCAATAACAAGGAGAGTAGGAACATCACACATGAAGCGGCTGTTTTTGATGGGTCGCAGCGAGGCGGGTAAGACGTCGCTCACCCAGGCCCTCAAGGGCGAGAAGCTCCACTATCACAAGACGCAGTTCACTTATGCGAACGATGACACCATAGACACCCCTGGCGAGTACTCCGAGTCAAAGGCGGTGGGGGTCGGGCTCGCCTGCTTCTCCTTCGAGTCGGACGTGGTTGCGATCGTGATTGCCGCGGACGAGCCCTTCACGGTCTTTGCCCCCAACTGCGGAGCCTTTCTGAACCGCCCCCTCATCGGTGTCATCACCAAGATCGACTCCCCTTACGCCAACGTCGCCATGGTCAGACAGTGGCTTCTGAGCTCGGGATGCGAGCGCATCTTTCAGGTCAATAACACAACGGGTGAGGGTGTGGGGGAGCTTAGGGCGTATCTGCAGGAAGATCTTCCGCAGATCTCCCTAGAAGAGGCTAAGAGGCTCCAGAGGCTAGGGCTTCATGACTGGGATGCGGTTCCGAATGGCGTATGAGGCACAAGAGGTTGCGCCCGACGCATCTAAAACCATCCCCCTACGATAACCATTTTGAAAACCCCTGGTCAAAGTCCTCATTTCAGGTCAGGAGGGGAGCCTGTTCGTCCTTTTCTGCCAGGCTGAGGCGTCAGGGCTCTCTTCCTTCTCCCAATAAAACGTATTAAGTCGGGATAATACGCTGTGTTTTCGAGCATTTGGGCCCTCAGAGGGAGGGGGGAGGCCTCTAGATTCGCACGGCGCGTCACGCTGCGCGCTCGAGCGCGCAGCGGAGTCCCTAAAAAAGTCAATTGCAACCGCATGCGGTGATTTATCAACCACCCGCCGATATATATGTGAAAAACCATAGGTCTCACATAAGGAGAGGCCGTTACGGTAGCGGTTGCTGAGTGCAGGTTCTGCTGGCGCATGCGACCAAACAGGAGGTACAAAAGTGGCGGGTACGAACGTTTCACTCGATTTAGGGAGTCTGGCCAAGCGTAAAAAACGCGAACTTGACCAGGGCTTCTTCAAGAAGGGAATCCTTCTTGGTCTGTTCTCTGGCGTTACCTATGGCCTTTACACCGCCTTCATCACGGCGGCGGAGAACCTCGGCGTCTGGGGTGACTGGTGGTCTAGCTTCGAAACCACGTCCTTTGTGGTCATCTTCATTCTGCCCACCATTGCTTCTGCGCTCAACGACCTCAGCAGCGCCCTCTGGGCCCTTGCCGTGACCGCAAAGCAGGGCAAGCTGGGTGACTTCGCATTGACCCTGAAGTCCAAGCCGGGCTTGATCATGGTCGGGGCGGCTCTCGTGGGCGGTCCCATTGCTACTACGTGCTACATCATCGCCCTCTCGCAGGCGGGTCCCATCGCGTCGCCTGTCGCGGCTCTGAACGTCACGGCCGGGGCCATCTTCGGTCGAGTGCTGTACAAGCAGAAGCTCGAGGGAAGAACGATTCTCGGCATCGCCGTGTGTCTCGTGGCGAGTGTGATGATCGGCAGCACCGCGCTGTCCGGTGAGGTGGGCTCGGGGATGGTGACCGGCCTGATCTTCGCACTCGTCGCCGCATTCGGCTGGGGCCTTGAGGGAACCATCGCCGGTTTTGGCACATCGATGATTGACTCTCAGATTGGCATCACGATTCGCCAGTGCACCTCGGGCGTTGCTGACCTGTGCATCCTTCTGCCGATCCTGGCGCTCATCGGGGGCACTGGGCTGGACACCGCATTTGGCTTTCTCGGACAGGCGGTCTCGAACACACCTTGGATTTTCGTGTTCCTGCTCAGCGGGTTCTTTGCCTATATCTCCTTTGCGAGCTGGTATAGGGGCAACTCCATGTGCGGCTCGGCGCTTGGTCAGGCACTCAATGGTACCTACACCTTCTTCTCGCCCCTTTTCACGTGGCTTGTTATGGGAATCGCCATGGGGCTTGAGGGCTATGCGCTCGATCCCATCGCCTGGGTTGCCGCCATCGTCATGTTGATTGGCATTTTTATCATGGCGGTTGATCCGCGCGACTTCTTGAGAAAGGAGGATAGCGAATGAACGACAAGCGACCGTTGAACTACATGATTCTCAAGTACTACACCACGGTGGACGAAGCAAGCGTGGACGATGTCACCAAAGCCCTCGCGAATGAGTACTCGAGTTATGCGGCCTTCAATAAACCGCAGCTCATCGAGGCACTCATGACGGCTGAGAAGAACGGGCTCATCGAGGAGTCACGCTTCGACCTAGATGACACGGGCGAGGTCAGAGTCTTCTATCGGGCTACACAAGAGCAGCGTGACACGATCAATTCCTACATCAAGTAGGTAAAAAGCGGAGGTGGTCGGATGCGTTACAGAGGTGAGGAGGCCATCGGCCTCATTGAGACGATCGGAATGGTCCCCGCGATCTTTGCCACGGATGCGATGCTCAAGGCGGGCGACACCGAGCTTGTCAGCTACGAGAACGTGGGATCCACGCTGGTGACCGTCATCGTCAAGGGCGATGTCGCTGCCTGTGAGGCGGCTGTGGAGGCGGGCTGCGCCGCAGCCTCGAGCATAGGCAAGCTGACGGCCCATAACGTGATGAAGCGCCCGGTGCCGTCCATCGGTGACGTGGTCTCTGTCCACGACGTGGATTATTAGGGGGTTATGGTGGCTGATGAGAGCATGAACGCTTTGGGAATGATAGAGACCTTTGGTCTTGTGTGGGTTCTCGAGGCCGGTGACGCCATGTGCAAGGCTGGCGACGTCGAGCTGATCGGTTACGAGAACACGGCGTCGGGATACATTTCCATCCTGGTTAAGGGTGATGTTTCGGCCTGCGAGGCCGCTGTCGAGACGGGCGTGAAAGCCGTCGAGGCGCTCGGCGCGGAGGTCTACAGCTCCGTCGTCATCCCGAGACCGCATCCGAGCCTTAAGAAGATTACCGATAAGTACACCGTCGAGAACCTGCTGCCGTACTAAGGGGGCGACTGATGGCTCTTATAGACAATGACCTGCTCTCCATTCAGGAGGCGCGAATTCTCCTTGAGCACGCTGATGAGTCTGTCAAAGTGCTAGAGAGCCTCCCCGCCCCGATTATCGATGGTTTTCTGGTGCACCTGCGAGAGGCCCTTCTTCCCAGGGCCGCTCAGTACGCAAGACTCGCCTACGAGGAGTCCGACTACTGCGATCCCTCCGACGAGGCGCAGCTGATCACCTGGGTTCTCACAGACCTGCTCGACGACGTGCTCCATGAGGTCCCCGTACAGAAGATCGTACGTGGCCAGCATGGCTCTTCGGAGGTGTGCCTGTCCAAGGGCGTCGTGGTCTCGCTTCTGCCCGACTGGCTGAGCGTGCCCACCATGCTGAGCCAGCTTGTGTTCGCGGTGCGCACCAAGAGCCCCATCGTCTTCTCCGCCGATGCGAGGATTCACGAGACGTGCGGTCTCGTTCTGGATGAAGTCGCACAGGTTGCGAAGATCTGCCACTATCCGCTCGATGCGATCGGGTACCTGGGCACGTGCTGCACGGAGGGCGAGCGGTGGGTCTGTGACCAGCCCTGCGTGAAGGTCGTGATCGACTCGCGCGAAAACTTCTCGGAGCATCAGCACAGATCCGAGGGCAAGGACGTCTACTACGCAACCCTGGGAAACAACCCCGTGTTCGTAGAGTCCACCGCCGACCTTTCCGCGTGCGCAGACGAGATCGTGGCAGGCAAGTCGTTCTGCCACGGGATGCTACCTGGCTCTGAGCAGGCGGTGGTGGTCGAGGCGGCGGTCGATGGTCGGATGCAGGAGGAACTCAGGCGCAGGAGCTGTTACTTCCTCTCCGATGAAGAGGCGAATCGTCTGGTCGAGGCGCTCTTCAGGCGCGACGGTAGCCCGTATCGCGAGCTTATCGGCAAGTCCGCCTTCGACCTCGCACGACGTGTCGACATCTCGGTACCCGAGACGACGAGGGTCCTCGTGGTCGAGAAGCCCTATGTGAGCGAGAGGAGCTTCTTCTCCAAGGCCAAGTACGGCCCCGTTCTGTCGTACTACGTCGAGGACAACTGGCGCGACGCCTGCGAGAAATGCATCGAGCTGATTTTGAACAGCGGTCACGGCAACGCCCTGTCAATCTTCTCGAAAGATCCTGAGGTGGTGCGGCAGTTCATCCTCAAGAAGCCCGTGGGCCGCGTGCTGGTGAACGTGAGTACGGGGCTGGGCAGCATCGGCCGCAACTCGGACCTCCCCAAGACCCTGACCATCACAGGGTGGGATCGCGCCACCACCTCGGAACTCGGCGTTACCTACGCGGACTTCGTGCGCAGGCGTCAGGTGGGCATCGGGGCGCACGACGAGGCCCGTGTCTTGCTCGACCAGGCTGCCGACTGCGACCAAACGCCCGTCGCAACCAAGATACGTAGCCCGAACCCGGCGGGTTCTTCCGCCAAAAACGGAGCGGTCGCAGGGCCCGCCTCCGACAACGTTGCACAAGAGCCGGTTGACTGGTTCTCCAGAGTTCTGGAGGCCATGAGAGATAACCAGGAAAAGGAGTGAGAATGGACATCAAGGAGTTTGCCGAAGAGCTCTCCGAGGCCACTAAGGGGATGAGCCACGAGGAGCGCTCTGCCGTGAGGCAGATATTCGAGAGGGTCTCCGACCAGCTCGACATGCCGGTCACCAGCACGCCGATCGCCGAGTCCTCAGGCGACGAGCCCCATGACATTCCCGAGGGCCCCACGGCGCGCCATCTCC
>CAYSIC010000021.1:0-22764 GCA_964430985.1 uncultured Atopobium sp.
GGACCGTAGGCCCGCAGGAGCGCGCCCAGGACCACCACCGAGACCACAACGCCCAGAAGCGCTCCGATTGCCTGACCCATCCAGAGCGTCCGTGGGTCTGTGCCGATGATCGCGCCCGTCTTGAAGTCGCTCATGACGTCCCCCGCGAGGCCACACGCCACAGCCACCACCCCAGCTACGAAGAAGAGCTTCGCTGGGGGGGTATCGGAGACGGACGCCACGATGAGCAGCACGATGAGGCCGAAGATTTCCATCGGGTCGATGCCGGTCTGTCCTACGGACTGTGCGCTCATTATCGTGGTCACAAACGCGAGCGCCACGATAATGAGCGTGACCAGGGGACTCAACCCCAGGCCAAAGCATATGATGAGTGCCGCAGCCGCTACCAGAAGCGCGAGCATTCCGGCGTCAGTGCGACTGGAGACGCTTCCGCCCTGCTCGCTCCCACTGCCCCTACGCGGTCGTCCGCGCAGCACTCCCGCGGCCTTGGGCAGGACGTCCTTCACCACTACGCCAATGCCCGAGCCCATCATAAGCCCCATGCCCAGGCTGGAGACGATGCCCGAAGCCGCGTCGGCGTCCCACAGATTGGCGGCCACGCCGCCCACGACGATGCCGAAGTTCCCCAGAAGCGCCCCGCCGAACCAAAACGCAACCGCCGTCGTTCCCACGAGAAAACCAACGGAGAGAAGCATCGGGGAATTGTAGATTGCAAAGCTCACGCCCGGAATGGACAGCTCTGCGACCATGGTGGGCAGCACGCCGAGCACGTCGCGCAGAGCGCACCAGATTCCGGAGAGGGCCATTGAGCCAAAGAGCTTGCGTCCGGTCCCACTGTCGGAGCGGGTGGCCTTGAGGGTCTCGGCGGCGGCAGTGCCAATGGGGTACTCCAGCCCGGATTCCTCCACGAAGCGCCTGCGGATAAGGGCCGTGCACACCAGGCCCAGAAGCGTTCCCGCCAGAGCCACGAAGAGCATCTCCTGCCAGCTGACCTCGTCGGCGAGGCCAAGCATCCAAATGCCGGGCAGCGTAAAGGAGAGCCCGCCAGCTACCATCGAGCCGGCGGACATGATGACCTGGGTGATGTTGGCTTCGTTAAGGCTCGAGCGTCCCAGGGCACGCAACAGGACAAGTGCGGTTATGGAGGTAAAGATGGTTGGCCACGGAAGCGAGCCCATCTTGAGGGCGGTATAGACTGAAGATGCTGTGATGATGACGCAGCCAATGCAGCCGATTAGAATTCCGGCAGGACTCAGCTGCACGCGCAGACCTGCGCGGTCGCTCGAGTGGCTCATGGGTGCTCCTTCGTATATCCGCTTCTCCAGGGGAAGTCGGGTTACGGTGCGGACCGCTAAAGTATAGTCTGGGAACATGCGAGTGACCACTGGATTTTGGAGGACGCATGGGCGGGCGCGAGGAATGCGCGGATAAGAACGTGCTGGCCGTAGACGTGGGTAACACGACTACGAGGCTGGGGCTCTTCTCGGCAGGTGAGCTTGCAGGTACCTGGGAGCTCATCACGCCCGCGCGGCTCACCGTCGATGAGGCGCGGCTTGCGGTGCGTCAGGCGCTCGAGGCACTCGGCGCGCCTGCCTGCGAAGGGGCCATCCTTGCCTGCGTGGTGCCGTCGCTCGTGGACGTCTGGCGTGCCGCCCTGGCCGCAAGCTGCGAGGGGCGCGCCCTCGTGGTGGGGCCGGGTCTCAAGACGGGCCTGCGCATGCGCTATGATGACCCCTCCGAGGTGGGGGCCGACCGCGTGGCCGACGTGGTGGCGGCGCGCGCCGACCACGGCTGCCCCGTGGTTATCGTGGACCTGGGGACGACCACGAACTTCGAGGTCGTGGATGGCCAAGGTACCTTTCTGGGCGGCATCATCGCGCCAGGCATGGCCCTGGGGGCTCGCGCGCTCAACCAGGCGGCGGCGCGCCTGCCCATGGTGGAGTTACATGCCCCGACCTCCGCGATTGGGAGAAACACGCGCGCGGCGATGCAGTCGGGCGTGGTCCTGGGCGAGGTCGCGCGGATCGACGGGCTTCTGGACGCGGTGACGGACGAGCTGGGGCAGGCCGCTCGGGTGGTGCTCACGGGCTACGGAGCGCGGGAGATGGTGGCGCTGCTGCACCATGATGCCTGCGTCGATGACACCCTCACGCTGCGCGGTCTCTGGCAGCTCTGGCGCACGAACCAGCGGTAGGGGGTCAGAGGGCATGGCGGCCAAGGTAACGCTTAAGGACATCGCACGTGAGGTGGGTCTCTCGCCGGCGGCGGTCTCACTCGTGCTCAACGACCGACCGTGCAGAATCTCTGCCGAGAATCGCCGACGCATCAAGGAGGTCGCTCGCAAGAAGCGTTACGTTCCCAACCAGATTGCGCGCAGTCTCGTGACGCAGCACTCGCAGACCGTTGGTCTTATCGTGCCCAACATAGAGAGCCGGTTCTTCTCGTCGCTGGCACGTCGTCTCGAGCTGGGATGCCGCGAACGTGGCTACGCTCTCATCATCACCAATTCGGATGACTCGCCCACGAACGACTCCGAGCTCGTGCGCCTTCTGGCCAATCGCGGCACCGACGGCCTGCTCGTGGTGGCGTCCGACGAGGCCGACGCGGACGAGCGCCTGGTCACTGCGCTCTCGGAGCTGCCAGTTCCCTACGTGATGGTGGACCGCCTGTTTGGCGAGCTCTCCTGTGACAAGGTCTCGTTCAACAACGAGCAGGGCGGCTACCTGGCCTGTCGGCACCTGCTTGAGGCAGGACACCGCAGGATCGCCTGCATCGTGAACCGGGCGTCCAACACGGGTCGCGAGCGCCTGGCGGGCTACGAGCGCGCCCTGGCTGAATGGGGCGTGGAGCCGGACGCGACGCTCGAGCTCGAGAGCGCCTACTACATCTCTGATGCCTACGCCGCGGCGGGAGATCTTCTGGACACGGATGCCACCGCCGCCTTTGCGAGCTCGGACAACATCGCGCTGGGGCTTCTCAAGCGTCTCTACGTGCAGGGGATGCGCGTGCCGCGCGACTGCTCGGTGGTGAGCTACGACAACTCGGCGGCTGACGTGCTCTTTGAGCCCGCGCTGACGTCGATCGAGCAGAACGTCGACGAGCTCGCCGGGGCGGTGCTCGAGCTGCTGTTTCGGCGGATCGACGCCGAGGCAGGCATGGGCGATCTGGTTATGCCCGAGGAGCGCATCCTCATGCCGCGCCTGGTGATCAAGGATAGCGTCCGCGCGCTGTAAGGTCCTGGTGAGTGAAGCGGCGAGGTGTCGAGCCTGCCATGGTGCGCGGAGCGATGTCATCAGAAAGTAAAAGCGTGCAATCTGGCGGTCTCGTGGGCGACCCCCCAAGTTCTTCCTGGACACCTAAGATTCTCCAGTGATAAATCGTTTTATCACCTATACTGACCGTAATCACGAAGCCTTCCCACACGAGGGGAGGCAGGCGAGAAGAAGGAGAGCAGCATGGCTCAGACCGTCATCGGAACCCCTTGGCATCGGCTCAACGAGCCCGTTCCTGAGGAGGAGCTCAGAGGCGTCGACCGTTACTGGCGTACGGCCAACTACCTGTCCGTTGGCCAGATTTACCTGCGCAGCAATCCGCTCATGCGAGAGGGCTTCTCGCGCGAGGACGTCAAGCATCGCCTCGTGGGCCACTGGGGAACCACGCCCGGCATCAACTTCCTCATGGGCCACGTAAACCGCCTCATTGCCGACCACGAGCAGAACGCCATCTTCCTCATGGGCCCCGGTCACGGTGGGCCGGCTGGCACGGCGCAGTCCCTGCTTGACGGCACCTATCGCGAGGTTCGCCCGGACATCACCAATGACGAGGCTGGTCTGCAGAAGTTCTTCCGCCAGTTCTCCTACCCCGGTGGCATCCCCAGTCACTTCGCGCCCGAGACCCCCGGCTCCATCCACGAGGGCGGCGAGCTCGGTTACGTGCTCTCCCATGCCTACGGAGCGGTCCTGGACAACCCGAGCCTGCTCGCGGTGGCCGTGGTGGGTGACGGCGAGGCCGAGACGGGCCCCTTGGCCACCTCGTGGCAGACCAACAAGTTCATGGATCCGCTTACGGACGGCATCGTCCTGCCGATCTTGCACCTCAACGGCTACAAGATCGCCAACCCCACGATTCTGGCCCGCATCTCCGACGGCGAGCGTGACGAGTTCTTCCGCGGCATGGGCTACCACCCCTACAACTTCGTCGCCGGCTTCGATGACGAGGACCACGCGTCCATCCATCGGCGCTTCGCGGCGCTGCTCGAGGCCGTCTTCAACGAGATCTGCGACATCAAGAGTCGAGCGGCCGCCGGAGAGGCGTCGCGTCCGTTCTATCCCATGATCGTCTTCCGCACGCCCAAGGGTTGGACCTGCCCCAAGACGATCGACGGCAAGAAGACCGAGGGATCGTGGCGAGCGCACCAGGTGCCCCTGGCCTCCGCGCGTGACACCCCCGAGCACTTCGAGGTCCTGCACAGCTGGCTCGAGTCGTACGCGCCCGAGGAGCTCTTTGACGAGAACGGCCGCATTCGCGCTCAGGTCACAGGCTTTATGCCCACGGGCGATCTTCGTCTGGGTGCGAACCCCAACGCCAACGGTGGGCGTCTGCGCCGTGCGCTCAAGCTGCCCGACATCCGCTCCTACGAGGTTCCCGTTGCCCAGAAGGGCCACGGCTTTGGGGCCACGGAGGCCACGCGGGTCCTGGGCGAATATACGGCCGAGCTCATCAACAATAACCGCGACAGCTTCCGGATCTTTGGCCCGGACGAGACGGCCTCCAACCGCCTGCAGCCTTCCTACCAGGTGACGGACAAGCAGTGGTTCGGCGGTGGCGTGTACGACGATCCCGCCAACGATGAGCACCTCTCCCCGGTGGGCAACGTCATCGAGCAGCTCTCCGAGCACCAGTGCGAGGGCCTGCTCGAGGGTTACCTGCTCACCGGCCGCAACGGGCTGTGGTCGTCGTACGAGTCGTTCGTGCACATTGTGGACTCCATGGTCAATCAGCACTGCAAGTGGCTTGAGGCGACCGTGCGCCACATCGACTGGAGAAAGCCCATTTCGGGTCTTAACATGCTGATGTCCAGCCACGTCTGGCGCCAGGACCACAACGGTTTCTCGCACCAGGACCCTGGCTTCGTGGATATCTTGCTCAATAAGTCGTTCAACAATGACCATGTGGTCAACATCTACTATCCTGCCGACGCCAACCAGCTCCTGGCCGTGGCCGAGCGCGCCTATACGTCCACGAACTGCGTAAATGCCATTTTTGCCGGCAAGCAGCCCGCCCCAACGTGGCAGACGCTCGACGAGGCTCGCGAGGAGCTCTCCGTGGGAGCGGCCGAGTGGACGTGGGCGTCCAACACCGCGACTGGCGAGGAACCCGACATCGTCCTAGCCTGCTGCGGCGACGTCCCCACCGGCGAGGCCGTGGCCGCACTTGACCTGCTTGATCAGCTGGGCGTCAAGGTGCGCCTGGTCAACGTGCTTGACCTGCTCAAGATCCAGAACGTCTCCGAGAACGACGAGGCCATGAGCGACGAGAAGTTCGTCGAGCTCTTCACTGCCGACAAGCCCGTGCTCTTTGCGTTTCACGCGTATCCCGGCACGGTCCGTCGTCTCATCTGGGACCGCCCCAACCACGACGCATTCAACGTGCATGGCTACCAGGAGCAGGGCTCCACGACCACGCCATACGACATGCTGCGTTTGAACGACATGGACCGCTGGGCTCTGGCCGCCGATGCGCTGCGCATGGTTGATGCTTCGAGGTGGGCCGACCAGATCTCGCAGTGGGAGCAGTTCCGCCTCGACGCGTTCCAGTTCGCCGTCGACAACGGCTATGACCATCCGGCTTTTACCGACTGGAAGTGGCATGATGCCTCCGACGCCGGCGAGGTCACGAGTGCCACCAAGATGACCGCGGGCGATAACGAGTAGGGAGCGCTCGCAGGACGCATCCGTAGGCGCCCCCGCACCCTTGTCTGGCTCATTGCGCTTGCGCGCAAAAGTCGCTTGACAAGGGTGCGGGGGCGCGGCGTGTCGAGCGAAGGGCACTGGCCGTCTGGTTGAGTTGCGGCTGTTGCTCTTGTACGAAATGGGGCTGGCCCTCGGGGGCGAGGCTGCTTTCTTTCATATATGGATGCATTCGTCAAAGAGGACACACCAGCTTAAATAACCTCTGCAATAAATGGCTGATAGTCGCCCCCTGCAACCGAAAACGTTTACCATGTATGTTTAGAAGCAGGGAACCTCGCAAGGAAATGGGCAGCGGTCATGAAGAACGTAGGCGTACGAGAAATCAGCAGGAAGACGGGCTTCTCGCCAGCCACGGTCTCGAACGCGCTCAACCATAAGCGCAGTGTCAACAAGGAGACGGCGAAGATCATCAAGCGCGCGGCCTTGGAGTTGGGATATCATCGGCCGGGCAAACTCAATCAGGTTCGGTTTGTGCTGGCGAGAAAAAACGGTAAGATTCTCGACGAGGGAACGTTTCATCCCTGCGTCATTGAAGGCGTTGAGCGTCAAGCGAGCGCCAATGGCCTGCAGACGGCCTTCACGACGATTGAGCTCGCCAACTGCGAGGCAGCTGCGCGCCAAGCCTATGACATCACGCATGAGGCCGGAAGTGGCGTCGTGCTTCTGGGTACGGAGATGGCCGAGGATGACTACAACTTGTTCAAGGACCCCGTGGTTCCCTTCGTGGTCGTGGACGGATGGAGCGACCATCTATTCTTTGAGTGTCTCGTCACTTCGAACGAGACCTCGTCGTTTCGTGCCGTGAGCTATCTGATCAAGATGGGTCATCGCGAGATTGGCTACATAGCGGGTAGCTATCGCATTAAGAACTTTCCCCTGCGCGAGCGTGGGTTTCGAAGGGCCCTGCGCGAGGCGGGCCTAACGGCAAATCCCGACTTCCGCGTGGAGGTGGGAACTACGGTCGAATCGGCCCATGCGGCCATGCGCGCGTGGCTGGCCACGCGACCCGTACTCCCCACGGCGTTCTTCGTGGAGAACGACATCATGGCGCTTGGCTGCATGCGTGCGATGACGGAGTTTGGCATCAAGATCCCCGACGACGTGTCCATGTTCGGCTTCGATGACCTTACGTTCGCGAGTATCGCCAACCCGCCGCTCTCCACGATGCGCGTCCCCACGCGCGAGTTGGGCGAATTGGCCGTGACCACGCTCATCGACCGCATCAACAACCCGCGCACCTTCACAAGCGTCACGCACCTCTCGACTGAGTTTGTGGAGCGTCAGAGCGTCTGTCATCTTTAAGAGTGCGGTTTTTTATAGCATTGTCGCTCTTTCATAATATAAACATCACTAAACACTTTCCCACTATTAATAGTAAAAAAGTAACTAAATAGTTCTCCAATAACCGCTCACGGAAAAAAACTGACCTCTAGCGGAAGCGGATAAAAACCCATGCTGCGCAGAAGGTACAACGTTAATTACGGACATGAGCTGGGAAGTTGCGCATGTGGCCTGTTCTTGAGGGGTCGGTCGGAGGATGTCACTACAATCGTCCGTTGTTTTTTGGACGTCGTTGGCGTGAACGAGTGTTTACTTATTGTTTATGTATCCACTCCGTGGATATGAAACTATGTCGGCGAGGAAGCGCCGGCGTAAAGGGCGAGGGAAAGGGAAGGACGAAGATATGGGCAAGGTCATTTCAAGAAGAAACTTTCTGAAGAGCAGCGCGGTGACGGCGGGGCTGGGCTCGATGGCGCTTTTGGCTGGCTGCAGCGGAAGCGACTCCTCTGGTGGTGGCGCCAGCGACGGAGGAAACATCAAGATCGGCGTCTCTATTTGGAGCTCGACCGACGCGCTCGGCAAGCTCTCGGTCGAGATCATCCAGAAGGCAGCCGACATTCTGGGCGTCGAAATTACCACGGTTGACCAGGGCCACGTCTCCGAGCAGGTTACGGCCTCCATCGAGACGCTCTGCGCCGCCGGCTGCGACGGCATCGTGGTCTGCAACTCCGCAGACTCCGAGATGACCTCTTGCATCAACACCTGTGACGAGAACGAGGTCTATCTCGCTCAGTTCTATCGCATAATCAACCAGGACAACAGCCCCGACGTTTACAGCGTTGCCGAGAACTCCAAGTACTACGTCGGCGCCGTCCACGAGGACGAGGTCGGCAACGGCGAGAAGCTGGTCGAGATGCTCACCGCCGACAACGACCAGGCCTATGAGGACATTCAAAAGGGAGCCCGCAACATCAAGCTCGAGGCCTGGACCGTCGGTGACGCCACCTTCCAGGAGCGCTGGAAGGGCTACCAGTCCGGTATCGAGAAGTGGAACGCCGCCAATCCGAGCGACCCGGCCACCCTGTCCGACCCGGTCTACGCCAACACCTCGTCCTCCGAGGGCGCTAACGTCACCCAGCAGTTCTACAACACTGACCCCAACATGGATGCCCTCATCATCGCCGGTGGCGGCGGGGACCCGCTCGTGGGCTCGGTCGGCCAGCTCAAGAACATGGGCCTCACCGGCAAGATCCGCGTGGCGTCCACGGACTTCCTCGACGACCTGAGGGAGCAGCTCGAGGTCGGTGGCATGTACTGTGAGTCCGGCGGTCACTTCTGCGACCCGCTCTACGCGTTCCTCATGGTCTACAACGCCTGCAGGGCCAAGGAGGGCTACGTCCCCGAGGCTGGCAGCTTTGGCAAGGAGATCAAGTTCCCGTACGTGTTCGTCTCCTCCGTCGCCGAGTACGAGGACTACGAGAAGTACTTTGTCGATGAAGCCCCCTACACCGATGATGAGATCAAGGAGCTTGCCGACAAGAGCTTCGATGCTCTCAACGAGGCTGCCACCTCCCTGTCCATCGAGGACGTCAAGACGCGCCACGCATAAATGCTTGCTCTTTCCTCGCGAGGGCGGTCCTTCGGGATCGCCCTCGTCCCTTGGGAAACGTGCTCGTGCGAAAGGATCGGTGAATGGAACTTCTCAAGAAAGCATCGAAGAGCCAGTGGTTCGGCGTTGGCCTTCTGCTCGTTATCACGATCGTGTGCTGGGTCTTCTTCAAGGTGCTGACGCCCGGAACTTTCGGTGCGCCGGACCAGATGCTTACGTATCTGCAGACGGGTCTTATCTATGCCGTGGGAGGCTGTGGCCTGTACTTCATCGTGGTCATGGGCCTCTGGGACTTCTCGATCGGGTCGGTGCTCGTGCTGTCATGCCTGCTGTCCATTGGCTTCTCGCAGATGTTTGGCATCGTGGGCCTCGTTGTCGCCCCCATTCTGTGTGGCGCGATTCTGGGTGCTCTCAATGGATTTGCCTACATCAAGCTGCGCATCCCGTCTCTGATTGTCACGGTGGGCCTCTCGCTCATCTATGAGTCCTTGAGCGTCTTTGCGGCAGACTGGGCCGGAACGCGTCTGGGTGATGCCTACAAGCTCTTCGGCTCGTATCCCGCCAATCTCGTTCCAGCGATCCTAGCCTTCTTGCTCTGCAGCTTCATCTTGAAGTACACCAAGCTTGGCACGTACGTTAACGCTATCGGGGCCAACGAGCTCACGGCCAAGAACATGGGCGTGAACGTTGACAAGTACAAGTTCTTCGCCTTCGTGCTGTGCTCGATGTTCGTGGGCATCATGTCCATTCTCTATATCGGCTATGGCACCGCTCAGACCCCCATGACCGGCATGCTCTCGCAGTCGCTGAACTTCAAGCCGCTCATGGGAACGTTCTTTGGCGTGGCGTTCAAGAAGTACGGTCATCCCGTTGCGGCCATCGTCATCGGCGAGTTCATCATCTCGATGATGTTCGCGGGCTTCGTGGCCCTGGGCATGCCCGTTACGGTCAACAATGTGGTCACGGGCATTACGCTGCTGCTCATCATCTGTTTCACCACCAAGCGCGTCAAGGGCGCCATCGTAAAGTAGGGGAGGGAACCTCATGGAAAAGAAGCTTTTGCTGCACGCCGAGAACATCGACAAGAAGTTCGGTCCCACGCACGCCGTGAAGGAGGTGACCCTCGACTTCTACGAGGGCGAGATTCATGCCCTCATCGGGGAGAACGGCTCCGGCAAGTCCACGTTCACCAACATGCTGACGGGTATTTTGCCCATTGGGTCCGGCACCTTCACGCTCGAGGGTGAGCAGGTGGCACCCAAAAACCAGGTCGATGCCAACCTTCGCGGCATCGCGATCGTCGTCCAGGAGACGGGTACGCTCTCGGGCCTCACAGTTGCCGAGAACCTGTTTTTGGGCAACGAGGATCAGTTCACGCGTCGTGGCATCAAGGATACGGGTGCCATGAACCGGAAGGCCCAGGAGCTTCTGGACTCCTACAACCTTGACTACATCAAGGCTACGAGCGTCATCGACCACTACGACTTCGAGGACCGCAAGCTCGTGGAGATCGTTCGCTCGACGTGGTTCGATCCCAAGGTGCTTGTGGTGGACGAAACCACGACCGCCCTGTCACAGAAGGGGCGCGACAAGCTGTTCGAGGTCATGCGGCACCAGCGTGACCTGGGCCACTGTGTCATCTTCATCTCGCACGACATGGCCGAGGTTCTTGCGATGTCCGATCGAATCTCTATCCTGCGAGACGGAGATTACGTCACGACCGTCGAGCGTTCCGAGGTTGACGAGGAGGGGCTCAAGACGCTCATGGTCGGCCGCCAGATGGACGATCACTATTATCGCACGGACTACCCTGACTACACCAAGGAGCCCATCAACGAGGTTGCCGTGTTCGTGCAGAACGTAAGCGTTCCCGGCGCGCTCGACGACGTGTCCCTTGAGTTGCACAAGGGAGAGATCCTGGGTATCGGTGGTCTGTCGGAGTGTGGCATGCACGAGCTGGGCAAGGCCATCTTTGGGGCTTCGTACGACCGCACCGGCACGGTCACGCTCGCTGACGGCACTGAGGTCAACGACATCAACACCGCCATCAACCACTCCGTCGCCTACACCTCGCGCGACCGTGACAATGAGTCCCTGCTCATCAATGACACGATTGAGGACAACATAACGCTGCCCTCCATGCGTGACATGGGCGTGGTCCTTTCCGACAAGAAGCTGCGCTCCTTTGCTCAGAAGTACGCTGACGTCATGAGTACGAAGATGGTCGGCGTGAGTCAGCCGGTGTCGGCGCTCTCGGGTGGTAACAAGCAAAAGGTCGTGCTTGCCCGCTGGCTCGGCAAGCAGAGTGACATCCTCATCCTCGACTCCCCGACGCGCGGCATTGACATCAAGGTCAAGGCTGCCATCTATTCTCTGCTTGAAGAGATGCGCAACCAGGACAAGGCGATTCTCATCATCTCCGAGGAGATCATGGAACTTATAGGTATGTGCGATCGCATTTACGTCATGAAGGATGGCAGGCTCAATGGGCAGCTCTTCCGCAGCCCCGAGCTCTGCGAGCAAGATCTCATCTCAAAGATGATCTAGGAGGCGAAAGATGACAACTTCTGAAACAGCACTGAACCCCAAGGGGGGAGCTCCTCTGGTAGAGGCAGGCGAGAAGAAGCGCTTTGATGCCTCTGCACTTCGCAACGTGCTCCCGCTTATTGGCTTTGTCGTAATCATCGTGTTCTTTGCGATTGCGACGGGGGGCACCATTCTTACGCCCAAGAACATCACGCTGATTCTGTCTGGCGGCTACGTGCTCATGATTGCCGCCTGCGGTGTCTGGCTCATCATGACAATGGGATGCCTCGACTTCTCTCAGGGGTCCATGCTTGGCGTGTCATGCGCTGTTGTTTGCGCGCTCTCGCAGTACAACCTTGCCCTTGCCATCGTTGGGGGTATTCTCACGGGTGGCGTTATCGGTGCCATCAATGCGTACTTCCACGTGAACCGTCAGATCCTCTCATTTATCGTCACGATGTGCATGATGTTCTTGTTGCGCGGCGTCTGCGCGTTCATCACGACCTCGAGCCCAGTCTATGCGGCGACGTACATCACCACGCTCAACAGCATGCCCCTGCTCATGGGCATTACGGTCGTGGTGCTTCTCGTCACGTACCTCGTGACTCGCTTCACGGCCGTCGGCCACAACCTCAAGGCTATCGGGGCCAACGAGAAGGCTGCGCGCTTCGCCGGCGTGCGCGTGAACCGCACCAAGATCATCGTCTACATTGTGGCTGGCTGCATTACGGGCTTCGCTGCGTTCATCAACGCGATTAAGGTCGGGTCTGTGACCTCGACGGCAGGCAACATGCTTGAGACGCAGCTGCTTATTGCCATGGTCCTTGGCGGCATGCCCATCAACGGCGGTGCTAAGGCACGCTTCTCGAACGTCGTCATCGGGGTGCTCTCCTACCTCGTGCTGCAGAAGGGCCTGGTCATGATGGGGTTCACGACCGAGATCCAGCAGTTCATCTTGGGCGTCGTCTTCGTGGGCATGGTTGCGCTGTTCTCGGATCGCGGACCGAACCAGGTTATCAAGTAGTTCCCCCTCCCTTTTGCCTCGCCCCCCTGGGGGGCGAGGCTCCGGGTGCCACGGCAACAAGAGTTTTTCATGGATCTTACGACAACGTATTGTCGAACATCGAAAGGAGTGCCAGATGCTTAAGATTAAGAAGTACCAGTTTTGGTTCTGCCCCTGTACACAGGACCTCTATGGTGACGCTGTGCTCGAGCACGTGCAAGAGCACGCCAAGGAGGTCGTGGCCGCACTCAACGCATCCGAGGTCGTGCCGTATGAGATCGTGCTCAAGCCGAACCTCATCACGAGCGACGTCATCCAGAAGACGTTCAATGCCGCGAACGCCGATGACGAGTGCGCAGGCATCATCACGTGGGCACACACCTTCTCGCCGGCAAAGTCCTACATCCACGGTCTGCAGGACCTCCGCAAGCCACTGTGCCAGTTCGCGACGCAGTACAACGAGGAGATCCCGTACGACACGATTGATATGGACTTCATGAACGAGAACCAGGCAGCGCATGGTGAGCGCGAGCTCGGGCACATCTTCGCCCGCATGCGCTGGACGCACAAGGTCATCTTTGGCTTCTGGGCCGATCCTGACGCCCAGGCCGAGCTCGGAGCCTGGCAGCGCGTTGCCGTGGGCGTGAACGAGAGTCGCAACATTCGCGTTTGCCGCTTCGCCGACACGATGCGCAACGTGGCCGTGACCGACGGCGACAAGATTGAGGCCGAGGTCAAGTTCGGCTGGACCGTCGACGCATGGTCTGTCAACGAGCTCGTCACGTACGTCGACGGGGTTTCAGAGGCTGATGCCAAGGCTCTGGCTGACGAGTACTACGACCTCTATGACATCGTGCTCGACGGGCGCGACCCCAAGGAGTTTCGTGCCCACGTGGAGGTGCAGGCGGCCCAGGAGCTCGGCATCGAGCGCTTCCTGGAGGAGCACGACTACAATGCATTCTCCGACCACTTTGGTGATCTCGGTGGCCTGAAGCAGCTGCCGTCCCTGGCCATTCAGCGCCTCATGCAGAAGGGCTATGGCTTTGGCCCCGAGGGTGACTGGAAGACTCCCGCGATGGTGCGCCTCATGAAGATCATGACGGCTAACGACCCCCACGCCAAGGGTTCCGCCCTCATGGAGGACTACACGTACAACCTCGTGCCGGGCAAGGAGGGCATCCTCGAGAGCCACATGGCCGAGGTCGACCCCTCCGTGGCCGATGGCACGGTCGCGATTCGCGCCACGCCGCTGTCCATGGGCGAGCGCGAGGACCCCGCACGTCTTATCTTCACGGCCAAGACCGGCCCGGCCATCGCGACCTCCCTTATCGACCTGGGCAACCGCTTCCGCCTCATCATCCAGGACGTGGACTGCAAGAAAATCGAAAAGCCCATGCCCCTGCTACCCACCGGCACCGTGTTCTGGACCCCGCGTCCGAACCTCAAGGTGGGAACGACGGCCTGGATCTATGCGGGCGGCGCGCACCACACGGCCATGTCCTACGACCTCACGGCCGACCAGATGATTGACTGGGCCGACGCGATGGGAATCGAGTCCGTGGTCATTGACGCGAACACGAACCTGCGCGACTTCGCGCGCGATCTCAAGCTCGGCGAGGTGTACTACCGCTAGTCTCGTGGCAGAACCCGTATATCTGGCCGCGTTCCCGCCCCAGCGGGGGCGCGGCCTGCCGTTAGGAGAAACATGGACACGATTACAAGCCAGGCGCGCGCTGCCATCGAATCCGGTGACACGACCCTGGGCATCGAGTATGGATCTACGCGCATCAAGGCAGTGCTGATCGACGCCGATCACAAGACCCTTGCCATGGGGACGTTTGACTGGGAGAACTCGCTTGTGGACGGCTATTGGACCTACGCCGAGCAGGAGCTTCTTGGCGGGCTCTCGGCGGCGTATGCATCGCTCAAGGCGGACGTGGGCGAGCGCTATGGCGTGGTCCTGCGCCGCGTGGG
Source organism: uncultured Atopobium sp. (assembly GCA_964430985.1). Lineage (GTDB taxonomy): Bacteria > Actinomycetota > Coriobacteriia > Coriobacteriales > Atopobiaceae > Thermophilibacter. Next base: position 14,366 of record CAYSIC010000021.1, read on the forward strand.
CGCTCTGGGCGTCTCGGCGATGATGCACGGCTATCTTCCGTTCGACGCGGACGGAAGGCTCCTGGTGCCATTTCGCACGTGGCGCAACACCACCACGACGCGCGCTGCCGTCGAGCTTTCGGAGCTGTTTCAGTTTCACGTACCTGAGCGCTGGAGCGTCTCCCATCTCTATCAGGCCGTTCTTGATAGCGAGGAGCACGTGGGACGCGTCGCCTTCTTCACGACCCTGGCGGGCTATGCGCACGAGAAGCTCTGCGGCGAGCGAGCCCTGTCCGTGGGTGATGCATCGGGCATGTTTCCCATTGACGCCAAGACGCGCGACTATGATGCGGGCATGATAAAGAAATTCGACGCGCTCGTCGCTCAGAAGGGCGTGTCGTGGAAGGTGGAGGACCTGCTGCCCCGCATCCTCGTGGCCGGCGAGCGGGCGGGCACGCTCAGCGAGACGGGCGCGCTGCTGCTCGACCCAGCAGGGGACCTTGCGGCGGGCTGCCCGCTCTGCCCGCCGGAGGGTGACGCCGGCACGGGAATGATCGCGACGAACTCCGTGGCCCCGCGCACGGGCAATGTCTCTGCGGGAACCTCGATCTTCTCGATGGTGGTGCTCGACCATCCGCTCGCGGACGCGACGCGCCCCGAGATTGACCTCGTGACTACGCCGGTCGGTGATCCAGTGGCCATGGTGCACTGCAACAACTGCACCTCGGACATAAACGACTGGGTCGACCTGCTCTGCGAGTTCTCTCATCTGATGGGTGCGGATGTGAATACGGGTGACGCCTTCACCGCCCTGTTCAACAGCGCGCTCGAGGGCGATAAGGACGCGGGTGGGCTCGTGTCGGTTCCGTTCGTCTCCGGCGAGACGGTCATGGGAGTGCAGACGGGTTATCCGCTCATGGTGCGCCAGCAAAACGCGCGCTTCTCCCTTGCTAACTTCATGAGGATGCATCTCATGGCGGCGTTCGCTGCACTTGCGGCCGGAAACGAAGCCTTGCGCGAGGAGGGCGTGGCGATCGATAAGCTCTATGGGCACGGTGGCATCTTCAAGACGCCAAGGGTTGCGCAGAGCCTTTTGGCAGCGGCGCTCAACGCCCCTGTGACCGTCATGGAGACGGCGGGTGAGGGCGGTGCCTGGGGTCAGGCCGTGGCCGCCGCCTACCTGCTCCGTCGAGAGAAGGACGAGAGCCTTGCGGACTATCTAAACAACAAGGTCTTTTCCACCATGAAGGGAACTACGGCTGAGCCCGATGCGGACGATGTTGCCGGTTACGCCGCATTCCTCTTGGCGTTTCGACGTGGAAACGAGGTCGAGAAGGCGGCCGAGCGTTCGTTTGCCTGACGTCAGGGTAAGACATCAACATAAGATATTGTTATAAGACATTGATACGATAGGAGGTAGAGGCTCATGCTCGAGGAGCTTAAGGAGAGGGTCTACGAGGCCAACATGGACCTGCCGAGGCACGGCCTGGTGGTGTTCACCTGGGGCAACGCGTCGGAGCTCGACCGGGAGAGGGGGCTGTTCGCCATCAAGCCGTCCGGCGTGGACTACGACGAGCTGCGCCCCGAGGACATGGTCGTGTGCGACCTGGACGGCAGGGTCGTGGAGGGCGAGCTCAGCCCGTCCTCGGACACCCCCACCCACGCCTGGCTCTACCGCGCGTGGGGCGAGAGGGTCGGGGGCATCGTGCACACCCACTCGGCGGCGGCCGTCGCGTGGGCGCAGGCCGGCCGGTCGATCCCGTGCTACGGGACCACGCAGGCCGACTACTTCTACGGGGAGGTCCCCTGCATGCGGGGCCTCGCGCGGTCGGAGATCGAGGAGGCCTACGAGCTCAACACCGGCAAGGTGGTCTGCGAGGGCTTCGACGAGCGGGGCATCGACCCCGTGGCCGTCCCGGGCTGCCTCGTGCGCAACCACGGCCCGTTCGCGTGGGGCGCCGACGCCGCCGAGGCGGCCTACCACGCCGTGGTCCTGGAGCAGGTCGCCAGGATGGCGCGCGACACCGAGCTCCTCTCGCCGCACGCCGAGCCCGCCCCCCAGTACCTGCTCGACAAGCACTACCAGCGCAAGCACGGGCCCGACGCGTACTACGGGCAGCGCACGGCGTAGGCCGCTAACGGCACCGGCCCCCCCGAAGGCGCCCCTCGGCAACCTTTGCGCGCAGCGCAATGAGCCGGGGGGCGCCTTCGGGGCCTTCGTCGCTGTCGAGGCCCCACGCCGCGTGAATGCGCGGGGGATCAGAGCTGAAATCCAATTTTTTCATAGGCTAAGACTATGGATAGCTAGAGGTAGTAGGTAGTTACTTTTGCTGGAGATAAGGGTCACACTGGGGGACGGACAAAAGCTGTGATAGGGGGAGCATCCATGGACAAGCCGAAGGCGCCGTTTAGGTATGACATCGTGGGAAGCTTTCTGAGGCCAGAGGCGCTTAAGGAGGCTCGTTGCGCCTATGCGAACGGAACCATCACGCAAGACGAGCTTACGGCCGTCGAGGACAACCAGATTGCTCGTCTCATCCAGAAGGAGCACGCGGTTGGGCTGCATGCCGTGACCGACGGTGAGTTTCGTCGTCGTTGGTGGCATCTGGACTTCATCTCCGGCTTTAAGGGCATTACGGTTTACGACTTCGAGACAGCAGGGTTCGGTGTCAAGAAGACCATGCAGTCGACTTACGTGAGCGCCCCGCTTGCCTTTGATCCCCATCACAAGTTTTTGGAGGACTTTCGTCGCACAAAGGCCATCGCCGAGCGCGTCATTGGACCTGATGCTCTCGTAAAGCAGACCATCGCAGGTCCAAACATGATTACGCTCGACTCGGTCATCCTCTCGAAGCAGTATGCGACCAACCCCGTCTACGCCAGCCTCGACGAGCTTCGTCGCGACTTGGGACGCGTCTACCGGGAGGCCATCCAGGCGTTCTATGACGAGGGATGTCGTTACCTGCAGCTCGATGATACAAGCTGGGGAGCCCTGTTCTCCGAAAGGTTTCGAGAGAAGATCAGTAGCTGTGGCTATGACTCCGACGAGTTGGTCGACGTCTTCGGCGACATCACCGAGGAGGCCCTCAGTAATCGCCCGGCCGACATGGTCATCACGACGCACATGTGCAAGGGCAATTTCATGAGCCGATGGCTCTACGATGGCACATACGAGGTCGTGGCGCGTCGGCTTCTGGGCGTGCGCGGTTTCGATGGCTTCTTCCTCGAATATGACGACGAGCGTTCCGGTAGCTTCGAGCCGCTGCGTCACCTGCCCGCCGACACGGATCAGCGCGTGGTGCTTGGTCTGGTGACGACCAAGGCCGACGCCCTCGAGGACCCCGTCGCCCTGCGCGCCCGCATTGACGAGGCCGCAAAGGTGGTGCCTCTCGAGCGCCTGTGCCTCTCTCCGCAGTGTGGCTTCTCGTCCACCGAGGAGGGCAACAGCATCGATCCCCAGACCCAGTGGAAGAAGCTTGCCTTGGTACGCGAAGTGGCCAAGTCCGTTTGGGCCGACGCGGATGCGTAACGTCTAGAGCGATCCGCCATGACGCCTCGCTCGTGTGAAGAGCTTTCGGATGCTATCCCTCGTTGCTATCGGGAGCGTGTGGAGGTGTCGCTTCTACAGCTCTAAGGGCACATTTCAGCATGGGCGGCGTCGAGCGCTCCGATGAGGGGCGTGAGGGCGTGGAGGTCCGCGCTTATGTCGGTCATGACCACCAGGACGTAGGGTCCGCTCGGCGAGAAGACCACGCCGGCGTCGTTGGTGGAGGCGATGTCGTATTCGTCCTGCGGGTACCAGCCGGGCTTGCTCCACACCTCGCGAGAGCCCCCCTCGCGCAGGAGCTCCCCCAGGGGGCTGTGGTTGCTGCGGCCGAGGTAGCCCGCGAGCTCGAGGGCGCCCGGCTCATCTGACGTCCCAAACCGCCAGATCTCCTGCCAGACCGCGGACAGCTCCTGGGGCGAGATGCTTGGGTACTGGTGGTTGCGCGCGTTCGCGCCGGCCTCGGGAGCTCCGTGCTCCGTGAGCCAAGAGGAGAACGCGGGAAGCCCATAGGTGGCGAACAGGGCGTCGTAGGCATCGTTCGACGAGTTGACGAGGCACTCCTCGATGAGCCTCCTGGGCGCCCCGTCGCGCGTGCCCTCGTTCTCAAGGAGCATCGTGCAGTACGCGGCCTTTATGCAGCTGGCCGGGTAGCGCCACGTGTCGGCGTCATAGGTGAGGCCGCGTCCCGTCTCGAGGTCAAGGAGCACAAACCCCAGCTCCGTGCCGTTGCGCGTGAGGGTGGCGATCTCCTCGTCCACGAGCAGGAAGGAGCTCGTGCTCAGAAATTCCTCTTCCGCCGTTACGGTGACGCCGCTTCCCGAGGTGGCCGTGACGTCGGAATTGCCCGTTTCGGAATCGCCGGCCTCGGAATCGACCGTGCGGTCGAGCACCTCGACGCGCCGGTGCGCGTCAGGAATCCTCTCGCCGACCGACGAGGGGTCTCGAAAGGAGGGGAGGGGCAGGGCGAGAGACGCGGCGGCGACGACGAGGATGATGAGGACGACGAGGACGACGAGGACGACGACGGGAAGGGAGTTCGCCGGTCTTCTCGCGGTGTGCCTGGCGCCTCGGAGTCGTCTCACGCCCTACCCCTCGTGCGAGAAGGCGAACGTCGTGCGAGAGCGATAGGGCCGATCGGGGCCAAAGACGGGCTGCGCGAACGACGGATGGTGGACGGCGTCGGGGAAGAACTGCGTCTCCAGGCAGACCGCGTCGTGGTCGTGGTAGGCGGCGCCGCCCTTGCCGCGCTCGCCCTCGACGTAGTTGGCCGTGTAGACCTGCAGCCCCGGGGTGTCCGTGATCACGTCCATCGCTATGCCGGTGAGGTCTCCCGTGAGCGTGGCCACGTGGCGGGCGTCGCCAACAAAGAGGCCGCCGGCGTTGTGCGACCATCCGTCGAGCACGAAGTTGTGATCGTAGCCGCGGGCAGCGTCCAGGGCGGGAAAGCCTGCGCCCACGCCCTTTGCGAGGACGCGCGGCTGACGCAGGTCGAGCGGGGTTCCCTCGACGTCGAGCACTCTGCCCGTGGGGACGAGCGCGTCGTCCACCTCCGTGTAGGAGCCTGCTGAGACCTGAAGGGTGTGGTTGAGCGCAGTTCCCGAGGCGTGGCCGTTGAGGTTGAAGTAGCTGTGATTCGTGAGGTTCACGATCGTGGGCGCCGTCGGCGTGCCGGCATACGTGACGGCAAGCGCGTCGTCGTCCGTGAGCTCGTAGGTGACGTGCAGGTCAAGGGCCCCCGGGAACCCCTGGTCGCCGTCGGGGCTGACCAGGCGCAGGTCGAGGCGGTTCTCGGCGAGCCCCGAGAGCTCCCATCTGCGGTGGCCCCAGAGGGCGGGCCCGCTGTGCAGGCTGTTGCCGCGCTCGTTGGCGTGGAGCTCATAAGCGTGTCCGCCCAGCTCGAAGCGCGCGCCGCCGATGCGGTTGGCGTGGCGGCCCACGACGGCCCCGAAGTTGGGGGCGTTGACGGCGTAGGCCTCCGCCCCATCGTAGCCGAGCGCCACGTCGAGAAAGCCGTTCTTCCCGTCGGGCACGCGCAGGGACACGAGACAGGCCCCGAGGTCCGTCACGTCCGCCGTCATGCCGTGCGCGTTTGCGATGCGCCAGAGGTGCGCGTCCTGGCCGTCGGGCATCGTTCCAAAGAAGACCTGCTGCATGATGGGGTCCTTTCCCTGTTTTCGGCTCCTTTCATGATAGCTTTCGAGAGGGGTGGGGAGGAGAATTGCGGGTGCGGTTTTAAAGTCAATCCCATCAGGTCTCGGGAGTCGTTGGTGGATTTTGCCCCGTCCGAGATCTATTGGAAAAATATTTATGTACGACTGAGCTCATACATAAAAAGTTAAAAACGGGAACGTGCGACCAGCCATCTGGGGTTTCTTAGAAGATTCTAATATTTATGTCGTTTCCAAACATACATAAATATTAGAATCTTTTATAAGGGAGGGAAGCGGAGGCCGAGGGAAGCGGGGGCTTGAGGGAACGGGGCCAGGGGGCTTGAGGGAACGGGGCCGAGGGGCTTGAGGGGAACGAGGCCGGAGAGGACAGAGAGGACCAGGGGGGATGAGGGGACTGGCTCAGAGGGGACGGGAACGCGCTGGAAGAGTCAAGATGCGAGCCGCCTGATGCGGAGCCCCTCCTGCGTGAAGATACCGTGCGCCTTCCTCATTACTTCACAGGTTGTGCAATACTACCCAAGCTGCGTAGTAATCGATAAGACGAGAAAGAGGAAGCGGATGCGGGATTGCGCGCTCAGTACCGACCGGAGGAGTCTGCGCACCAGGCAGGCCCTGCGCCATGCCTTGGCCGAGGAGATTGACGCCACCGGAGACCTCAGCCGCGTCACGGTGACGGCCGTGAGCGAGCGCGCCGACGTCACGCGACGCACGTTCTACTCGCACTTCAGAGACATCCCTGACCTCGTCGGCCAGATAGAGGAGGAGACGCTTGTGGAGCTGCGCGCCCCTCTGATTCGCCTGTCCCAGTGCCATCTCGACGATCTGCGTGCCGCGCTCGACCACGGCGCTCCTGCGCCCGGCGCCGAGGAGGTTCTCGCCTGCGTGCGCGATCGCGGCGACTACCTGCGCCCGCTTCTGGGCAACGGGGGAGATCCCGCCTTCGTGGTGCGCATCAAGGCTATGGTGCACGAGGTCATCGCACAGCGTGCGCTCGACGGGCTCGACCTGCGCGCCCTGGGCCCCTTCTTCGACTACTACCTCACCTTTGCCATCTCTGCCGAGGTGGGCGTCCTCTTGCGTTGGCTCGAGGGGGGGCTGCGTGAGAGCGTGTCCGCCATGGCGCGCCTCATGACCGCCCTCATGTTCGTGCGCCCCGGTGACCTCTACGACAATCCCATCAACCTCGACATTCCGAGCTTCGCCCTTGCGGCCATGTGCTCCGAGGAGGCAAATTAGCATGAGCAACAACGCTATGTCCATTCAGGCCGAGAAGGCCGCCTCGCGTTCTCTCGAGCTCAGGCAGGAGGGTGCCGAGCTTCTGCCCGCGCGTCCCACGGACTTCTCCCATGCACATCTACGCCTGGGCATCGACGTGGGCTCGACGACCGTCAAGCTCGCCGTCATCGACGACGCGAACAACCTCGTCTACGCTAACTACGAGCGCCACCACACCGACGTGCGAGCTACGGCCAAGGAGCTCTTCGCCCGCGCGCGCGAGGCCCTGGACGAGGCCCCGATGCGCGTCTCCGTTACTGGCTCGGGCGGCATGCTGCTCGCCCAGTGGCTTGACCTCGAGTTTGTTCAGGAGGTCATTGCCTCCAAGCGCGCCGTCGAGGCGCTCATCCCGCAGACTGACTGCGCAATCGAGCTCGGTGGCGAGGACGCCAAGATCATCTACTTCGACAACGGCATCGAGCAGCGTATGAACGGCACGTGCGCAGGTGGCACGGGAGCCTTCATCGACCAGATGGCCTCCCTGCTCAAGACCGACGCGTCCGGCCTGAACGAGCTCGCCAAGGATGCCACGCAGATTCATCCTATTGCCAGCCGCTGCGGAGTCTTTGCCAAGTCCGACGTCCAGCCGCTACTCAACGAGGGTGCCGCGCCGGCCGACATCGCCGCGTCCATCTTTCAGGCCGTGGCCAACCAGACTGTCAGCGGCCTGGCCTGCGGTCACCCCATCCGCGGTTACGTGGCGTTTCTCGGCGGCCCGCTCCAGTACCTCTCCGAGCTGCGCCATCGCTTTTACGTCACGCTCGACCTGGACGAGGAGCACATCGTGGTGCCCCCCAACGCCCACCTCTTTGTGGCCACGGGCGCGGCTCTTGCTGGCGAGTCCGACAAGTACGTCACGTTTGGCGAGGTCATCGACATGCTCGAGAACCTCAAGGACACGCAGGGCTCCGAGATTGCCCGCCTGGACCCGCTCTTTGCGACTGAGGCTGACTATCAGGAGTTCAAGGGTCGCCATGACCAGCAGGTCGTGCCCAAGGGAGATTTGACGAGCTACCACGGACGCGTATTCATCGGTCTGGACGCCGGATCGACCACGATGAAGGCGGCTGTGGTCGGCGAGGATGGCGAGCTTCTCTACACCTGGTACGGCAACAACAACGGCGACGTGCTCGGCACGGCGCGCACCATCATGGACGACGTCTACGACCACATGCCCGCCGACTGCACTGTCGGACACGTGACCACCACGGGCTACGGCGAGCAGATCCTCATCGAGGCCCTGCGTGCGGACTCCGGCGAGATCGAGACCGTGGCCCACCTGCGCGGCGCCAAGGCCTTCGTGCCCGACGTCGAGTTCATTCTGGACATCGGCGGCCAGGACATGAAGTGCCTGCAGGTCAAGGATGGCGTCATCGAGCACATCATGCTCAACGAGGCGTGCTCGTCGGGCTGCGGTTCCTTCCTGG
>CAYSIC010000022.1:0-22582 GCA_964430985.1 uncultured Atopobium sp.
ACGCGCACGGGCAAGATCGCGATGACGCGCGGCAACCGCGACTCGTAGGATCCTTCCCCGCGCGCCCCCAGCGCACCATCCGCCTCGGCGGTTTGTTTAAGACTAGCGACTCGGCAAAGGAGAAGAACATGGCCATCACGATCTACTACGAGAGAGACTGCGATCCCTCGGTTATCCAGGGCAAGAAGGTCGCCATCATCGGTTACGGCTCGCAGGGCCATGCACACGCCCTGAACCTCATGGACTCCGGATGCGACGTCCGTGTAGGCCTGCGCCCGAACTCCAAGTCCGCCCAGAAGGCCCAGGAGGCTGGCCTCAAGGTCTGCGACATGGCAACGGCGGCCAAGGAGGCCGACCTCATCATGATGCTCGTGCCCGACGAGATCCAGCTTGCCGTCTATGAGGATTTCGTCGCACCCAACCTGAAGGCTGGCGACACGCTCGCGTTCGCGCATGGCTTCAACATCCACTACGGCTACATCAAGGCCCCCAAAGACGTCAACGTCATCATGTGCGCCCCCAAGGGCCCGGGCCACATCGTGAGACGTCAGTACACTGAGGGTTCCGGCGTACCTGACCTCGCTTGCGTCGCGCAGGACGCGACTGGAAACGCCTGGGACATCGCCTTGTCCTACTGCTGGGGCATAGGTGGCGCCCGCTCCAGCATCATCAAGTCCACTTTCAAGGACGAGACCGAGGAGGACCTCTTCGGCGAGCAGGCCGTGCTCTGCGGCGGCCTCGTCGAGTTGGTCAAGGCCGGCTTCGAGACCCTCACGGAGGCTGGCTACCCCGAGGAGCTTGCCTATTTTGAGGTCTACCATGAGATGAAGATGATCGTTGACCTCATGTACGAGAGTGGCATTCACTTCATGAACTACTCGATCTCCAACACGGCCGAGTACGGCGAGTACTACGCCGGCCCCAAGGTCATCAACGATCAGAGCCGCGCCGCCATGAAGGAAATCCTGGGCCGCATCCAAGACGGCTCCTTCGCCGCCGAGTTCGTCGCAGACTGCAACAACGACCACAAGTGGCTCCTCGAGAAGCGCGAGGAGATCAACGCTCATCCGATCGAGAAGACCGGAGAGAAGATCCGTTCCATGTTCAGTTGGATCAAAAAGGACTAATCTTTAAAGCACACAACGCACCAATTACTCGCCTACCTGCAATTATATGCACGGTAGGCGTTTTTTACGCACAGTGCACACGACTTATGACGCACCTGGGCCACGACGGGATGACTCGGGGGAGCTTACCGACGAGCGTGGGGCGGCAAGCTCGGCAGACCGAGGGGCTCGAGTCGCGCGAGATGGTGGTCGACGGCACACGGTATGGGCCTAAGAGCACGCATCAGACAGCCTCAGGCCATAAAAAGGGGGCGGAGCTCCTTTGCTCCGCCCCACGTTCGTGTGATATTACTTCGGAATCGCCTCTGTTCTCTCTCTCGAAGGAAAAGGGACTCTGTTTTAAACTCTGGGCCCACCAGGCGCTTCCTTCATCGATCTTATCCGATGCAGTATCGGAAAATGTTGGCAAATGCGCTCGCCCGAATGTTAGAAGATCTCAGTCACGCTGCTAGCGGGCCCAAAAACTACTGCCACTTCACTGTACACGGGACTCGCCCCCTCAATCGGTCGCTCCTTTGGTAGCGACACCTTCTGTTACTGGCTTTATTCCCTCTTGGAACGCCTTTAGACGCAAGGGCCCCTATCCTAAGCGAACGGTCGATTTTCTCCCGCAAACGGAAGCGGCACATAGAAAAACGCCTCGGACCACAAGGGCTCGAGGCGCTTAGGACACTAAGGAATCCGCAGGTTACTCGGCGTCGGCAAGGGCCTTCTTGGCAACGTCGGCAATCTCGGAGAAGGTCTGCTCATCGGAGTAGGCGATCTCGGCGAGGACTTTGCGATCGAGCTCGACGCCGGCAAGCTTGAGGCCGTGCATGAGCCTGCTGTAAGAGAGCTCGTTCATGCGGGCCGCAGCGTTGATGCGCTGAATCCACAGGGAGCGAAAGTCGCGCTTCTTGTTACGACGGTCGCGATAGGCGTACTGCCCGGAGTGCTGAGACTGCTCCTTCATGCCGCGGAAAGTGCGGGAGCGAACTCCGTAATAACCCTTGGTGCGCTCTACGAGCGTCTGACGCTTCTTGCGGCCGGCAACGGCGCGCTTGACTCGTGCCATATCTGATCAACTCCTCGTTGAAAGAATTCTGGGGGCGCCTTACCTAGTTGGAGCCCATACGCTGAGAAACGGTCTTGGTGTCGGCCGCCGTAAGGGTGGTCTCCTGACGGAACCCACGGATGCGCTTGGGCGACTTCTTGGACAGGATGTGGCTCTTGAATGCCTTGGCGCGCATAATCTTGCCGGTTCCGGTGCGACGGAAGCGCTTCGCCGTACCCTTGTGCGTCTTCATCTTGGGCATACCTAGTTCTCCTTCTCCATCGTTGAATCCTCGTCCGCGTCGACGTCCGTCTTCTCGTCGAAGGCGCCCTTGATCGGGACGATGAGCATGTGCATGTTGCGACCCTCCATGAGAGGCTGCTGCTCGACCGTGGCATAGTCCTTAAGGTCGGCGGCAAGCCTGTCCAAGACGATGCGCCCCTGCTCCGGATGGGCCATTTCGCGGCCACGGAACATGATTGTGATCTTGACGCGAGCGCCCTTCTTGAGGAAGCGCAGGACGTGACCCTTCTTGGTCTCGTAATCCCCCACGTCGATCTTGGGACGAAACTTCATCTCCTTGATCTCGACCTTGACCTGATTCTTGCGAGCAGCCTTGGCCTTGCGGTTCTGCTCGTACTTGAACTTCTTGTAGTCGAGCACCTTGCAGACCGGTGGGTCCGCGTTAGGAGCAATCTCGACCAGATCAAGTCCCTGGTCACGGGCAATTCGCAGCGCATCCCGCACTCCGAACAGGCCCATCTGCGACCCGTCGACGCCAATGAGGCGACACGTGCGAGAAGTGATCTCCTCGTTGATACGAGGACCGTCATTTCTGGCTATCTTCTACACCTTCCTCTCATCGCGGCTCACGCCGCATAAAAAAACTCCCGACACCAAACGGCGTCCGGGAGACATACGCACCCTGAGGGTACGAAAGTTACGTTGTCTGACCAGACAGCTGCCAGAGGCGCCGTGTAGGTGGGGACCTGAATAGTCCCGCTTCGTAAGTGCACAATTTGAAATAGTAGCACAAGAGCCGACCTGAGGCAATCACCGCGCATTGCGCCAGGCCGGCTCGAAAAAGCTGCAGACTTTCTACATGGGGAGTGCGGTCAACGCGACGTAAGTGCGCGTCTGATACTCGCGGTCGAGATCGAACAGGCCCTTGGGGTCGCTTCCGAAAAGCTTCATGTTGGTGATGTTGTCGCGAGCGTTGGTCTCCTCCTCGCCCTGCTCCTTGACGAACCAGTCGAGCATCTGCGTCGTACGGATATCCTTCTCGTCCTGGGCGACCTCATAGCAGTGGTGGATGCTGGCCGTGATGTACTCCTCATGCTCGAGGCCGGCCTCAAGCGGGGCGAGGTCGTTGTCAAAGGTCAGGTCCGGCTCGGCGATGGCGGTCATCTTGGGGGTGAAGTCATTGTCGAGCAGGTAGCGTCGAAGCGCCAGAGCGTGGTCTCGCTCCTCCTGCACCTGAATCATGTACCAGTTGGCAAAGCCCTTGAGGCCGCGCTCCTCATAGTAGTCAGCAAAAGTGAGGTAGAGATAGGCGGAGTAGAGCTCCTTGTTAATCTGCTCGTTGAGAACGGAGGTTACCTTATCAGAGAGTGCCATGAGCGTGTTCCCTTCTTCGAACGTCGGGCGGCCCCTGCCGCCCCGCTGCGTCATACGCGCTTCATTCTACCCAGCTTGCCCAGATTGAGGCACGCCATCTGAAAACGGCCGGGTTAAACCCGGCCGTCTCTCAATCATGGTGCCCGAGGTGAGACTCGAACTCACACGAGGTTTCCCCCAACGGTTTTTGAGACCGTCACGTCTGCCATTCCGTCACTCGGGCAAGTTCTTGCAACGCACGTCGCAAGCGAAAAGAACTATAGCAGATGTGTGCGCTCGCCTGATGCTTGACTAGCGCAGATAGGGATTGTTCGACAACTCGTCGGCCATGGTCGTGGAAGGACCATGGCCGCACAGGAGCGCCGTGGCGGGGTCGATCTCTTGGGCCATGCGCGCAAGCGAGCGCATGATGACCCGCTCGTCCCCCCCGGCGAGGTCAGTGCGTCCGTGGCTTGAGGGAAAAAGGGTGTCCCCGACGAAGGCGATCCCCCTTGCCGAGCCCGCACCCACGAGCACGATGCCGCCCGGGGTGTGCCCGGGCGTCTCCATGACCGTGAAGGAAGCCGTCCCCACGGTGACGACGTCGCCCTCGGATAGGGTGCGATCCGGCGCGGGAGCGCCCTCGTCGTAGGCGTATCCCGTCACGCCGCGCTCGTCGGCATGGCGGGCGCGCTCGGCGTCAGCTGCATGTATGAGATAAGGGGCAGCCGTCGCGCGCTTGAGGGCCGCGACGCCGCCGACATGGTCTGCGTGGCCGTGCGTGGCCACGATGAGCTTCACGTTCACGTCGCAGAGCCTCTCGGCAAGCTGGGCGCCTGAACCACCAGGGTCCACGACCATGCAGGAGCCCCCGGAAACGTAAGCGTAGCAGTTGGTCGCCAGAGGCGTCACCTCGAAGCGTCGCAGCTCGTCCGAGCCAAGCGTTACCTTCTTCTCGCTGATAAGATCCATGCTAGATTCTCCTCTTCATCTGGTTTGCGCCCTCACCAGGCATGATGCGACGCGCGTCGAAGACCGAGGGCACCCGGCTCACGATTGCGAGCAGGGAGTCCAGGAGGCTCGCATCTGAGATCGCCACCAAGAAGCGCAGGCGTGCGACGCCCTGGACGCTCGTCTGGGTCGCGGCCGACAAGATGTTGCCGCCCGCATCGCCAATGGCAATCGTGATGTCCTTGAGCAGGCCCATGCGATCCGTGGCCTCGACGACGATCTCCACGCGAAACTCCGTGGCACCCGAGGCGTCCCACGCCACCTCGATCATCCTCTCGGGGTGCTCCATGAGCGAGTGCACGTTGGGGCAGTTCGCGCGATGCACGGAGACGCCGCGTCCGCGCGTGATGAAGCCCACGATCTCGTCACCAGCCACGGGGTTACAGCAGTGCGCCAGATGGACGAGGAGATCGGGGTCTCCCTTGACCACCACGCCGCAGTTGCTCTTGCGCTTCTTGCCGCGAGCCGTGCGCGTTATCGCGTAGGACTGCATGAGCGGTTTTCCGGAGCTCATCGCCTCCTCGCGCGCGGCCTGGCGCTCGGCCTCGGCTGCGGCGGCGGCGAGCTGCTCGGAGGAGCCCTCCTCGAGGACCTCCCCAACCTTGTTCGCCACGTGCTTGACCGAGACCTTGCCCGTGTGCAGGGCGGCGAACAAATCATCGGCCGTACGGTAGTCGAATGCCTCCGATACGCGCGCAAGCGCCTTGACCGTGCGCTTGGTGGAGATGCCGTAGCCACGCCGGCGCAACTCGCGAGCAAGCTCGGCGCGCCCCTGCTCGGCGTCGTCGGTCTTGGTCTGCGTCGAGAAGTACTTGCGGATCTTGGCCCTCGTCGAGGGCATGACCACCAGGCTCATCCAGTCACGCGAGGGCTTGGCGTTCTTGTTGGTGAGGATCTCGATGCGGTCCCCCATGTTGAGCCGATACGATAGGGGCACCACCGAGCCGTTGACCTTGGCACCAACGCAGTGGTTGCCCACCTCGGTGTGTACGGCGTAGGCGAAGTCGAGCGGCGTGGAGTCACGCCTCAAGCTCATTACCTCACCCTTGGGGGTGAAGACGAAGATCTCGTGCTCGAAGAGGTCCACGCGCAGGCTATCGAGGAACTCGTGCGGGTCATCGATGTCGTCCTCAGTCGCCCAGTCGAGGCTCTTCCTGATCCAGGTGATGGTGGAGTCGATCGCGCGTTCGTCGGCGCGCATCTTTCCCCGCGAGTTTCCCGCCTTCTTGTAGAGCCAGTGCGCGGCGATGCCGTACTCAGACGCCTCGTGCATCTCGGAGGTGCGAATCTGAATCTCGATGGGACGGCCGTCCGGCCCCACGACCGTGGTGTGCAGGGACTGGTAGAGGTTGGCCTTAGGCGTGGCTATGTAATCCTTGAAGCGACCCGGCATGGGGTGCCATAGGGAGTGGACGGCCCCTAGGGCCGAGTAGCAGTCCCCCACCGACTGCGTGATGACGCGCAGGGCGATGAGATCGTAGATGTCGGAGAACTCGCGCCCCTTGCGGGTCATCTTCTGGTAGATGCTCCACAGGTGCTTGGGGCGGCCCTTGATCTGGTAGTCCGTGAGCCCCACTCCCTTGAGCTCGTCGTCGAGGGTCTTTATCGCCGCCTCGGTGTCGTCCTCGCGCTGGGCGCGCGAGTCCTGTACCATGCGGGCGATGCGCTGGTACTCCTCGGGCTCGAGCCAGAAGAAGGCCAGATCCTCGAGCTCCCACTTGACCGAGGAGATGCCCAGGCGATCGGCCAGGGGGGCGTAGACGTCCATGGTCTCGCGCGCCTTGAACAGGCGACGATCTTGCGGGAGCGCCGCCAGGGTGCGCATGTTGTGCAGGCGGTCGGCGAGCTTAATGATGACGACCCGGATGTCCTGACTCATGGCGAGAAACATCTTGCGCAGGTTCCAGGCCTGCTTCTCGTCCATGGAGGTGACCTCGATCGAGGTGAGCTTGGTCACTCCGTCCACCAGGTCGCAGACCGTCTGACCGAACAGCTCCGTAACCTGGTCGAGAGTGGCGGGGGTGTCCTCGACGATGTCGTGCAGGAGCGCAGCGCAAATCGTGTCCTCATCCATGCGCAGGTCATGAGCAAGAATGAGCGCCACCTCGACGGGATGGTTGATGTAGGGCTCACCGGAGCGGCGACGCTGGTCACGATGATAGTCCGCCGCGAAGCGATAGGCGCGCTCGACCTTCTCGCATCCCTCCTCGTCGAGATAGTCGGCGCAGGCGGCTTCAAGCAGACGGAAGTTGGCTGCGTCGGGGGGCGCCTTCTTGGAGGCAAGGGGACCCTGCTGCGCCGGGGAAGCCCCGCGATCGGGGACCTTCTCATTTTTGGCGTCTGTGTCCATGGGCTCCTCCTCTTTTAGACGATGGTACCGAAGTCGGGCATGATGGGCCGGTTGACGCGGGCGATGAGCTCGTCGGCCGGAGCCGTGAGCGCCCACTCCCCGAAGCGCGCGAAGGCGTCGAGCGCATGCTTGCCCTCGACGTAGCGTGCCGAGCGCGCGAGCTCCACATGAGCGGGAGACGCCGCCACGAGAACACGGCGGGAGTCCCCCCAGCCCACGGTCGAGCAGAGGCCAAGCTCGGAGAAGATCGACACGCCGCTGGCCACCTCGCGCGCGTCGAGCGACGAGGCCGGGTCGAGATCACGCGCGGCCTGAGCGATGCCCTCGTCGTCGAGGGCGACCTCGGAACCGTCGGCCCCGAGCGTGGATAAGACGCGCCACAGGGACACGAGGGTCGCGCGGTCGGGTGAGGACGCGGAGAGGATGCGCTCGTTCATGCACACGTCACGGGACCCAAAGAGCGCGTGTACCGTGGCCGGCTCACCGTCGCGGCCGGCCCGTCCGCTCATCTGGTTGAACTCCACCTGCCCAAACGGCAGGGTGTAGAGGGCAACGTGGCGAATGCCAGGGAGATTGACCCCCTCGCCGAAGGCGCTCGTGGAGACGATGCAGGTGAGCTCATCCGCGCGAAAGGCGCGCTCCACGCGAGTCCGCGTCGAGCGCAAAAGGCCGGCGTGGTAGAAGGCCGTGCGCCCGGCGAGCTCTGGCAGGCGATGGCGCAGCATCCGCGCGAGCGAGACCGCCTGATCGCGCGAGCTCACGTACACGACGCTCTTCTCACCGCGCGCCACGATGCACGTGAGGGCGCTCTCACGGTCGCTCAGCTCGCGGCAGTCATCGAGGAGAAGGTTGGAGCGGACGGCAGGGTCACACAGGACGTCATCGGAATCGATGGCGAGGAGTCGGCAGATCTCGCGGGCCGCCTCGGGTGCGGCCGTGGCCGTGGTCGCAAGACAGACGGGCTCGCCGAGCGCGGCGCGCACGCCGGGCAGGTCGAGATAGGCGGGACGCTCCCCCGCCGACGCTCGACCGGCGTGGTGGGCCTCGTCCACGACGAGAAAGCCCACGCGTCGACAGGCCGCGAAGCGCTCTCGGTGCAGGGAGAGGAACTCGGGCGTGGTGAGAATGACGTCGGCCGCGCCCGCATCGAGCGCCGAGAAGACGCGGTCACGCTCGGCAGTCGAGCTCTCGCCGGTCAGGACCTCGACCGAGACGCCCCGTGCGGCGAGCTCGGAGGTCAGGTGGAAGGCCTGGTCGGCGACGAGGGCGCGCAGAGGGTAGACGAAGATGCTCGCTCGAGCGCGGCAGATAGCCTCGCGAGCGGCGTGGAGATGGAACACGAGCGACTTGCCTCGACCCGTGGCCATGACGGCCAAGCACGACCGACCGACCGCGAGGCGCTCGAGCGCCGCGGACTGGGTCGGCAAAAGGGGGCTCTCCCCGATCATCTGGCGGCGCAGCGCGACGCCCACGCCGTCAAAGCCCAGCGACGCGAGACGCTCGCGCTCGGACGCGACGGGCACGGGGGTCCGCTCGGCGGCGGGCGCGGTGGACTCGGCTTGCGCAAGGGCGTCGAGCTCGTCGGCGATTGTATGAGTGGCCGGGCCCCCATGGGTGCGGTAGATGATGTCCTTGACCATGAGCTTGGGCTTGGTGCGTCCCTGCCAGGTCTCGTTGACGGCCTCGAAGACGAGGTCGACGGCACCCTCCCAGGACAGGGCCCGAGCGGGGTCGGGGGCGCGGAACAAGATCGCCGGCACCGAGCCCACGCCGTCTGACGCCACGAAGCGTAGGTGTGCACCGTCCGTCCCCACGCGCGCCCGATTCTTCATCGTCACGCCACGAGCCGCGAACAGGGGCTTTTTGTTTCCCTGGCCGAAGGGCTGCAGGACCTCGAGCCCGTCCAGGGTCGAGACCGTGAGCTCCGAGAGCCGCACGAGGGCCGTGACCTCGCCGACGTCAACAAACTGCTCTGCGGGAAGCTCGTCAAGGGCCTCCCCAATTCGCGCGCGGAACTCGTCAAGGCGTGCGGCCTCGCAGGTCACCCCCACCGCCCCCGCATGCCCGCCAAAGCGGACGAGCACGTCGGAGCACTGCTCGACGGCATGGAAGAGGTCAACCGTGCCCACCGAGCGCCCCGAGCCGCGCGCCATGCCGTCCTCGATGGTAAAAACGATCACGGGGACGTGATAGCGGTTCACGAGGCGCGAGGCCACGATTCCCCTGACGCCCTCGTGCCAGCCCTCACCGCCCACGACGACCACTCGGCTGCCGCGATAGGTCCTCTCGGCCTCGCCGAGCGCGACCTCAGTGAGCGCGGCCTCGGTTTGGCGGCGCTCGGAGTTGATGGCGTCGAGCGCCGTCGCCAGTCTGACGGCCTCGGCGACGTCATCGGTGAGCAGGAGGTCGAAGGCCGTCTCGGTCGTGCCCATGCGCCCTGCGGCGTTGAGGCGCGGGATAAGCGAAAAGGGCAGCTCGTCGGCAGTCACCCGAGAGAGGTCGAGACCGCTCGCAGCGGCAAGAGCCACGAGGCCGGGGCGAGCGGAGGTGCGCATGCGGGCGACCCCCTCGGTCACGAGAGCGCGATTTTCGCCCTGAAGCAGCATCATGTCGGAAAGGGTTCCGAGCGTGGCCACGTCCACGTAATCGCGCCAGAGGTCATTCTGGTCGCGGCGGCGACCCAGCTCGCAGACGAGCTTCAGGGCCACGCCAGCGCCGGCGAGCTCGCGCGAGGGACAGTCCTCGTCGAGCTTGGGGTCAGCCACGGCGACGCCAACGGGCACGAGGTCGGCCGGCTCGTGATGGTCGGTCACCACCACATCGATGCCCCGGCCCCGGAGCCATGCGACCTCGTGGGCGGCCGCGATGCCATTGTCCACGGTCACGATCAAGTCGGGGTCGCAGGCCGCGAGCACGCGCTCTAGCGCCTGCTGGGACAGGCCGTAGCCCTCCGTGAAACGGTCCGGGATGAAGGGGCGCACCCGCGCGCCCATCCGGCGCAGAGCGAGCGTGAGCAGACAGGTGGCGCTCATGCCATCGACGTCAAAGTCACCAAAAACGGCAATCGTCTCATGACGGTCGAGGGCGATCTCGAGGCGATCCGCCGCCTCTCCCATGCCAGGGATGCACAGGGGGTCGGCCCAGTCGCGCGCGAGCGAGGGCGTGAGAAACGCGCGCGCCTCCTCCGCGCTCGTGAGGCCCCGCGCAACCAGCACGCGAGCCGTGAGGCGCGACACGCCGAGCTCCCCTGCCAGGCTACGCTCCGCATCCTCGTCCGCGTCGAGCACCGACCACCGGAGGCTGTCGGCAAGCCTCGCCATGCTAGCGCACCCCCCGGTCGCGAGGCTCCAGCCGCCAGGCGCCGGGGTTGGCCCTCATGGAGCCCATGGCCGCCAGGCGCAGAAGCGCGACGAGAACCAGCGGAAGGCCCAGAGCCCCCGCCGCAAGAGCGACGAGCCACGCATAGGAGGCGGAGACGGCCTCCGCACTCGTGGCTCCCGCGAGACGGGCGACCACGAACGCCAGCACGAGAAGACCAGCGGCAACCAAAAGCTCGCGGTAGAGGGACCGAAGAACCCCGACCGAGGCATCGGCGACCGTGAGCCCGCCGCGCACGCGGCTGCGAAAGCGCGCGGCCACGCCCACGTAGACGACGAGAAGGACGGCTAGGGACAGCGCGGCGGTGCCGTAACCGTAGACGCTGGGAACGAAGGCGCCCGAGCGCGAGAGCGCGGCGAGGCCCCCGAGCCCCAGCAGGGCGGTCGCGACCAGGGCGACGAAGACGAGAAGCCCCAGGGGGCCCAGGGCCACGAAGAGGGCGACGGCGACGAAGAGAAGCGCGACGCCGCAGGCGAGGGCCCCCATGCGCAGCACGCCGGCGCCGACGGCCGCCGCGGCCGAGAACGTGCCCTGCTCAGAGAGGGTCACGGGCAAGGAGCCGGTGTCGAGCATGACCGCGAGCGCGTGGGCCTCCGCCGCGTCGGTGCCAATCGGAACCGTGACCTGCCCCCCGGTGATCTGCGCGCTGACTGCGGGGGCGGAGACCACGACGCCGTCGACGAGCAGCACGATCTTGCCTCCCACGGAGGCAAGCTGACCGGTCGCCTCCTCAAAGCGCGCGGCGGCGTCGGAGGAGAGGGACAGGGTGAGCCCGTAGGAGTCCGTCGTCGAGGAGAGGCGCGCCACCTGAGCCGAGCTGATCTCGGAGCCGTCGACAAGCGTCGTGTAGGAGTCCGCGCCAATCGAGAGGCCCGTGGAGCCCGCTTGAATCTTGGCGATAGCCTCGGGGTCGGAAACGGCGTCGAGGCGCACGAGCTCCACGTGGCCCGTGCGCGTGGCAGCCGAGACGGCCGACGCTGCGTCCTGGCCCGCCGGAACCATAACCTCGAGAGTACCATCCTCGTCCGCGCTCACGCGCGCCCCCGTGACCCCGAGCCTCTCGAGGCGCCTCGCCACGAGGGTGGATGCGGTACCTGTCGATGAGGGGTCGCCCGCGGTGAAGGCGGTCGCGGTTCCCCCGACGAAGTCGATGCCCCAGCCCAAGCGCTCGGCGGGGGGCCAGATGAGGACGAGGCCGATTGCGACGAGCGCGAGGGCGAGGGCGAGGGCGACCAGGCATCGTCTCCCCTGCTTGGAGGACCTCCGCCGCGGCTGACGAGACGCGGTGGCCTTCTTGGCGCCCTCGCGCGCGCTCACGACGCCGCTGTCAAATCTCTTGTCTGCCATAGCTCAGGCCTCTTCGCTCAAGGTGGGCGCCTGGCGCCCGATGGTCAATTCGGTTAATTGTACGCCAATGCGAACCGAGGGCAAAAAGGCCGGAGAACGCGTGCCTGAGCGCTACCAGTCGTGCGAGGCAGGACTCTGGTCCCAGGCTGCCATGAAGTCGGCATAGGTTCCGTCCATGATGGCCCGACGGGCACGTCGCATGAGGTCAAGTAGGTAGAAGACATTATGCTGCGACAACAGGATGGACCCGAGCATCTCTCGCTGGCGCACGAGATGATGGACGTAGGCACGCGTGAAGCCGCCTGCGCAGGCCGGGCAGCGGCACGCCGGGTCGATAGGCGCGTCATCCGTGGCAAAGCGCGCGTTCTTGAGGTTCAACCGGCCCTCGCTCGAGAAGGCCGTCCCCATGCGAGCCGTGCGCGTGGGCAGCACGCAGTCGAACATGTCCACCCCGAAGCCGACGGCGTGGACCAGGGTCGAGGGCGTGCCCACGCCCATGAGGTAGCGAGGCTTGTTCGTGGGCATGTGCTCCGAGACGAGGGGTGCCAGGCTCTCGAACATGGTCTTCTGGTCCTCGCCGACCGAGTAGCCCCCGATCCCGTAGCCAGGGAAGTCACCGGCTTCCTCCAGGTGGCGTAGGCTGCGCACGCGCAGATCGAGGTCCATGCCGCCCTGGACGATGCCAAAGAGGGCCTGGTCGGCCCTGGTGTGCGCGGCAAAGCAGCGGTCGGCCCACATGCTCGAGAGCTCCACGGAGCGCTCGACCTTCTCGCGGGGAGCGGGCCAGCCCACGCACTGGTCGAGCTGCATCACGATGTCGGCCCCAAGCTGCTGGGCGATGCGCATGTTCTCCTCGGGAGTCCAACTAACCCAGGAGCCATCGTAGTCCACGGCACGAAAGCGCACGCCCTCGTCCGAGAGCTTGAAGAACTCCTCGTGCGAGAAGGCCTGAAAGCCGCCCGAGTCCGTGAGGATGGGGCCCTGCCAGCGCATGAAGTCGTGCAGGCCGCCGCGCGCGGCCACGAGGTCCGCGCCGGGGCGCATCGAGAGATGGTAGGTGTTGGAGAGCAGAATCTTGGTGCCCATCTGCTCGAGCGTAGACGGCAGGAGCCCCTTGACCGTGGCCTTGGTTCCCACGGGCATGAAGATGGGCGTGGGAATGTCTCCGTGCGGGGTGTGGAAGACGCCGGCGCGCGCATGCGTGGCGGGGTCGGTGGCCACGACGTCATAGGAGAACCAGCTCGCCTCGTCAGCCTCCTCGCCGCGCCCCCAGCCGTCCGGCGCGACCCTTTGCTCCTCGTGTCCCTCGTGCATGAGCTTCCCCCTCGTCTCGGCACCGCCTTCTATCGCGGCCGGCGTCCATTATCGCGGTCGCGCCGGGGACGGGCAAGCGACAACGGCCCGGCGCCCCTAGGGGCGCCGGGCCGTTTCTCATGCGTAAGAAAGGAGGCGCTACTTACTCTCCGAAGCCACTGTCGATGAGGGCGATAAGCGCATCCAGTGCGTCCTGCTCGTCGGCACCGTCGCAGGAGACCTCGACCTTGGTGCCCGTGCCCAGGCCAGCGGCCAGGATCATCATAATCGACTTGGCGTTGACAGGCGCAGAGTCCTTGTCGACGTTCTTGATGGTCACGTTGCACTGATACTTCTTGGCCTCGGTCACGAAGACGGATGCGGGGCGAGCGTGAAGACCTGTGGCGTTTATGATGCTTGTCTGCTTAGAAACCATGCTGTGGACTCCCTTTCCAGAATCACCTGTCAGGCGGGGACGCTCTGGCGCCCCGAAACTCTGCTCTCATCCTATCAAACATGGGGCCTTTTGACAGGCACGTTCTTGAGGAGGTCGCAAAGTCTTTGGGGTACACGCAATTCGGAGGCGGCGAGGCGCGCCTCTGCGGCACAATGGAAACTCGTGGAGGGCGGCCCCGGCGGCGGAGCCCTCGCAGGGAAAATGAGGTGGGGAGGGCCCTATGACAGACGATCGGGTAGAGCGCGAGGAGCCCGTGACGAACGACGATCCGGCAGCGGAGACGGACGAGGCGCGCGGCAACGCGGCGCTCTCGGCAGCGCGTGAGGCGGCGGGAGCGGCGGCCTCGACCCTGCACGGGGGGCTCTCCGCCGTGCGCGACGTCCACGCGGCCTCACGCGAACATGGGGAGGCCCGCGCAAAGCTTCGAGAGCTCGAGGCCTCGCTCGCCGACGACGAGAGGGTCCTCGAGCGACGCGACGAGATCGAGCGCACCTACGAGGGAATCGTCGCCGAGCAGGGCGCCATCGTCGAGGAGGCATCAAAGGAGGTCTCCTCCCAGAGAAGCCAGGTGGAGTCTCTCGAGGCGCAGGTCGAGCAGCTCACAGGCGAACTCGCGCGCCTGCGTTCGGACCATGAGCTGGAGCTACGGCCCCACAAGCGCGCCGTCGACGACGCGCGCTCGCGCATGGACGACGTCAACGGCGCGGTGGCCGAGGCCAAGCGCGCGGTGCGCGGGGCCCAGAGCCAGGTCAAGGCCGCAACCACCAATCGCGAGCAGAGCATAGCCGCAGCCAATCGCGCCCTGGACGCCTCCCAGGCGCGTCTGCGCAAGGCCCAAGACGAACTGGACCGGGCCCAGGAAAAGCACGTCGAGGGGCGCGCCATCTCCAAGCTTCACGACGGGGTCGTAGGAGCGCTCGCCCACGTCGAGTCCGCCCGCGCCGAGGTCGGGGCGGTCTCGAGCAACGCACAGGCGAAGGTGGACGCCGCAAGCGCGCACCTCTGGACCCAGAACCGCTCGCTCGAGGAGGCCAAGAGCGAGCAGGAGAAGGCCAAAGAAAGCTACGATGCCCTCAAGGGCACCTACGACGATCTGCTCACCCAGGCAAAATCAGCCGAGAAGGACCTCGAGGCGCGGATCTTGTCTCTACAGACGCAGGCCAACGACGCCAAGGCCGCTCACGACGAGGCCGCCGAGAAGCACGATCAGGCCCAGGCCCTGCTCGACGAGGCAATCTCGATCCACGCAAGCCCCGAGGAGACGGCGAGGCTGCGCGCGAGCGTGGCCGAGGGCCGCGCAGCCGTGGCCGCGCAGGAGAAGGTCGTCGGTGCCCTCGCCGACGAAGAGCGCACGCTGAAGTCAACGACCCGCACGCAGCGGCTCATCCTCGTCGCGGTCGCAGCGTGCGCAATCGCGCTCGTGGCGCTTCTCGTCTGGTGGCTCTAGGCGGGCGGGGCGGGCGGGGCGCTCGCGGCGCTCTTCTCGGCAAAAGCGCCGCGAGCCACTCGTGCAGCGAGAGCCCTACGGAGGACCCTACTCGATGAGCATGGCGTCGCCGAAGCTGAGGAAGCGGTAGCGATCGTCGATGGCCTCCTGGTAGGCAGCCATGATCTGATCGCGCGTGGCCAGGGCCGAGACGAGCATCATGAGCGTGGAGCGCGGCACGTGGAAGTTGGTAATCAGGGCGTCGACCACGTGATAGGTGGAGCCGGGCATGAGATAGAGGTCGGTCGTGGCGTCCCCGCGCGCGACGAGGTCTCCCTCCCCCGCCCCTGGGGCCCGCTCGAAGCGGCGCGCCACCACGGGAGGATCCGACGGCGCGGCCCCTGCCTCCCAGGCGCTCTCGAGCGAGCGGACCGAGGTCGTGCCCACCGCGACCACGCGATGTCCGGCCGCCTTGGTGGCGTGGACCGCGTCGACGACCTCCTGACTCACGTGGTAGCGCTCGGTGTGCATGACGTGCTGAGTGGGATCGTCCTCGCTCACCAGGCGGAAGGTGTCGATGCCCACCTCGAGCTCGACCGTGGCCCAGCCGCAGCCCTTCTCGCGAATCCGCTCAATGAGCCCGGGGGTGAAGTGCAGACCCGCCGTGGGCGCTGCGGCAGAGTGCTCCTCGTGCATGGAGTAGACGGTCTGGTACTTCTCGGGATCGCCCTCGTACTGGGTGATGTAGGGAGGCAGCGGCACGTGGCCGGCGGCGTGGATGGCCTCGTCGAGCGAGCGCGGCCGGCCGGCCTCGCCCGTCCCCTGCGGGCGAAAGCGCACGAGGCGGCCCCCGCGATTGTCGTCCAGAAAGTCGAGAATCTCACCGGTGAGCACGACCGGGGAGGAGTCCGGGGCGTGCAGGCCGCCGGCCCGGTACTCGATCACGGCGCCGGGCTTGAGGCGCTTGCCTGGGTTGACCAGGCACTCCCAGGTGCCGCCGAGCGCATCCACGTCCTCGCGGCGCTTAAGCAGAAGCGTCTCGGACACCCCGCCCGTCCTGCGCTTCTTGCCCACGAGGCGCGCGGGCAAGACGCGCGTCTTGTTGGCCACGAGCAGGTCGCCCGGCTCCAGGTAGTCAATGACGTCCGTGAAGCATCGGTGCGCCACCGAGCCGTCCGCGCGGTCGAGCACGAGCAGGCGGCACGAGTCGCGCGGCTCGGCCGGGGCCTGAGCGATGAGCTCGTCGGGAAGCGGGTAGTCGAAGTCGTCGGTGCGCATGGTTTCCTCTCGTCGATAGTTTCCGCCGAGAAGAATAGCGCTCGGGGGACGCCAACGCACGGGACGAGAGGCGCGGGCGTGCAGACGTCGCTTAAGCGCGAACGCGAGTCGCGGCCTTGGCGCGCTTGCGCTCGTCGCGGGCCTCGTGGCGCTCGAGGGCGGCCTCGGCCGCCGAGAAGCGGCAGCCGCAGTAGCACTGCCGATACATTCCCAGCTCGCGCGCCTTTTTGGTGGCGCAGGGATAGTAGGGTCTGAAGTCGTGCCACACGGCCGCGAGCCCCCGCGCGTCAGCGAGGCGCGCTAGAATCTCTCCGCAGTCGTCAAAGAGCTGGTAGGGCGAGACGACCAGCGTCGTTGAGACGTGTGTGAAGCCGCGCTCGACCGCCACGCGGCATAGCTCGTCGAGGCGCAGCGCGTAGCACGCCCGGCAGCGATGCCTGCGGTCGAAGCCGGCCGGACCCGCGACGCGCTCCCACGCCGTGCGGTCGTCTCCCCCCACGATAACGTCAACCTGGGCCACCTCCCTAGCCCATGTCATGAGCGTAGAGAGGCGCCGATCGTGCTCGGACAAAGGCTGGATGTTGGGGTTGCTCCACAGAATCGTGGGCTCGAAGCCCTCCTCGCGCAGCAGGCGCACCGGCTCGAGCGAGCAAGGGCCGCAGCACGCGTGGAGCAGCAGCGCGACGCGCCCGCCCACGGGAGCCTCGGAGGCGCCCACGACGTCAACGGCGCCCACCGTCACTCCCCCTCCCGGAACAGGTCGTCGCGGCCCTCATCGTCGAAGGCAGAGAGCGTGGCCGCGACCGAGCGGTTCATCTCGCGCGCGAAGGCGGAATTCCACTTGCGCTCGCAGAAGGCGCGAAGACGCTCGTCCGCCGCCTCGACGTCCGCGGGCCCGGCCCCTTGCCTTCTGCCCAGGTCGGCACGAAGACGCTCGTCCGAGACGTCGACATAGGCGTCCTCGAAGACCACCTCGTCAAGGGGGGCGCGCGCGGGCTTGCGCCGTGCCACCTGCCCCTCGGTGGGATGGCCCAGAACGAGCAGGGTCACGGGGACCACGTAGCACGGGCAGCCCAGGATCTGCGCCTGCTCCTCCCCTCGCTCGAGGACGTCGCCGATGTAACAGGAGCCTATCCCCAGGCTCCAGGCGGCCGTGGTCGCGTTCTGCGCGGCGATAAGCGCGTCTTGACAGGAGAGCACGAAGTCCCCCGGGCCCGGCCTGCGCGGCTTGGCTCCGGCGAGCTCGAAGCCACGCCACCAGCGGCGCACGTCGGCGACAAAAGCGAGCACGAGCGGCGCCCTAGCAATGAAGGTCTGGTGGTCGCAGGTCTCGGCGAGGCGATCCTTCTTTGCCTGGTCGCGAACGACGATGATGGAGTAGAGCTGCTGGTTTCCCGCCGTGGGAGCCTGACAGGCCGCCTCCAGGATCGCGCTCTCGTCGGCGGCGCTCACGGGCTCCTCGGTGAAGACGCGCACGGACCTCCTCTCGTGCAGCTGGGCGATCGTCTGGTTCAGGGGCTCTCTCATGAGGCCTCCTCGTGATTGGAATCGATGTCGGACAAAAGAGTGATGCCGAACTCGGTATCTCGAACGTGCGTGCAGGCGGACTCACGCAGGACCTCGCGGGCCATAAGAAGGTCGCCCGAGCAGCCCGAGAGGTGCGCGAAGGCCAGAAGGACGGCCAGGACCGGGCGATCGGCGGCCAGCGCGAGCGCCGCCAGCACAGCCGTGACCACGACCGCCGGCGCGAGCAGGACGCAGACCATGCGAGCACGCGAGCCGCAGGCGCCATCGGTCTTGGTGTAGAGGAAGGCGTCCTGATGGCCAAAGCTCACCCGACACCCCGGACACGCAAGCTTGAACGCCATCGCGTGCACGAGCTCGTGGACTGGCAGTGCCGCGAGCGAGCCGCCGGCCAGGGCGATCCACCACCATGGGTTCACAAGGTCATGCGGACTCGCGTCCACGATCGTGGCCGCGACCACGGCAAGCATGAGGCCCGCCACTAAAAGAGCCCCTGACCAGCGCGTGACTCTCGCCTGCAGGGCAGCGTCGCTCAAGACGTCTATGTCGGTGATCGTGCGCATGAAGCCATCATAGCGCGCGAGCGGGGCCACTCGAGACGTGCGCTCGCACGGCTCGCAGAGACGTGCGAGAATAGACCGGATCACCAGAACTCAAGACCTATGCGAGAGGGACATCTTCATGGCTTGTGAGAACCCCACCGCGCGCCCGAGCTTTCCGGCGCGCGCCGTCGTGACCGGCGGCATGCCGTACGGCAACAAGAACCTGCACTTCGGCCACATCGGCGGAGTCTTCGTGCCCGCCGACTTCTTCGCGCGCTTCCTGCGCGACCGCATCGGGGCCGAAAACGTCCTGTTCGTCTCTGGCACCGACTGCTACGGCTCCCCCATCGCCGAGGGCTACCGCAAGAGGGTCGAGCAGGAGGGCTACGAAGGCACCTTGACCGACTACGTCCGAGCAAACCACGAGGCTCAGGCCGCAGCGCTCGATGCCTACGAGGTCTCGCTCGACCTGTTCGGTGGCTCGGGCCTTGCGCCCGCACGCGAGGTGCACGCCGAACTCACCGAGCGCGTCGTGCGCCGCCTCTACGAGCGAGGGCACCTCTTCCGCCGCACCACGCGCCAGTTCTATGACGTCCAGGCCCAGACCTTCCTTAACGGGCGACAGGTGCGCGGGCGCTGCCCCGTGCGCGGCTGCAAGTCCGACAAGGCCTATGCCGACGAGTGCGACCTCGGCCACCAGTTCGACCCCGAGGACCTCATCTCCCCCGTCTCCGAACTCACCGGTACGACCCCCGAGCTGCGTCCGGTCGACAACTGGTACTTTGACCTACCTGTCTTTCGCGAGGAGCTCGAGCGCCTCATGGACGAGTGGGACCTCGACCCGCAGGTGCGCGGCGTCGTGACCAAGACCGTCCGCGAGTCGCTCGTGAACCCCGTCATCTACATCCCCACGAAGTTCCGCGCAGCCTACGACCAGGTCGCGGGAACGCTGCCCTCCCACGAGCTCGCGGAGCCCGAGGGCAACCAGCAATCCTTCTCGCTCACGTTTGCCGACTGGCGGACACGAGACGAGGCGCGCGAGGTCCTGGACGCCGCGGGAGTGCGCTTTCGAACGGGCAAGTGCCTGCTGCCGTTTCGCATCACCGGAAACATCGACTGGGGCGTGGCCGCCCCCGACCTCGAGGGCACCCGTGACCTCACGGTCTGGTGCTGGCCGGAGAGCCTGTGGGCCCCCATCTCCTTCACGCAGGCCGCGCTGGCCGCCTCCGAGCCGGGTCGCTTCTCCTCGACTGACTGGCGCGACTGGTGGTGCGCGGGCGATGCACGCGTTTATCAGTTCATAGGGCAGGACAACATCTACTTCTACTGCGTCGCACAGCCCGCCCTGTGGAAGGCGCTCGACTGGAAGCTCACCCAGGACGTGCCCGTGGCCAACTACCATCTCCTGTTCATGAACAAGAAGGCGTCCTCATCGGGCGACATCAAGCCGCCCCTGGCCTCCGAGCTCCTCGAGCACTACACCGCCGAGCAGCTGCGCGCTCACTGGCTGTCCCTGGGGCTCGACCAGAGGGCCGTCTCGTTCAGCCCCAAGGCCTTTGACACCTCCGTCTCGCACAAGGACAAGGCCACCGGTGCCGACGTCCTGGTGAGAGACGACCCGCGCGTCGTGGATCCCACGCTCAAGGAGAGCGCCTTCCTCACCAACATCTTCAACCGCCTGGCGCGCTCGTGCCTCTACGGGGCGGCTAACGTCTGCGCGGGGCATCTTCCCGCCTGCGCACCCGCGGCCGAGGCCACGGACTCCGCTCGCGAGGCCACGCTCGCCTTTGAGCGCGCGGCCCATGGCTTCGATGCCCACGGCGCGCTCGGCGTGGCAGAGGAGTTCTGCCGCACCGCCAACAAGCGCTGGGACGAGGCCTCCAAGGCCGCCAGGGGCAATGATGGCGCCTACGCGCAGGCCCTCGCCGACGCCTTCGTGGCACTGCGCACGACGACCCTCCTCATGCACCCCTGCGTTCCCGCTGGCTGCGAGAAGATCTGCGCCTACCTGGGATTCACGGCGGAGGAGTTCTTCTCGTGGGAGCACGCATTCGACGGCCCCGTCGAGCTTGCGCGCGCACGTGGCGAGAGGCCCGAGGAGCACGAGCTCGTGGCCCTGCCTCCACGCTTCGACTTCTTCGAGAAGCATCCCTCCCAAAAGAGGGGCCGCTAGCTATGGGAACCTCCGCATCGGTGCCGCCGGTCGATGCGCCCATTCCGCCCGTCCATGTGGGCCGTCCCTACGAGCGGCCGCACTGCCCGCTCGCGACACGCGTCGAGGTTCCGCGCGAGGATGGCGCCGCCATCGTGGCCTGGGTCTATGCACCCGCGGGCGTCCGCGACGAGCCGGGCACGCCCTTTGGTCTGGTGGCCGGCGTTGCCCCCGTGCTCATGCTTCACGGCAATGGCGAGGAGCACGGCATCTTCGGCCCCACGATCGACGCCGTGGTGGCCACGGGTCGCTCTGTGGTGGCCGTAGACTCCCGCGCCCAGGGCGAGAGCTCGCGCGGGGAGGCCCCGCTCAGCTACGAGCTCATGGCCGCCGACGCGCGTGAGGTCTGCGCACGGCTCGGGGGGGCCCAGGTTCACGTGCTCGGCTTCTCGGATGGGGCCATCCTGGGGCTCCTTCTGGCCCGCGACTGGGGGTCCCACGTGCTCTCTCTCACCGCACTCGGCGCGAACCTCACACCGGAGGGGCTCCCCGACGAGGATCGCCGCCTCATGGTCGAGGCTGCGGAGGCCAACCGCGCCTGGGCTGTCGGCGGACGAGAGGGCGTGCTTCTAGACGACGGGACGGCCGTGCCCTCCCCCTCCGAGGCGGGCCAGATCGCCGAGCTCCTCCAGCTCATGGTCGACCAGCCACAGATAGATGCCGCGTCTCTCGCAGGCATTGCCTGCCCGACCACGATCATGGTCGGCGAGCTGGACACCATCTTGCCTGAGGAGACCCGTCGCATCTCCGAGGCCATCCCCGGCGCACGGCTGATCGTGGTGCCCGGGGCCGACCACACGCTGCCCAAGGTGGCCGCGGACGCCGTGACGCGCGGGCTTCTGACCACGGTGGCCCAAAACGACATCCGCCGCACGCCCGGCTCGCTGGGCGCGGCCGACGCCCCGACCGACGTCATCGTGGTGCCACTGCCGTGCGAGGAGCGCTGGGCAGCTGCGCTCGACGCCCTCTACGAGCACGTGGACACGAGGCCCGGCACCTCCGGCTGGGTCCAAGACGTCTGGCCACCCGTGGGCCTTGTGCGCGAGCTCCTGGCTGCCGGCTCGTATTGGGGAGCCTTCGAGGCGTCCGACGTGTGCGATGGGACGCCCCTCTCGAGTGCCAGGCTTCTTGGTGCCCTCGCCGTCGACCACGACGCCGACATGGGCGACGGGAGCCTGCCCGGAGCCGGACGCGGCACCGGCGGACCCGACTGGGAGGCGCTGCCCGCAGGCAAGCTTGCAAGCTACCACCTTTTGGCCGTGGACCCCGCGGCGCAGGGGCGCGGTGTCTCCGTAGCGCTTCTCTGCGCCGGCGAGCGCGCGACGCGTGAGCTGGGAGCTCGCGTGGTGCGGATAAACACGTCGGTTTTCAACGTGTCGGCCAACGCGCTCTACGAGCGCTGGGGCTTCGTGAGGCACCGACCGATCTGGCTCCCGTACGAGGGCCTTCACCTGCCTGGCTGGACCAGTCTCTGGGAGCTGCAGCTGTAGTCACCTCTCGACAGCCTACCGAGGCCTCTTCTTGTTGCCGCTGCCACGCCCCCAGACATACCGCGGCGTTCTCCCCTGGCTGAATCGGGACGCTTTATTGATAGGCGAAGGCCCTCCAAGGCCTCTTCTCGGCAGCTCAGCAGGCATAATGTCCGGACAAGAGGGGCTCTGGAGGGGCTTCTCGCCCTCGAAGATATAAATTGCGCCCAATCCTTAGGACGAGGGCCTCGGGAGCCGAAAGATTCTCGCGAACGTCAGCTGGAACGCTGAGATAAGCTCCGCCCGGCCTCTCTCACCCCTCTTGAAAAGATTTATGTCGACTCGAGACGCTAACAAAGAGTGAAACTACTGACAAATCCGCAGGTCGCAAGGACGTGCAGCACGAATGTCCATCTTTTATGTAAGAGCGGAGTCATACATAAATTTTTTTTCTGGGGTTCTCCTGGGGTTACTCGGGGTTCTCCTGGGGTTCTCCTGGGGTTACTCGGGGTTCTCCTGGGGTTCTCCTGGGGTTACTC
>CAYSIC010000023.1:0-20383 GCA_964430985.1 uncultured Atopobium sp.
CTGCTTGACGGTCACGGACTTGCCGGAGCCCGACTGCCCCACGATGGCCACGGTCTCCCCGCGATAGACGTCCAGATCGACCCCACGGACCGCCCGGACGGTGCCGTTGGCGGTCTTGAACGAGATCCTCAGGTCGCGCATGCGCAGTATCTGGCGACGTTTCTTTGACATGGCTGCTTACGACCTTTCCGGATCGATCGCGTCGCGCAGGCCATCACCGAAGAGGTTGAACCCGAGCATGAGCAGGGCGAGCACGACGACGGGGATGAGCACCTGATACGGGAAGATGGTGGCGGCCTTGTAGCCGTCGTTGATGAGGACGCCCAGAGACGCCGTGGGGGCGGGGATGCCCAGGCCCACGAATGCGAGGAAGGCCTCGAGGAAGATGGCGTTGGGAACCGAGAACATGAATGTCACGATGATCTGCGCGAGCGAGTTGGGAAGGATCTCGTGGAAGATGATGTCGCGCGCACCCACGCCGAGCGTGCGGGCGGCCAGCACGAACTCCTGGTTCTTGAGCTTGAGCACCTGAGCGCGCACGATGCGACTCATGTCGATCCACCCGGTGATGAACAGGGCGATCACGATGTTGCCCAGCCCGGGCTTCAGGACCACAATCATGAGCGTGACTATGACGAGCTGGGGAATCGAGCTCAAGATCTCCGTGATGCGCTGCATCACCATGTCCACCCTACCCCCGAAGTAGCCGGACACGAGTCCGTAGACCACCCCAACGATCACGTCCACGACCACGGCCACCAAGGCGATGGCCAGGGAGATGCGCGTGCCGCTCCAGACCCTGGTCCAGATGTCGCGCCCGAGGTTGTCGGTGCCAAAGAGGTGATAGTCGTCCCTGGCCCCGGACATCGCATACGCGTCCTGACCCCCGCGGTAGCCCGTGCAGATGCCAATCTGCTCGAGGACGGGAACGCGAGGCGGCAGGTTGGCCTGAACCGAGTTGGTGTCGTAGTACGTGTAAGGACTCACGGCCGGGGCGATGAGGGCCACGATCACCACCAGGGCGATGATTATGATGGAGATGGTGGCTCCCTTGTTGGCAAGGAAGCGGTTGAGTATCTCTCGGCCATAGGAGTAGTCCGCGTACTCGCGCTCGGCCGCCTCCGCATGCTCGACGTGGCTCAGCTGGAACAGGTCGTCGTCGGCCGTGTCCGCCGCATGTGTCTGGGCCTCCATTTACTTGCCCCCCGTTATGCGGATGCGCGGATCTATCACCACGTAGAGGACGTCCACCATGAGCATGGCCAGGATGAACATCACGCTGTAGATGAAGCTGATCGCAAGCACCACGTTGTAGTCGTTGGATTGGATGGCGGTGATGTAAAGACTCCCCAGGCCTGGTATCGAGAAGATCTTCTCGATGACCAGACTGCCGGTCATAAGTCCCACAAGCAGCGGAACGAGCACCGTGATGACGCTGATAAGCATGTTCCTGAGCGCGTGGCGGATAACGAGCGTGGCCTTGGGGAGGCCCTTGGACTTGGCGAGCATCATGAAGTCTGAGTCCATGATGCTCACCATCTCCGAACGCGTGTAGCGTTCGACGCTCGCGAGCGTAAACATGGAGAGCGCGATCACAGGCAGCACCGACGAGGACAGGGGTTGTTCCGTGTTGTAGATGAGCGGGAAGAGCTTGAGCTTGAATCCAAGAAAGTACGAGAGCGCCAGGGCGAAGACGAAGGATGGCAGGCTCACGCCGAGGACCGCGATGATGGTCGCCGCCGTGTCCCACCCCGAGCGCTGCTTGAGGGCCGCCACGATGCCGAGGACGATTCCGATGAGCGCTCCGATTATGCCCGCCTCAAGGCCGATTCCCACCGACACCGCAATGCGCGGACCCACCATCTGGGAGATGGGCATGTTCGTCTGAATGTTATAGGAGACGCCAAAGTCCCCGTGCAGCATGTTGCCCACGTAGATAAAGAACCTCTCCATGAGCGGCTTGTCCAAGCCGTAGTAGGCCCTGAGCTGGGCTATCTGGTCAGGGGAGAGCTTCTCCTCGTTGTTGAACGGGGAGCCCGGCATGAATGAGAGAAGAAGGAAGAGCATGAGAAGGATGACGAACAGGGTGATAAGCGCCATGATCAGGCGCTTGGCCACGTAGCGGCCCATCTCGCCACCCCTCTGCCCCTCCCCCTTCTTCTCGGTGATTTCCTGGCTCATGACCGACCTCCCCGTCCTTGGTGTTCAATCGTGCGCTCGCCCCTGCGCTACTGCTTCTCGACGTACTTGTAGAAGCAGCTGATACCCGTGATATGGGCCGTGACGCCCGTGACGTTCTCCTTGGTGAGAGACGCGAGCCCCGTCTGGAAGATGGGGGTGCAGACGGCCTGCTCGGTGCAGACCTCGTTGCAGCGCATGAGCTCGTCCCAGCGCGCTTCGGCGTCGCCGGAGTCGACCGTGTTGGCCTTCTCGTAGTTCTCGTCGAACTCCTCGTTCACCCAATCGGAGTAGTTGGAGGGGTGCTTGGACTCGTACATGGCCAGGATGGCCGTCGGGTCGGCGTAGTCCGGACCCCATGCGTGGAAGATCACCTCGTAGTCGCGCTTTCCCTCGAGATCGAGGCGATTCTTCTTGGGAGTGGACTCCAGGTTGATGGTCAGGCCGTCGAGGGTCTTCTGGACGGTGTCCTGGATGTAGGCGCAGGTGGTCTGCGCGAAGTCCTTCTCCTGGTCATAGAGGATGGTGAACTCGCGGACGTCCGTCTCGGCCTTGGCCTTCTCCCAGTACTCCTTGGCCTTGGCCTCATTGTATGCGTAGAGCTGCGGGCTCGCGGCGGCGAAGTCGGTACCGTCCTCGCGGGTGTACAGGCCCACCATGCACATCTGGTTCGCAGGCGTGGAACCGTCCTTGAGAACGTTGTCGCAGATGTCCTGGCGGTTGAGCGCGTAAGCAAGCGCGATGCGGAAGTTCTCGTTGTCCAGTCCTGGCTTGGTAGTGTTGGTCATGAGGTAGTAGATATAGCTACCGGCGACCTTCTCGAAGCCGTTCTCTCCGGAGTACTGGTTGACCAGCTCGCCCGTGAGCTCGACGTAGTCGACGGTGCCGCTCTCGTAGGACATGACGGCCTGCTGCGTGTCGGAGATGATCTGCAGGTTGACGCCGGCGAGCCCCACGTTGGCGACGTCCCAGTAGTTCGGGTTCTTGGTGAGGCCGATGGTGTTGCCCGAGGTCTCGTACTCGGTGAGCGTGAAGGGGCCGCAGTAGAGCATGTCATCCTTGGTCAGCCCGAAGCTGGCGCCCTTCTCCTCGCGGAACTTCTGCTGGATGGGGACCCAGGGCGTGAAGGCGAGGAGGTCGAGGAGGAAGGGAACGGGATGCTCGAGCTCGATCTCTATGGTCTTGTCGTCTATGGCCTTGGCGCCCAGCTCGGAGACGTCAACGGTGCCAGCTAAGACGTCGACGTAGTTCTTGAGGGCGGCCATCTCGATCTGGTACTGGAAGTCGGCCGCGCCGTTGTCCGCGAGGGCGTTTCTCTGCCAGGCGTAGACGAAGTCGGCGGCGACCAGAGGATCGCCATTGCTCCAGGTGATGCCGTCGCGCAGGTGGAAGGTGTACGTCAGCTGATCATCGGAGACCTCGTAGGTCTCGCAGAGGCCGTTTTGAATCTGGCTGTCGGCGTCCTTGACGAAGAGGCCCTCGACGCAGTTACTAATGACGGCCATGGAAATCCCGTCGCCGGCGACGATGGGATCGAGCGAGACGACGGCAGTGACCACGGCGATGTTGGCGATCTGCCCCTCGCTCGAGGATCCTCCCGCGTCCGCGCCGCCGGAGTCCGAGCCCGAGCCGTCGCAGCCAGCGAGGCCCGCGCCCATGAAGGCCAGGCCTGCCGCACCCGCTCCGGCTTTCATGAAGCTCCGCCGCGACATAGTGGGGATACCATACTTGAAGTTCATGATGTTCCCTTTCCCTTGGGAGGGCCCAGGCGGACCCTCGATCCGACTACCGCTCGATAGGATGCGGATAGCCAAAAGCCCCGTGCTTGGTACAGGTCTCGGATGCCCGTGCGGCGGCGAAGGCCAACGATCGGGCAACGTCTCTGGTGTCGAAGTAGCTCACGAGGAACGCGGCGGCGAAGGAGTCGCCGGCGCCCATGGGGTCAATCGCGTCACAGGCAACGATGCCCTGCTCGTAGATGATGCCGTCAGCACTGCAGATGCTGCCTCCCTCGCCCTTGGTAACCACCACGACCGAGGGTCCCAGGCTTCCGACGAACTCCATCAGCTCTGCGATCTGATCATCCGAGAGACCTGCGCCCGAGAAAAACGCGATGTCGACGCTCGGGCATATCCGGCGGAGCCATCCCTCGTCGCGATCGATCGAGAAGTCGTACGAGAGGGGGACCGCCGCATGGATGCGCGCCAGATCGGCGTCGACGTTGGCCTCGTTGGTGGTGTGGCACACGTCGAAGCCGGATAGAAACGCGAGGTCCTCCTCGGCGATCCTCATCTGGAGCAGGTGGGCGACCGTGTCGCGTGCGCCGTGGAAGAACACCCGATCGCCCTCTATGATGCGTACGCCCGGCATGGCGGTGCGCAGATAGGCCCGACGACAGCGCTCGGTCCCCACCCCCTCAGCGGCAAGGGAGGCCCGCACGTGCTCCGCGGCGTAGTCGTCGCCGAAGACGCCAACGAAGCTGGACTCCTGGGCCCCCGACTGCCGGGCGTTGACCGCCACGTTTACGGCCTGGCCACCCGGATAGAAGACGCCATCGTCGAGGTAGCAGTCGCAGACGCAGTCTCCCAGGGCAACGAGCCTCATGTGGACCTCCCCTCTCCGTTTCTTCGAACGTCAATCCGCCTAGTATTCCATCTGCCACATGTAGCGACGAACGGAGAGGCTGTGGCCGGTGTCGTGGGCATGAGCCTCCACGAACACGCGGATGACGGAGCCCAGGATCTCGGGAGCGACGTACTCCTGAACCGCTGCGGGCACGTTGCCGAAGTCAAAGTCGTTCTCGTCGATGACGAGAATCTTGTCGGAGAACTTCTTGGCGAAGGCCAGCGCACGCTCGTCGAGGTGACGCGTGGCGCCGTTGCCCACGGAGATGATGAAGGGAACGTCGAAGTCCGTAATCTCGAACGGGCCATGGAAGTACTCGCCCGAGTGAATGCAGTTGGAGTTGACCCACTGCATCTCCATGAGCCAGCAGACGGCGAGAGAGTACATCTCACCGTAGTTGGCACCGGAGCCCATGGTGTAGATGAGCCTCTCGCGCTTGGTATCGGAGGCGTACGTGGTGCACGCGTCCTTGAACTGCGCAATGGCCTTCTCCTTGAGGGCGGGAATCTCGTCCACGGACTTCGAGGCTGCCTCCCACTTAGCCGCGTGGTCCGCATCGAGGACCTTCAGGAGCTCGAACCAGGCGCGCAGCTCCACGCAGCCGCCCTTGTCAGCCTCATCCGCCTCGGGGCCGTGGTCGTAGTGGACCTGGTGGCCGGCTGCCTTCCAGAGCGGCGAGTCGATCTCGTTCGAAAAGCAGATCGACAGGGCGCCCGCGTCCGTAGCGCGCTGGGCAGCGGCAACTGTTTCGGGCGTGTTCCCAGAGTGCGAGATGGTGAAGACGATGGAGTCCTTGCCAAAGGCCTTGGGGGTGCCGTAGTTGAATTCGTTCGAGGTGTAGATGGCGGAAGGAATCGTGAGCTCACGATCGAAAAGGTACTGCGCCGGCATCATGGATGCCTGTGACCCGCCGCAGGCGACGAAGTAGACGTTGGACACCCCGCCCTTCTCGACGCGCTCCCTGACGGCCTTGGCTACCGCAAGAATCTGATCCTCGTGCTCTTTCTTCATTGCTTCTCCTCCTAGGTTGACGGCCTGAGCGTAAATATAACGTTGTAAGACGATTTAGATTTGACTTTTCGGGTGAAGAAACGAATTGCCTACGTGAGCGGCTCAAAAGTTACAAGTACGTAACGATTCGTCCCTCGGGGAGCCTCTTGCTCTACCAAGAGCTCGACCTCATGAGCGGACACTCAGCCCAGGATAAAATGCGCGTCTCTGCCATCTCCCCTCGCCCGAATGCGAGCAAGGGGAGATGGGTATAACAATTGAATGCACTTATGGTGTCACCTATGGAAGGGAGCGGTCTTATGCCAGCATTTGCGAATCCGTTTCAGGGCAACGTCAACAGAAAGCTCAACGAGGACGAGCTCATTCAGGCGGTTCGTCTTGACCTCGCGGGAGAGCTCGAGGCGATCTACCTCTACGACGCCCATGTCCAGGCTACCGACAACGTAGCTGCGAAGGCTGTCCTGTCCGACATCCGCGACGAGGAACGCGCCCACGTCGGAGAGCTTCTGACGCTTCTCAAGACCCTTGACCCCAAGGAGGTCGAACACCTGGCCTCTGGCGAGGGAGAAGTCCAGGAGATGCTGGCCGACCTCGGCATCACGGGTCCGGCGCAGGACACCTCGGCCGGAACCGCCGACACCCCCTCCTCCACCGTGGGAAGTCTGCTCGATCAGTAACTTCTATAAAAAGGAGGAATTCATGAGCTATCTATCAAGGGAAGCCGTTTCGCTACCGGAGAGCCTGTGGGGACGCATTGACGAAGCCGTCACGAGCACAGCTCGTCAGGCGCTCGTGAGCAGACGCTTCTTGCACCTGTTTGGGCCGCTGGGCGCCGGGCAAACCCACGTCACCATCGACGACGCCACGGCGGTTGGGGAGAAGGCCGAAGGCGGCATCATCACCACCGAGGGCCGCAAGGTCATTGAGGTACCCACGCTCTACAGCGACTTCACGCTGCTCGCCCGGGATCTCGAGGCGGCCGGGCGCACGGGCATGCCCGTCGATGTCTCCAAGGCCTCTGCCGCCGCCGAGGAGGTCGCCCTCAAGGAGGACGAGCTCGTTCTTCTCGGCGACGCGGCGCGCGGCTACGACGGCCTGCTCACCGCAGCTGGCGTCAGCAAGGCCACGCTCAGCGACTGGGCCGAGGGAGAAAACGCCTTCTCCGACGTCGCCGAGGCACTCGCGCACCTGGCCAAGAAGGGTCTTTACGGCCCGTATTCGCTGGTTGTGAGCCCTGAGCTGTTCGCGAAGCTCCATCGCATCCAGCCGGGCACCGGCGCCCTCGAGATCGATCGCCTGCGCGCCCTTGTGGGTCACGTCTACCTGACCCCCGTCCTGGGCGACAAGATCAAGGCCGCCCTGCTCGCCTGCGCCGAGCGCAACATGGACCTGGCCGTGGGGCAGGACCTCTCGACGGCCTATCTCGAGCAGGTCAACCTCAACCACTCGTTCCGCGTACTCGAGTCCGTCGTGGCACGCGTCAAGCGCCCCGAGGCCGTGGTGGTGTTTGAGTAGGCTCGAGACTCGCGCAAACAAGAGATAGCCACAGGGGCGGCCCGCAGGGGTCGCCCCTTTCTTGCGTGGTGAGCCCGGTCCATCCCCTCGCACGCTGCAAGGGGCTCAGAGGTTCATCTTACGAGCTTAGAATGTGGGTACGGACGCAGGGGGCCTACTTTTTCGAGCCCCTTCTCCGCTCGGCGGCCGCCTTCTTTCCGGCCGCGACGCGCTCCTCGACGCTCGAGGCGGCCGTAGGCGCTCGCTTGACCGCCTTGGGATTGACCGTCACGCCGCCCCCGCGGACCAATCCACGGCCATGCCTCTCACCACGCACGAGCGCCTTCACACGACCCCAGAAACGGGTCCAGCGCCGGTTGAGGGACGCCCCGCCCGCAGCAGAGCGCATGCCCATGCAGGGCACCGCGATGATGACCGGCAACAGGTACTCGATCGCGCGCCAAATCACGAGTCCGGCTGGCAGATGCACGCCGAACATGCCCCCGAAGAGGTAGGAGAAGCCCACTTCGGCACCGCCCGTACCTCCCGGCAGAGGGACGGCGTTGATAAGAAGCTCGACCATGGAACCTGAGGCCAGGCATATCAAGAAGTCGGCGGGCTCTCCGAACGAGCGCAGCACGAAATACGGAAGCGCATACATGAAGCCGAGCTGCAGGAGGCTCACGACCATTGTTGCGCACATCTCGCCCACGTTGCTGGCCGACGATTTGAAGGCGCGGGAGAACTCCATGACCTGCGTGTTCACGAACGCATAGGCCTTCTCGTACTTCTCGTCCTTGAGCCATCCGTGACGGTTCGCGAACCGCAGCGCCCAGTTGCCGAGGGCCATCACCGGCCGGGGGAACAGGCACAGAAAGAGGATTCCCCCCACCTGGACAATCTTGAAGCCAAAGAGAAAGATGCCGATCAGGGTCACGTCACCGAAGGTCTCGTAGAAGTACGAGCCGCAGAAGAGGAGCATGATGGCGGAGAACACTCCCTCGCCTGCCTCGTAGAGCAGGGTGCGCGTGAAGTTGAGCGCACTCGCGGCCCCCACCGAGAGGCCCGCGCGCGTGAGGCGGTAGATCTGGGCGGGAGGGGCACCCGCGCTGTTGGGCGTCATGCGCATGAAGAAAACGCCCGAAGCCTCGACGCTCATGAGGTCACGCAGGCCCACGGGGCAGTCTGGGTCTCCGATGATGGAGAGCACATAGGCGAGGACGCCAAAGACGTAATAGAACAGGAAGCACACCACACCCGCGACGATCCAGCCCACGTCCACGCCGGAAAGCGACGACACGAACTCGCCGATCTGTCCGGTGAAGACGAGGTAGAGTGCATAGGCAACAACGACGACGCCCAGAAATATGACGGTTTTTCGTACCTGGCCCATGCTCTTCTTGTCGGCGGCGCGATCCTCGGCGGTAACGCCGCGCACCGCAGAGACCTTGAGCTGGACCTTCTTTGCGCCCTTGTGGCCCTGGGGCCTGTTGTGCTCTGATGCCACCCAAACGCTCCCGACGTCATGCCGACAGACCAACGGTCGGACTAGTGTACCGCGCGCAAGGCCGCCTCGCTCAAACCACACGCGGGCCGCAGCGTTTCTCCTCGCGTGGGCCTCAGGCGCGGGAGGGCCGCCTGCCGCACTGAGCACCGTCTCGCTGGATGATACCGCCCCCGAGGCAGTTCACCCCATCATAGACCACGGCAGACTGACCTGGTGCCACCGTGCGCACAGACTCGGAGAAACGAAGAGATAAACCACGGGGACCCTCCTCGAGCAGGGCCTCCCTCAACGCTCCCGTATGTCGGGTGCGCACGAGGTAAACGCCCTCTTCGGGCGGCTCGCCCGCAATCCAACGGGCGTCGGAGAGCGCAAGCTCGCACGTCCATAGGCCGGGACAGGCTGGATCGGCCGTCACGTAGACGACGTTGGCGTCCGTGTCCGTGCAAACCACGTAGCGTGCAGGGCCGCCTCCCAGATTCAGACCGCGCCTCTGGCCCACCGTGAAGAGGAAGGCCCCGTCGTGACGGCCGAGCACCCTGCCCGTCTCCCACTCCACGATGTCTCCCGCGCGCCGTTCGAGGGAATCGAGCAGAAACGTGCGAATGCCCACCGGGCCCACAAAGCAGATGCCGTCGGAGTCGGGCTTGTCCTCGACCCCCAGACCGCGCTCAGCACACAGGCGCCTGACCTCAGCCTTATTCACGATCTCGCCCACGGGCAGGAGCGTGCGCGCAAGCACGCCCTCGCTCACGCGCCACATGAAGTAGGTCTGGTCCTTGTGTTCGTCGAGTGCCCGCAGAAGGCGCGCGTGCCCGTCCTCACCACGCTCGATGCGTCCGTAGTGGCCTGTGGCCACGAAATCCGCCCCGCGCGCGAACGCACGGTCGGCGAAGGTCCCGAACTTGATGGTCTGATTGCACATGACGTCCGGATTGGGGGTGCAGCCGCGTGCGTAGGCGTTCACGAGGTAGTCCACGACCGTCTCCTGATAGTCCTTCTCACAGTCCCAGACCTCAAGATCGATTCCGAGCGTCACGGCCACGCGCTCGGCGTCGGCCAGGTCGTCCGCCCACGGACACCTAAAGCCCGGCAGGTCGCGCGACCAGTTGCGCATGTAGACGGCCGTGACCTCGTGACCAGCCTCCACGAGCAGAGCGCAGGCCAGCGCGGAGTCGACCCCGCCCGACAGACCGCAGAAGACGCGCGCCATCAGCGAGCACCCCCCGCAAGCAGGGCGCAGGCCGCGTCGTCGAGCCCGCAGCGCTCCATCTCGGCGCGCACGACCCGCACGAGGGCGGCCACGGCGTAGTCCACGTCCATCTCGGTCGTCGGGCGCCCGAGCGTGAGACGAAGGCTCCCCTCGGCCAGCGCTCGCGACAGGCCGATCGCCTCGAGCACATGGCTCACGCGCATCCGGCTCGCCGCGCAGGCTGACCCGGTCCCCACCGAGACCCTCTCGCGCTCCAGGCCAATCACGAGGCGGCGCGCCTCCAGACCCGCGAAGGAGACGTGAAGCAGCCCAGGGAGGCGACGCTTGGGGTTCTTGGGACCCGACACCACCATCCACGGCAGTTCGGCGAGAAGGCCCGTGCGCAGCCGCTCACGCAGGCGGGCGAGGCGGCGCGCCTCCTCGTCGCGGTGAACGCAGGCGAGCTCAAGGGCACGCGCAAGGCCCACGATGCCCGCGACGTTCTCGGTGCCAGAGCGCACGCCGCCCTCCTGCCCGCCACCAAGGACGAGCGGACGCAGCCGAACGTCGTCGGAGGCCCAGAGAAGCCCCACCTGCTTGGGACCGTAGATCTTGGCCGCAGAGAGCGTGAGCAGGTCAACCCCGAGCGAGGACACGTTGACCGAAAGGGCCCCGGCCGCCTGCGAGGCGTCCGTGTGCAGGTAGAGCGGCCGGTGCTCACCTGCCTCGAGGCGGCGCGCGCGCTCGGCGGCCACCACGCGCGAAAGTGCGCGCACGGGCTGGACGCAGCC
This sequence comes from uncultured Atopobium sp., assembly GCA_964430985.1. Taxonomy (GTDB): domain Bacteria; phylum Actinomycetota; class Coriobacteriia; order Coriobacteriales; family Atopobiaceae; genus Thermophilibacter. The sequence goes on from CAYSIC010000023.1 coordinate 10,796, forward strand.
CAGCTCGCCGTTGGCCAGCTCGACCGAGACAAGCTCGGTGTCGGGACGGATGGCGGCCGCCACGACGCTCGGGTCCACGATCCCGTCGAGGCCCACGCGCACGCAGCGATGCTCGTGGGTCGACGCGCAGGCCAGCACGCTCTCATGCTCCACCGCATCCACGACCACGTGCCCGTCCACACAGGCGAAGGCGAGGTTGTTGGCCTCGGTCGCGCCGGCCGTGAAGACCACGTTGTCGGGGCGCGCGCCCAGAAGGCGCGCCGTCATGGCCCGCGCACGCTCCACGTCGTCGCGGACATCTCGCGCGCGCTCATATGGCGCCGAGGGGTTCCAGAAGCGCTCCGAGAAGTACGGGAGCATGGCCTCGAGCACCTCCGGATCCACGGGCGTCGCCGCCGCGTAGTCGAGGTAGACCTCGCGCGCGGCTCCCCCTCCGACGGGCGTCACGCCCGCGTCCCGTCGTCGGAGATCTTGAGGTTCTGAAAGCGCGACGAGATGAACTCATCGTCGTAGTTGGTGTCCACCCATCGCTCAAAGGCGTTGGCCGCAGGCACGCCTGCGTCACGGTTGGTCTTGCGGTCGAAGCAGACGAGGGTCATCGCGATGTCAGCCACGAGATAGACGGCCACGAGGGTCACGAACATGGCCTGGCGACGCGAGGTGGGCATGCCGATCGTATAGAGCAGCCGCGGCATGACCGCGCGGCACCACACGAGCCCCAAAAGGCCCCAGAGGATTAGGAAGCGCCAGGCCACCCACTTGGTGATGTGGTCGGGCAGATACTCGTAGGTCCACGACTCGGCGCTGAAGAGGGCCTCCATGCCCCAGCCGGTCACCTGCTCGAGAAGACCGCCCACGGCAGCCGAGAGCAGGAAGATCTGCCAGTTGCGCGCGGCATGGGAGCGCAGCTCGAAGCAGAGGACGGTGAGCAGGGCCGCCCCAAACCCGTAGAGCGGCGAGAAGGGCCCCCAGACGAGGCCAACTCGGTTCTCAGCGAGGCCGGCGGTGAGGAGCATCCAGGCCTCCTCGATCAGGAGCCCCCCCATGCTGCCCACGAAGAAGAGGATGATGACCTGATACCAGCTTAGATGCAGGTGGTCAAGGTACTCCTCGACCGCCTCGCCCGAGGCCTGCCAGCGCGCGAACACTCGAGCGAGGCCGCGACGACCGTTGGCACGGGAGAGCTCACGCGCGAGGACGTCCTCGGATTCCTCGAGGGCCGCCTGGGCACGCTCGACGTCATCCTCGTCAAGGCGGTCCCCATGGGAGAGCCAGTTCCAAAAGTAGACGACCGTTCGCACGAAGCCCCGTACCACGGCGAACAGAAAAAGAAGGAGGACGAGTGAGTACAGCATGACGGTTGCGGCTCCCGAAAGCAGATTGACCTATTCAAAACGTCTCTAGAATAGCAAAAGGACTGGTCCTGGGACCGGTCCTTCAAGTTGACAAAGCAGACAAGAACGACCCTACCGACATACTAGTACGAACCGATCAGTTAATTTATCTATTATATCTTAATAATCATATGAGAGGTAGCGGCATGTCTTGGCTCGCGGAGGAGGTCGGAAGGGACGCGAGGGATGACGTCTCTCGGGGAACGTGCGTGAAGCGTGCCGGCTTCTGGCGGGCCGTCGTCAAGGTAAGGAAGCTCGATGACGACGGCAACACGACGTGGCGTCAGCGCATGCGCAACACGGGCGTCCCCTGCTCCCCCGATGACGACTCCGGACGCGACCTCGCGTCGAGCGCCAAAGAGGCGTGGCACGATGAGATTCTCAGCTCGCTCGTCCTGGACCTCGCCGAGAAGGCGTGCGATCGCAGGGTGGAGGAGGCCGTGTCCCGCGCCGGCTCGCGACACTCGGAGGAGCTCCGCAAGCCCGTCGTCGACTACATCCGCGAGCACGTCGAGACGCAGCTGGCGATTGGGGCGATCGAGAGGAGCACCGCGCGCGGCTATCGGGACATCGTCTCACGCCACATCGAGCCGAACCTGCCGGAAGACAGGAGCGTCGAGGAGAAACCCCTCTCCCTGTCCGACGCGCACGACCTTCTGGGGACCCTCTCCAAGATGCGCTGCACCCCGGTCGTCTTCGCGGCGGAGCTCGCGATCAGGACCGGCGTGGCGAGCGGGGAGATCTGCGCCGTCACGTGGCAGCAGGTCAGGCAGGACGGCTTCTCGATCACCCACGCGATCGGACGCCCCTGCGACGGGGCGGCCTACGTGAAGCAGCCAAAGACGACGGCCAGGGTGCACACGATACCCATGACCGAGGCCCTGAGGGAGCTGTTCGATCGGAGGCGCGAGGAGGCAAGGGCCGCGTGGGAGCCGAGGCCATCCGACTACGTGATCGGTCACCCCGACGGGAGCTTTCTGACCCCGGTCAACCTGTCGAAGGCATGGACGACGCTGTCGCGGGCCCTCGACCTCAAGGGGGCCCTCGGGGGCCCGTGACCTACCACGACCTGCGCCACACCTTCGCAACCGTCCTCATGGCCGAGGGCGCCGACACCCGCTCCGTCATATCCCTCATGGGGCACTCCACCCTCTCCACCACGGTGGGAATCTACGCGTCCGCCACGATCGAAGCCATGAGCGCCTCGATGCGCCGGGCAGAGGACGCCTACGAGAGCGGCAGGACCGGCGTGGCGGGCGCCCCGGGCAACAAGGACGCCATCGCGGCCGAGTACCTGCAGTCGCTCCCCGGCCCCACGAACGTCAGTAGGCCAGAGGACAGGCAGTGCGCACCCCTCTGGCCTTCGAGGCCTACTCACCAATAACTCAATAGCCGTATATCCCTATAACTGCATAGCTCTATATCGAGACATCGTTTTAACCTAGTGACTCATAGCTAATTTGGGGAGGTCCATGCGACCCCGTGGTCTTCGTAAGCCTTATGGCACCGAGCATCGGCCGACGAGCATCCGTCGCCCTCCGAGGCCTTAATAACCCCTTAGCCCAATAGTCATATAGCCTATTAACGAAGATTCGTGGGGTCCCCTCGTGGACCATCTCTTCCTGTTAGAGCTTTAGGACTCGACCTGGGAGTTGCAGAAAAAAGCAGTTAAGTGCAGCAAATGCAGTTTTTTGCAGCAGGGGTCAGACGCCTCGCGGCCGCACGATTGTCTTGGCCGACCGCCCCGTCGACCGCGGCCCGCCCCCTCTCCTGGACGAGCCCGCCCGTCGCGAGAGAAAGGACCGGGGGGGCCGGCGCCGTCGATCCCGAAAGTAGCCACACGATCTCGATGACGACGCCGGCCCGAACCTAAGCGTCTCGACCCGAAGGGGTCGGACCCATCCATTCTAGCCCGAGGCCACCCTCGCCTCGGGTTGGGATGCCCGGGCCCTCCATCTCTCTCCTTGGAGGGCGGGAGGATCACATGGCAGCAGAAGACAAGGCCATAAGCGCCGTCTTTAGAATCGGCTCCACCGTGGCCACATCGACACTCGACGTCATCAAGTACATCCTGCAGGCCCTGCTCGCCAAACGCGCCAACGGCGAGCCTGGCGCCCTCGTCAAGGTCGGCTCTGCAGTCGGACGCGGAATCGGAAAGGTGGGTAGCGCCGCCGCAGGCGCAATCTACGACAGGACGACCAGGGACTGGGACGGCCACGGCCGGCACGGCGAGGTCTCCTGGAGGCGCGCCCTGGGGTGGGACGACCAGCAGACCTTCACGGTCGACCAGACGCTGACCGACCCCGAGAACATCGCCGCCCTCACGCGAGAGTGGCAGAAGGCCAGGGGCGTCGACGACGACGAGCTTGCCGACGAGCTAGTGAACGACGGGGTGGTCGCGGACGAGAAGACCGCAGACGACCTCGTCGACGAGGTCGAGCACTACGAGGGCCACTGCGATGACGGCCCCTACACGGCAAGCCAGCTGGACCGGCTCTCGAGCTTCGAGCGGCGCGGCTTTGCCACCGAGGAGGTCCTCGAGCGCGAGACGGTCAAGGGCACGGTAGGCTCCATGCGCGGAAGCATCAACGAGGGGGCGGCCATGGAGCGGGCCCAGGCGGGCGACCTCGGCCTGGGCGAGCCCGCGACCAAGGATCAGACCGACGCGATCTCCGACCTCGTTTCGGCCGGAATGATCAACGAGCGCGAGATCGAGGCCCTGGGCCCCGAGGCCGTCATGAAGGCGTTCTCGAGCGAGTCCAAGATCGACGCGAGGGCCCGAGGCAAGAACCATGCCTCCTCCCATAGGTCCTGGACGGGGCTGGCGAACCCGTCATGGCCTATTATGACCCGCCCTACGTGGAGCAGGGCCCGACCCTCTACGAGCGATCGCTCGACGCCTCGGGTCACGCCGATCTGGCGAGGAGCCTGTCCCGGCTCGAGGTCCCCTGGATGCTCACCTACGACCACCTGGAGAGCGTCGACGACGTCTACCGAGGCTACGCGCGCTATGATCTCGCGCTCGGATACAGCGCGACGACCACGAGGCACACGGAGGAGATGCTGGTCACGGGCCCCAAGGTGAGGGTGCCAGAGGGTCTCCTGCACCAAAGAGGCGGAGCACGCCCTGGGAGACGCGAGCCCTCTCTCTGCCTTTGAGCAGCTCGGCTCCCTGTGACCGCTTTCGCGGGGGCTATCCTGTGATGCCGCTTCTTCTTGCTAGGTGCATCGGACCAAGAAAAATGCGCAGCGCAACAACGACGAGCAGGACTCCCACGAGCGTCGCATATGCGCTGTGGTCGGTCGCGAAGTTAAAAAGCCCGGAGAAGAGAAGGCTGAGGGTAACAAAGGTGAGACCGATCCATGCGAGAAAACAAGTTGCCAGTGAGCACAGCATGCGTCGAGGAGTGCTTCCGACAAAGAACGGATAGCTTCGCGCGTAGATGGCACCAAGCAGGACGTAGAGGGCGATTGAGGGAAAAAGCGCCTCACCCTCGGTCAGGCTGGTCGCCGCTCGACCAAAGGGCGCAGCGGGAAACCCTCCCAAAACGGCGAAGACGAGACCGCTGGCAACGGTAAGGCGCGCTCTCTCCCACAGGGGCAATGCTTTCGTAGTCACACGAACCACCCCCTCCTAAGAGGCGTTAATGGTGAAGCCGTTGCCCGAGGCGGTTGTGACATCGAGAAGTGTCGCTGTAGTTCCATAAGCCGTTCTTGTTTCGTAAATAGACGCGCTTCCCCTTGTCAGAACAGGCTGTTCATCTTGCAGTCCATTCCCCCATACGAATGCCGCATCCTCCTCTGAAAGGGTGTCTCCGACATTATAAGACTCGGAAATTTGGGCGAATCTGTCGCTTATTTCATTGCTACTAACGGAGTTAATAGGTTCAGCCGCAAGAGCAGCTGAAGGAGAGAAGCCACACGCAAGTATAAGGGCGAGAGAAGCGCCAAAAAGAACAAAAGGCGTTTTCACAGCTGCCTTTTTCATGGGTTCTCCTCTTAAGTGCTATTTATATTTCGTAGAGCTAATTTTGCTTATTAAGATTTATCAGAGGATTAAGTATTTTTTACAACGATGGAAGATGGTCGAAAAGACCAAATGTGATGCCACCATTTGTATCACCTCCTTGCTTGTAGTGTAGTCGCATAACAATCTTGGGTACGTTCCATCTGCAGTACCATCCCCAAACGGTTGAAAATAATCTGTAAAAGGAAAATGAGAAATAAAAAAGACCAAGCGTTTTAATGAATCGGTAGTTCGTATCATATCGACGCGAAAGGCAACGAAGGGCGAGGAGCGCGAGTATTGGAGGTGTCGGAACTGAGAGAAGAGTACGATTTCAGCAACAGTCGCCCGAACCCCTACGTCGATCGCCTGCGCAGGCCCGTGACGATGAACCTTGACGTGGCAAACATCGACTATTTCAAGGCGGAGTCAGCGCGTACGGGTGTGCCTTATCAGGTCATCATCAACATGTACCTGACGCAGTGCCGCGAGAACAAGAAGCACCTGACGTTCTCATAGCTTCCCGACGCTCGATAATAGAGCTTCTCCATATCGTCACTGCTACAATTGACGATTGGCGAGGCAGCCTCCCGTGCGGGTCCTCACCGCGCACCAACTCCCCAGCTGCTACAATCCGGTTGCAGGTGATCGCCTCGAGCCCTATGTCCTCACCACGCACCAGTTCCCCAGCTGCTACAATCGGCGGACAGGCTGTGGATAAATCGACCAAGTTGCTGGTGCGCTTCACTGCTGGTGCGCTTCACTGCTGGTGCGCTTCTGGGCGATGATGGGAGCTGCTTCCTGGGTGCACTCAAGCTCGGAGATTCAGCAGTTCGCTATAACCACTCCTGGGCTTGTAATCGGCACTGCCTTGCCGATTATGGTGTTCGCGATTGGCCTCTTTCTCGGACGTCGCCGTGACTGATGGAGACAGGAAGTTCACGAGACCATACGAGGACCCCTACGGCTCCGTGCGCGAGGGGTCCTCGTATGGGCGCAATCTTAATGGCTCTTCGTCTTATTGCTAAGCCAGTGGCATGTAAGACTAATAGTCAAAGATACGAACATAAAGACAGATGAAATGAAGAGCCAGGAGTCGATGGTATCGAGAAGCGCCGAGAGATTTCCCGAGCTAACGTAATCGGACATTTCAAGAATTATAAGCAGCAGAGACAGAGAGCAGAGTATCGGTCCGAGAAGAACGAAAAGAGAAGACGCGCTCTTCCCGGACCGACTGCGCGCAACACCAACAATAGGAACGATAAGGGATGCTGCGGATGCGACAAGGATGGCGACAAACCAGATTGACATGGCTAGTTGCACGTGACCGGATTGATGCTGGTCTTAGATGGTTCAAGGTTCCATGGAGACTTCCAGCTTCCAAGCGTCCAGTGGCAATAGAACTGCTCCTTCATAACGTTAGTGTTCGCCCAGCGGTAGTCCTCGTCAAATCGCGCCATCGTGGAATACCATGCGTATGCTGCCTTCGCTGACGTCCAAGTAATCGGATTCTTTGGGTAAAGGGAGAGGGACACCAATCCTTGGCGATTAATCCATCCGCCGCTGGAAAAATATGTAGGGAACTGAGCAATCCAGTAAGCATCGTCTGGGGTGGTTCTTGTCATAGGAAGCATGCTGATAATGCTATCGCCTTCCGAAATGGAGCTGTCAAGACTTGCCCGTCCAATAGCCAAAATCTCTTCCTGCTTCTCAACGTCATTTGCGGCAACAGCGTCCTCATATGCCTCGAGGGGTTCTTGGTGGCTGCCGTATGGAGCATAAAGATTTACCTCTTCGGCAATCGCTGGAGAGGGGGCTGCGAGTAGTTTTCTCATTTCTCGACATCTCCCTTCAGTTAAATTAATCTACTTTAAGACAAGCTGAATATACTTCACGTGAGGAGAACAAAAGAATGATTTCTCGCGAACGGTATCGAAATGTCGGCGTAGGTGTCGTTCTCGTGACCATTGCGCTGATGAGCCAGGTGGTTCCTTTGATGACCCAATGGAATGGGGATGGTGGATCTAAGAAGGAAGAAAGCCAAGCTGATGAAAGCGTGAGCTTTTCTGATACATACGGATTGTCAGAGCCAGAGGAACAGCAAGAGGATGGTCTTCTTGAGCTTGAATTGATCGGGTACCTGAATGCAGTAGAGAGTTTTTCTCAGATAGACGTCGATACCATTAACTATAAGATTAGCAAAGGAGAAGAATTCTTCCTGTTTGTCGGGCGGCCTACCTGTAAATGGTGTCGTAGGGTTGCTCCGGCACTTCAGGCGGCAGCAGAAACTCTAGACATCGATATATGCTATCTAGATAGCACGGACTCAGATTCAGATAAGGATATATATAATTTTAGAAAAGAGATGGGAATAGACCAGGTTCCTTCCGTAATAAAATTCAGTGCCGATCAATACAAGATTCTAGACATTGATTTAGATAACAGCGATATGGAATCAGAGGTGATAAGTGCTATTGAGGAAGTTGGTTAGGCCTTCGAAATAGATTCCAGCAACGCCGCTGTGCTAAACTTGAACGCACAGGCTCAGGGCCGTCTTCCTGGTCTGGTCTGGTCTGGTCGGCGGACGGACGCCCCTCCTCGGCGCCTGCGGACGCGAGGTACTTGATGACGGTAGTGCGGGAGACGCCCCCCTTTTGCGCCGTCAGCACCTTCTTCTGAATCTGAATCTTCTATTTTGCTGCCCGAGCAGCCCGTCGTGGTCTCTCGTTCTCATGAGGGTCGCTTCACGTTGACGAGCCAGACGGAGCGCCGTGCTTCCACATGGTCAGAAGTCCGATTGGCACGGGGTACAAGCGCGGCATGGAGGTTCAGGGGTCGATGCGAAAGGCGCTCGAGACCATTGGCGTGAAGAATTTCCTGGACCTGCAAGACCTCATGCCCGATACGCTGTAAGCCGTTCTGCGGGCTTTTCTCCAACATGGCTGGAAAACCCTCCATGCCTTCACTGCACACCCTTAAAACGGCTTTGAATGAGACAGGCGGAATGTGGTAACATTAACGTACTTCATTGTAGTACGTTAATTGGAGGACGCTATGGCGATGAGCGCGACGGCAATCCGCTTCGCACCGGAGGAGCGCGAGTGGATACAGTCATACGCCGATTTCATGGGAAAGAGCTTCTCGGAGTTTGTCCGCGAGACGGTTCTAGAAAAGGTCGAGGACGCCGCCGACTTGCAGGCGTACAGGGACGCTCTGGCCGAGGACGACGGTGTGACCTACCCGATGGAAGAGGTCATGCGCATGGCCATGTCGGCCGAGTGAGCTACAGGGTCGAGTTCTCCGGCGGCGCCGCCAAAGGCTTGAACAAGATTCCCAAGAAGCAGCGCCTGATGATTCTCGCGTGGATTGACGAGAACCTGAACGGGTGCGAGAACCCGAGGGCTGTCCATGGCGGCAAGCAGCTCCAAGGTACGGGCTGCGGGTGGCGCTGGCGTGTCGGCTCCTACCGCGCGCTCGGCCAAATCAGGGGCGAGGCGCTTGAAATCAAGGTCGTTCGCGCGGGTCACAGGCAGGGCGTGTACAGCAACATCCCTGAGATGTAACGATTGGAAGGCCCTGCTGCTCCTCGGGTCCTCGACCTGCTCAGAATTCCGTATTCGTACTGAGCTCGTCTATCGCGCTGTCCAGCGCCTCCTTAAAGTAAAACGGACGAGGTCGCCCGCCCTCCTCGGCCAGCCTCTCGTAGCGCTCGTTCAGATCCTTCGGAATCCTCATCGACGTCCCTGTCTCTCTCTATCTAGGGGCGTAACATTTGTGCACGTTGCGCCCATGTTGCGCGTAACATTTTCTGTACACCCCTGACCTGCGAGTTTGTCTGTGCCCGTGCCCTTTTGGGTGTTCAATCCGGTGTCCATTTGAACGTCCATCTGTACAACCTGTACACACGGCAGGGCCGGGAGGTCCTCACCCTTGATTTAGCTCAATTTGCCAGGCCAAGGCTGTCCTCCAGCTCATCGAGGCACACTGTCTTCGCCCTCCCCGCCCGGTAGTCCTCGATCCTCTTGAGGATGCCGTACTCGTACTCGAGCCGGTCGATGCTCTCCTCGAGAGCCTCGTTGAAGTAGAACGAGCACGGGCGTCCCGTCTGTTCGGCGAGCAGCTCGTAGCGCTCTAATGTCTCGGCCGAAATCCTGACGACCGTTGCCTTCTCTGCTTTCTCCACGACCC
>CAYSIC010000024.1:0-17767 GCA_964430985.1 uncultured Atopobium sp.
AAGGCCGCAGGAGCCTGATAAGGCGCCTCAATCGATGAGGTTCAAGTGCGGTCTCAATTTCGTCAACCAGTACAATGGCTCCTTGCTGCAGCATGTACTTGTGAAGCGCAAGAATCAAAAGACGTTTTGACCCAAGACCTAACCGGCTAACCGGTATAGCGCCGTCCATCAACACAAATGACGCGGTTCGGTCAAAGTCCAAGCCTGGTTCATACGCACTTGTAGGATAGACGTCAAAAGGCCTGCAAAGCTCCTCCAGGAGATCCGTGGTGTATGTCATTTCGGAAATGCTGTCATCGGGATGAAAGTGTGTCCGAGCCTTCCGTGTGGCCTCAGTCAAGAACCGCGAAATGTCATCTGCGGCTTGTGTGAGCCGCGAAAGCGCCGAACCACGCCCCCAAGTTAGATGCCGGTCCGACAGTTCGCCTAACCTGGTAACACCCAAAGACTCTCTGTCGCGGGCTGAGATGGGCTTGCCTTCTTCAAGTCTGTCGTTTATGACCGACCAGGAAGGTTCCAACAGTTCATCAACCGTTAATTTCACGGATAAGACAGATTCATCCCCTTCCTGGTTAGGCTCCTCATGAAGACCTGTGGTGCCGTTCCAACCACGGAGCGCTAAGCCAAATTTTGAGTCAGCCAGAAGTCTGTCCGGAAGATCGCCGACAGTAACGATGATCTCAACGGGTTTTGACGTGTCTACATTGTAGAAATCGTGGTCATCAAAAGTCAAAGACCGCCGGGGAGACAGAGCCATTTCTATGGCATCAAGTATTGTGGTTTTCATTGAATCCCCTGGGCCTACCAAACAAACCAAACGACCATCGACAGCCCAGTCTAAGCTCTTTATTCCACGAAACCTCTTTATAGTCAGGTGCCGGATAATCACGGGCAAAGTCCCTCCTTATATGGGCTATAGCCGCACGCAAGCCTGTTTTTCAATTGCACATCAATCGCATCAGGTAAAATCATGATACGGGTGGAAATATGCACTCTCCTCTCCATGCATGCTTAAAAATCTTGGCCTTTGCTGCAAGAAAGATGCCAGAATAGTAATAACGTACACTCAGCCAATGGGCCTGCTTTCCGCCGCCGTTTCCAGTATGACATCTGCATATCCCTAAAGTGGACTTAGAAATTGGAGCGTAATGCTTACGCGGACTCCAGGTTGTTTTTAGATTCCTCGCTTTTTCTGGTATATATTTTGTCGAATTCCCGCAAAATGTTCGGGTTATAGAACTTCCGCGTTGAGCTATTGGGATCAAGTGGATTGTACTTGCGGGCGTATACATACCGTTCACCAATCTCTAGTTCTCGCTTGGCAGCGTGAAAATCTTTATCCTCCTTGAAGTCTGAATAACGTTCCCTGCATTTACTCGCGAGTTTTCGATAAGTCCAGGGATACTGTTCAAGAACCTGTTCCCCAGTAAGCTGTACTTTGGGGGCTTCTGGATCCGTTGTAATCCTAACCGCCGGAACATCTTTAGACTTTGATTTCGTGAACCGGATGTCAAAGTTAAGTAATATGGCATAAGGCGATGTAGATTGTTCTTGAGAGCCCGCCGAATCACGAAGGTATAACAGAAAATTATTCTCTGCCCTGTTCAATCCAACACCTTCTATTACCGACGAAGGCGAAAGGAATGCCAATGGCATTGGAAAAGTGTTGTACTCGGAAAAATCAAAACCGAACCAATCCTCTGCAGCAGTCACAAAATTCCTAATACAAGCAGCACCGATTGCCTGTAGGCTTTGAGCCAATGTCGGAGAAGTGTAATAGAAGTGAACTGCCGAGTCCCTTGATTCGGAAAGTATTTCCAGATTCTTGTATGCAACCTGATCCAATTCTTTCTTTTCTACCAGCTTTCTTCCTAGGTACAGCAAACCTTGAGTCATGGGATTCCCTGACCGTGTTTGCTTAATATGTTTTTGGCCCTGCTGTTCTTGATATACATACAGAGTTTTCATATCGTCGTTATTGTCTTGTAACCATTTTGCTTTGGCGAGAAGTTCCCAGGCATTGATAGCCAGTATCATGAAGGATTCAGCACGGTATGTAAAACTGGGTTTGTTATACACTTCTAGCGCAGACACCATGGCCGCAACTGCACGGTCAAGAAGGTTTTCCCAGTGAGTCATCGTCCATCACCTCCTAGAATCTGATATCTTACCCACATAACCGGCAACCGTGTTTTGGTAAACCTCCTCAAATTGTTTTTCTGTAACCAGCTTTGCAGGAAAACGTTCAGCCGAATATCTGTCCTCTTTCCACGATGGGCGGGTAGAAGACTTGGCATCTTTCCGACAATCGCGGAACAGTAGTGGGTTATGACACGACATCTTCATGCAGCAATCTAAAAGGGATTTGTTCGCTTGTTTGCTTCATTTGACAAGGCTCGCACTTTTCCTTCCATCGTCACCGAATCCTCGATTCAGTGTACACACACAGGTGCCGGTTTGTTCCGGGGGGGCGATAGCGTGCCTGGTTTTCCGCACCTATTTCCTCACGGCCTTCACTGCTGATGCAAAACACAACAATAAACCACAGCTTAGGAACGTAGGTTTGCACCGTCCGAACCCTATGATGTCAGGGGATTCTCCTTATTGCCGGCTTACACGGCCTGCAAGAAGAGGGAATTTGCTTCTTCCCTGGTTGCACATACTCCGGCACAGGCGGGCAATGTTATAGTCGTCGGTGACAACCATGCCACCCTTCGCTGGCGGTGATTTGCATAAAAGAGACTTTTCGCTCACTCCCATCGCTCTGCCGACAGACTCCTTGAAACGCAATTCTGGACAGAGTACCACTCTACCGTTCTTCGTAACCCTTCTTCAAAATTGATTGACGGAGCATAGCCCAGGACTCTTCTGGCTTTGTCAATGGAGGCAGAAGAATGCTTTACATCGCCTCTTCTCTCCGGTTGATACTCGGGTATGACCTGTGTGCCAAGGGTATCGTTGAGAATATCCACAAGCTGATTTAGGTTAAAGCTTCTCCCGGCTGCAATATTGAAAACCTCTCCTGATACATTTTCAGCCGATGCTGCCAGAAGGTTTGCGGTTACAACATCATCAACATGAACGAAATCTCTGGATTGGTGTCCGTCGCCGTATATCACAGGCGTCTTACCGTTTAGCATTTGCGATATGAATATGGGGATCACTGCGGCATATTCTGAATTAGGATTCTGCTTGGGGCCATATACGTTGAAATACCGAAGGCAGACAGTTTCCAAGCCTTGAGATTGTGAAAAGAATGTCGAATACATCTCCCCTACATGTTTGGAGATGGCATAAGGAGACATGGGTTCTAAGATGTGTTCTTCTGATTTTGGCAAAACCGGTGAATTTCCGTAAACTGCTGATGAACTTGCCATAACTACTCTCTTGACTCTGCATTGTTTAGCTGCAGTGAGTACGTTTAGAGTACCGGGAACATTTACTTCATTGGTTAGAACAGGGTTCTCGACTGAAGCAGGTACAGATGTTAAAGCTGCTTGATGGAAAACTACCTGTGAGCCTGCAAACACAGAATAAAGGCAATCGAGATCCCTGATATCGCCGCCTATGAAATCAACGGGCCCTTCTATTCCTTCGAGATTATCTAAAGTTCCAGATGTCAGGTTATCAACTACTTTGACCTTGACACCGTTTTTGACTAACCGTCTTACCAGGTGTGATCCTATAAACCCCGCTCCACCTGTTACTACACATGCTTTGACCATTATGCTCCATAACTCCTTGTTGGCTTAGTCTACTACTCGCGTTTGCTCTCTTCTTCTGAATTGCCAGGGTGTTCTTGCCAAAGAAGCACTGACAGTATAGAAATAGCTTGCCTTAATGCCTCGTGTTCGAGTCGTGTAAAGTTATGCTTATCAGGATTATCGTAAAGACGCTGGAGAAAAGAAACCGTGCTCTCCAAATTCATGGCCCATCCCTCCAGTCATTTTCCAGGTAGTTTCATTTGGCCATTCACAACAGGACTTCGTTCTGAAACACCTTGGGCTGCATTTGGCTCAAATGGAATTTTGAGTGTCTGCAAAATTATTTGAATGTCAAGCAAAGGCGAATAGTTCTTAATGTAATATAGATCATAACGAAGTTTGTCCTCAGGATCAGTATCATATCTCCCCATAATCTGTGCAAGCCCGGTTATCCCCGGTTTTACTTTGAGCCTGTATCCATATCCGGGAATTTCCCCGGTAAACTGATCAACAAAGAAGGGGCGTTCAGGCCTGGGCCCTACCAGGCTCATATCACCTTTTAAGACATTTATGAGTTGGGGAAACTCGTCTAACCGAGTTTTACGAAGAAACTTGCCCATTTTGGTTATGCGTGGATCGTATTCGGAAGCCAGCACCGGTCCGGTAATCTTCTCAGCATCGTTGACCATTGTTCGAAACTTGATCACTTTGAATTGCGATCCGGCCAAACCGACTCTTAGTTGTCTGTAGAATATGGAGCCAGGCGAATCAAATCTTATTAACACTGCTAAAAGCATAAACAGGGGCGACAAGATAACTAAACCTACAACAGATACTGAAATATCCACAACTCGCTTTATGAGCTGGTAAACAGGCCGGATTTGGAGAGGCTCTATCCGAAAAATCGGTACATCCTCCATATTGTCCATAGTAACGTTGTGCATCATAATCTCATATATACTGGGAATAAGTATGAGCCCCTTGTCTAATTCAAGGCATAACCCCATTACTCGTTCCTTAATCTCCTGTGGGACTATTGAGTTCAAACAAACAATATCACTACCCATAATTGCAGAATTTAAATCCTCGGTCTCATCGCCAGTTAGGATATGCCCAATCTCATACTTCTTGCCAATGAGATGGCGCAATCTATCAGCAAATACATCATCCAACTCACCATTTTGCCCAACAATGGCCACAGTCCTAAAACCATCAGTGGATTCCAGAACGTATTGAAAGATGCAGCGCCAAATTACCAAAATCCCAAATTCGATGAAACCGCTAATTATCAACACGGATCTTGGGAAGGTAAACCCTCGGGCGAAGAAAGTCATGGTAGCGGATAATATGTTTAATATGATAACACAAAGGCCAATACTGTATATGATTTCGCTGTATCGCCTCATTCGAGGTGAATAGAGTCCAAAAGACCAAAACAAGACGAGGAGCACTATGCTTATAAATGGGATGAGCCGAACAAAAGGCTCGATATTGGTCCTAGGAATGTTTCCATGGAAACGCATGTAGAACGCAAGATACATCCCGGCATTTACGAGAGCCACATCCATAGCTGCAACAGCCAAGAATCCTGGGCGGGAAGAATTCACCAAAATTCACCTCAGATATGTATTCGATAGAGGATTGGTTGTTCCTGCAGGAACTTCCGATTTGTCTTTCTTATGCTTGAACTTGCACAATCTACGGAGAAACCTAATTATGGGATCTGCCAAGATATTCTGCGGAAAGAAAACGAGGGTAAATTGATTTCAATTCATTCATCACATTGTCTATAGAATAAGCCTGAATTTTTCTTGCACCGGCTGAACCCATGGTAACCCGAAGATAAGGGTTATCAATTAAACATAACAAAGCAGCTTCAAGATCATGTACAGCGCCAATGTCAACTAGTAACCCATTAACAGCATCTTTAACTAAGTCTCTATTTCCACGAATTTCAGTTGCCACCACTGGTTTTGAAGCTGCCATGGCTTCCATTATTACTCTCGGCAGGCCCTCGCGTTTTGAAACGTGCACCACAATATCTGTTTCATTCAGGATATCAGGAACATCATTCCGAAACCCAAGAAAGTGTACATTCGGTATCTTCTCTTTACGAACCAATTGATGAAGTTTCTTTGCAAATTGTCCATCTCCTATTAAAAGCAGATGAACATTTGGACGTTCAATTGTTACGTTCTTCCACGCCCTCACGAGAAAAGACTGATTCTTGTTGCGATTAATCTCACCAATGCAGGCAACTACAACATCCTCAATTCCTATCCCCAATTCCTCACGTATTGAAGGCACACCAGAAATTCGACTGGTTGAGTTAGAAGACAAAGTTTCGACCTTTGACTCAAAATTATCTTGACGTTCACTGTATGTAACAGATATTGAACACGGTTTGTTGGCAAGAACTGACACTGGATAAACACTATTTGTACACGAAACATCCTTAACCTCCACACCAACTCCATGCACAAAGAACAAATCCTGACCCTCATGAAAACCAAGCAGTTTTTCTGCGTTAACAAGATCCTCTTGGTTAATAACTATTAAACCATCGGTCCATTTAGCCGCTAGTTTCTCAGCCGGATAGTAGAACAGCCAATTCTGTAAAGGTGCACCTTCATAAAAATGCAAACCATGCGCTGTATAGAGTACCGGTCCTTGACCAGTCTTTTTGGCAAGATAGCGTCCCAGGAATGCTGCCACAGGAGTATGAACATGGACCAAATTAAAATGATGGCTTTCAAATAAATCTTTCAGCTGTAAAAATGCTTTCAGATTTTTTGGATAGTAAGGGCTTCTGGCAAAAGATACATTCCAACACGTTATTCCTCCACCCTTTACTTCATCCTCACGTCCATCAAAACAAGCAGCAGCATAAACTTCATACCCCATATCTTTGAGGAGTAGCATAAAAGGGATATGAAAAGCTGCAAAATGACCATAGACGGTAGCGAGGAACAATACCCTAGGTTGACATTGATTATGTCTATTGAAAGACATCGGTCCACTTTCCTTCCTTAGAAACGCGCAGTGTCGCCACATTATCTAATCCGTATTTGGAGCCTATGGCACACACTAAATAACACTCGTTAACTTACCACAATTGTTCTTTTTCGCCGCAATCTCACTGCCTTAAAATAAATCGCATCCCCCATAACGACTCAAATCGGAAGCGGAAGAACAAGCCATTGGATGCTTCTGGCAATCCACATATGATGTAAACAAGCTGGCGAAAGGAGTCACATTTAACTTCATCTACATAGGATACCCCGCCTGCATGAGGGCAGCAGTTTCTTAACACTAGTCATCTACAAACCGAGTTTGACGAGATTACACGGACTGTTTTGAGTGATTTGCCACTTCGGCTAGGCCTATCCCAAGCACAATCCAGAACATCCAGAGTGAAGTGATGTTACCTACTGTTATGCTAATCGGCACAGATGCAAGCAGTGAAGTTAGCACCGTCGATGCACTTCCAAAGTCTCTCCGCATAAGCAGCTTGCCGATCAAGGAAAACATCAGGCCAACATACGCAGCAACAAACATTCCCCAACCTACAACGCCGCCCTCAATGAGTATTTGCAACCAAAGGTTATGAGCAGACACTGCTACAGAGTCAACTCTCATTGCACCAAGCATTGGTTCTGCGTTACCCACTCCCAAGCCAATCACGGGTCGCCGAGAAAGAAGTTCCAATCCATCTTGCCAGACAACCCATCTGGATCCAAAACTACCTTCCCCACTATACCACAAAGTACGGTCGAAGATAACAGCCAACTGCTTCAGCATCCGGACTACTGGCGACGGAATATAGGCTGTATTGACAAGCAAAACGCCTGTTACACATAACACTATCATGACTAATACCCCTTTAAACAGTACTTTGGGGTTACGAACAGTGAAGAACACTGATGCTATTCCTGCCACAGCGAGTGCAAGCAGGCTGCCCTTTGTACCCGTACGCATCACTACATACAAAACAACCACGCATAGCAAGCCGCAAACCAACCTCGCTCTTCGATTCGTTTCTCTAGTTACACGATCCATCAACCAAGGGAAGCCTAGGGCCAGAGTCCCACCGAGATGCGAAGGGTTTAGATAGAACCCTGTAAGCACATGAGCAAATTCATGCTGACGCATCGCATGCAGTCGATATCCTGTAAACTCCTCCACCAATGCTACACCAAGAGACATGCATAGTATACATAACACAGCCTGATCGGCTGTTCCAGTTCGGCAAAGCACGCTGCTCATCCAGACTACCACAAATAGTACTATCAACTTGAATTCACTTCTAAGAGCAGTGACGGGCTCAACAGCCCACATGATTGAAGCCATTGACCATAGCAGCCAAGCACTAAGCATTTTTGAATGCCATATTCTTGAGCCAACGACGACCCGGTTGGTCATAGTACATGCAAACGTAGTGACAACAACTGCAACAATAAGCATAAGCCTGGACCAGGACATGTCGAAGCCAGGTACCACACTAAACCCAAACATTAGACTCGCATCCATGGGAGCCGTTACCACAGCAATCCAACACAGTCGCAAAGCAACAGTGCCAGGCCTAAAGTTAATCCTGGTCCCAATCATGACGCACTCGCCGCCTCCCGCCACAAAGATGTAGTATACTGTGTAAAACGCTCAATGGTATGCTCTGATACCACTCGCTGTCGCGCCTTAGTTCCCATGGCTCGCCGAAGATCACCGTTCCCAACTAGACTTGTGATCGCCTCCGCCAATGCACTTCTTGTTGGAGGTATTATCACGCCAGTTTCATCAGTCACTAACAGACCAGTGTCGCCGACATCCGTAGCAATTATGGCGGCCTCACATGCCATTGCCTCTAAGAGTGACTGAGATGGATAGTTCTCTTTAGCCTGGAGCGAGACAAATACTGAAGCCTTCCGCATTAACTCAACAAGATTTGGAGACGAACCCACTATAACCTTCTCTTTGAGGTTTCTTAAGATAACAGTACTCTGTACGGTTGCACGTAAAGGTCCGTCTCCCATCATCACGACTTGCCAATCTGACAAGCATTGTTCATCCTGCATGAGTAGAAGTTCGATGGCAGAGACCAACAGCAGGGGATTCTTATTGGCGATGAAGCGGCCAGCATACAGTATGATATTCTCCTTGCATAATGGCGGCCGAAACAGATCATAATCAGTAAACGAACAAGGACTAATTCGGATCTTGTCTCCGTACTTCTCTGCCCACGTACTTTGTAAGAATCTAGGATAGAGCACATCTACTAGGGCGGCTCGCTGCAGTAGATAGTGCGCAAGCAACCGTTGATCGATCTTCTCTTGACGGTCCATTAACGATGCTGTAGCAATAGTTTGAACAACCGGCTGTCCAGAGTGCACTCCAAGCCACGCATAAAAAGGCACCAAAGATCTCTGAATTAGTGGCAAGTGAATTATGTCAGGTTCTAAGTGCTCTACTGTACAAACAAGCCACTGGTTGAAGCCTATAGTACCCAACTGACTCGATGGCACACAAAGCATTGGGTCGCGCCTTTCTATTATCTGGGCTTGATTCAAGCCATCTGCCAATTCTCGATTAACTACCAACACGACTTCATACCCCTGCCTACGAGCTTGCTGAGCCACCCTAGCAAATCGTCTTTCAGCACCTCCCCCGGCACTGAGGTTACGACTCCTCATAACAATAGCAACCTTCAAAGCTGCATCACTTCCCTATACAGCTCCATAAGTGCCAATGAGTTGCGTTTAATATCATAGGTGGTCCGTATGCTATCTCTTGCTGCATGCGACAGTGAGGCTCGGAGTACTTCATTCGATACCAATTGCCCAAGTGCATCAGCGATTTGGTGCGGCGATGCCGGTTCAACCAATATGCCGTTGTATCCATCGGTTATAACCTCTGGAATACCACCAACCCTGGTACCGATACATGGTACCCCTGCAGCCATGGCTTCCACTAACACCATCCCTAAGCCCTCCGAATAGCTGGGTAGCACAAGAACGTCAGTCCGCGATAGAATCTCCGGAATCCGATGGTGGGCAACCGCCCCCGTAAATCTTACTCTACATTTCAATACATCCGAGCGATCACATGTTGCTTTCAGCAATGATACTTCGGATCCATCTCCCACAAACACAAGCTCTGAATTGAAGTGCCTCCGCACAGACAAAAACATTTCGAATGCCTCAAGAAGATCATACACACCTTTCGCTCGCACCAGGCGCCCCACATAAACGATTTTGAACTGCTGCTGCTCCGTAATCGTATTGTGATGTGACGTGGTACCTACATTTTCTTGAAATGCAGCAAGATCTACACCGATCCTATGAACTCGTACTCTTGAGCTAGGCTCGATTGCAGCCACCTTCGACGCCAGATCTTCACTTACCGCCAGTACTAATGTGGCACTACAAAGTGCATCCCGAATGATATGCATGTAGTTCTTTGAGAGGAACGGATAGTTGTTTATATCTGTGCCATGAACTGTCAAGACTACTGGTACACCAAGTTTCGTGCCAGCTTGCACAGCTGCCACCCCAACAGGAAGGGTGCCGTGGCCATGGATTAAATCCACGTTCTCCTTACCTTTAACATATCTCAACAATTGGCTCTTGATCTGCCTTGCTGCCCAAAGATGAGCCAGATTTCTAGGAAGGGTGAAGTAGCGTGGGGTAATCACGTCTATCCCTGACCACGAATACTTCTTAGGCGTCTCAACAATGGCCCGCCAGCGTGGGACAAAAAGATGAGACAACCATACTACCCGGGGCATGGGTCGTATCACCTCTATATCTACCCCTTGCCTCATCAACTCCGTACACTGATTAGCTATAAAAGTTCCCACAGATGGCTTAGCAGGACTCGGAAAAAAAGGGGTAGCAACCAACACTTTTGAAGCAGCATTGTTTACTGCCGACTCCCGGCTGACTTTATCTCCCATGCTAATCATAAACTATCATCACCTCTTCCAACGTTTGCTGCCCCGGTTTTCCGCGATATTACCTAGCAATTAGTCATTACCCAATTCTTATTGGAGGCTCAGCTCGCTTGGTGAAACTCTGGGGCTGACTAGCTTATCATGCGTGGTAACCGCAAGAACAGTAAAACTGAACATTTGCCTATAGCTACAACTTACACACCTTTTGGCTATGCCAATCTGTATCCTCAACTGCATTCCTCGTATCCAACAGCAGCTGCGCCTTATCAACCACCCACTGGTAATCAATCTTGGAATGGTCAGTCGTGATTATCACTATATCTGAGCCGCTTAGAAGTTCCTCATCCAACGGTTTGCTTTCAAATGTGAGGGACTTACTTGGATTCGCATTCCCTGCACCGGCCTGCACATCAACACTAGGTATGTGCGGATCATGATATGAAACCTCAGCACCTTCTTTAAGCAAGAGACTCATAACCTTCAAAGCAGGAGAATGCCTGGTATCAGGAACATCTTTCTTGTACGCCACCCCGAGAACTAACACTTTGGCTCCACGTAGTGATTTCCACTGTGTTCCCAAAAGCCTACCGGCCTTTTCTACCACAAAGTACGGCATCCTTAGATTGAGTTCGCCCGCAAGTTCAATGAATCTAGTTGAAAAATCATATTCCCGGGCTTTCCACGCCAGATAGAACGGGTCTATAGGAATACAGTGGCCTCCTACGCCAGGGCCAGGATAAAATGGCTGGATGCCAAAAGGCTTAGTAAACGCCGCATCAAGCACTTCCCAAACATCGAGTTCCATTCTATCGCATAAAAGAGCCATCTCGTTAACGAGAGCAATATTAACAGCCCTGTATGTATTCTCGAAAACCTTAGCCATCTCAGCAATTGCCGGGGATGACACTTCTATGACTTTGAGAATAGTCTGGGAATATAAAGCCGACGCAACTTCCAAACATGCAGGAGTCACTCCACCTACTAGCTTGTTGGTGTTCTGTGTGGTATACCTGGCATTTCCCGGATCAACCCTTTCCGGAGAAAAAGCCAAAAAGAATTCCTCTCCGACCCTAAGCCCACTCCTGTCAAGGATTGGCAATATAACCTCTTCAGTGGTACCCGGATAAGTCGTACTCTCAAGACAAACCAACTGACCCGGATGCAAGTGTTTTGAAATGTCTTCAGAAACTCCTGTCACATATTGCAGATCGGGTTCCCGGTTAATCGTAAGCGGAGTAGGCACACAAATGATTACTACATCGCATTCATCAAGAACATCAAACTCAGTAGTAGCGCTAATCACTCCATCATGTGCCGCTTTGAGAAGTTCCTCAGGGTTAACATCCCGTATATAGTTCCCACCGCGGTTAATCATATCTACGCGTTCTGGATTTCTGTCAATGCAATAAACCCTAAACCCCACTTTAGCTTTCTCAACAGCAAGAGGAAGCCCTACATAACCTGCACCCACAACTGCAATCACTGCCGTTTTTTGAGCAATCTTCTCCTTAAGCTCACCTGTGATAACGGTTTTACTATTCGCTTTACACTTGGTACCACTTGTTGACTCCATGCTTGTCCCTTCTTTTCACTCAAACACTAACTCCAAATATAGATAGTTAATACTGCTTCTAACTTAATGGGTAAACCCCTCAAACTCAGAAACAGCTTCTACAACATAATCAACCTGCTCATCTTTAATCTCAGGGAACATGGGCAAAGACAGGACGGTTCTCGCTGCCTCTTCAGACCTGGGGAAATCGCCTTGTTTACAGTTCAGTCCTGAAAACACCCTCTGAAGATGCAAAGTCACAGGGTAATAAACAGTAGACGCTATACCACGTTCGGCAAGATAGGCTTTGAGGCCATCTCTGTTTTGAGTAGTAATTGTGTATTGATGATACACATGTCTGTACCCGGCTACTTCCTGTGGCAGCTGGAGTTTTCCGCGCTTTACAGCGTCGGTTTGTGATAATCCAGACGTATATCTTTCAGCAACCCTTCGCCTGTTTTGAGTCCACTCATTAAGATACCTAAGTTTCACAGAAAGTGCCTTTGCCTGAAGCGCATCCAACCTGCTGTTAATGCCCAAAAGTTCATGATGGTATTTCTTCTTGCTGCCATGAACCCTGAGCATGCGAGACTTGTCTGCAATCTCATCGTTATTTGTCACGATCATACCTGCATCACCGAACGCCCCAAGGTTCTTAGTAGGGAAGAAACTTATACACGCTGCATCTCCTAAACCACAGACGTTGTGTCCATTGTATGTAGCCCCAATTGCTTGAGCAGCATCTTCAATCACTTTGAGCCCATGAGTCCTGGCAATATCCATGAGAGGATCCATATCAGCCGACTGCCCATACAGGTGAACAGGCAAAATCGCCTTGGTCTTGGAGGTAATCTTCTTCTCAACCTCAACAGGATCAATGTTAAAGGTCACAGGGTCAATATCAGCAAACACGGGAACAGCTCCGGTCCTGGCAATAGACCCGGCCGTAGCAAAGAAAGTAAATGGCGTAGTAATAACCTCATCTCCTGGCCCTACGCCACATGCCTCAAGTGCGATATATAAAGCATCGCTGCCATTACCAACACCAATGCCGTGCTTAACACCGCAAAAACCCGCAAGTTCCTTTTCAAATGTTGCAACAACATCGCCAAGAATAAACTGCCCGCTAAGCACAACTTCTTCGACGGCAATCATAAGTTCTTCTCTTAATCGCCAATTCTGCGCCTTAAGATCAAATGATGGTACCTTCATATGTAAACCGCCTTTCTGCGCCGGGTAGGCTTTCAGCAATACTGAACATCCTATGCTTCGGAAACCTTGTCTCCAAATCCTCCAATGTCCCCTGCTAACCCTGACTCAAACTGACCAGCTGCCTTATTGCTGAGTTGATCCGTGACAATTCCGTAGTAGTACGTGCCGGATTACCGCCTATCACATGGCCATCAGGTACATCCTTGAGGACAACGGCGCCAATACCTATGGTGACCTTTCTACCTATTGTACGTCCTTCAATGATGCAGCAATTAGGCCCCAGCCAAGTCATTTCCCCAATACGCACCGAACCACTGATTTCTGAGCATGCTGTAATCATACAGCCCCGTTCGATTAGGCAATTGTGTGCTATATGCACAAGATTATCGATCTTAACATGGTCTTCAATAATCGTTGGTTCGATCGTGCCCGCACATACTACGCTAAACGCCCCTATCTCCACCCCACTACCAATCCTTACACCTCCGCAATGGGGCAAGCGAATTGGAACACCTTCAGTATCCCGCTCAAATCCAAACCCTTGCGAGCCAACAACTGCATTCTCTCTGACTATGCATCCTCTCCCAATCGTCGTGTAAGCCCGTATCTTCGCTCCCGAAAGAATACAAACATTCTCTCCAATCTCCACATGGTGGTCAATCAGTACGCCAGGCTCAACATGTACACTTGCAGGCAACTCGACGCCATCAGCAATCCAAGCTCCATTGCGCTCGCTGAAGCTGGTTTGCTTAGCACTCCGGCTCAGAGCGGCATTCATAATGTTAGCAAAAGACAGCCTAGGATTAGGTACTCTCACGACAACATTGCTGGCTGCGACTTTCTCCAGTTGCTTCTCTGAAGCATCAGCAGGCATTAGCACTAAAGCATCGCAAAGATCATCAAAGTAGTCCATGACCTCGTTGCTCATCTTCTTTGCGAACACCAGCGAATTGGGCATGGGGTTCGCAAAACTCGAAGCACGCGTTATGATGAGGTCTGAATCTGGCAGTCTCTCACCACTAATCTCAGATAATTCCTGGACAGTCAGCCTGAACAGTTCCCGCATCGTCTTAACCCCCTATATCCTCCAACGCCACACCCTAAAGGCCTCGGCATACTCAGCTCCTGCCTGGGCGCCACGAAGACGTGCCCAAGATGCTACGAACTCAGGCTCCATGTACCCGCGTCCCTTAATAGACTGAGTCTTGAAACAACTAAGGGCATCCACCTTCGTCTTGATCTCATTCTCTGAAAGCACAGCAAAAGCATTCAACTCTTCTCCGTGCCCAATTTGATTCCAAGGAAGCTCATAGCTCAGAAGAAGTGAGTTTCCCTTAAAAGCCCTGAGACATTCATATCCCACTGTAGAATGATCTTGATGAATGTCCGTAGGTGACGGACACAATACGGCGTTCCAGTTGCTGGCGCGACATTTAACCAATATCTCAAGTATTTCTTGACGACAGCTCGACAGTTTACGAACAGGAAAGTCGTGGATAGAGCAACTTCTTGTGTCGACACCGATACGCTCTGCTGCCTCAAGTGCTTCTTTAGCCAAAGTATCCTCTGGGAACCCTTTGGGAACCGACGCACGAGCGATCGAAAATATTAAATAGTGGACCGAATATCCCGAATGAATTGCCCTTGCTATGCTGCCTCCACAGCCCAACTCAATATCGTCAGTATGAGCTCCTATAGCTAGAATACACTTCTTACCACCACTGTCCCTCAATGGTCCTTTCATATGTAGACCCCTTTCTGTACAGGGGCTGGCCTTTGACAAAATCGCATATGTTTCCCTCATTGGATCTTATCACCAAGTCCCATAATAATCATCTCGGAAAGCCTTGAACCTACTCTTTTGGATAAATCCAATGCTCTTCAGGTACTTCGCCCACTATCCTTGCAGGAACCCCCATAACTTTCATATAGGGAGGAACATCTTTCGTAACTACGCTTCCTGCAGCAACCATAGCTTCCTGGCCTATGGTTATCCCAGGAAGAACAACTGCATTGCCACCTATCCTGGAACCCTTTTTGGCAGTAACACCTTTGGTTCGCGCGAACCGCTCCTCCGTTCTACCCATAAAATTATCATTGGTAGTTGTCACCATTGGAGCAACAAAGACATCCTCTTCTAGAGTTGAATAGGCAGTAATGTATGCCCCTGTCTGGATTCTGGTCCTATCCCCCACCTGGCAATCATTTTCAACTGTTGCGGCATGTCCAATAATAACCGAAGCGCCGATAGTACACCTTTCCCTTACCTGGGCCCCATCAGCAATAAAGCAGTCATCGCCCAAAGAGGAGCCTGCATAGATCACAGCACCCACGCCGATAACAGCCCGGTTGCCAATTGACAAACCCGGCAAATCAGGCGAAGTCTTGAGCGTACTCGACTTTGCCTTGGTAGGCCGCTGGCCTAATACAGCATTGGCTCCAATTTTTACTCCGTCGCCAACTTCACTACCGGCATAAATCACCGCATTTGGCCCGATCTGAACTCCGTTGCCTAAAACAACACCGTCTTCAATACAGGCTGATGGGTGTATATCTATCGAATTTGGCATATGTGAAAGCCTTCCTTCTTCGCAGCAGTTTAGTATCTGTCACTCCAGTTTCAGCAAATCACTAATGCAGGTAATTAGCGCAAGGGCTGAATACACGCCATTTGACACAACTATCCCGCCCGAGATATTCGATGCAAACTCTGACATAACCTGCTTGTGTGCCCAGCTACCATCATGTTTGGGTGCAACATCAGCCCCCCACTTTGACAAATAAGCGGCTTCATCATCACCTTCCACCCGCCAGGTTCTGAAAGCATCTATCCTGCTTCCCCCTAAAACCACAGTTCCAGTCTCACCAAAAACACTAATGGTCTGCTCTAGGTTCTTGGGGTATACATTAGTCGTTGCTTCAATAAGCCCAAGGGCACCGTTTTCAAACTGAAGGGTTCCCAGGGCCACATCTTCAGTTTCTATATCGTGGAACCGGGTTGTCGCCATCCCCTGTACTTGACACACCGGGCTTCCCACAAGCCATAAAAGGAGATCCAGTGCGTGCCACGCCTGGTTAAAGAGAATTCCTCCATCCATATCCCGTGTTTTTCTCCATGGGGACTGATCAAAGTATGCCTGTGACCTGTTCCACCTTAAAGTAGCCGCCCCGTGGCTCAACCTTCCAAGCCTTCCTTCATCAATGACAGATTTTAGCATTTGGCTTGTCTCATAGTATCTGTTGGGATGTACTGTACCTATGGATTTATTTACTTCCTGAGCTTTGGAAATGAGGTTTTGGGCATCTTGGGTATTGAGAGTCAGAGGTTTCTCAATCAATACATGCTTACCTGCATCCAGCACATCCAGCCCCATTCTGGCGTGCATGCCACTGGGAGTGGCAATGATGACTGCCTCAATTGACGAATCCTGTAGCATGTCTCTGTAGTCTGCAAAGATTCTTCTTGGTGATGAACCTGGCATATGCTTTTCTGCAAAGCGTTGCGCACGTTCTTGATCAATATCTGACACTGCTATTAGTCGCGTGTTATCTAACTGTAGAAGAGCCTGTCCGTGTTTTTCTGCGATTGCTCCGCATCCTATAATACCAAAATTGATTTTGTCCAAAGAAAACCCTCCGTGTAGTAAGAAACAAATCATAAGTCATAGTTCCACAGAAAACAACGTTTTCCTGCCTGAATACCAAGAGTGCCAACCAGGTGAGCGCCGTAACAGACTCGTTTTTCACAGATCCCTTTCCGGTGTAACTCACACCACGCAGGATCCCCGCTCCCCCATGCAGAAAGAACCTTAGAGGATAACCTGTCAACAGGCATCTTTGAGTTTCTCGACATACCCGAAACCGTAGACAGCGGGGAATGGGAACCCAGGCTGCATATCCTGTGCGAGCAACACAGAATGAACCCTGCCATCTCACAGCTGGTAAGCGAACCTGTATACAACGGTTTGCTCAAGGATACACCTCCAGCAGAAAAACGTAAAACCAGCAGCTACCACCCGGCCCCAAAACACCCGGCACTGATCGTAGATACATCCAACCTGGGATGCTTCTGCCTAAGAGACCCATCAAGAAGTCCTATTCAAGGCAACATCCTCCACGCACTGCTCGATATCCTAATAGCACATATCACAGGCAATGTCGCAGCAATCATAACCCCCTATGTGCTGCAAGGCAGGTTAACCAACCGCCTGGTACTCGGACTCAGGCCGGGAAACAAAATCGCATGCTCCACTGTACATAGATTCCAGAGCTCTGAACGATAGGCCAGACAAACCGCAGGCTCCAGTCATTCCGGCCAAGCGGGCTACATCCTCAGGCTCAAGTTCAAAATTA
>CAYSIC010000024.1:17777-20000 GCA_964430985.1 uncultured Atopobium sp.
TCTGCGTTTTCTTTAATCCATGTTGCGCTAGTGGACTTGGGCAGCGGCAAAGGCTCTCCACCGCACCAGGACCTGAGCCACCGTTTTTTGTGCCTAGCAGCCATAGCCTCGGGCACCTCGAAAACCTTGGAAGGACGCGGACAAACCTCTCGGATATGCCCCCAGGGCCCGGGAACTCAAAAATGAAGAGTATTACCTTCAATTACGATAATCTGGTGAAATTCCTGGCCGAATACACCCTGGGTTCAGAAAAAACCCAATCTTTACGGCAAGCGTAGGCGCTGCTAGTTAACCGGATCTCCTTGTTCTGTGCAACTGCTGAAGGTAACACTTCGATCGTCGTCGAATATATCCAGGGCGGATGAACACAGACACGCACGGACCCTAATAACAACTGCCGTCTATGAACTGGTGAAACGTTGCTTTGCAGGAGCAGAGGAGTTGTTTATAGCAATGGGTTTCGACACCAAGAAGTACCTTAAGAAGATGCGGCAATTCTGGCACAAGTTCAGTGATCAGCAGACCCTTTATAAAGTACATAGACGAAAAGACGGGACAGTAATCGGCATAAAACCCACGCCAGAATTGAACTACTTAAACCTTCCGAGTGGCTACGGTCGCGTACGTCGTTCGGAATTCTGCTCTGTATACGGTGACGCTTTGGAATTCCCTCGATTTTCGTTCACTCTTGTCCCTGCAGATTGCACCATCTGCGGAATAAGAATCGACAAGGAGTCCGAAGACCATCGGCCCCACGTAAACCCAGATCCACGCCTGGAGGCTAAATATGGTAAGCACAGACTGCACTATCCGGAGGATATAAGTCTCAACATTGAGCATTTCTGTCTTCTGTACTTTTTGGTATTGGCCCTGTGGTATAGAGAAAATGGCGCTTACCCGCTGAACCAGTCAGATTCCCTAGAACTAAATGAACTCATCGGGAAATTCAGAAAGCAGGTGGAAAAATGACATTCATGGAACGAGCCACGCTATATTTTTCGCATAAAGGCAAGTCGCTCATGGAGGAGACCATTAAACTAGCGCTGAAAAGGTGCAAAGCATCCGACATCAGCAAGCTCCTTATCTTCACTAGCGATGGTGAAGGCCCGTTACTCGCATCAAGAATCAACGATTCTAGGGACATTAGAATCGTGGCTGTAACCTTTCCCGCAGGTCA
The DNA here is from genome assembly GCA_964430985.1 of uncultured Atopobium sp. Taxonomy (GTDB): domain Bacteria; phylum Actinomycetota; class Coriobacteriia; order Coriobacteriales; family Atopobiaceae; genus Thermophilibacter. Next base: position 18,955 of record CAYSIC010000024.1, read on the forward strand.
GCTTTTTCGTGATAAGAAAGGTGACTTGGTCCAGGCCAAACTATCTGATCCGGCCCAAAGAAAAATACTGGAGGATAAGGGGATTATTGTCGTCCAAGGGACCATGCCGCTTCAAGAAATTATTACTCCCGGAAGCAACGACCCGAAGATCGATGCAATCCTTAGGACATTGAGTCTGATCTCGTTAGGACTTCCGCTTTGCGTTCAAGCAATCTTGATGGCCACTGATGCAGGCGTTGTTTCCACCGGGGAAGAAGTCGTGTCAGCCAGTGCCGATACAGCTATAGTAGGAACTGGGGCTTTAAGCAATTGGTTGTTTCACCCGGAGGCGGGACTTGACATCGAAGAGATCATCTGCAAACCGCGCTCTAGACTGATGCAACTGGATTTACTCAGCAAGCGTGACAAGAGCGAATAAAGTGTCTGGCCGCGCCAGATTTCTCTGCGGCCAGACAGGGCCTGTCCCAATAATAGTTGAATGAGTAGTAATCCATTCATCTACATCCAAAAGCGGAAGATCGAAAAGGACACCACCTGCTTTTATGAACTGTTCGATAGCCCATAACCATTCGGATAAATCGTGGTCGCTAACGCCGACACAGCTCGCGAGCCTATAACCTTCATTCAAAATATCGACTGAATGCACATAGTATTCACGTTGAAAACCCATAAGCACACTTCTCGAATGCTCAGGTTCTTCACAAAGCTCGATGAAACCTTCCTTGGCCATGTCTTCGAGCGTCTTGTCTTCGGGCTCTCTTGCCGCAAGTTCGATTAGCTCGTCCAGTAATCTCTGATTCTCCATCGTCAACACCACCTAGACTAGATTGCACGAGTATCGAGTCTTTTATTACATATGCGCAATCTTCACTCTTCATACAACCAGTATTCTAAGAAATCTTGGATGCTATACAATACTATACTACTATATCGCATCAAATCCTCTTCCGCTGAGGCATTTTTTGTCTCAAGCCCTTCCGTCCGCAGCTTCGTTTGCGTACTTTTATCACAATTGCATCCATAAGAACAAACGGGTAGCATTTTTC
>CAYSIC010000025.1:0-19262 GCA_964430985.1 uncultured Atopobium sp.
TAGCAACGCGGGCTACGAGGGTTCCGTCGTGGCCGAGAAGATCAAGGGCATGCCTGAGGGCCAGGGCCTTGACTCCGCGTCCGGTGAGTATGGCGATATGATTGAGATGGGCGTTCTTGACCCCGTCAAGGTTGCACGCGTCACGCTCCAGAACGCGGCCTCCGTGGCGTCGCTCATCCTCATCACCGAGACCACTGTTACCGACGAGCCCAAGGACACCAGCATCGAGGAGGCCATCTCCGCGGCGGCCGCCCAGGGCGGTCAGGGCGGCGGCATGTACTAGGCCCACGAGTCTAGCCGCAGATACGCCCCGGCCCTCCCACGAGAAGTGCGCTTCGCGAAACTTCTCCCCGGAGGGTCGGGGTATTTTTGTGCTGTCCGCCTCTACGGGTTTGGATTCGTCACAGAGCGTTAGATGAGTGGCCCTACCCCTCCTTGAACCAAAACTCGATGAGGCCCGAAGAGGGCGCGCCGGAATCGAGGCCTGAGGAAGGTGCTCAAGAATTCGGGGGTGGGGCACGGCAACGGAGCGATTGCGCAGAAATCAGGGGCTAGGGCACTTCGTAAAAGGCCGATAGGTACCATAGCTCGCAATTCGTAAGTGGGCTACTCGCGTCCTGCCAGCTGCAGCCTTCTCGCCTCTCATAAAAAAAGCCCGGAATCGCAAAGCGACTCCGGGCTCGGTACGTAGTCGAACGAAGACCTATGCGCAAAGGGTCTTAGTGATGCTCGCCGCAGCGGTCTTGCCGGCACCCATGGCCAGGATGACCGTGGCCGCGCCGGTGACGATGTCGCCGCCAGCCCAGATGCGTGGATCGGACGTGCGGCCATCCTCATCAGCGAGGATATAGCCCCACTTGTTGAGCTTGATGTCACCGATCATCTTGGCGAATGGGTTGGCGTTGGTGCCGATGGCAGAGATGGCCACGTCGCAGGGAATCTCCTCGATGGCGCCCTCGATGGGCATAGGACGCCTGCGACCGGAAGCGTCGGGCTCGCCCAGCTCCATCTTCTGGACGCGCACGGCGCAGACGCAGCCATCCTCGCCCTTGACGAACTCGAGCGGAGAGACGAGCGGCATGACCTCAACGCCCTCGGCCTTGGCGTGATGCAGCTCGGCGCGACGGGCGGGCATCTCCTCCTCGGAGCGGCGGTACGCGATGATGGCGCGCTTGGCGCCCAGGCGCTTAGCGGTGCGCACGGCGTCCATGGCTACGTTGCCGCCGCCAAAAACCACGACGTTCGTGCCGTGTTTGGTGGGCGTGTCGTAGGTGGGGAACTTATTGGCCTTCATCAGATTCACGCGCGTAAGGTACTCGTTTGCAAAGAAGACGTTGGGCAGGTTCTCTCCCGGCACATTCAGGAACTTGGGCAGGCCGGCACCCGTGGCCACGTAGATGGCATCATAGCCGGCTTCGAAGAGCTCCTCGGCATCGGTGATGCGACCCACGACACTGTTGAACTCGAACTTGACGCCCAGCTCCTCGAGGCCGTCGATTTCGCGTTTGACGACCGCCTTGGGAAGACGGAACTCGGGGATGCCGTAGACGAGCACGCCGCCACCGGTAAAGAAGGCCTCGAACACCGTCACGTCAAAGCCGTTGCGCGCGAGCTCGCCAGCGCAGGCGATGCCAGAGGGGCCGGAGCCCACGACGGCGACCTTCTTGCCGTTCTTGGGAGCCATTTGGGGCTTGGAGGCAAGCTCGGGCTGGTCGCCCAGGAAGCGCTCCAGCTGGCCGATGGCTACGGGGTCGCCCTTCTTGCCACGGATGCACTTACCCTCGCACTGGTTCTCCTGGGGGCAGACGCGACCGCAGATGGCCGGCAACATGGAGTCCTCGCGAATGACGTCGAGCCCTGCGCCAAAGTCCTCGTTGCGAATCTTCTCGATGAACTTGGGGATGTTGATGTTAACGGGGCAGCCGTCGACGCAGAGAGGCTTCTTGCAGTCCAGGCAGCGATCAGCCTCGGCCAGTGCCATCTCCTTGGTGAATCCCTTGTCGACCGGGCGGAAGTCGCAGGCGCGCTCAGCGGCCGGCTCCTCGTTGTCTGCGGTGCGCGGGGACTTCATGTTGGGAACAAAGCGACCGTTTATTTGTGGCATGCGCAGTTCGCCTCCTCATAGGCCTTGAGGGCCTGGCCCTCCTCGGTATGGTACGCGGCCTGACGCGCGCGCAGGTCATTCCAGTCGACCTTGGTGGCATCGAAGTCGGGACCGTCGACGCAGGCGAACTTCGTTATGCCGTCGACCTCGACGCGGCAGCAGCCGCACATGCCCGTACCGTCGACCATGATCGGGTTGAGCGACGCGGTGATGGGGGTGCCATACTTCTCGGCCGTGAGGGCGGAGAACTTCATCATGGGCACGGGTCCCACGCAGAAGACATGGTCAACGGCCTTAGCCTCGAGCAGACGCTCGAGCGGAGCGGTGACGACGCCCTTCTCGCCATAGGAGCCGTCGTCCGTGGTGATATGAACGTGATCGTCGTCGAGGACCTCGCGGAACTGGTCCTCGAGCAGGAGCAGGTCCTTGGTGCGGGCGCCCATGATAGCGTGGACCTCATGGCCCGTAGCCTTGAGCTGGCGCGCGACGGGGAAGGCGATGGCCAGACCCACGCCGCCGCCGATGACGGCCCATGTGCCCTCGCTCATCTCGGTTGGGCAGCCCAGGGGTCCGGTGACGTCGGTGAGGTAGTCTCCCGCCTCAAAGGTGGAGAGCATCTCGGTCGTCTTGCCGATCACCATGAAGATGAACTCGACCCAGCCCTCCTCGGCGTTCCAGTCCGCGAACGTGAACGGGACGCGCTCGCCCGTCTCATTGGCGCGAATCATGAGGAACTGGCCAGCGTGAGCGTGCTTGGCCATGCCGGGTGCCTCAATGCGGAACTTGAACACCTTCTCCGAGAACTGCGTCTTATCGAGGATCTTGTACATTAACCGAACTCCTCTCCTGCCTCACATGCCCATGCCAAAGGTCCGCCCGCTTTTCCCGAAGCGGTTGCGGCAGCGTGACCAAACGGCATTCTACGACTGAAAGTATACGCTAGCGCCTGCGTGTTTCACTGGAGTTGGGCGAGAACAACAGAACTCATCTGAGAGGAGCCCCCCTCGTAAGAACGTCTTGCGTCAGGTCTGCGGCACGCTCGGCCGAAAGCTTGAAGTCAGCCAGAAAACCGCCCTTTAGGTCGCGCAGGACATAGTCGGACACGCTCATGCGCCCGGGCGGGCGACCTATGCCCACCTGCACGCGAACGAAGTCGCGACTGCCCAGCTTGTCGGCGATCGACCGCAGGCCATTGTGTGCGTTGAGGCCGCCCCCCACCTTGATGCGCACCTCGCCGGCCGCAAGGTCGACCTCGTCGTGGATGACGAGAATCTGAGCGGGGCCCGTGCGGTGGGCACGGGCGAGCTTGGAGAGAGGACCTCCGCTCGTGTTCATGTAGCTCATCGGCTTGGCGAGAAGGACCTCGCGTAGCTTGCCGTCAGCGTCCGCCCAGTCGAGCGTGGCGACCTGCGCCCCCGCCTCGCTCTTCCAGTAGCGCACATCATGGCGACGGGCCAGGATGTCTACTACGGCAAAGCCAGCATTGTGACGCGTGTGCGCATATGCGGCGTCAGGGTTGCCGAGGCCGCAGACGATCATGAGGGGATGGCTCTGGGACATGGGATCTTTCTTGTGCGTGGCGCGATCGTCGTGAGAAAAAAGGGGCCGCCTGCGGGCGGCCCCTGACGTACGGACTAGAGGTTGAGGCTGCCGCCGAAGATCTCGGAGACGGACTTGCGCAGGAAGACGCTGTTGATGGCCTCCGCGAGCTCGTTGGCGACCGAGATCATCTTGATCTTGGAGCCGGGCTTGTTGGCTTCATCGCACGGGATGATGTCAGTGACCACGCACTCCTCGATGGGGGAGTCCTGCAGGCGTTTGAGCGCCTCACCGGAGAAGATGCCATGAGTGGCGGAGACGTAGATGTCGCCGGCGCCCATGTCCTTGAGCTTGCAGACCGATCCACACAAGGTGCCCGCCGTGTCGATCATGTCATCGTTGACTATGCAGGTCTTGCCCTTGATGTCGCCGATGATGCCCATGACTTCAGACGCGTTGTGCTTGGGGCGGCTCTTATGGGCGATGGCCACCTCGCAGCCCAGGTAGTCGGAGAGCTTCTTGGCCGCCTTGGCGCGACCCATGTCCGGGGAGACCACGACGGTGTTGTCCCAGTCGAAGTCCTTTCCCTTGAAGTAGTCCCCCAGGAGGTAGAGGGCCGTGAGGTGGGTTACGGGAACGTCAAAAAAGCCCTGAATCTGACCCTGGTGCAGGTCGATGGTGATGACCTGGTCCACGCCTGCGGCCTCGAGTAGGTTGGCCACGAGACGCGCGGTGATGGGCTCGCGCGCGGCGGCCTTGCGATCCTGCCGCGCGTAGCAGTAGTGGGGGAGCACGGCGGTGAACTTGGAGCAGGAGGCGCGTTTGGCGGCGTCCGTGGCGATGAGCGTCTCCATGAGGAGGTCGTTGACGCTCTCGCCGGCGAGCGACTGGATGAAGAAGACGTCGTTGCCACGGACCGACTCGTCGTAGCGGGCGTAAATCTCTCCGTTGGCGAACTTCTCGATCTTGAGCCCTTGGAGCTCGAGATGAAGGATGTCGGCGATTCTCTGGGAGAGCGCGGGGTTGCCCGTGCCGGTGTAGAGCTTGATCTCCTTCTTCAGAGGAAGCGGTTCACACAAGTTCTCGTACATCTACGCGTTTTCCCTTCTCAGTCGGTCGAGTCGCTTGGCAGCGTACCCCTCTACTATGCGCTCCTCGTTGCGCTCGAGAGCGAGCGCGCCCGAGGGAACGTCTTTGGTGATGCAGGAGCTGGCACCCACGAGCGCTCCGTCGCCGATGGTGACGGGAGCGACCATCATGGTGTCGGAGCCCACGAAGACGTCGTCTCCGATGGTGGTGCGGTGCTTGTGGATGCCGTCATAGTTGCAGGTGATGGAGCCCGCGCCGATATTGACGCCCGATCCCATGGTGGTGTCGCCGATGTAGGAGAGGTGGGGGACCTTGGAGCCTTCGCCGATGGTGGAGTTCTTGATCTCAACGTGCGTGCCGACGTGGGCACGATCGAGCAGGTGCGTCCCCGGGCGAAGGTAGGCGCGCGGCCCTACGGTGACGTTTCTCTCGATGGTGGCCTGGATGCCCACGGTCTCCTCGACGGAGCTGCCGTCGCCGACTGAGCAGTCGGTGAGGCGCGTGTTTGGGCCCACGATGCAGCCCTCTCCCACGTGGGTCTGTCCCCAGAGCATGGTCTGGGGGAGCAGCACGGTGTCCGGTCCCACGGTGGTGTCGGGCCCCACCCAGACGAGCGAGGGGTCGAGCATGGTGACGCCGTCGGCCATGAGGCGCTCGTTGATGCGGTCGCGTGCGATGCAGGAGAGCTGGGCGAGCTGGGCGCGCGAGTTCACGCCGAGAAGCTCGTTGACGTCGGCGGCCTCGATGGCGCTCACGCGCTCGCCGTGTGCCTGCAGGATCTCGACCATGTCGGTGAGGTAGAGCTCGTGCTGGGCGTTGTCGCAGGAGAGCTCGTCGATGTGCGCGGCGAGCGCGGCGGCATCGAACGCGTAGAAGCCAGGATTGCAGGAACGCAGGTCACGGTCCTGCTCGGGAGTACAGTCCTTCTGTTCGATGATGCGCGCGACGGAACCGTCCTCGTTGAAGACGAGCCTTCCGTAGCCGGTGGGGTCCTCGGGCACCCAAGTGAGCATGGACTCCGCGGCGCTCTCGCGCTCGACGCAGTCCGCAAGACGCCGCACGGTGGAAGGCTCCACCAGAGGCGCGTCACCATAGAGAACGACGATCGTTCCCTGTGTGATGTGCGCCTTCTCGAGTGCGACCCTGACGGCATGGCCGGTGCCCCGGCGCTCGGCCTGCTCTACGAACTCAACATCTTTCTCGGTGGCAAGGCAGTCGCGTACCTCAGAGGCGCCATGGCCCACGACTACGACGATGCGCTCGGCCCCGGCCTCGCGCGCGGCGCGCGTGACCCATGAGACGAGCGGACGGTCGAGGAGCTTGTGAGTGACCTTGGGGTGGCGGGACTTCATGCGCGTTCCCTCGCCGGCAGCGAGGACAATCGCGGTCATGGGCATCGGTGTGATCCTCCAAAAACATATGTCCCAGCAGAAATCACTCTCATATTAGCGCACCAGGAGCCCGTTCAAGGGGAGGAGTCTCCCCTTCCTTCAGATCACCTCGGTTTCCGTTGCCTGGCAGCGCTGAATCAAATCGGCGGGCAATTGTCCATCCGAGACGATGACGTCGACATCCTCGAGATCGCAGATGGTAAACGTGCTGCGCCGTCCGAGTTTCGAGGTGTCCATGAGCATGATGACCTGCTCGGCCTGGTGGATGCAGGCCTGCTTAAGCTCGCATTCCTCGTCGGAGCCGCAGTAGAAGGTCCCGCTCTCGCTCACGCTGGTGACGCCAATGAAGGCCTGGTCGAAGACGAGGGAGTTGATGCTGCGGATAGCACGGCTGCCCGAGAGGCTCATACTGTAGCGATTGAGGTGACCGCCCGGGACGATGACACTGGGCTTCTCGAGGCGTGCGAGCTCGGAGAGGCACGAGATGCCCGTCGTGAAGATAATGATTCGCTCGTCCGAAAGCGCTCCGGCCAGAGCCGTGGTCGTGCTGCCCGAGTCGAGGAAGATCGTGGTGTCAGAGCGCACGAGCGAGGCGGCCTTTTCGGCGATGGTGATCTTTGCCGCGACGTTGCGCGTTTGTCGTGCGGCAAGCAGATCGTCAGTTCCCACGGCGTAACCCACCGAGCGTGCCCCGCCGTGCACGCGGATGAGGCGACGCTCGTCATCGAGAGCCTTGAGGTCGGTACGCAGCGTCATCTCGGAGACATCGGGCAGCTCATGCTTTATCTGTGCAAACGTTACACTGCCTTCCGCGTTGGTGAGCAGGACGATCCTCTCGCGACGCTCGTTCATGTCCAGGCCCATGGGATCGTCCTTTCACGTGAGGGGGCGGAAGCCCCATCGTCGCACAAATGCGGAGTCTTCGCGCCGACAGAGTGGCAGGATGACTTCCCATTCCACAAAGTCAGGGGCCGTCCCCGCTTAGTGTGCGAGACGGCCCCCGACTGAGGTCGCGTGGTGTGGAGACGAGCCCTATTCCTCGTCGGGCCAGTTGGAGAGAAGGAAGCGCTCGGCCTCGGGGTTCCACAGGCCGTTGTGGGCGTCAACGATATCGGCGAGCGTGACGAAGCGCTCGTCCCCGGTCTTCTTGCCGTGGCCGCGTAGTTCGTCCAGAGCGATGAGCGGCAGCGTGATGTGGGTGTAGATGAGCTTCTTGCCGCCGGGAATCTTGGGCAGGGTCAGTGTGGTGTTGGGCGCCGCGTCGAGACCGCCTATGTGGGTTACCATGACGGCGGGATCGAGGCGTCCGTCTGCCGTGAGCTCGAGAGACTCAATCATGTCGTCGGTGTTGCCTCCGGTGGTGCCCATGACGTGCGTTGAGTTGTAGTGCACGTCATAGAAGTTCATGGGCGCCGAGAAGTTCTTGTCAGTGGGTCCGGCAAAGAAGTTGAGGCAGCCGTCGCGCCCTAGAATCGCACTGCACAGCGTTACGACGGGTGCGACGGGAGCGTAGCAGAGCACGTCATCGTATCCCTTGTCGTCCGTGATGGCCCGCAGGAGCCCAGCGGGGTCATCCGTCTCGCCCGTGTTGATGAAGTGCACCTCGACGCCCTCCTCGGCCTTAATGGTGGCGGGGTCGAAGAGCTGGGCGGCACGGTCGAGACGCTCTTGGTTGATATCGGCCACGGTCAAGATGGCCGGCTTGCGATCACAGTGCAGCGCATAGGTGATCGCACCCAAGCCCATGGGGCCGGCACCGGCCACAATGGCCAGGGAGCCGCCCTCACGGATGCCCATGTCATGCTCATAGACGCCCATGTGGGTGTGGTAGGCGGCGTGGAACGCACCGATGGAGCAGCTCATGGGCTCGGCGAGAGACGCCTGGTAGTAGGCCTCGCCGGTGTACTCGAGCATGCAGCCGCACTCCATGACTTCGGCAGGCAGGATGCAGTAGGTGGAGTCTCCGCCGCAAAACTCGTACGAGTAGCCGGGGGACCACATTGTGCCCTTGTAGTTGAGAGCCGGCTGGATTGTGAACTTGCTGCCCTCGTGGAACGTGCCGGCGTGCTTGGCCCCCACCTTCACGATGTCTCCGGCGAACTCGTGGCCACAGATCGCGGGGTGCTCGGCCACGTCCTCGTGGACGCGTTTGTGCTCGACGCCCAGGATCGCCATCTTATAGGTGGACATGCAGATGGAGTCGGAGACCACGCGCACGAGAATCTCGTCGTCCTTGATCTCAGGGAGCTCGAACTCGTCGATTCGAATGTCGTGTGCTGCGTGCAGACGCGCTGCTCTTGCTTTCATCCTGGTTCCTTTCGTCGTGTGTCGTCTTCTAGAGCTGCTGAATCGTGACCTGGTCGAGCAGGGAGTCAATGAGCGCGCGGGGCGCCGCCTGAGTTCCCGACTGCATGACGTTGGCCGCTCCCGTCGCGCTGGCCAAACGGGCCATCTCGTTGGCGCCAAGCCCCTCTGATGTGGCATAGGCGATGGCGGCCATCATGGAGTCCCCAGCTCCCACGGTGCTGCCTACGATGACCTTGGGCGAGCCCGCGCAGATCGTGGCCTCTGGGGAGACGAAGAGAGCGCCCTGCGACCCGCGTGACACGACGACCTGGCCCACGCCCTGCCCCATGAGTTCGCGCGCTGCCGAGGCGAGTTCCCCCGTGGTGGTGAGCTTGCGGCCGACGAGCTCCGAGAGCTCGTGGTCGTTGGGTTTTATGAGATCCGGTCCCGCCGAGATGCCGGCGGAGAGCGCATTGCCGTCCGCATCTAGGAAGACGCGTGCGCCCGCCTCGTTGCAGACACGCACCCAGTTGCCATATGTGTGGGGGGTCGTGTCCTTGGGCAGGCTTCCGGACAAGATGACGATATCTCCTGCCGAGATGTCTCCCGCCAGGCGTGCGAGAAGTCCCTCGAGATCGTTCTCGGTGACCTGGGGGCCAGGCTCGTTGACATCCGTGTTGGTGTGGAGCGTGGAATCCACAATCTTGAGATTGGTACGGGTCTCGCCCTCCACCCACTGAACCACGAGCTCGATGCCCGAGGCCCTGACGGCCTGCTCGATTGCGTGGCCCGTGCTTCCGGCAAGCAGTGCGTAGGCCACGGATGTGCCGCCGAGCTCATGGATGACCTTGGAGACGTTGATGCCTTTTCCTCCCGCATCCCAGCGCAGCTCGGTGATGCGGTTTACCGCATCAATCGTGAAGGAGGAAACCTGGACGGTTTTGTCGAAGGCGGGGTTGAGACAAACGGTACGAATCAAAGTAGCTTCCTCTCTCGAGACTTCTTGCCTTCCCCTCTTTCGGAATGCAAGTCTATTACAGAATACTGTTGAAATAACAGTTGTCAAGAAGGAAGGAATTATTCTATGGAAAAAGATAAAACCTGCTATTTAGCCGTTAATAGGCGTTTTTATACCGTTTACGGAGTCCCTAAGGAAGAATCAACATTTTTGTTACAAAAGCATATACTGGTAAAACAACAGTCAAGCAGAAGAAGGGACTGCAAGTTCTGGTGAAATGTCAAAGGAGAGGAAAAGTGATGGCGTCAGCAAAAGAAGGAATAGCGAGATTTGGCAAATTCCTCAGCGGAATGGTCATGCCCAACATTGGGGCCTTCATCGCATGGGGGCTGCTCACGGCACTGTTTTTGGAGACGGGATGGTTTCCCAACGAGGAGCTCGCGACCATTATTACGCCGATGCTCAAGTATCTGATACCCCTTATGATTGCGGGGCAGGGCGGCTACATGATGGCTGGCAATCGCGGTCGCGTCATTGGCATGATCGCGGTCATAGGCTGCATCGTGGGCTCCGACTACACGATGCTCATGGGGGCCATGATCATGGGCCCGATTGCCGGTTGGCTCATCAAGCGTTGGGACGTGTGGTCCAAGACCTGGACGCCCGCTGGCTTCGAGATGCTCGTCGATAACTTCTCTCTCGGCATCATTGGCCTCTTGCTGACCGTATTCAGCTTCTATGCCGTGGGCCCCTTCATGGGAGTGATCCTTACCGTCCTCATGGCGGGTGCGCAGATCCTCGCCGAGCACAACCTGATGGCGCTTCTTGCCGTCTTCATCGAACCCGCCAAGGTGCTCTTCCTCAACAACGCTATCAACCATGGCATCTTTAGCCCCATCGGCATGGAACAGGTCGCGGAGGCTGGTCGCTCGATCATGTACATGCTTGAGACCAACCCCGGACCTGGTTTGGGCGTCCTTCTCGCCTATGCTCTCTTCTGCAAGGATGACAGCACGAGGCAGTCTGCCCCTGGCGCCATAATCATTCACTTCCTTGGCGGCATCCATGAGATCTACTTCCCCTACGTGCTCATGAACCCCAAGGTCATCATTGCCCCCATCGTGGGCAACGCCTGCGCTATCCTGTGGTTCTCCTTGACAGGCTGCGGCCTCGTTGCCCCGGCGTCTCCCGGCTCTATCATCTCGTTCATCGCAATGTGCCCAGCCGACAAGATCGTGTTCACGCTCATCGGCGTGGCCATCGCCACTGGTGTCTCCTTCGTCATCGCAATGCCGATCGTGCGCACGGCCGACGTGAGTGTTGAGGGTACGGAAGAGGTGGGCTCCGAGCTTCCCCGGACCACTGTCGACCCCACGGCCGTTCTTGCGGGCATCTCCACTGTCGTGTTCGCCTGTGACGCGGGCATGGGCTCCTCCGCCATGGGTGCCACCCGTTTTAGTAAGCGAATCCAGCAGCTGAGGCCTGACATCACGGTCGTGCACAGCTCCGTTGACGAGGTCCCTTCCAATGCGGACGTGGTCGTGTGCCAGAAGGCTCTTGCCGAGCGAGCTCGCAAGAGTTCTCCTGCGACAGCTCAAATCGTCATCATCAATAACTTCATGAAGGATCCGGCGCTCGACGCGCTTCAGTCCCAGCTTACCGTTAACGTGGTCGAGCAGCCTGCCGCCAAGGCAGCGACCGAGGCAGCCTCTGCCGCTATTGCCGCGAACGTTCAGGTTGCCAAAAAGGTTATGGTTCCCGAGGGAGTCCGTCTTGGCCTGACAGGCACCGATCGCGAGGAGGCCGTGCGCGCCTGCGGCCGTGCCCTTGTCGAACAGGGATGTGTCGACGAGGAGTACGTGGAGGCTATGGTCGAGCGCGACCGCGAGGTCTCGGTCTACATCGGCAACGGCATCGCCATCCCTCACGGTACGAACGAGGCAAAGCACCACATCAAGAAGACGGGTGTGGTAGCGCTGCAGTACCCGAAGGGCATCAAGTTTGCGGACGGAACCGCTTACGTCCTCTTTGGCATTGCCGGTTTAGGCGACGAGCACCTAGAGATTCTCGCCAAGATCGCAAGTGCCTGCGAGGACGAGAAGAAGGCCTCTGCGCTGCGCACCTCGACGAGCGTCAACGACTTCCTGAAGATTCTGAGCTAGACGAGATACTTTGAGGCCCCGCCGCGGGACAACCCTTGCGACGGGGCCTTTTCATGGAAAAGTGCGTTGGGATGTTGACTTGCTTGTGAAAGATGGCAGGGGTAGTAGGATTCGAACCCACATTCCGGGTACCAAAAACCCGTGTCCTAACCATTGGACGATACCCCTGTGCGCAGTGCGACAGCAGGATTGTAGCAGAGGAGAGGCCGCGCATCGTCCCGTGTTGGCATGCTTTGCGCCGCCGTTCTTGCTTCGGGGCTTTCAGCTACAGTTCCAGACGATCGAAGGCGATGCAGATGGCGTCGAGCAACAGCACCGCGAAGGTTTGCGCATCGTTCATCGTGAAGGCAATCTTGCCCACGGGCAACTCAACGCGGGCCGCACGGGGACTGGTGGCGGAGCTTTGGATGGCGGTCTGCAGCCGGAGCGGGAGCGTGTCAGTGTCGTCAAGCGCGACATTGCCCACGCCGGCAGCCTCGCCTGTGGGCAACGGGGCGGACGAGAGCACGATGACCGCGCGCGTCTCGGTGCTGGCGTCGGCAGGCGTGTCCACGAGCTCGATGCCACAGTTCTCGACCGTGGCGTGTGCGAGGTTCCAGATGCGCCCGGCGACGTTGCGGGAGATAGGATCGCTGGCGGTGATGGCGATGCCGGCGTCCTCGAGCACGCTGGCGGCGCGAGCGAACCCGATGCCGCCTTGGGGGTGCGGTCCCGCGGCGGGCTTGCCAGCCCAGACGTGGCGCAGCCGTTCGATGGCGTCGAAGGTGTCGGGAAAGGCCATGCCGTCTGCGAGCGCGCCAACGCTCTCCTGGAAGAGCTTCACGGCCGCCTCGGTGTGAACGCCATAGACGCCATCGGGTTCACCGCAGGAGAACCCCAGGATGTTAAGACGATCCTGCAACTGATGGACGTCGTTGCCATGAAAGTTGGGAAGGCGCAGGTAGAGCGTGCGATCTCCCAGCTGATAGCACTCGTCGACGAGCGTGGCCCAGGTGGCGGCGTCCACGACCTCCCCGAGCGGGAGGTTGTGGTCAAGGCGGAAGCGCGCCACGGCCGTTGCGGTGGAGGGCCCGAAGAGCTTCTCGGCATGCTCGCTCGCGTCTATCCTGTAGCCCAGCGAGTCCAGACGCTCCTGTATGTCCTCGACGGCAGCGCCCGACGCTCCCTCGTGAATTGCTTCCATGTTGCCTCTCCTGTAGTGGGTGGGGTGAGGGCGGACCTAGTCCGCGCGCTCCACAAAAAAGTCTGCCATAGAGCAGAGAAGGTCACGTGCCTCGGCCGTGATGAGGTCCGCCCTGGCGAGCGCGTGGGACTGCTTGGCAGCGACGTCTGCGCGCTCGCGGGCGAGCGTGCGGCACCGTTCGAGGCCGCCGCCGTGCTCGATGAGCTTGACGGCACGTGCGAGCTCTTCTGCGTTCGTGGTCTTGCTGTCCAGAAGCGCTACGAGCTCCGTCCTCTTAGAGCCTGTCAGGTGCTCGAGCGCCCAGACGACGGCGAGCGTGCGCTTGCCCTCGGTGACGTCCGAGCGGAAGTCCTTGCCCTGGGCCTGGGCGTCTCCCACCAGGTTGAGCAGATCGTCGGTCAGTTGGAAGGCCGCCCCCGCCGCAAGGCCAAGCTCGAAGAGGCCTTGAGCAGCCGCCTCCGAGCCGCCTGCTGCGAGCGCGCCAGCGCGCAGGGGAATCGCTGCAGAGTACCACGACGTCTTGCTGTCGATCATGTAAAGGTAGTCGGAGGATGTGACGTCCCAGCGATCGTCGCGGGCCCAGCCGAGGTCAAGGGCCTGCCCCTCCAAGGTGTGGCGCTCCATGCGCACGAGCTCGCCCAGCACGCGCAGGCGGCGCTCGGGCTGGAGCGACTCGTCGTCGAGCACGATTTCGAAGACGCGGGTCAGCGCGAGGTCGCCCGCGTTGAGGGCACACCCCGTTCCCTCACTTACGTAGAGACAGGGCTCACCACGCCGTAGCTCGCTTTTGTCGGCAATGTCATCGTGGATGAGCGCCGCGCTCTGAAAAAGTTCGATGGCCACGCCGCAGGAGAGCGCGTCAGCGGCTCGACCGCCCACGGCCTCGGCGCCAAGCAGCGCGAGCACGGGGCGAACGCGCTTGCCACCGGACGCCGTGAAGCGCCTGAGCGGGGCATAGAGGTAGCGCTCAAGGTCATCGACTGGGGCATCGGCCGTCTGGGCGAGCGGGCACGCGACCATGCGGGCAAGGGCCCCCTCGACGACGGGGAGCTTCTGGGCGAGATAATCGACAAATGTGCGCGAGCGTGCGGACGGTGCCTGTGTCATGGGCGTCTGCGCCTACCCCTCGTAGCCGTTGGGGTTCGTTGACTGCCATCTCCAGGAGTCGCGACACATGTCATCGATGTCGTAGCGGGCCTCCCAGCCCATCTGTGCCTTGGCCTTGGAGCAGTCGGCGTAGTTCGCCGTGACGTCACCCGCGCGGCGCGCCTCGACGACGTAGGGAATCTCCTTGCCACAGGCGCGGCCGAAGGCGTGGATGATCTCGAGGACCGAGGTTCCACGTCCGGTGCCCAGGTTGAAGACCTCTACGCCACTGCGGCCATTCATCCAGGCGAGCGCGGAGGCATGGCCCGTGGCAAGGTCACAGACGTGGATGTAGTCGCGCACGCCGGTGCCGTCGGGGGTGTCGTAGTCGTTGCCAAAGACATGGACGGCGTCGAGCTTGCCAATGGCGGTCTGAGCGACGTAGGGCACGAGGTTGTTGGGGATGCCCTTGGGGTCTTCGCCCATGAGGCCCGAGGGATGCGCGCCGATGGGGTTGAAGTAGCGTAGGAGCACGACGTTCCACTCCGGGTCGGCGGTGTTGAGGTCGGTGAGGATCTGCTCAATCATCCACTTGGTCCAGCCGTAGGGGTTGGTCGCCGGTTTCTTGGGGCTGTCCTCGGTGAGCGGGAGGGAGTCCGGGTCCCCGTAGACGGTGGCGGAGCTTGAGAAGATGATGGACTTGCAGCCGTGGCTACGCATGACGTCCACCAAGGTGAGCGTGTTGCCGATGTTGTTGGAGTAGTACTCGATGGGCTTTCCCACCGACTCGCCGACGGCCTTGAAGCCGGCAAAGTGAATCACACGATCAATGCGATGGGCATCGAAAATCTTGGCGAGGGCGTCATGATCGTTGACATCTGCCTCATAGAAGGTGAGATTTGAGGCCGCTGTATCACCCACGATGGTCGTGATGCGGTCGAGGACCTTGGCGGATGCGTTGGAGAGGTCGTCGACGATGATGACCTGATAACCATCCTGGAGCAGCTCAACTGCCGTGTGGCTGCCGATGAAGCCAGCGCCACCGGTGACGAGCACGCAGGTGTCAGCGGGGGTGATCTTCTCGCTCATGGGAGTCCTTTCGGTTGGAACGCACAAACTAGCAAAATAGTATACGACCTGCGTGTGTTCGTCGCGTGCGATGCGAGGGGGCGTTGATCTGGCTAGACTGGTCCTGCTGACGTGAAGGAGCGGATGTGAACAAACCTATGAAGCCGGGCGAGGATCCGGCGGAGTACCGCACCTGTGCGCGCAAGAGGCGCTACGCGAGTCGCGTGGAGGCGACTAAGGCCGCCGCGCGCAGCTCAAAGCGAAAGGACGCACCTAAGATCTTCGTATACGAATGCCCCTACTGCGGCGGATGGCACCTCACGCATCGGCGGCCCAAGAAATAGGGCGTATCCGGTAGATCGAGGGCCTATGCCTTGTGCGGGGAGGTCGTGGTAGGGCGCGCCTCGAGGCAGGGGGAATGTCCCTGCGCGGGCTGCTTGGGCGCGTGGTTCACGATGACGATGCCCGCGCTCACCATGACGAGTGCGATCACAGCCACGATGGGATCGAGCACGTGAGCCTCGTCCAGCAGAAGCGCGGAAAGGATGACGCCAGAGACTGGGTTGATGAACCCAAAGACCGACACGCGCGAGACGGGGTTGCAGGCGAGTGTCATGGTCCACAGCGAGTAAGCCGCCGCCGAAATGAACCCCAGGTAGACAAGGAGCGCCACAGCGGGCAGGGGACGTGCGAGGTCGACGGGGGCCACGTGTCCGCCAAGCCCCAGGCCACAAGCCAGCATGATTGCGCCCGCCAGGGCGAACTGCCAGCCGCTCAGGAGCACGGGGTCATGATCAGCCGAAAAGCCCTTAGCCAGGTTGCTTGAGACCGCCGCGCAGACTGTGGAGAGCAGTATGAGACCCTCCCCGTTCGGCGAGAAGGACAGCCCCGCCCCCGGCTCGCCCACGACGTTGACCAGTATCACTCCGGCAAAGCCGACGGAGCAGCCCAGGATCTTGCGGCTCGTGAGGCGCTCGGTGCGAAAAACGATGGCGGAGAGAAGGACGCAGAGCAGCGAGTTACTCGCCTCTATGATTGAGCTCGTCACCCCCGAGGCGCGCGAGAGGCCGATGTAGAACAGGCTGTACTGTGCGATGGTCTGGAAGAAGGCAAGGACGCCGATGGCGTGCCAGTCGCGCCTCTTGGGTACGAGGGCATGTCCGCTTGCCACGCTCGTGCCTGCGATTACCATGGCACCCGCCAACAGGAAGCGCGCCCCTGCGAACGCGACGAGCGATGCCAGGTCGGATGATTGGATTCCAAACAGCGCGTAACCGATTTTTACGCAGGGGAAGGCCGATCCCCATAGAAGGCAGCTCACCGTACAAGCTGCTAGCACGCCAGTTGTTGTCGATAGGAACTTCTGAAACTTCGTCGTGCCCACTCCCAAAAATTAAAACCTGTTCTGAGGAATCAAAGGGTAACCTAAAAAAGTGTTTCAGATTCCTTATAAAAGTAAGATATGGTACGCGCCCATGAATTAATCGCCGGGGATGGTCCTAGTCGCGACAGACCACTATCGGGAATTACGTGCACTTGGCGCCGAAAGCCTCGGGGCCGCAAGAGCGGCCCCGAGGTGACTACGCCGTGAAGTAGTCTACGCCACCCTCGATGAGGGGCTGATAGGAATTGCCGGGCACGTTCTGGTAGAGTCCGCGTCCGCTGCGCTCGCTGTGGCCCATCTTGCCGAGCACACGCCCGTCGGGGCTCGTGACGGCCTCGATGGCCATGACCGAGCCGTTGGGGTTTACGTCGAGCGACATGCGAGGCTGACCGTCCTCGCCCACGTACTGCGTGGCGATCTGCCCCTTGGCGGCGAGGCTTGCCACGAGCTCGGGGGATGCCACGAAGCGACCCTCGCCGTGGGATATCGCCACGTTGTGGACGTCGCCGACCTCGCAGCGAGAGAGCCAGGGCGAGAGGTTCGAGGCCACACGCGTGCGCACCAGGCGGCTCTGGTGGCGACCGATGGTATTGAACGTCAGCGTGGGGCAGGTCTCGTCCATCGGGCGAATGTCACCAAAGGGGACCAGGCCGAGCTTGACGAGAGCCTGGAAGCCGTTGCAAATGCCTAGCATGAGGCCGTCGCGGCTCTGCAGGAGGTCGCGTACGGCCTCGGTGATCATGGGAGCACGGAAGAACGCGGTGATGAACTTGGCAGAGCCGTCGGGCTCGTCGCCACCGGAGAAGCCCCCGGGAAGCATGACGATCTGGCTCTGCCTAATGAGGCGTGCGAGCTCATGGGTGCTCTCGGCGACGCTCGCGGGCGTGAGATTGTTAATCACGAGCACATGGGGCTCGGCACCAACGCGCTCGAAGGCTCGGGCGGTGTCGTACTCGCAGTTGGTACCGGGGAAGACCGGGATCACCACGCGCGGATGCGCCACACGGAGGGCGGGTGCAGGGCGCGTGACCCCCTGCGTCACGAGGTCAAATGAGACGGGCTCGACGCTCTCTCCGGCTGCTCGGTAGGGGAAGACCGGCTCCAAGGCGCTCTCCCAGGCCTCCTGCAGCTCGTCAAGGTCGATGCGCTCCCCGTCGACCACGAGCTCGTAGGCCTGGGTCGTGGTGCCAAACTGAGAGAGCGCGACGTTTCGAGCGACCTCGGGTAGCGCGGCCTTATCGGAGAGCTCCACAAGGAAGCTGCCGTAGGACGGGCAGAAGAGGGCCTGCGCGCCAAAGGCGGGAGCTATCTCCAGGCCCAGGCGGTTGCCCACGCACATCTTGAATACGGCTTCGGCGGCGCCGCCGTAGCCGACCGTGGAGACGCCGAGCGCATCGCCGCGTGCAATCATGCCCTCGACCAGAGAGAGCGTGGACAGAAGCGCCTCGGAGTCGGGCGTGAGGCCGTCTGCGGCGTAGTCGGGCACCACGACAAGCACGCGATGGCCCGCCCCCTTGAACTCAGGAGAGACCATACGGTCCACGCGGGAGAGTCCCGTGGCGAACGAGACGAGCGTGGGGGGCACGTCTAGGTTCTCGAAGCTGCCAGACATGGAGTCCTTGCCGCCGATGGCACCGATGCCCAGGTCGACTTGGGCCATGAGGGCGCCGAGAAGGGCTGCGGTGGGCTTGCCCCAGCGATAGGGGTCGTCCCGAAGCTTCTCAAAGTACTCCTGGAACGTGAGATAGAGGTTATCGTGCACGAAACCGGTTGCCACCATGCGACAGACGGACTCGACGACACTCAAGTAGGCGCCCGTGTACGGATTGGCGCTCATCAGATAGGGATTGAATCCCCAGGCCATGCCGGAGCACGTGGTGGTCTCGCCGTCAACGGGGAGCTTGGCGACCATGGCCATGGTGGGCGTGAGCTGCGTGCGCCCGCCGAAGGGCATGAGGACCGTGGCGGCGCCGATGGTTGAGTCGAAGCGTTCGGAGAGGCCCTTGTGGGAGGCCACGTTGAGGTCGCAGACTAAGGAGCGCATCTTCTGGGAGATCGTGTCGCCCGCCCAGGTGCGCGAGAACTCCTGGGGCGCGCTCACGTGCACGGAGGTAGACTTGGGCGCCCCATTAGAGGCCAGAAACTCTCGGCTCACGTCCACAATCGTGGCGCCATTCCAGCTCATGCGCAGGCGCGGCTCGACCGTGACGGTAGCAACCGCGGTGGCCTCGAGGTTCTCCTCACGGGCGTAGCCCAGAAACTCGTCGACGTCGGTAGGGGCCAGGGCCACGGCCATGCGCTCCTGGCTCTCGGAGATGGCGAGCTCGGTGCCGTCCAGGCCCTCGTACTTCTTGGGGACGAGGTCCAGGTTGATGTCCAGGCCGTCGGCCAGCTCGCCGATGGCCACGCTCACGCCGCCTGCGCCAAAGTCGTTGCAGCGCTTGATGAGACGACAGGCGTCCTCGCGGCGAAAGAGGCGCTGGAGCTTGCGCTCGACGGGGGCGTTGCCCTTCTGGACCTCGGCGCCGTCCTTCTCGAGGGATTCGACCTTGTGGGCCTTGGAGGATCCCGTGGCCCCGCCGATGCCGTCGCGGCCCGTGCGACCACCCAGAAGCACGATCACGTCCCCGGGGGCGGGGCACTCGCGGCGCACGTGCGAGGCCGGCGTGGCGGCCACGACGGCGCCGACCTCCATGCGCTTGGCCACGTAGCCGGGGTGGTAGAGCTCGCTGACCTGTCCGGTGGCCAGGCCTATCTGATTGCCGTAGCTGGAGTAGCCCGCTGCGGCCGTGGTAACGAGCTTGCGCTGCGGGAGCTTGCCCTCGAGCGTCTGGGATACGGGCAGCGTGGGATCGGCCGCGCCGGTTACACGCATGGCCTGGTAGACGTAGGCGCGCCCGGAGAGCGGATCGCGGATGGCGCCGCCGATGCAGGTGGCCGCGCCGCCGAAGGGCTCGATCTCCGTGGGGTGGTTGTGCGTCTCGTTTTTGAACATGAGCAGCCACGGTTCCT
>CAYSIC010000026.1:0-16171 GCA_964430985.1 uncultured Atopobium sp.
CATGGGCGTTAGCGTCGTAATTACCCCCACCGGTTGTGGTTTTTAGCCCACACCAATTGTGCCACTCTGAACCGGGTATCACGCCACCAAACCGTCCGAACGCCGTCTCTTTTGCCGCCTGCGCGTACGCTACTTCCGGACGCACTCCGCCATGTGAAGGAGCCTCCTGCCAGTAGAGAGGCGCGAGGTCTACAAACACCTGAGCCGCATTCCTGGCCTTCGCCCATGCCTGAGCCTGTGCGACGGTGGCCCGGGCCTCTCCAAGGATAGGTGTGCCGATTGCCACAGCCACAATCTCATTAAGAGGATAATGCCGGCCTGGGCAAAGGGTGTTGTTGAGATCTCTGTGGCCCTTGATGACCATACCCGAGTATCGCGCGAGGAGCCACTTCACTAGACTGGTGATAGCCTTCTGCTGCGCAGCCGGCATGGTTTCCTTTTGAAAATCACCTTCGGCGCAGATGCCTATGCTGCGGTCGTTGTATCCTCCACTGTGGGCTCCGACGGCATCTTCATCGCGGCCCTTCCATATGCTCCCGTCCTTTCGGACGAAGTACTGATACCCGATCCCTAGCCATCCCCGGGCGAGATGCCATCTGTGAACGTCTTCAACGGTACACTGCGTTGCGGCGGCGTGATGGAGGACTAGTAGGTCTGTCTTCTTGCGTGGTGTGAACGGACCAGTGAATCTAAGGTTTGCATCAAGAATCTGGGGCTGCGACACCCTGATCACCTTTCTTCCGGATTTGCTCCAGCGCGTCTCTCAACGCCGCGGGTATCGGTACTCCAGCCTCGCCGATGTTCTCAAGAATGGAAAGACCCTCGTTGGCGAGGTAGAAGCATATTGCCAGAGACCGGCATAGGGCCGGCAGTGCAGGGAAACTCGGAATGCCGGCAACGGCTGAGGCCAGGAGAAGATCTATCTGAGCCGCCACGGCCACCACGAAGAAGATGAGGATCTTCTTCACGATCCCTCGGGCGCCAATTTCGCTGCTGAGT
Source organism: uncultured Atopobium sp. (assembly GCA_964430985.1). GTDB lineage: Bacteria > Actinomycetota > Coriobacteriia > Coriobacteriales > Atopobiaceae > Thermophilibacter. Next base: position 1,000 of record CAYSIC010000026.1, read on the forward strand.
TGCTTCTGCGCCCATGCAGCCGCAAGGCCCGTGATGTAATCAAGTACTACGAAGAGCGCGAGCACTTTGAGCATCACGTCCCAGCCTCCTACGAGCGCAGTTAGAATGCCACCTACAATTACTGCCCACATGCGGGCTGAACCGAGAAACTTGTTCATCTTCCGAAGCACCTCCTTGAAACTTGTTCATCTTCCGAAGCACCTCCTTGAAACTTGTTCATCTTCCGAAGCACCTCCTTGCAATCAAAACACCGCCTCAGGGCGGCTTTCTCCGAACCACACCAACAAAACACACCGGGCTCCGTGACGGGCGCTCCATCCTCCACGGCTCCATCCTCCGGCCTCCCTCCGGCGGGGCCTGGCTACATGGGCACAGTGCCGATGATCGTGCCGCTGCTCCCCACGGCCACCCACATGCCGCCGCCGTAGGCGAAGCCATACAGGTTCTGCGACACGCCGCTGGCGCGCGACGTCCACGTGATGCCGTCGGGCGACGTCAGGATCGTGCCGCCATCCCCCACGGCCACCCACATGCCGCCGTAGGCGACGCCCCACAGGTTCTGCGACACGCCGCTGGCGCGCGACGTCCACGTGATGCCGTTGGTGCTCGTCAGGATCGTGCCGCCATCCCCCACGGCCACCCACATGCCGCCGTAGGCGAAGCCCCACAGGTTCTGCGTCGTCCCGCTGGTGCGCGACGTCCAGAATGACCAGTACAGATTGCTGAGCGTGGCGGGTGGCGCGTCGTACCAGTTGTCGGTGCCGAGAATACGTTTGAGCATGTTGGCGAAGAAGCTCTGGAGGGCAAGCAAGGTCCCGCTGGCCTGGGCGGTTTGAGACTGGTCCGGCGTGTGAATATCGGTCTCGACGAGTTTGTGCGCAGCCTCTACGCCGCTCTCAATCTTGTTCAGGTTCTCAGCACTAATCCCGGGCGGTCCCCCCGGATTCCATATGGTCTTATCATACGGCATGTTTCACACCTCCTACGGTGCCCTCGAGATTGTGTCCGTGCGGACGATCTGCAGCGACTCAAGTTCGGTTTTCAAGTGGCTCCACAAGACACGAGCGATGAGCACCCCCGAGTCCTTGGCACTCGTAGCACCAGGGCCAGCAAACACCCCAATTTCTTCGGTTTGCTGATTCGCTTCGTAAGGTGCTACATACACCGTGCTGGCTACCTGCCCCGTTCCAGGGATTTCCTGTTTGGTCACAGGTTTGCGGAAAAATTCGGCCCCAAGCCTTGTATCGCTGGCCGAGGCCAGAGTGTTGGAAGACCCCAGGGCAATGTACTGTATCTGGGTAGGTGGATTGATACTGCCATCTAGAAGATCGCGAATATAATTCAGACCTGCGTCAGTGATGAGATTTCTAAGTTGCACTGTCTTGCGCTTGGTCGGGGTTGTGATAATGATTTCAAACGTCCCTGACCACAAGATCCCCATCATAATACTACCTCCTAACAGGGATAGAGAGTTTCGCTTGGATAGAGGTTTTCGCTAGGCACCGGACAGGCGAATACCGCTACGGGCGTCTCCTCGGCCCAATGCCATCCTTCCTGGCTCTGCACTAGCCGAATGAGCACCTGGTCCTCTCGGATGTTTTCGCGTATCACGAAGGCTTGGCCCCGAGTGGCCATGTTCTTAAAGAATGTGGCCCAGCCACCCAAAGACTCACCTGAGACCGCATGGACGTGGTACTGATAAAAATCCGATCCGACCTCGGCAAAACTCACCTGGTCAATGAGGAATTCTTCATTGTAGAGCCGGTCTCCAGGGCGGCTCGCCACAATGATCTGCCCTGGTCGCAGCCCGGGCTCCCACGTACTGAAGGTGATCACCTTCGAGAACTGGGCGTGCTTCCTAAGCTTGGCGTTTGCGCTCTGGATAGCCGATTCCCTCGATGAGAGATACGGTTCGTCATCAACTGCCTCATAGTAGCCGGTTCCGCCTTCAACCGCCTTCCGCTCTTCTATTGCAGTGTAATCATCAGTCAGCACTACCACATCGAATAGCCCTTGATACGTCACCTGAAGAGTCTCCGATGACGTCAACACCGGGGCTCCTGTATCCTGGGTGATGGTCGGATCGCCTTTGTTCCAGTAGAAGTCCTTGCCCTCGTCAATGCCCTTGATGCCAACAGTCTTTGGAACACCGTTGACTTTGATTGTCGGCACCTTCGCGATTGGAAACCCTACCGTCCAAGTCCGGCTCGCTCCGTCACCCTTGAACGACTCACTCTGTGGATCAGTGACGTCCTTCCCGGCCTTCACGTATTGGCGGTTTCGGTAGCCCTGGCGACTATCCTCAACGTTGAGGTCGCTTATTTTGGCCTCCCCGTCCAAAGGCCAAGGTGCGAGATACGTTGCTCTCGCGACGAAGTTGAGCACCTTATGAGCATCGATCCACCAGGAATATCCGGCTCTTTCAGAGAGAGTATCTAGACACGACGTTGCTGTCGCATAGTTGAACACACACTCTACGACCAGTGGCCCCACCTGAACCGACTCCATCGTATATGTGATCCCTTCGACAGCCAGGTATTTATCGATAATATCGCGAACGATGACATCCGCAGTCTGATTCTCATATGTCTCTGCGACAATACGCCTGTCGGCGATCTGGTGCCAGTCTACGCAATCGATGGTCCATGCCAGTGTTCCGGCAGGCGTCCGCTTACTCTTGGGCTTGTCAATTGAACCGCCGTAAACCTTCACACCATCTGCACAGACTTCGACGGTCTCACCTGCTTTGAGTATCGCTAAGAGGTCACCTGCCTTATCTATGAGATTAAACGAACATGTACTACGTTCTCCAATCGCGTCTTCGATTGCAAGTGTACCGTCAACGAGATATCCCGTGCAGTCGATATTGTCGATGATGATCTGTACATTACGCTTTTCGGCCATTAATAAGCCACCCCGGTCTTAAGCCTGATTAGGTCAGTGAGATGCGGTGCGGTAGCTTGGGCGATCCTTCGACCATCAAGTTCCACGATGATTATCACTGGACCCGTTCCTATGGCTCCCGCCCGATCCAGAGGCACTACTGCTTCAGGCCCCGCTTCTCCGAGCATAGCGAGAGTCGGTTTCATAACTATGCCGCCCCTGGCGAGCATCGGAATCTGGGGAATGCTGAAACCCCACGACTTGCCACCGAGTAGGGGAACCCAATCAGGCACTTTGAAACTGATTCTGTTGAGACCACGTATGAGGACGTTTAGCGCCGAGATAATCGCATTAATCGGAGTCTTTATTGCGGTCGCGATGCCGTTCCAGACCTTGCCGGCCGTCTCCTTAATGCTGCTCCAGATACCTGCGAGTTTCTCCTTGATCGTGTCCCAGTGCTTGTAAAGTTCAACGCCGATGGCGATGACAGCGGCTATGGCGGCTACCACGAGCCCTGTCGGGGTCGTGAGCCACTGAAGCATGCTACCCAGTTTGCTTGCCGCGCCTGCGAGCCCCGAAAACGTGTTTATGGCAGTACCTACCCCCACGAGCAAAGGACCAATGCCGGCGACTATGCCAGCGATGGTGACAATAGTCTGTTGCATCTTGGGGTCGAGATTCGCAAACTTATCAGCCAGTCTGGCAATCCCGTCGATCAGCGGCTGTGCGGCATCAATGGCTTTGGTCAGCGCAGGCACGAGCGCCTCTCCCAGCGAAATACCAGCGTCCACTACCTTGTTCTTGAGGGTCGTTAGTGCACTCTCCGTCGTCGCATACCGCAGTGCAGCCTCGTTCGTAAGGGCGGTGTTCTCCGTCCACGCTTCTGAGCCCAACCGCAGCGATTCGCTGAATAGATCTCCAGCGCCAGATGCCCTTAGTAAGGCATCTCTAACGCGTATCTCAGAAAGGCCGAGTTCATCGAGAACACCGAACACATTCTCGCCCTCGGCACTCATCCGGCCTAGACCCTCGATGAAGACCGCCAGTGCACTTGAGGCATCCTCTCTCCAGGCTACCTGAAACTGGGTAGCGCTCATCCCCGCTACCTCAGCAAACCCCTGGAGTTTGTCACCGCCGTTGGCAACCTCGCTGGCAATGTTGATCATGACTTTAGATATTGCAGAGCCGCCGGCTGCAGCTTCGATACCAACTGACGAGAGGGCTCCTGCCATCGCCAAAATCTGGGCTTCTGTCATTCCGACCTGAGATCCGGCACCCGCTATTCGAAGCCCCATTTCAACAATCTCGGCCTCAGTAGTAGCCAAGTTGTTGCCAAGAGCAACGATAGTGGATCCAAGTTTCTCAAAGTCACTTTGGCTCATCTGAGTGATGTTGGCGAACCTGGCTAGAGCAGTCGCAGCCTGGTCCCCTGACATATTCGTCGTCACACCCAAGTCAGCCATCGTCCGCGTAAACATCAGGATACTATCTGTCTCAATACCCAGCTGACCAGCAGCTTCAGCGATCGCCGCTATATCGGTGGCGCTCTGAGGTATTTCTTTAGCCATGTTCCTAATGCCCTGCTCAAGTGCGGCGAACTGGTCCTCGGTGGCGTCAACCGTCTTCCGGACGCCGGTGAATGCACTCTCGAAATCGATGGCCGTCTTGAGTGAGACTCCACCAACCGCCACAAGCGGCGCAGTCAGCCCAACCGTCAGTTTGGTACCTATGGACTGTAGCTGGCTTCCAGTCCGCTTGAGACGCTTTTCAACCTTCGACATGTGTTTCTCAAACTGCGTCGCGTCACCGCCCACTTTCACGATGAGCTCAGCCAGTGTCGCCATAGGTACCACCTCCTCCTAAAGCACTGCGGCCGGGGCTACTTCCCCAGCCGCTCTACCAGCTCTTGGTATTCTGTCTTACTTTGCTCCGGCGTCTTCAGAGCCTGTCGCCTAGACGCAGGCGCCAATAACCTCTCGAGGGATGGCAACTTGCGCTGCCTTGCGAACAGAGCAGTCATCCATGCAGTCTCAATGCGTTCTTTGGCACGCTGCTCCGATCGGGCCAGTACGATGTCTCGGAGTTCGCCAGGCGTCAGTCGCGTGATCTCCCACGGCATGAGTCCTGCGGCATAAGCTGCGGGCAACGAACCTTCAAGCCACTCAGAAAAGCGGAGGCCGGCTACTCTGCCGCCTCCGCCTTCGCGTTTCCCTCTTCGTCGTCCAGTTCGCCAAACAACCCCGAGCCCATAAGCGCCTCTACGAGCTTCTCCTCGAGGACAGACAGGTCTCCTCTATCTTCGATGTACTTCTGAAGCAAGGTACCCGCCCGCTGCAGCGTTAGCCCATGATCCTGCCACTTGAGGCCTGCCCACAGCAGGGCTCTTATGGTGCGAATACCGAGGTTCTGCTGAAGTATCGCACCAATACCGACACCCAGCGCTTCCTCTGCATCAGACAGAGCGTTAATGTCAAAGCGCAGTCTGCGAGGTTTATCGAGTTCGATATTGATGTGCTTCGGCATATGCAATCACCTACGCTGGGTCCGGCACAGATGCGCCGGTGCCCTGAAGTTCCATACTATACGTCGATTCGCCTTCGTAGGGGCCCTCAAGATCTCGGGATATCACCAGAGCGGTACCCTCGAACGTATCGGTTCCACTCTCTTGCCATCGTACTTTAATCTTCTGCTTCTGGCGCATTGCGTCTTGCAAGGCCTTGTATGCGATGTCGTCGGGGATATACACACCATCCGCAGAGATAGACCAGCCTGCATACCCATACTCATATTCCTTGTAACCACCGGATGCCTTATGAGTCACATCAATTGTTTCGACGCTTTCACTTAGAGTAGCTCCCCGTTGTCCACCTACTGGCGTCCACGTGGGCAATTCCTCCGTTCCTGTATTGACCATTATCAGGATATCTACACCTTTTGAAGCCATGCTAATCACTCCTCGTGCCATATACTGAAATCCAAGGTAACGCGATAGACAGACGGGTCAGGAGCAGGCTCGTACCCGTCCTGTTCGTCCACACACTCGGCATAAGAGTACCGCTCCATAGCGACCCTCACAGCCTTGGCCAACTGTTTTGCCTCAAGATAATTGGGGGACCAGCAGTCGATCTGCAAGCGGGGCTTTGAATCACCCTCGTATCCCGCCTTGCTATAAATGCGCAGCGTATCAATACGCTGATACCGAATCGCCGGATAAGTGACTCCCTGGGGAAGGGCGCCAGGATAGATGCGAGTAACTACGAAATCCGAGACGGCTGGATCAGCCAGTAGATGGTTGCGTACAGCAATCTCCATAATCTCCATCTATCTCAACCCTCCCTCCAGCAGCTTCCGAAGATCCTCCTCGATCTGCTTCTTCACTTCGTCCTTCTTGGTGTCCCAGGATGGCCTAAAGTACGGCTTCGCCTGAGAATGTCGGGTGCCGTACTCGACCAGATAAGCGTGTGGCGCTTTCTTGTACTCGACGGCCGCGAACGCACCCGCAACGTACTTGCCGCGTCGTTTCCCGATCCGGGCTTTAATGGCTGACTTTAGCAAGCCGGTCTTGACCGGAACGCGCCGCTTGGCCTCGTCCCGCACGACACGCATGCCCTTACTGAGCACCTTTTCAACCTCTTTAGCTTCCAGGGCATACCGAAGGGATTGGACCCGACGCACGGCTTCCTCCAGTCCCTCAACCTCAACCACAAACCCTTTGCCTTTAGCCAATCTACAACACCTCTTTGCACATGAGTTGGAGTTCCATGTGCCGCTCCTCGGGGTCGATAACCGCGTTGATGTTGTAGAGCCTCCCATCGTAGAGCACCCGCATGTCGGGCCGGATACCGCGGCGGTAGCGAATCCTGATGCGGGTCGTCACCTCGGCCTGAACTTGGGCGGCTGCGAAATACTCGCGGCCTCTGAGGGGTTCCACCGCGGCCCAGACAGTCGCCACGTCCTGCCACATGTCAACAGGCTGCCCGGCCTCGTCCTGGCCGGTGACATGCTCCTGGATAGTGATGCGATGACGGAAGATCGCCGCCGTTGTCATGGCGTCACCACCCGATAGTCCTCAGCCAGTGTCAGGTGAGCTTTCAGCATCGCATAGGACTGGAGCAGTCTATCGGCGGCCTGGTCTGCGTAGTCGAAATGGGCCCGACAGTAGATGACGACGGCCCGCTTAATCAGCGGGTCCGCCGTCTCCTTCTGCGCCTTATTCGGCGAGACACCAGACAGGGCCAGATCAGCCAGAGCAGCGTCGATCAGCGCCTGAATCTCGGTGTCCAGTTCATTCCCATCGACCCGTAGGGCCGTTCTGACCTCGTCCAGCATCGTGTGTCACCTCGCTAGCCAGCAGCCTTCAGTTTGATCAACACTACACCGTTCGGATCGGCGAGCTTGCCGTCAGCGATCATCGTGGCCTTGCTGACCCACTCGTCGGTGTTCTCGTCGAAGTACCGACGATACGTGACGGCCATGTTGCTGTTGACCATGTAGTCGCTCAAACGCACCAGGATGGCAACTATGTCGCCAGTGGTAGCGGCATCGATGGACGGCAAGTAATCCTCGACGGCGATTACCTCACGCCCCAGAAATCGCTCCTGAATAGCTCCGTCCAGGCCATAGGTCACGCGGGCTACTGGCTGACCATTGCTATCAACCATACCTTCGATGTGGGTGCTCCAGTCAGCATCGTTCATGATGATAGCTACGCCGGAACGATAGGACCGGGGTACCTTGCCCAACAGGGTAGTCCAGGTCTTGTACTTGCTGTAATCAGCGCCAGCAACCTCGACAACTTGTGATGGAGGAATGCCGTTGTCCTTGGTAATGCCTAGAGGCTCCCCTACACCACTGCCAATGAGGATGGCCTCGTCTAGTGCCTTGATCATGGCTTCAGCGATGTTATTGCTGATTGTGGCCTCGAATACCGGCATAGCCACGGTTCCTGCCACAAGTTCGACAGCTACACGGCACTGCAACTTGTGGTAACTGAATGTAACGCTTCCGGCAGCCTCTTTCTTCTGCTTATCCGACATACTGCCAGCGGCTACCCAGGTAGCAACTGGCTTGGCAGTGGCCACAGGGATCTGCATTCCGCCTTGTACAGAGGTTTTGGTCACCCGGTTCCAGATACGCCCTACGTCCTCCATCTTTTCGACGATGCGATTTAGGATTGTGGTAGGGATAACTGCGCCAATGTCACCAAGCCCAGTTACTGCGTCTGCTCGAAACTCCAAAGCATCGCTTCTAGTTCCACGAGTCACGTACTCCATGAACGCCTGGCGATACTCGGTAGTATCATACTTGTCTACCACGCTGCGATCCTCAGGCTGGGCAGTGCTAGCGATAGTCCGGGTCTGAACACTACCAACCTGAATTCCCTTCGCCACATCAAGCCGTGCTCTTAACTCGTTTTCCTCAGTCTCAAGCTGCTTCAATTCCTCTTTGATTTTCTCAAGATCTGCATTAACGTCGCTCTCCAGCAGTCCGCGAATCTCAACCTTACGTGCCGCTATCTCAGCCAAACGCTTTTCGATTCCCATGTTTACTCCCCCTCAGAAATAGGTCCTGACTATTAGCTGTTTCCGCAATCTTCCAGCAGCCTCCGCCGCCTGACGCTCAGCCTCCGCCTGCGCCTCAAAGTATCCTCGTGCGGAAATCGAGGTATCTGCATACGCCGCGGTATCCACCGCCGACACGTCCCAGATCCGCTTAAGCCGTATGATCTTGCGGGTGCGGGTGTCCCTGTCGTAGCTCTCTTCGCCAACAGTAAAAGCGAAGCTCATCTTGTCGATGTCTCCCCGCCTGATTAGCTCATACAAGTCCCGGCCAGCCGTGGTGTTTGCCAACTTCGCCCGAATCGAAAGCCCTTGGTCATCTGGCATGAGCTCAAGAGTCTTATTCCGGGTCCGGGCCATCACCATGACGTTGTCGCTGTGGTTATACTTAAAGGGCACGTCTTTGAGGTCGGCCCCGTCCAGGGCACCCCGCAGGATTACCTCGTAATACTTGATGCCATTGATCTCGTACATGACAGTCGGACTGTCAAACACAATGGCTTGACCCTGCACAATCATGTTTTGCTGTTCTTCATCTGTCCAGTTTAGCGCTCGGATCTTGGCTAGCCGAGTCTCCCGCTTACACTTCTCCATCCCGGTCTTCCTCCTTCTCGTAATCTTCGTCTGTGGGCCTTGTATCAAGTCGCCTAATAGGTGTGTCTCCACCTTCGACCGGTGCCAAGTTAAACGCTTCTCGCCATTCATTGGGTGTCAAGGCGCCTCGGTCAACCATTTGCCTGAGTGCTAGCTTGGTTCGCACAGATGCATACTGCAGGCGATTAGATTCAAACACAATCTCGTTTCCGTGGCCTCTCTCGCGGTCGGTAAACAACTTGGAGGTGAATTCGAGCGACATCTGCACTGCTATGGGCTCAATAGTCGATTCGTAGAAGGCATTCCATTGATCTTCGGTGTATTTGCCCATCACAATAGGCTCTGATACCCCAAAGTATCTAAATACTGAGTCACGCAATTCTTTCATTTGGTCAGCGTTGACCATAAGCGGCTCGTTCTTGAGCTCCATATAATCTGCCTTGGCGTCAAGTGCCGCCACGCCACCAGTGTTTTGCACGGTCATGTACTCGTTAACGAAGCGCTCCCGGTTGGCCTTGATATCTGAATCCTTAAGCACCCCTTGAAACTTCAGAATGCCACGCAGATGTGCGCTAGTTTTGACAGCCTGGGCAATGCCCTCATTGGTAGTGTGTATAGCAGACAGCGTAGCATTGATGGGCCTGTTCGGTTCGCCAAGGAGGTCATCGCTGTAGTAGTGTCGGCGCAGGTGTATGACGTCAGAATACGGTAGCACCACCTGGCCACCGTCTGCAAAGTGAAACTTCACGTAGATGGTCTGGCTTGCATCTTCGACGAATTCGGCCATGAGGCAATTCACGGGCCAAATAGCCATTAGATTTGGTCCTTCCCAGTAAGGGTAGGCAAATGCGTTATTGTCAATGAGCCTGCTAGTGGTGAGCTTGTAAAGCAAGTCGTAAGCATTCATGTTAACGTTGGGTCTTACCGTCAACAGGCGCTCAATAGGCCCGCCCACATGCTGGATTCTGCTACCTGACCGTCGAATGTGTTTCGGTTTGAGTTTTGCAGCATTCCTTGCAATAGCGTCCACTGCTGCCCTAACCACGTCAGCTTCGTAAGGGCGGTCATTCCATGGCGTGAAAACTGGGGAATAACCAGAGAGTACACGCAACTGTGTCAGAGTCTTGCGGGTCCTCATCCCCCCAAATATGGTCTCAAACAAGCCTCGTTTTTCTGCCACATAATCACCACCCTATGAGGCCTTTGTAATCCTCAAAATTGCTCTGAAACACTGCATACGCTATAATTAGCGCCACCGCAGGATCGATGCGCTGGCGTTGGTTGCGGCCTTTCACTGGCCGAATGTTCTCGTTCTTGTCGACCTCAATAGCAATGTTGGTCAATGCCCATTTCAAAAGCGGATTATTGTCGTAGATGATTCGCTTATCGCCGAGGTCGCCCCTGAGTTCTTTCATTGGGGCGCTCAGTGTTCTAGCCCCCATAATGACTGGCAGGAGATTTTGCTTATTAGTGTAGCCCAGTCGAGCCTCCATGTCTTCAACCCATGCCGGAGAGTTCCAAGAGTCGTAACCGAGATAATATGCGATGATGCCGTACTCATCTTTCAGCTGTACGAACCAGTCGGTAACGTAGCGATAATCTACCTTATTGCCTGGGCACAAGGTGATAAGGCCCCGTTCAGCCCATTTGTCATAGGGCACCTTATCTTCGATGCTACGCTGCTCAACGGTATCAGCAGGCATGAAGCCTTGGGCCAGAACATATAGCTTGTTATCCTCAGGCTTGCCCACAATGACCACGGCTGCAGTGAGGTCAGTTGTTGCGCCAAGGTCAACGCCACCGATACCATAGGAGTCCCTCAAAGCCTCAATATCAAACGTTTCTTCGTTATTGACTTCTTCGAAGGTCAGCCACTGGCCGGCGATAGTCTCTCGAATGTTGAAGTCCTTGGTAAGTACGGTGGGCAGGAAGTTCGGATCGTTCTTAGCACGTTCAACGCTTGCAGCCAATTCTTCATAGCTCTTGATTGTGCCCAGACCTGGATTAGCTTTCTCCCAAGCGCGATAATCAGTCCATTCTGAACGGTCATCCAGCTCATAGATAAACGCTAGGAACCTCTCATCTTCGATTAGGCCATCCAGAACTCTGCAGGCATAGTTGTACTGATCATCAAAGATGCACTCTCGGACAAATCCAGCTGTCGTAATCTGAGACAACAGTGCCTGCGTCCTGGCGGTCATTGACTGTTTTATGACGTCGTACAAATTGCGGTCCCTGATCGCTTGGAGCTCATCGATAATGCCGCAGTGTGTATTGAGACCGTCCAGGCTGTTACTCTCAGATGCTAGAGGTTCAAATTTTCCGAATGCAACAGGGAAATACAGGTCGCTTTTCCGTTTTCGAATGTGCTTGCGAAGTGCCGGTGACTGGCTAACCATGTTTGTCGCTTCAGCAAAAACGATGCGCGCTTGATCGCGTTTCGTGGCAACAGTGTATATCTCAGCGCCGCCCTCACCATCCCCAACAAGCATGTATAGACCAAGAGCAGCCATCTCGGTTGACTTGCCATTTTTCCGCCCCTCTACAGTGAGAACTTCCCGGTAGCGCCGTAGGCCAGTTTCCCGATGTACAAATCCAAATACCGCCTGGAGTTTGGCTTTCTGAAACAGCTCCAAGCGGACTAGCTGACCAATCCACCGGCCCTTGCTGTGTCTACAGAAGGTCTCGATGAATTCAATTGGTCGGTTGGCCAACTCTAAGTCAAAAACCCACGGGTCACGTGGGTTCTCCAGTTCATCAACTAGCTTCTGATACTGCTGCTTCAGACGCTTGCAGGCTATGATCTCCCCGGACTGGATCTTGCTCCAATACTCCAGTATGTAGTTAGACTGCACACCTCATCGCCTGGCTCTCTTTACGAAGGCCATGAGTTCGTCCTCTGCCTGCTTGCCTGCGTCCGGGTCTGGGATCATATCGAACAGTTGCTTGCACACAGCAGCATACCGGTTGATCATGGCATTATAAACCTTGGTGGCCGGATGTTCGCGCAAGAACTTCTGCTTGCCTTGCTCAAACAACTCCACCACACCCTCACGGTCGATGATGGCGCGTGTCTCCTCAAGCGTAACCTTCATAAAGGCTGCTTCGTGGATAAGGCCCTCGGCCGCTTGCCTCTCATCTCTAGGCAAAGGTCTGAATAACCGGCGAAGTTTTCGAAGCTCTTTCTTTATTTGCTTTTGTTTTTCTTCCTCGTCGTATAAGCGCATATCTTCACCATCTTTTCAGTGGTTATTACCCCCCCTCATGTGCAAACCCGTTCCGAGGCTTTTTAAGGTGGCACCCTCGGTCTCCGCAGCATAAGCCCTGTTTTCTTACCGGGGGGGGTACAGTTAATCATCGTTTTCGCAGGTTCCCACTCTCATCGAACTCCAGTCCCTCTGCCGTACTCGCTCCACCATGAGCTCTGTTGTGGCACTCCAAGCACAACAGCTCGAGATTATCCCAGTTGAGTGTTATGTTAGGGTCACCAATGTTCGACGGATGAAGCACAATCTTGTGGTGTACAATAACCCCTGGATTTCCACAGCGTTCGCACAGGCCGAACCGGGATTTGAAAAATGCTTTCCGGCATTGTCTCCACGCTTTGGACTTGTAGAACGACTGTGCCCACGGTTGTGCCATAACTGCCTGACCTCACCAAACAAAAACCCCGCTCTCGCAGGACTAATCAAATCCAGCAGGTTCCTTCGTGCAATAGTGCAATCTTTGCGCAAACCCGAGGCGCCGTATTTCGCGAATACTTCTCCAGCCCCAATTCAACCACTCTAACAGACACATTTGCAAGCCCAGTACCCGACAATTTGCCGTCATTTTCCCGACAACTTCCCCTCAATTTGCCGTCAACTTTCGGACAACATTTTATCGATTTCTAGCCAGAACGCTGGCAAAATGCCGCCGCCAAGCGATTCAAGGCCGTTTTTTACAACATTCCGCACTTGCTCGACCCTTCGTTCTATAGTTTTTTCTGAATAATTTACAGTATCACCTATGTTTTTGTGCGTCCTCATTTCGTCCCATTTAAGCCTGGCGATCCTCTGATGTTCCCTTGGCAGCGTTTTTAGAGACTGATCCACAACATCCAAAACGAAAGTGACTGTGGCCTTGGAGGTGGCAACAGAGCCAACCGGATCCCCAGGTGTCTTTGACACCGGCAACAAAACAACACTTGCGGATGTTCTTGGCTCAAGCAAAGCCACCGCGGCACGCCATGCATGGCGATTATATAAGATACAATCCACTGCCTGTGTTGTAACCTCGCACCTGAGTTTCTCTGTTGTTGTGTCGCTTATTGATTCTGACATTCTGCCACCTCCATGTTTTTACCTATTGCTTTTCGGACTCCCCAAACCAACGCCGTCCCTTTTGCGCGGCCCGCACAAGCAGGCACATCGTGGCAAAGTGACCGGCCCAGAGCCCTAGCAGAAAGGACAGGATAACCGCGGCCGTCATGGCTTAGCCCCCTTATTGACTCCCGCCATCTCATCCAGAGCAGCTCCAACAAACAGTGACAGATTACGTATGTCGGCGATTCTTTGCTTTGTCCCTTCGCCGCCATCTCCCTTAACCCAGGCCCACTCAAACTGTCCACCGGACACAACATTTTTAAGGTTTGCCACATGCTTGAGCAGCTGGATCATAGCCACTACCGCAGGCGTTATTACGACAGGCTTGTCACCAAAAAATTCTGCTACGTCCCGAAAATCTTGCAGCCGGTCCTCACCAGGCGAATACTCAACCTTTTTGCGGCTCATTATCTCGGCTTCTTTGCCAACGAATTCCGCAACCAGTTCCTCGAACCGTTCAGGGCTGTACGCTTTCGACATATCATTTCACCTTCCATGTTGATGTTATTTGGGCTGTTGTTTGGTATGTTGTCGTTGAGATTATCGGGACCAGTTTCTGCGCTCACCGCTCCACCGGCCATGATTTCCATCTCGGGCCTTAGCACGGTGGCAACCACCCACGTACCTTCGTATGTTGGATAACAAATAGCCTGGTAGCCATCCCTCAAATAGACTCGTACTCCAAGGTCAGGCTCAGGGGTGGCTCCAAGCCTAAGCGACGCGATGAGCCTCAGCGTTATCTCGTGCCTTACTCCTTTGTCAGAGCCGATCCGCTCGGCCAGGCGCTCTCGTGCATGCTTCGACAAAACCACCTTATACACGGCCGCCACCGCCCATTGGGCCGGTACTGCCAGCTGGCTTGCTCTGCCACGGCCCCAGGTGCTCGACGTCCTCAACGCTCCGCGCCACGATCCACCAGCCGCCGTGATCCTCGAGGTCCTGCAGCCAGGCTTCTTGGTACGCACTAAGCCGGCCCTTGGGCGTCTTTACCTCGATCCACACGGTCTGGCCGCCGCGGATTGCGACGAGATCCGGTATACCGCGCTCTGAACCAAGGCTTTGGTGGTTGCGAACAACCTTCCAACCGTGCAACCGGAGGTAGTCTCTTATGCTGCGTAGTATGTCAGTCTCTGTAACTTTGGACTTGCCTTGTGCGCCAGTCCCTGGGCGCTGCATAGCCTTGAACTCATCAACCGTGATGTACTGTGTCTTGTCGTTGGTTTTTTGTGCCATTTACACCGCCTCCTTTTTTGATGTTGCGAAGAGTTGTGATTGCGTCCGTTGGATTATAGGCGGCCGTCTAACTTTCTCGGTAGGCCTCTCTTCGGTAGAAGCAAGATGATTGACTATCACGGCTGTTGTCGCCGCTTGCTTCAGCAACCTCTGAATCTCCTGGCCACGCGAGGCCATGTATTTATCACGGAATTCTCTGTAGCCTGACTCGGTCCACTCTCCGCGCAGAATCCGATAACCAAACCTGGCGTCTCGCCTTATCAGCGCCCCGCCGCAACGCAAGGCGTGGAGCACTCCCCATACTTCCGAGTCGCGGGATTGTTTCGCGAAATGAAGGAGTCTTACCCAGGCTTCGTGGTCACCGTTCAGGTCAGCCCTCGGGTCATTTTGATAATTTATCCGTTCTACTGTATTTGTTTGCACCCCGTAACGTCTATTCTCGAATTGATTGACGAACCTGCTATTTTTTATCTGACATTCACTGACCTTTGTCAATTTCATTCCGTTTTCGCCCAATTTATTTTTGGTCATTTTTCCCAA
>CAYSIC010000026.1:16181-18893 GCA_964430985.1 uncultured Atopobium sp.
ATGACGCGAAGAAAGCGTCGAAATCGCAATGTGTCATACCCTCACGCTGGTATAATGACGCGTTATGACACATATGACGTGTTTCTGGGTAAGTTCATATACGCGAGAAATAATAGCAAAAGTTACCCGGAATTCGCGTCCATGCGTCATTGCGTCATTCTCGCGTCACAAAGAAGTCCGATTTTCAAGTTATCGTCAGAACGGAACATCATCTTCGCGTTCTCCCTTTTTGTATAAACTTTCGTTTTCAAGTTCGCCGCTCCCGGCTACACCGCTACTACTGTCGCCACCTTCACCAACCGCCAAACCTAAATCGTTGCGCCTATCATCCAAAAGTCCGATCCCAAGCCACCCTCTGGCCCTGGATGTCCTGGTTCGTTCAAAACCCTTTTCTTCAAGTCGCATGCTGAAAGTTTTGTGAGCCAAGGGCCTTTCTGAATTATCCTCGCACCAGGCAACGTACTCTTTGTAAAGAGCGCTACTGGTTGCTTGCGCTGTGTCGGCTAGAATACATCTCTCCTGGATAAACTCACCGAGTATATCCATCTGTGCTTTATACTTATCTGTTGCCGCTACAACTTCTCGAGGATCCGCAAGTCCCATCTCTTGCCACTTCTTACAGCCTTCAACTGCCCAGGCCAAAATACCAGGGAGTTCTTCTTGGAGCTTCAAGGGCAAATCCTTGTCCTGCTCAGGCTCAGGGATTGTCACTGTAAACGGAATCAATCTAATCCGTCGCCAAATTCCTTTATCCTGGCCGTAAATCGCAGGTTTAGAGTTCGCTGCCAGGAAGATTTTGAATGTCGGCTTATACTCGAAGTATTCTTTGTAGAGGAACCGGGCCGATACCGTATCTCCGCCAGTCAACTGTTTAACCAAAACCTCTGCGAGTCTGCGCCCTGCCCCGGCCTCAATCGCCGCGACGTACCGCTTCCCAAGCAGTCTCGCGATATCGTTTCTTACCCTGTCTTGGTCCGAATGCAGAAACGTCGAGAAGTCCGCCTGCTGTCCGTATTCCCCAAATAGCGTTTTGAGTGTTTCGAGAAAAGTAGACTTACCATTGGCACCTGTGCCGTAGAGCAGAAACAAACATTGTTCTCGCGTATCACCTGTGAGTGCATAACCAACCACACGTTGAAGGTAGTCAACAAGATCCTGGTTTCCGGCCATGATGTCGTTGAGAAATTTTAGCCACCGCGGGCATTTTGCATCAGGGTCATATTCAACAGGCACAATTTTCATCATTAAGTTTTCGCGGCTGTGTGGTAGTAGTTCAAACGTCCTTAGATCCAAAATTCCATTTTCGGTATTGAGTAGCCAAGGATCTACGTCGAACGCATCCGGGTCCACCGGTATTCCAGGTTCTGACTGCGCCAAGTCAACCATAGCCTTAATTCTGGCACTACTCTCAGAACGTATTGCGTGCTTTGCAACTTGTTCACGCTCTCGGTCTGATGCATGTTCCGCGGCTTCGGCATAGATTGTGGCCACTGTACTTTTAGCTCTGCGGAAAATCTCGCCCGACGTGTCAAATTCCCAGTGCTTACCGTTCCACCACACCCAACGGTCCCAGGGATAGCAGTAACGCAGGTCGTGGCCGTGGGAGCGAACCAAGCGTCTGGCGTTACCAAGGTCGGTAAGGCCATACTCAGGAGCGGTAGCAGTGGCCGGGGTGGTCGCCCCAGTATCCGCGATGTCTACCCGGCTCAATTCAACTTGTTCCGATGCGGCCATCATTTGCGAGAAAATTTCCCTGAACTTCTCCGGGTCGTCGACGTGTGCTTTGTGAAGGTCATTTGGGTCTTTGTAACCGCCAAACGCCTCAATCACATAGACTTCGCCTTGATAATTTAATTGTGCAAGTCTCTTTGCTAGCCCCGTGACAAACGTGTTCCCGCCCTCGTCCGGCTCTCGGTATATGTAGACCTTCTCAAATGGCTCGACGTAATTAGGTTCTAGGGTTTTAGCCATATCTGCTCCTGGAATACCCAGTGCCGGAAATCCATGATACCAGAGTGTCCAAGAGTCAGACTCACCTTCGACCAAGACAAGCGACTCTGATTTTCTGCGCATACCATTGAGCATCCAGAGGCCGTAAGCGACAGGAGACCCCTTACCTTTGAGCCACGAGGACCCTTCCTTCGCGCTCAAGGCTCTGCGCCAGCGCTGGCGTGGAGCCGGGCTGCCGTCAGGCAGTTTGTACGCAATCTTAACTCCGCCAATGCCCTGCTCAACTCCACAATTCTTCAAAAACGATACAGGCAGGCCTTTGTCGTTGCCAAGTTCATCTACGGTTAGCTGCGGCCTGTGAGATGAAGACGCTCTGGCCGAGGTTGCAGGTTTCTTTTCTCTCACAAACAGGTCTTTCATCTCAAGCCCGATAGCCGACACTATACTTCGAGTGTCGCAACCCCTAAAACACTTAAGCAAAACCCGCCCATCATTACCTTCCGAAATCGACAGGCTTTGCGAATGATCATCGTGCGCAGGGCAGAGAGCGGTGTAACTGCCTTCTTCTGCCCCTCTTCTTACTCCCTGGAGCCGGCTTAAAATCTCATCAATAGGTCTCGTAGTATCGTACAATGCCAAGTTTCACCGCCCCCAATTTCTCTTTATCCTGTATCTCTGTTTCTTGCCCCTTCGTCACCTTGCGCAAACTTGCGCGAATTCTGCGCCTCAAGGGCCGTTTTCTGTGCTGTTTTATACGCTCTA
>CAYSIC010000027.1:0-18368 GCA_964430985.1 uncultured Atopobium sp.
CCATCCTCTCGCGCACGGACCCGTCGCATTCGCAGGGCTCGTGCGACACCCAGGCAATGCTGCCGAAGACGGGGATTCCGAGCGGTCGGAGCTGCCTCCCGCAGTGCGCGCACCTCACGGGAGGCGGTGCCTCCCGTGCGAAGCCCCGTGCAATCGCCTCCTCGGGCGTTATGAGTACCTGCGGGCGCGTCTCCCTTCCGTCACGTCCCGTGTCCGCGTGGAAATCGCCCATCGAGCCCACGATGCCCACCCCCTCTAGGAACTCTCCTATGAGATTCGTTCTAATCGTCTTTTCTATCTATATAGGGGCGGACATTCTGTCCGCCATCATGGCCAGGATGTCCGGAGTCACGGACAAATTGTCCGCCCCCGGGCGCCCTCGCGGACAATTTGTCCGCGTCGGCCCCGCGCTCCACGAGCTGAATCGCGTCCCTGACTGCCTCCCTGCGCAGGACGAACGCCCTGCCCCTCGCGCACTGCGCGGGGCAGTCCGCCTCGGCTATGAGGCCTCTCGAGAGGAGGCTCCCGAGGGACCTTCTGACCTGCCTCTCTGACATGTTCAGGAACTCTGCGCAGCTCTCGGCCGACTCGAAGTAGGTGCCGGTCTCCTCCTGGCAGAAGCTGAAGACCCTGGCGTAGACGAGGAGGTCGGACCCACGGAGCCCCAGCCCCTCCGTCATGAACCGATACACCGTGGCGAACTCGCCGGCAGAGTGCCCCCGCATCACGCTTGGCCCGTCTGCTTCTTCGCGGCATCGCGTACGAGCTGAGAGTTCGACTCGAGCCAGTCCATGAGGTCCTCGCGGTGTATGAAGCAGTTCCTCTGCTGCCCGAGCAGGATGCGGAAGGGGAGCGGGTCATCCTCGCGATGCGCCAGCTCCCTGATCGTCCTCTCGCTGATGTGCAGGAGGCGGGACACCTCCTCGACGGAGTAGTACTCCTTGTAGAGTACGGCGCTGCGGCTGCCTTTGATTCCACGCGAGCTTGTGGTCTGTCTCATCTCTGATCAGCTCCATTCGAGACGCCGCGCGAGACCGACCGCAGACGGGAACCGGGCCTATTTGCCATCCATGCCGAGCCAGCAGGACATCCTGCTGTCCCTGCCGAGCGTTCTCATGAGCTCCGTCCTGTCGATGCGCCATTGGTTGCCGACTTTGACGGCGGGAATCTTGCGGTCTATGCAGAGCCGCCTGACCGTCCTGGCGGAGACCCGCAGGATCCTTGCCGCCTCGTCCGCCGATATCATGTCCAGGTTGCTTCCGATTTCCCGACGAATCATCCGAACCCCCTTGCCCCTACCAGGCAGCGAGGATACGAGGTGACGGCACGCCCCTTCAGGACGGGCCCGCGGCCAACCTTCCGTAAGCTTCCACAACGGCGGCCTGCGCACAAAACGCACGACGCCGCTCCCAAAGGCGGCGTCATTGGTCCAGCATCCCGACCAGCTGGGCGATCTTCCTCGGCGAGTAGTACCAGTTGTGGCCGAACTTCTTTGCTGGGATCTGCCCGTTATGGACCATGCGCAGGACCTGGCGCTCGCACAGCCC
Organism: uncultured Atopobium sp.; assembly: GCA_964430985.1. Taxonomy (GTDB): domain Bacteria; phylum Actinomycetota; class Coriobacteriia; order Coriobacteriales; family Atopobiaceae; genus Thermophilibacter. The sequence goes on from CAYSIC010000027.1 coordinate 1,548, forward strand.
TAGGTACCGCGAGACCTCCTGCGTGCTGAGCGGTCGGTTCATCTGGGAGAGGTCTGGTGTCTGCTCTTCCTGCATGCGTGTCGCCTTCCCTCATCTGGTGTCACCTCCCATCCTCCGATGGAGCGTGACGCCCTTGGGTTACCTGACGGTTCGTATGCTATCCGCTGGTGTCGGCACCTCTGGCCGCGTTGGCCGACCTGTCCCCACTGTCCGTATCGGCCGCAATGGCCCGGAGTTCCCCCAGGGCGCCACGATTCCTACACATGCGCCCAACTCCGAGGATACCCAAGGCCGGCTGAAAGTTCGTATGCTGCGAGCATAGTCGCGGACATTTGTCTCCAGGCGAGCACCCTTGCGGAACCGAGGGGCCGAAGGACGGGCGGATTACACGCGTGAAGGCCAGCGGGAGGGGTTTCTAGGGCAGACGAATCGGCACATTACTGATGCGATGATCTTGCACGAAGACGCGTACCGCGACCGTTCACCGAACAGTTTCTCACGGCGAGAGAAAAGACAAAAATGGACTTCAAAAGAAACGAGGGACACGGTTTGCAGTACGTAAATAGTACGTCAAATAGTACGTATAAGAAAAAAGGCCAGAGGCTTAAGCCTCTGACCTGCGGTTTCGTGGTCGGGTGGACTGGATTCGAACCAGCGACCCCTTGACCCCCAGTCAAGTGCGCTACCAAACTGCGCCACCACCCGTTGTGCGCAACGTGCGCGCGACTAGATAATCTACCAGCCTTGGGGTCCGGGCGCAAGCGAGAATTTTTCAGGCGGCGAATATGTCGACCCCCATCGACATTCATGACACAAATCCCCATGACGTCGGCGCCATGCCCGAAGAGCGCATCGAGTGGCATGTCGACCTCGAGCAGGACCTTGTCCGTCTGCCTGATGGAACATAGCGACCGATCTCGGTGCCCTTGATAGCCTTCCAGGAGTTGCAAAACCATAGCGGAAGTGAGCTAGTATGGGTCGAGCGCGAGCGTGCGGCATCGTCCGTGCCATCATCACGCTCGTCATCTGACTTACCGTTAACGTTGGCTGATGGTACGCCATCGGATTCCGATAGCGTAAGGCTGGCTTCCCCTCTTGGGAGACGGCATCCATCCCTGGCAAGAAAGGGAGGCACTATGAAAAAAACTGGCTTTGCAGTGCTCAATGACCCCCTGCTCAACAAAGGAACGGCCTTCACGATGGAGGAGCGCGCTCAGCTGGGCCTCCAGGGCCTTCTGCCCGCCGCCGTCCAAACCATCGAGCAGCAGGAGAGGGAAGTCTACGAGCGCTTCCAGGCCGAGCCCACCGACCTCGCCAAGCGCACTTACCTCATGGGCGTGCGCGACTCGAACGCCCGTCTCTTTTTCTATAGCATGGAGCGCCATCTGACGGAGTACATGCCCATCGTCTATGCCCCCACGGTCGCTCAGTCCATCGAGAACTACAATGGGCATTACTTCGGCAGCAAGGTCGCCTACATCTCCGTTGACCATCCCGAGCTGGTCGAGGAGTCTCTGCGCGCCTTCGCAGGGGAGGGAGCCGACATCCGCCTCGTGGTCGCAACCGACTCCGAGGGCATCCTGGGCATCGGCGACTGGGGGACCAACGGCGCCGAGATCCTCACCGGCAAGCTCGCCGTCTACACCGCGGCTGCATCCATCGACCCGGCCAAGATCCTTCCCGTCATGGTGGACGCGGGCACTAACCGCAGGGAGCTTCTCGACGATCCGCGCTACCTGGGCAATCGCTTCGAACGCGTCCGTGGACAGCGCTACGATGACCTCATTCAGGCTCTCGTGAATGCTGCGCTCAAGCTCTATCCCAACGCCCTTCTCCATTGGGAGGACTTCGGGCGTCCCTGCGCCACTCCCATCCTCGAACGCTATCGCGACACCGTTCTCACTCTGAACGATGACATCCAAGGCACGGGCGTCACGATTCTGGGAGCCCTCATAGCCGCCACCAGGGTAGCCGGTACGCTGCTTTCCGATGCTCGCATTCTCAGCTTTGGTGCCGGCACGGCAGGCATCGGCATCGCCGACCAGATTGTCGACGGCCTCGTCGAGCTCGGCGGGCTCTCTTCCGGGGAGGCGCGCTCCCGCATCTACCTCGTCGACCGTGACGGGCTCATCCTCGAGGGCATGCCCGACCTCACTGAGGGCCAGGCACGCTATGCCCACGATGCCTCCGAGTTCGCCGCTGACCTCGAGACCACCTCGCTCGCAGACGTCGTCGACGCCGTTCGCCCGACGGCCCTCATCGGCACCTCGACCGTCCACGGCGCTTTCACCGAGGAGGTCGTACGCGCCATGGCCTCACATGCCGAGCACCCGTTCATCGCACCAATCTCCAACCCCACGAAGCTTGCCGAGGCCACGGCCGCAGATGTCATCCGCTGGTCGGAGGGGCGTGCCTCGGTGGTCACCGGCACGCCGTCCGCACCGGTCGACTACAACGGGATGACCCACCATATCGGACAGGGCAACAATGCCCTCATGTACCCGGGCATCTGCCTGGGAGCGCTCATTCCCAGCGCTCGCATCGTAAGCCGTGGCATGCTGCTCGCTGGCGCCCAGGCCCTCGCAGACATGGTCGACACCTCCCAGCCCAGCGCCCCGGTCCTGCCTCCGATGAGCGATCTCACCCAGATCACGCGCAACGTAGCCATGGCCGTCGCCTGTCAGGCCATCAAGGAGGGTTTGAACCGCGTCGAGGTCACCGATGTGGACGCTGCTATCGAGGCTGCCGCATGGCGCCCAGTGTACTAGCGCCCCTTGCGGTGAGACGATCATTTTCAGCTCAGCGCCCTTGTGGGGCGTAAGGGAGGTCACATGGAACTACTTAAGCTGCTCGGCATCCTGATCGTGGTGGTGGGATTCGCCCTCAAATGGGACTCCATCCTCACCATCATGATTGCGGCAGTCGTCACGGCCGCCATAGCGGGGATGAACCCCGTCGTCTTCCTTCAGACCATGGGCAGGAGCTTCGTTTCCAATCGCAACATGCTTATCAGCGTGATTATCTTCCTTCTGACGGGCACCCTCGAGCGAAATGGCCTCAAGGAGGCCGCGAAGTCGCTCATGGAGCACGTTAAGAATGCAACCGCCGGCGTGGTGCTGGGCGCCTATGGCGTGTTCCGCGTCATCTTTGGCGCCTTCAACGTGGGCTTCGGCGGCGTCGCGGGCTTCGTGAAGCCGGTGGTCATGCCCATGGCCGAGGCCGCCGACGAGACGAACGGCCACCGAATTTCCGAGAGGCACCGTGACTCCCTCAAGGGAATGGCCGCCGGCATGGAGAACGTCGCCTGGTTCTTCGGACAGGTGCTGTTCGTGGGCGGCTCGGGCATGCTGCTCGTTCAGGGAACCATGTCCGACCTCGGCTACGCAGTCGAACTCCCGCAGCTCGCAGCCATCCAGATTCCCGTCGCCATCGTCGCCGTGGTCGTCACGACCGTCTACTACTTCCTGTCCGATCGCAGGCTCTGCCACAGGGACGCCGAGGAGCTCGCCGAGGAGTCGGCTGCGATTCCCGACGCGCCAGACACGGGGGAGGGGGCGGAATAGATGGGGCCCATCGAGTTCATCCAGAGCGTGGACGTCACCTTGTCCGAGAAGCTCCTCGAGGTCGTCTATGTCATCATCGGCCTCGTGTGCATTTACGCCGCCGTCCGCAACCTCCGCGACCAGACCAACGAGAAGCGTGTGGGCACCGCCATCTTCTGGGGCATCTTGGGCCTGCTCTTCATCATCGGCCGCTGGATCCCCTCGGAGCTCACCGGCGCGCTCGTAATCGTGATGGTGCTCCCCACGGTCTTCAAGCAAGTGGGTACTGGCATCGACAAGTTCAAGCCCACCGAGTCCGAGACCGTCGAGGGCTTTCGTGCCATCGGGACCAAGATCTTCATCCCGGCCTTCTCCATCGGCGTCGTCGCCCTCGTCTTCGCGCTGTTCACCAAGATTAGCTCGCTCGTGGGCATCACCGTGGGCGTGCTCCTGGGCATGGTCATCCTCGCCGTGATGCGCCCCAAGCAGAACGGTCCGCGCGTCTTTCTCGAGGACTCGCGTCGCATGCTCGACACCGTGGGCCCGCTTATCATGCTGCCCACGCTCCTGGCCATCCTGGGCGCCACCTTCACGGCGGCCGGCGTGGGTGACGTGATCTCCGAGCTCGTCGGCGCGCTCATCCCGCAGGGCAACCTCGTCGTGGGAATCGTGGTCTACTGTCTGGGCATGGCCATCTTCACCGTGATCATGGGCAACGCCTTCGCCGCCATCACGGTCATGACCGTGGGCATCGGCGCGCCGTTCGTGCTCTCCCTGGGTGCAGACCCGACCGTCGTTGGGTCGTTGGCACTCACCTGCGGCTTCTGCGGCACGCTCATGACGCCGATGGCGGCCAACTTCAACATCGTTCCCGTGGCGATCCTGGAGATGAACGACGAGTACGGCGTCATCAAGAAGCAGATCGTCCCCGCCCTCATCATGCTCGCGTTCCAGATCGTGATGATGATCGTCCTGGTCGCACTCTAGTCGGCCGAGCGATCGACAAGCGTGACAGAAAAAAATAGAAGGAGAGCTACCATGGCACAAAAGATTCTGGTGACGGGCTTCGAGCCCTTCGGCGGAGAGACCATAAATCCCGCCTGGGAGGCGGTCCGTGCCCTACCCAGCGTCATCGACGGCGCCGAGGTCGTGAAGGTGGAGATTCCGGTCGTCTTTGGTCGGGCCCCCGCAGCCGTGGAGGCCGCCGTCGAGCGGGAGTCCCCGAATCTCGTGCTCTGCGTGGGGCAGGCCGGTGGCCGCGCCAAGATCACGCCCGAGTTCGTGGGTATCAACTGCGCGGACGGCCGCATCCCCGACAATGACGGCTATCAGCCCGCTGGCGAGAAGATTGAGCCGGATGGCCCTGACGCCTACTTCGCCACGCTGCCGGTGAAGGCCATGGCGCAGGCGATGAGCGAGGCGGGCATCCCGGCAGATGTCTCCTACACGGCTGGCACCTACGTGTGCAACGACGTCATGTACGCGCTGCTCCACGCCCTGTCGACACGTCACCCGGGCGTGCGTGGGGGCTTTCTGCACGTGCCTTACGCGACCGAGCAGGCCACGCACCTGCCGGCCGCCACGCCGAGCATGAGCATCCCCACCATGACCGAGGGGCTGCGCGTGGCCTTGTCCGCAGCGCTCGCGCACGAGCAGGATGTCGTCGTTCCCACAGGCACCACGCACTAGCGCTTCGCACGGAAGTGCCGCATGTGCCCCGTCCAACGGAAGCCGAGAAGACCTCGGCGGGGCACATGCGGCATTTGTCGCCAGCAAAAAGGGGCTACGCCTCGTAGTACCCCGGGTCGAAGGGCGCTCCCTGGAGCTCGCTCATGGCCGCAGGGGAGATGTGGCAGTAGCCTCCGGGGTTCTTGACGAGGTAGTCCTGGTGGTACTCCTCGGCGGGGTAGAAGTCGCGCAGGGGCTCGAGCTGCACGCGGAAGCTTCCCGCCCCGTGCTTCGCCTCGGTGCGGGCCCGCTCAATCGCGCCCACGCGCAGGACCTCTTCGCGCGTGGCGTCGTCAGCGGGCTCCCAGAAGACGCCCGCCTGGTACTGACTTCCGCGGTCGTTGGCCTGACGGTCGACGAGCGTGGAGTCTATGACGCGGAAGTAGGCGTAGAGAAGGGCCGCCACCGAGGTCCGCGCGGGGTCGAAGCTCACTCGGCAGGTCTCGTGGAAGCCGGTCGCCCCCGCGCACACCTGCTCGTAGGTGGCCTGCTCGGCTCCGGCCACGCCGTTTCCGTTGGCGTACCCCACGCAGGTGGACGTGACCCCGGGCATTGAGCGAAACAGCTGCTCGGCTCCCCAGAAGCAGCCTGCCGCGAGGTAGACGACAGTCTCTCGCTGATTCGTAGCGGCCATGATTGGCCCTCTCCTCTCTGAGGCGCGTGACGCATTGCTGCTCTCTTACCCGCACGGTCGAGATCGCGATCCTGAGAATCGCACATGCCGTCGTAGGGGGCGGGTGAGGGAGCTGGGGTGGCCCCGATCTCCCTCGTGGCCACCCCAGCTCCTCCTCACGGCAGCCCTGCCCCTCAGATAGAGAAAGGCGCGCGGGCGCCCGAAGGCATCCCGCGCGCAAACGTCAGGTTGCTCGCAGAAGCTTAGCAGCCGCCGCAGTCGCAGCCGGCGTCCTCCTCGATCGTGAGGGGCTGCGTGAGGTAGCGCAGCGGCTCGAGCTCATCGAAGGTGCGATAGCCCGCAGGAGCGGCGAGCACGGTGGGGATGCGCTGCACGACCGTAGCGCAGGTGTGCTCGACGGTCGCGGGCTTGTCCACGTGAAAGGTCGTGTCGGGCTCGCCGGAGATCTTCCAGTCGCAGAGGTCACCGTCGTCCGGGCCGTAGACCTTGCCAATCTGCGAGGTCACGATGTCGATGCCCTGGTAGGTCTTCGTGGTGACGCGCGTGTTCATGCCCAGGACCCGCCCGGCGGCGATGGTGGCCCCCATGGTCTCGGAGTAGGTGTCCTTCTCGGCGAGGTAGGGGACGTTCTCCTGGATAATCTCAGATATCGTGAGGCCCAGGAGCTGTGCCAGGGCCTCATTGGAGTTCCACACGTAGGAGGGGACGACCTCGTCCGGGTGGGCGAGAGTCTTCTCGAACTCGTCGGGCGTGAGGCCGACGCCGTGGGCCTTGGCGAGCGCCAGGCCGTACTCCTCGACGTTGTAGGAGACGGCGCCCTCGATCTTGTCGATGCGATTGACGGCCCCGGCGAGAAGCCCCACGATGTGCACCCAGAAAACGTCCTCCATGCCCGCGCCAACCATGGTGGCGCCGGTCTGCCTGGCGATGGCATCGAGGCGATTGGTTACGGCCGAGGAGGTGGTCCACGGGAAGGTGGCCTCCTCGCAGGTGGTTATTACGCTGATGCCGCGAGCGACGCACTGCTCGGCCATGGGCTCGATGTCGTCCATGAGGCTGAAGAGCTCGAGAACAGCGATGTCCGGCGCGCTCTCGTCGAGTACCTGCTCCGCGTCGGCGGAAATCTTGACGCCGAGCTTCATGGGCAGACCCGCGAACTCTCCCGCATCCATGCCCACGACGTCCGGATTGGTATCTATGGCACCGACGAGCTGCGCACCGTGCTCGTGCAGGTAGCGAATCGTGTACTTTGCCATCTTGCCGCAGCCGTACTGAACCACCCTGATAGGCCTGCGTCCCATGTCGTGCTCCCTTCGTCGCGTGCGGACGTGCCCGCCGGCGCACCGGCAAGGCAACAATGACTTGTATGTACCCCAGAGCGACCTGCTGCGAACAGGCCATTCGGTCTGCGGGTGCCGGGGTATCGCAGGCGAGAAAACCGCGGCAGACCAAAGGACCAGGGCGCAAGTCGAGCCCCATCGACCCGGTCTCTGCCAGCGGCATCACGCTCGTCGAACCTAGCGTCCGAAACGCCCCTCGCACCAGCGATCGCGGCGGAGGCGACGATTCGGGCGTTTCTCCTGGGCGATGGGGCTCGCCCGTGCTCCCGATCGCTCTGCCACACGCCGTTAGCCCTCACGAAACCATCGGGACACAATAGAGGCGCCCTTCGTCCTATGATAGTTCAAACGGAAATCGTTCCGTTACGGTACATTGGAGGGCGACATGGCACGTGTGTACAACTTCTCCGCCGGTCCTGCCGTGCTTCCCGAGGAGGTCCTCGGGAAGGCCGCAGACGAGATGCTCGACTACGCCGGGTGCGGCATGAGCGTCATGGAGATGAGTCACCGATCGTCCACCTTCAAGGGGATCATCGAGTCCGCGGAGGCGGACCTGCGTGACCTCATGGACATCCCAAAAAACTATAAGGTTCTCTTCCTGCAGGGCGGTGACTCGCTGATCTTCGCGTCGCTCTTCATGAACCTCGCGACCAACGGCAAGGCCGACTACGTCATCACAGGCAACTGGGCCAAGAAGGCCTTTGCCGAGGCCCAGATTCTCGGCGACCCCAAGGTTCTCGCGAGCTCGGCCGACAAGAACTTCTCCTACATCCCCGACTGCTCTGACCTGCCCGTCCGTGACGATGCGAGCTTCGTCTACATCTGCGAGAACAACACGATCTACGGCACCCGCTTCGCTGAGCTGCCCGACACCAAGGGACATCTCCTCGTGGCCGATCAGAGCTCGATGTTCCTCTCTGGCCCCGTCGATGTCAGCCGCTACGGCCTCATCCACGCGGGTGTGCAGAAGAACGTCGGCCCCGCCGGCGTCCAGGTCGTGATCGTGCGCGAGGACCTCATCCCCGATGACCTGCCGGGCGTCCCCACCATGCTGCGATTCAAGACGCACGCCGACGCAGGCTCGCTCTACGACACCCCCAACTGCTGGGGCATCTACGTCTGCGGCCTCGTCTTCAAATGGATTCTCGAGCGCGGTGGACTCTCGGCCCTGGGGGAGGCAAACGCCGCCAAGGCGGGCGTGCTCTACGACTTCCTCGACGCCTCAGAACTCTTCTCGTCGCCCGTGAATCCGCGTGATCGCTCGCTCATGAACGTGCCGTTCGTGACCGGGGACAGCGAGCTCGACGCCGCGTTCGTCAGGCAGGCCGCTGCCGCAGGCCTCGTGAGCCTCAAGGGGCACCGCAGCGTGGGCGGCATGCGAGCCTCGCTCTACAATGCCATGCCGCACGAGGGCGTCGAGGCGCTCGTCGACTTCATGAAGGACTTCGAGGCGCGCCACGCACGAGGCGCGCGCTAGGGGAGAGCCATGTATCGTATTCACTGCATGAACAACATCGCTCGCGTGGGCACCGACCGCCTTGGGTCAGGCTATTCCTTCGTCAACGAGCCTGATCAGGCGGACGCCTGGATGGTGCGCAGCGCCAATCTCCACGAGCTCGCGCTTCCCGAGGGGCTTCTTGCCATCGCGAGGGCCGGCGCGGGCGTCAACAACATCCCGCTCGACGCCTGTGCCGAACGCGGCATCGTGGTCTTCAACACGCCCGGGGCAAACGCCAATGCCGTCAAGGAGCTCGTCATCTGCGGCATGCTCCTAGCCTGCCGCGACGTCCTGGGCGGGGCGGCCTGGGTCCAGGAGAACGCCGACGACCCCGAGGTGTCCAAGCGTGCCGAGAAGGCCAAGAAGCAGTTCGGCGGGCGTGAGCTCGCGGGCAAGACCGTGGGCGTCATTGGACTCGGCGCGATTGGCGCGGCCGTGGCCAACGCGGTCATCGACCTGGGCGCCGAGGTCATGGGCTACGATCCGTTCCTCTCTCTCGACAGCGCCTGGGGCCTCGATCGCAGGATCGAGCACGTCACGGACCTGGACGTCCTCCTCTCCAAGAGCGACTTCGTGACGATTCACGTGCCGGTGACGGACGCCACAAGAGGCATGCTTGGAGCCGATCAGATCGCACGGATGCGGCCTGGGGCCGTGTTGCTCAACTTCGCGCGCGATTCCCTCGTAGACGAGCAGGCGCTCGCCGAGGCCCTCGACGACGGTCGCGTGGCCCGCTACGTCAGCGACTTCGCCAACCCCGTGAGCACCAACATGAAAAACGCCTTGATTCTGCCGCACCTGGGCGCTTCCACGGGCGAGGCGGAGGACAACTGCGCCGTCATGGCCGCGACCGAGCTTCGCGACTACCTCGAGAATGGCAACATCGCGAACTCGGTGAACTATGCCCGAGTCGACCTGGGACCGCTCGAGACCGGCAAGAGGATCGCCCTGTTCCACGAGAACTCCCAGGGTGTCATCGGCGAAGTCACGCATGTGGTGGCCGCACGCGGCCTCAACATCGAGAACATGAGCAACGTGAGCCGGGGCGCCAACGCCTACACGCTGCTCGAGGTCACCGGCAACGCGGACGAGGGCGTTCTTGACGAGCTTCGAACGCTTGGCTCGATCAGGCGCGTGCGCGTGCTTCACGCCATGAAATAGACGACGAGCGGTGGGGCACCGCTCGCACGACGGTGTCCTACCGCTCGTCCATCCCCTCCCCAGGGCTTCTCACGGATGCATAGAGTGAAGTCAGAGCGCAGCCAGGCATGCTCCATGCAGGTGGCTGCGAAGGCCTGCGCGCCGATTGGAGAGGTCAGATGAAGAATCCCTACCAGAAGCTCTTTCAGCCCATCACCATCAACAAGCTCAGGGTCAAGAACCGCATCTCGCTGGCACCGCTCGGCATGGTATGCATGTCAGACCCCCGTGGCGGCTTCACCCAGGAGGCACAAGACTACTATGTCGAGCGCGCCCGTGGCGGCACGGGCCTGGTCATGAGCGGCGTCACCCTGGCCAACTACGACGAGATGCACGACTTCTCCGTCCCGTGCGCCGCCTATGACCCCGTTTGGTTCGCCAAGACCACCCGTCCCATGAACGAGCGAATCCACGCGTTCGGCTCGGTCATGTTCCTGCAGATCTCCGCCGGCTTTGGCCGCGTTGTGATCCCTCCCATGGCCAAGAAGCTCTATGCGCCCTCTGACCAGGAGAATCGCTGGGATCCCAGCCTGCATCAGAAGGCCATGAGCGTAGACGAGATTCACAAGCTCGAGCACGACATGATCGCTTGCGCGGCGAGTGCCCGACACGCCGGATTCGATGGCGTGGAGATTCACGCGGTTCACGAGGGCTACCTGCTCGACCAGTTCGCCATCGCGCTCTACAACCACCGCGACGATGAGTACGGCGGAAGCCTCGAGAACCGCCTGCGCCCCGCCATCAACATCGTGCGAGGCATCAAGGAGGTCTGCGGCGAGGACTATCCCGTCTCCCTGCGCTACAGCCTCAAGAGCTTCGTCAAGGCGATTCGCCAGGGAGCCCTTCCCGGAGAGGAGTTCGAGGAGCGGGGCAAGGACGTCGAAGAGGGGCTCGAGGCGGCACGCATCCTCGAGCAGGCGGGATATGACATGTTCAACGTGGACGCCGGCACCTACGACTCCTGGTACTGGAACCACCCGCCCATGTACTTCGAGCCGGGCATGTACCGCGAGTTCGGCCGTCTCATGAAAAAGACCGTGTCGGTCCCCATCATCCTCGCAGGCCGCATGGACGACCCACAGATGGCCTGCGAGAGCCTCGGGCGTGACTGCGATCTCATCGGCCTGGGCCGGCCCCTTCTCGCCGACGCCTTCTGGCCCAACAAGGTCCAGACCGGCGACGTTGAGGACATCCGTCCCTGCCTCTCCTGCCAGCAGGGATGCCTCGCGCGGCTCGCCGAGGGGCTGCCCCTGTCCTGTGCCGTGAACCCCGCCTGTGGCCGCGAGCGCGACTTCGCCCTCGTTCCCACTGCCACGCCCAAGCGCGTCCTGGTCGTAGGCGGCGGCCTTGCCGGCATGGAGGCGGCCCGCGTATGTGCCATCCGCGGACATAAGGTCGAACTCTGGGAGCGCTCGAACAGCCTCGGCGGAGAGGTCAGGCTCGGCGACGTCCCCGACTTCAAGGCCGACGATCGTGCACTTCTCGCCTGGTACGAGCGACAGATGCAAGCAGAGCCCATCCAACTCAAGATGGGCGTGGAGGCCACCAAGGAGTCCGTCGAGGCCTCCGGCGCCCAGATCGTAATCGTAGCCACCGGGGCCACGCCCGTGCGTCTCGACCTCGGCGAGAGGAACCACGTCTGCCTGGCTGATGACATCCTGGCGGGCACCCAGGAGGCCGGCCATGAGGTCGTCGTCGTTGGCGGCGGACTGGTGGGCTGCGAGACGGGCCTGTGGCTCGCCCAGCAGGGCCACCACGTCACAATCATTGAGGCCCAGGGCAAGATCCTCTCCGCCGGCGAGGGCATGTGCTTCGCAAACTACGACATGCTCAAAGACGAGCTCGCGTTCAACGGCGTCAACGTCTACGAGGGGTCCCGAGTCACATCCGTCGACGACGGAAGCGTGAGGATAGATACCCCAGCAGGCGAGAAGGGCCTTCCCGCCGACACCGTAATGGTTGCCGTGGGGTACCGCTCCGACACGGCTCTCTACGACAGCCTCGAGGGGGGCTCCCAACTCGTCTACAACATCGGCGACTCACGTCACGTCCACAACATCATGCAGGCCATTTGGGACGGCTACCAGCTGGCCATGGATCTGTAGGCGAGCGGGGAAGAGCCCAGTCAGAGAGGGGGCGGGCCGTCGCGATGACGGCCCGCCCCCCATTCGTGCGCATGCTCCCAGAGCTAGTCCTCGTCCTCCATGAGGCTCTCGTAGGCTGCGGAGACAGCCTCGAACTCGTCATCGTCATCGATGTCGACGAGCGAGAAGCTCCCGTCGTCGTGCTCGTCGTAGCCATAGAGGTAGACGGAGTCATCGTCGGACGCGGGAACCAGGGCAACGTACTCGCGCTCCCCGCATTCGAAGATGCCCAGGACCTCGCAGCGCTCGGAGGTCCCGTCCTCATAGTCGAGAGTGATGAACTCGGGTGATTCGACCTCGTCGAGGTTCTCGTCGTAGTCGTCGACGGTGGGGGTTTCCTCGTCAGCCATGCTTCCTCCTCATGTCAGGTTGGTCGCGCGCGCGGGCTCCCGCGCGCGGTCCCGCTCAGTGTACCCCGAGCGCCGCTGGCGTATCGCCTACGCGACAAGCGGCGCGGGCACTTGGCGGGAGCGTCCCCATGCTAGAGGTTGTGCGGAGGGTCCGCGAGAAAGCTCGTAGACCCGATTCATCTGCGCTACCATGGGTAACTTGGATGAGGACGGCACAAGACAGCACCCACATCGAGAGGCGGACCGTGTCAGAGAGAACCAAGCGCATCACATCCGAGATTCGCAGCATTGCCGATGCCGACGCCGAGGAGCGTCAGCAAAGCGGCGCCTCGAGCGCCCCCATAGGCTCCTCCGACAATCCGTCCACCCAGATCTTCACGCTCGCCAACGTGGTCACCTTCTGTCGCCTCGGGCTCACCGTAGCCTTTCTCGTGCTCTTTTCCACGGGCCAGCATCGCTACGCGGCCCTGGCCTGCTACGTGGTGGCCGCCGTCACAGACTTCCTGGACGGCCAGATCGCGCGCAGAACTCAGACCGTGAGCTGGCTGGGAAAGATTATGGACCCGATCATGGACCGTGTGCTGCTCTTCACGGGTGTCATCGGACTGCTGATCGTAGGTGAGCTGCCCGTCTGGGTGCCCGCCTTTGTCATCGGGCGCGACGCCTACCTCGGCTGCGGAGGCCTCGTCCTGCAGCGCTATCGCAGGCGCCCCGTCGACGTGATCTACGTGGGAAAGGCTGCCACGGCGCTGCTCATGCTTGGCTTCTGTGACCTCCTGCTCGGCTGGCCCGTGGTCGAAGGCCTCTCTCTCGTGGGCGCAAGCTGGCTTCCCGGTCTCAACGCGCAGGCCAGCGCCGTGGGCGTCTACTTCGTCTACGCCGGTGTCATCTGCTCCACCATCGCCGCCGTCGACTACACGCGGGAGGGCGTGACCATCGTTCGCGCCGGGCGCCTCAAGCGGAAGGAGGCCGCGCGATGAGCGACAAGCCCCACATGGGCGTCCTCTACGATGAGCATGCGCTGCTTCGTGCGCGCTTCTCCACATCCGAGGGGGCAGGTCCCCGACGGGTACTGTCCTATGACGCCGAGAAGGGCCCCGCACATGTGCGCGAAGGGGCGCTTCTGAGCGACCTGACGGGCTGTGCCTATCTTTTGGCGCATGGCCCCTCCACGCCCGACTTCGCCCGCGCGGCGCTCGCGGGCAGGCACCTCGCGGTCGGCGAGGCGGACTTCGAGGCCGCGCTCACCGGGGATGGATCCCTGGCGTCGGTGCCGCTTGCCGTGCGCTGCGGCGACGAGGAGTACGTCTTGCTGGACCCCTCTCGGCGCGGGGACGTCCTCGACGCATGGCTCGGCTTTCTTCATGGCGTCGAGCGGGATGGGTTTGCCCCCTTTGCGAACGCCATCGTCGAGGACGCGACCGACATGCTCGTACCGTTTCTGCTCGTCGGAGTCGCCGCGCGCTCAGTGCTCGCGGACTACGTGAAGGACATCCGCGCGCTGCCCGCACCTGGTCACGTGACGAGCCTGCAGCTCGACCGCATCGCCGCGCTCATCGCTCGCCTTGGGTCGCCCGTGCCCGACGATGTCGCCTGCTACCTGGTCCTCGTTCCCGTCACCTTTGCCCGTACGCTCTGGAGGAGCCTCCTGTCCTTCGGCGAGGTCGCCCCAGCGGGACTCCAGACGGTGCGCGAGCTGAATCGACGCGCCCTGCCCTGGGGAAAGCTGCTCTCGTCGTCCGACCGAGCGCGCCCCTCGCGCCACGAGCTTTGCTCGTGGGGACTCCTGCGAGACGGAGACGACTTCGTGGGCGCCCGAGGCCTGGCAGGTCAGGCGTCGTCTTCCGTCCGCACAGCTGATACGGGGCCGCGCCCCGAGGGGGGAGCGTCATGAAATACTCCATCAACGCACGAGACGTGCCCGAGGCCTTCGGACCATACTCTCAGGGCACGACGGCGGGACGACTCGTCTTCGCCTCCGGCCAGCTTCCCCTCTCGCCCATCGACCCCCACGTGCTCGTGGACGGAGGCATTGCCGCACAGACCGAGCGTGTGATCGACCTCATCGAGTCGATCCTGGGCGAAGTGGGATGCACGCTCGCCGACGTCGCCCAGACGACGGTCTACCTCGCAAGCCTCGAGGACATGGAGGTCATGAACGAGGTCTACGCGCGGCGCTTCACTACGCCCGCGCCGGCCAGGGCCGTGGTGGGTGCCCACGAGCTACCGCTCGGGGCGCTTATCGAGATGGACTGTGTCGCCTGCCGCTAAGGCGCGCTATTATGGATGATTGAGACGACCCGAGGGGAGAGACATGCCCAACTCCAACACTGACGCGACCGAGATTTTTCGGATGCCCGCCGCCGATTCCACTGTTCCTGACCTCATGGGAGGCGCCCGTCCCGCGCATCCTACGCTGACCATCGTCAAGGGACCTCAGATAGGGGAGGCCTTCGAGCTCGACACCGCCGAGATAACGCTCGGGCGAGATCCCAAGAACAGCGTCTTCCTCAACGACATGACCGTGTCGCGCCACCATGCCCGGATGGATCTCTCCAACCTCGCGCTCGGCTCGTCCTCCATCGAGGATCTTGGCTCGCTCAACGGCACCTGGGTAGATGGCGCCATCGTGAGCAAGGCAAGCCTCAAAGATGGCTCGACCATCCAGATCGGCACCTTCCGCATGGTTTTCCATACCAACGCGCGCACGCGCAGAATCGATACCGAGGCGTAAGAGGCATGCCCGACGCCGGATACCTGACCATCGGGAAGGTTGTCAAGAAGCTGCAGCCGCAGTATCCCGACCTCTCGGTCTCCAAGGTTCGCTACCTCCAAGACGAGGGTCTTCTCAATCCTTCGCGCACCCCGAGCGGCTACCGGCTCTACTCCCAAAAAGACGTGCACCGTCTGGAGACCATTCTCTATTTGCAGAAGAATCGCTTTTTGCCCCTCTCCGTCATCAAGGAGGAGCTCGAGCGCACGGACTCCGGTCAGCCGCGCGCGACGAGAGAGGAGACGGGTTCCATCACGCTTCCCGTCGACGATGAGGAGGTGGCGAAGAGGCTGCACCCCATCGATCGCATGCCCGAGCTCGTGGGCGCCACGGTGAGCTTCGTGCGCCAGCTCTCCGAGGCGGGGGTCATCGAGCTCAAGCGCTCGCCTCATGGTCGCGACCTCGTTGACGGACGCGACTTCCCGTTGATTCGCGTCTGCGACGAGCTGCGACACTTTGGCATCGGGCCCAAGAACCTGCGCCAGTACGTCATCGCCGCCAACCGCGAGTCCGCCATGTTCGAGCAGGCCCTCGTTGTCTTTGCCAAGAAGGGCGGCGGTGTCGAGCTCGAAAGGACCGACGAGACGCGCCAGCGCTTCGACCAGGCCTTCTCGCGTATGCTCGGCCTCACCAACGCCGTGCGCAACGAGCTTATCGCCCGCCGCATCAAAGAACCGTTCAAGGACGCTGACTAGCGCCCGCCAGGGCCCCAGGGCCCGCCAAAAGGAGAGAGGGATCGCACGTGCCAGACTTCGACTTTGAGAGCCGCATCATCGATATCCCCGACTACCCCGAGCCGGGCGTCGTGTTCAAGGACATCACGCCCCTGTTCGACGACGCCGGGGCACTCGCGGCCGTGGTCGACCACATCGCCAGCCACTTCGCTAACAGGGGAGTGACCAAGGTCGTGGGCGCCGAGGCACGCGGCTTTCTGGTGGGAGTCCCCGTGGCCTATGAGCTCGGCTGCGGCTTCGTGCCGGCGCGCAAGCCCGGGAAACTGCCTCGCGAGGTTTACTCCCAGTCCTACGCTCTCGAGTACGGAACCGACGAGCTGCAGATTCACAAGGACGCGCTCGAGGCCGACGACCATGTGCTCATTGTGGACGACCTCATCGCCACGGGCGGCACGGCTGTGGCCTGTGCCCAGCTGGTCGAGCAGGCTGGAGCTATGCTTGAGGGCTTCTCGTTCATCCTCGAACTCGCCTTCCTTCATCCGCGTGAGATCATTGCCCACGAGTTCGACCAGGAGATGTTCACGCTCGTCCAAGTGGACTAGTCTTCCTTCTTGGCTGCGTCTTGTGCGAGCGGTTCCTCATCGGCGGCAAGGCCCCAATTTGGTAACATGGCCATCATATGGACGTGTTGGCGCGCGGCGATGGGCAGTCTAGAATGTGCTCACGTCTATCGAAAGGAACTCGCTCATGACCTTCAGGCACAAGATCGTCTCCGCGGGTCTTATTCTCGCCCTCGCCGGACCGACCGCCTTCGTTGCGCTACCCGCGAGCATCGCCCTAGCCGACCCCGCCTCTGACCTCGCGGCCGCCTCGGCTCGGCTCGACTCCCTCGGTTCCGAGCTCGCGAACTACCAGTCCCAGCTCTCCGACGCCACCGA
>CAYSIC010000028.1:0-18341 GCA_964430985.1 uncultured Atopobium sp.
GGAGGCCACGGGAGGACCAGCTGCGGCCATGGTGCTGCCCGACGGCGAGCTCGTGTGCGGCAAGACCTCGGACCTCATGGGAGCCGCGGCGTCGCTGCTGATCAACGCCGTCAAGCACCTGGCCGGCATCGAGCGCGGCTCCTACGTGGTGAGCGACGCTGCCCTCGAGCCCATTTGCCGCCTCAAGACCCAGCACCTGCGCAGCCGCAACCCGCGCCTGCACTCCGACGAAATCCTCATCGCGCTGTCTCTCTCGTCGGCCACGAGTCAGAAGGCCGCAGCCACCGTGGGCGTGCTCGGCCAGCTTGCCGGCTGCGACGCATACTTCTCGGTCATCATCTCCGAGGCGGACAGAAGCACCTATCGCAACCTGGGCATCAACGTCTGCTGCGAGCCCAAGTACGAGCGGCGTGCCTACTACCACCGTTAGACCGCAGAAAGCCCCACGCGTTCACGTTGCGTCGCGAGCGCGCAGGAAGTCGACGAAGCGCCGCGCGGCAGCCCCTAAGGACCCCACGCGAAAGACCACGCTGATCTTGCGCCCCACGGGCTCGGCGAGCGGACGTGTCTCTATGCGGTAAGGCGCGCGACTCAAGATGAGTGAAGGAAGGATGGCCAGGCCGAGGCCGTTTTCGACCATCGACATGATTGCGTAGTCATCCCAAGTGGTAAAGCGCACGCGCGGCGAAAGACCCGCGCTCTCGAACAGCGGCGTGACCTCGTCATCGCCGGAGCGCTCCAGCAAGATGAACGGATCGTCAAGAAGCTCCTCCATCCTCACCGTCGCGTGAGATGCAAGGGGATGCCCCTTGGGCATCACGACGCACAGCTCGTCGGAGAGGAATGGCTCGCAGGCGAGCCCGGACGTGCGTGGCGCGTACGGTAGAAACCCAAAGTCCACACGCCCCTCCGCGACCCATCGCTCAATCTCCGAGTAGTCCCCCATGAGGAGCTCGTAGTCGATGCCGGGGTACTCCTGCTGGAAGCGACGGATTGCGGGCGGTAGCACGTGGGTGGCCACGCTCGAGAAGGTCCCCACGCTGATGGTTCCTGCATCCAGGTCGCGCAGCTCGGCTGCACGCGACGTCAGCCGACGATAGTCCTCGCAGACGGACTCGACGAGGGGCATGAGCTGGCGGCCGTCCCCGGTGAGGCTCACGCCCGCGCGACCACGCTCCACGAGACGCAGGCCCCAGTCGCGCTCGATGTCCGCGATCATACGGCTCACGCCCGACTGGCTGTAGGAGAGGTTGTGCGCGGCCCGCGTGAAGCTGCCGCAGCGTACCGCTTCGACGAGAGCCTGGTACTTCTGGATGTTGGCGTCCACAATTCCCTTTGTTTTATCCATCTGGTTTTAGCATGGTAATCATACCAAACATTCGCTTTTATCGAATGTGCACCTCTGCCAAAGTGAGTCTCGAAAATTTACTCCACTTGTAAAGAAGCACGAGAAAGCGACCCAGCTATGTCCAAGGCAACCGAGAAGTACCTTCTCGCACTCGTCCTGTTTGGCTCCAACGGAGTCGTGGCCAGCCTCATAGACCTACCAAGCTCGCTGGTGGTCCTAGTGCGGACCGTCCTGGGTGCCCTGGCGCTCGTGGTAGTGCTCGCCGCTTCGCGCTCGCGCGCCTCACGGAGCGGGAGCGTTCGGGATTCGGCCCCACTTGCCTCCCGCAAGCATCCACGTCAGGCGCTCTACCTGGCCACCTCCGGCGCCGCGCTAGGAGTGGGCTGGCTCTTTCTCTTCGAGGCGTACCGACTCATAGGCGTCGGCGTGGCCTCACTCGCCTACTACTGCGGACCTGTCATCGTGATGGCCCTCTCTCCCGTCCTGTTCGGCGAGCGGCTCACGGCCTCCAAGATCGTGGGCTTTGCGGCCGTAGTCTGCGGAGCGTTTCTTGTGGTAGGAAGGGGTCTGGGCACGGGCATGTCGGCCTGGGGGCTCTTCTACGGCATGATGTCGGCCGTCATGTACGCGGTCATGGTCGTCTGCAGCAAGCGCGTCACGGACATCGAGGGGCTCGAGTGCGCCACCGTCCAGCTCGGCGCGGCCGCGCTGGTCGTGGTGGTGTTCGTGATTGCGTCGATGGCGACGGGGGCCGCAGCGCTTCCACTCGCCCTGTTTGCTCGGCTCAACGTGCCCGCCGCCCTCATCTTGGGACTCATGAACACGGGCGTGGGCTGCTACCTCTACTTCTCCTCGATAGTCGCGCTCCCTGTCCAGCGCGTGGCCGTCTGCGGCTACCTCGAGCCGCTCTCTGCCGTAGTCTTCTCGGCCCTGCTCCTTGGGGAGCCGCTCACGCTGGCCAACGTCCTCGGAGGTGCGCTCATCCTAGGCGGCGCGGTCTTCTGTGAGCTCGCGGGACAGCGTCAGCGCCATCAAATCGCCGCTGCATAGGACGAGCCGCTTTTCCAACCATACCCGAACGCCCGTTTCAGGGCCAAAACTCACCCGAATCTGGCGTTCGGGTATGGTCGGCAAAGTAGCAATCACCCACGCGCTATCCTTAGAGTCCCCAGAAACAAGAAGGAGAGCAGCGTGACCTACGATCTCATAGCCTTTGACATGGACGGAACCCTCCTGGATTCCAAGAAGCGAGTCCTCTCCTCTTCGATCCAGGCCATCGGACAGGCAGCTCGCGCAGGAAAGGACATCGCAATCTGCTCGGGTCGCTGCCCGGTGATGGTGACCCTCTACGCCGACGAACTCGCCCACGTGCGCTACGCGATCTGCGACAGCGGCGCCGTTCTCTTTGACCTCGCCGCGGACAGGGTCCTCTCCGAGACCAACATCGAACACGAGCTCATCGAGCGTATCCTCGACGCCTGCGCCGGCGAGGATACCATGCCCGAGGCATTCTCGGGACGTGGTTTCTTTTGTCAGTCATCCCATCTCGGCGCCATGGGGCACTACCAGATGGGTCCCTACGAGGGCATGTACACGGCCACCTGTACCCCCGTGGCCAACATCCATGCCGTGATGCTCAACCCGGACACCCCGTTCCAGAAGCTCGGCTTGCACTTCACTAACACCGAGGCACGCAAAAGGGTCCGCGCACGTCTCGCCGACCTGCCCCTCGAGATTGTCGACTCGGAGACCACGAGCCTCGAGCTCCAGGCGGCCGGCGTCGACAAGGCCGCGGGGCTTCTGGCCCTCACCGAGCTGCTCGGCATCGTGCCCGAGGCCACCATCGCCGTGGGCGACGCGGACAACGATCTCGCCATGGTGCGCGCTGCTGGGATTGGCGTCGCCATGGGCAACGCCAACGAGCGCGTCCGCGCGGCGGCGAACGTGAGCGTTGCCGACAACGACCACGGCGGCTGCGCCGAGGCCATCCATACCTACCTCCTCTAGCCTTTAGGAGGCGCCTCTCATGAGCCGCCAGCGTATCCTCATGATCGCCACCGGGGGCACGATCGCCTCCACCCCAGAGGGGGCGGGTCTTGCCCCCACGGCCACGGGCCGCGAGCTAGCCAGGAAGGTCCCCCTGCTCGATACCCTCTGCGAGCTGGACTTTGTTCAGCCTATGAATATCGATAGCACCAACATGCGCCCTCGCGACTGGATGCGCATGGCGTCGATCATCCGAGAGGCCTACGCGCACTACGACGGCTTCGTCATTCTCCACGGCACCGACACCATGGCCTACACGGCCGCGGCGCTCTCCTACCTCATCCAGAACAGCGTGAAGCCCATCGTGCTCACGGGCTCGCAGCAGCCCATGGCCAGCCCCTTCACCGATGCCAAGCTCAACATCTACCAATCGGTCCTCTATGCCTGCGACGAGACAAGCCATGACGTGAGCGTGGTCTTTGGCGGCCAGGTCATCTGCGGGACGCGCGCCCGCAAGCAGCGCACGATGAGCTTCAACGCCTTTGTGAGCATGAACTTTCCGCCTCTCGCCTATGTGCGCAACGACCGCATCGTACGAGCGGGCGGGACCGCTCTCACCGCACGGCGAACCACCTGTGGCCCAGACTTCTTTGACGCCCTCAATGAGCGCGTCCTCGTGCTCAAGCTCACACCTGAGCTGCGCCCGAGCATCTTCGAGCTCCTCAAGCGTGACTACGATGCCGTGATTCTGGAGACCTTTGGCATCGGGGGCATCCCAGCCTACGATAGTTCCTACCGGGAGGCGATCTTTGACTGGGTGGATTCCGGGCGCACCCTCGTGATAACCACACAGGTGCCCGAGGAGGGCCTTGACCTGGGAGTCTACGAGGTGGGGCACGCCTATGCCAACCAGTCCGGCATCCTTGCGGGAGACGACATGACCACCGAGGCGCTCGTGGCCAAGACGATGTGGGCCCTTGGCCAGACGCAGGACCCGGACGAGGTGGCCCGCTTGTTCTATCGGCCCGTCAACCACGATCGAGAGGCGCGGTAGCGGGGGAATACGTGGCCCTTGAGCCGCAGCAGGCGGCCGGACGACTCGCTCGCAAAGCAGGGGTCCCGCCCGACCGCCTTGATTCTAGCTGCCCCAGGCGGCCTAATCGCGAGTGAGCTTGCGATGCAGACGATGTGGCTGGGCGGCGTCGGCCCCCAGACGAGAGACGCGATCATCCTGGTAGGCGGCGAAGTTGCCCTCGAACCAGTGCCAGCGTCCAGGATGCTCGTCGTCTCCCTCCCACGCAAGGATGTGCGTTGCCACGCGGTCGAGGAACCACCGGTCGTGCGAGATCACGACCGAGCAACCGGGAAATCTCTCGAGCGCCTCCTCTAGGCTCTCCAGCGTCTCCACGTCAAGGTCGTTGGTGGGCTCGTCGAGCAGAAGGAGGTTGCCGCCCTGCTTGAGCGTGAGGGCCAGATTCAGGCGGTTACGCTCGCCGCCGGAGAGCACTCCGGCGCGCTTCTGCTGGTCGGAGCCCTTGAACCCAAAGGCAGCCACGTAGGCGCGGCTAGGAATCTCGGTATCACCCACGCGAATGAAGTCGTTTCCGTCGCTGACGACCTCCCAGAGGGTCTTATCGGGGTCGATGCCAGAGCGCATCTGGTCCACGTAGGAGAGCTTGACGGACTCGCCCACCTCGAGCGTGCCCGACGTGGGCTCCTCGAGCCCCACAATGGTCTTGAACAGCGTGGTCTTGCCCACGCCGTTGGGGCCGATCACGCCCACGATGCCGTTTCTGGGCAAGATGAACGAGAGGTCGTCAATGAGCACGCGGTCCCCGAAGGACTTGCCCAGGTGCTCGGCAACGAGGACCTTCGCCCCCAGGCGCGGGCCCACGGGAATCTGGATATCCGTGAAGTCGACCCGCTTTGTGGCGCGTGCCTCGGCCTCCATCTGCTCGTAGCGCTCCAGACGAGCGCGGCTCTTGGCCTGGCGCGCCTTGGGCGAGCTACGCACCCACGCGAGCTCGGACTTCATCTTCTTGGCACGGCGAGCGTCCTGCTGGCCCTGAGCCTCCAGACGAGCAGCCTTCTTCTCCAGATAGGTGGAGTAGTTGCCCTCGTAGGGGTAGAGCTGTCCGCGGTCGACCTCGCAGATCCACTCGGCAACGTCATCGAGGAAGTAGCGATCGTGCGTGACGGCCATGACGGCGCCAGGGTAGCGGTGGAGGAACTGCTCGAGCCACAGCACCGACTCGGCGTCGAGATGGTTGGTGGGCTCGTCAAGAAGAAGCAGGTCAGGAGCCTCAAGAAGAAGACGGCACAGAGCCACGCGACGCCGCTCCCCGCCAGAGAGCTGAGCCACGGGGGCGTCTGGGTCGGGGCATTGCAGCGCATCCATGGCCTGGGAGAGCTGGGAGTCCAGGTCCCAGCCGTCGGCGGCGTCGATCTGCGTCTGGAGCTGGCCCATCTCTTCCATGAGGGCGTCGAAGTCTGCGTCGGGCGCAGCCATCTCGGCGCTCACCTCGTTGAAGCGCGCAATCTGGGCCAGGACGTCGCCAAAGGCCTGCTCGATGTTCTCGCGGACAGTCTTGTCCTCGTCGAGAGGAGGCTCCTGCTGTAGGATTCCCACCGAGTAGCCGGGCGTGAGTTGAGCCTCGCCGTTAGAGACGCCCTCAAGGCCGGCCATGATCTTGAGCATCGTAGACTTGCCGGCTCCGTTGGGTCCCACGACGCCGATCTTGGCACCGGGATAGACGCCAACGGTGACGTCATCGAGGATGACCTTGTCGCCAACGGCCTTGCGGGCCTTGTAGAACTGATACACGAATTCGGCCATGGAGCTTCTCGCCTCTCTGAGGGTTGCGGATGAAGTGACCCTCCATTCTATCGGGTGGCCCTCGTTTTCACGTCGCCTCCAAGAAAAGGACCCTTTGCGGACGCCTGGCCAAAATCCGACCCCTCACGTGGCACAATGCGGGTAGGAAAACAGGCGCGCCCGCCCGGTGCGCCGCGCATCTCGAGGAGTTCCCATGTCAGAGGCAATCCGTAAGGTCAACATCATCGGCCATCTCCACCCGGACACAGACAGCATCTGCTCAGCCATAAGCTATGCCTACCTCAAGAACGCGATCGGCAAGACCAACATCTACGAAGCCCGCCGCGCAGGTACCATCAATCGCGAGACGTCCTTCGTCCTCAAGCACTTCGGCTTCGAGGAGCCTCAGCTCATCACCTCTGTCACCCCACAGGTCAAGGACACCGAGATCCAACGCCAGGAGGGCATCGACTCCGAGATGAGCCTGTTCGCCGCCTGGAACCTCATGGGCAAGACCAAGGTCGACACCCTCTGCATTACCGACGACCAGAACAACCTTGAGGGCCTTATCGCCCTCAAGGACATCGCCAACGCCAACATGGACGTCTTCGACACGAGCGTCGTAGCAGACTCCCACACCAGCTACGCCAACATCGTCTCCACGCTCAACGGCGAGATGATCTTGGGCAGCCCCGAGGACACCGTCACGACGGGCAACGTGCGCGTAGGCACCACCCCCGAGATGATGGAGGACACCATCAAGGCCGGCGACATCGTCTTGGTGACCAACCGCTACGAGACCCAGCAGTTCGCCGTCGAGTGCGACGCCAGCTGCTTGATCATCTGCTGCAGCGCGCACGTCTCGGACCGTGTCGTGGCCTCGGCGCAGCGCCACGGCTGCTCGATCATCACCACCCCGTACGATACCTATGCCGCCGCGCGCCTCATCTCCATGTCCATTCCCGTGCGCGCCAAGATGCTCGCCGAGAACATCCTCAAGGTAAGCGTCAACACCTCGATCGACGACGCTCGCAAATTGATGGCCAAGTCGCGTCACCGCTTCCTCCCCGTCATCGACGAGAACAGCGCCTACGTGGGCCTGATCAGCTCCCCCAGCCTGCTCACCGCCAAGAAGAAGCACGTCATCTTAGTGGACCACAACGAGCGCTCGCAGGCGGTCGAGGGCCTTGATCAGGCCGAGATCATGGAGATCATCGACCACCACCGCATTGGCTCGATCGAGACCTCGAGCCCCGCGATGTTCCGCAACATGCCCGTAGGCTGCACCTGCACGATCCTCTATCTGATCTACCAGGAGAATGACGTCGAGATTCCCCCGAACATCGCGGGGCTCATGCTCTCGGCGATCCTCTCCGACACGCTCGCCTTCCGATCGCCCACCTGCACGCCCGTTGACCAGAAGGCCGGCAAGGCTCTCGCCAAGATCTGCGGTGAGGACATCCCCAGCTACGCCGACTCCATGTTCGAGGCCGGCGCCGACCTCACCGGCCGCACGGCCGAGGAGGTCTTCCATCAGGACTTCAAGATCTTCAGCCGCGGCAACGTCAAGTTTGGCGTCGGCCAGGGTAGCTTCATGACCGAGAACAGCCGCAAGGCCGCCGAGGCGCTCGTTGGTCCGTACCTGCCCGAGGCCGCCGCAATCGAGGAGCTGCCACTCGTCTTCTACCTGTTCACAGACGTCAAGAGCTCCTCGAGCGAGGTCCTCTGGTACGGCGCGGACGCCGAGGGCATCGTGTCGCGAGCGTTCGACGTGGACCCCGAGGACGGTCGCGCCAAGCTGCCTGGCGTGGTCAGCCGCAAGAAGCAGGTCATCCCCGCTCTCATGGCCACGCTCCAGAGCATCCAGGAGGACCTGGACTAGTGGTGGAGAAGCTATCCGGAGCCATTCGGGAGTCTGACGACTCGTCACAACCGTCCGAGTCTCATTTCCTCGCGATTCTCTCGCGCATGAAGTACATCGAGCGCTGGGCCCTCATGCGCAGCTCGCGACCGGAGAACCTCTCCGAGCATTCGCTCGAGGTGGCTCTCATCGCGCACATGCTCTGCGTAATCGCCAACGTTCGCCACGGCTGCGCGCTCGACGCCGAGCGCGCAGCGCTCGTGGCCCTCTACCATGATGCCTCCGAGATCATCACCGGCGATCTGCCTACCCCCGTCAAGTACCACGACGGGCAGATTCGCGACGCCTACAAGGCCGTGGAGGCATCCGCCGAGGAGCGCCTCCTCAAGACCCTGCCCGCCGATCTGCGCCCCGCCCTCGAGGATGTCTTCTGGCCCGTGGCGGACGACGACGCAGACGAACGCCACCTTCGCCGTCTGGTCAAGGCGGCCGACAAGATCTCGGCTCTCATCAAGTGCGTCGACGAGGCCCGCTCGGGCAACGCGGAATTCGCGAGCGCCGAGAAGACCTGCCGCGCCTCCGTCGACGAGGTCGCCGCCGAGCTCCCCGAGGTCGCCGACTTCGTCCGCGAGTTTCTCCCCTCCTACGGCGCCACCTTGGACGAGCTTCTCTAGGAGGGGCGTCCGGCAGAGGCGTCTCTGAACGCCGCTGACCGCACACCGGCGCCGCACTGCTCTGAACCTGCCACCCAAAGGATGGATTCCCATGCACGGCCTTCATGCCCGCATTCCCAAGAGCTTCGTCCTCGAAGAGCGCCTGGAGCGCTACGCCGCGGCCATCGAGCCATCGCCCGAGCGCTGGCGCGGACGCTGGGCCGAGGCGTGCTGGCCCGGCCTCGGGGCGTACACGGAGGGCAGGGGCACCGGGGCGCACAATGCGGGCCGCTTCTCCGCAGTTCACCTCGACCTGGGTTGCGGCAAGGGGTCCTTCACCGTCGAGGCCGCGCGGCGCGAGCCAAACGTCTTGTTCGTGGGCATGGACAGCGAGCCCATCTGCATCGCCCGCGCCGCCCAGCGCGCCTGCGAGAGCGGTCTTGCCAACGTGGTCATCGTGCCCGGCAATGGCATGCGCATCCGCGAGTTCTTCTCAGCCGGCGAGCTCTCCTGCATCTACCTGAACTTCCCCACGCCGTTCCCGCGCAAGCGCGAGGCGAAGAAGCGCATGGCGAGCATGGATCGCCTCATGGACTTTCGCGCAGTTCTGTCCGACGACGGCGAGGTGCGCCTACGCACCGACAGCCAGCCGCTCTTTGACTTCATGCTCACCCAGATACCCCTTGCGGGCTATGAGGTTCTCTGGTCCAGTCGAGACGCGCGCGCCGAGGCCCCTCGCGAGCTCACGAGCGAGTATGAGGAACGCCTGAGCGCACGGGGGGCGCACGTGCTCGCACTGACCACGCGGCCGGCACCGGGACCCGCTCCCGAGCACGTAGAGCAGACTGCAGAGCTCTCGCTGGCCGCCTACCTGCCCCATGACCTCGAGGGGCTCGAGCAGCTCTCCTATGCCCCCCACGGCATGGAGTCGACCGTGGAGAACCTGCGCAACTACGCCGCCAGGCGAGTCGCGCGTCGGAGCTAGGCAACGTCAACGGCGAGCTGCGCCCACACCTCTCACGAGCTTCTCGGCCAAGGTGTCCAGCGTCGAGGACATCCGTCCAAAGAGCGACATTTTGCGGGGATGGGCGTTCAAGGCGTTCCTTGGGCGAACATCCTCGCAGCGACATCCTCGATCGAGCACCTAAAGATGCATCCACCCGTGCGGATGGGTAGAAACGTCTCAGCTGCATCCACTCGCGCCTCGACGCGCCGCATAGATTGAGAAAGGCAGAGCCATGCCCACAATCACCTCTGGAAACCGCCTTTATCTGTACCAGCTCCTCTCACACGAGCTCGGCGTGGGCAAACAGACCGCCCTCGCCCGCGTGGAGGAAGTCCTTACGACCGACGACATCGCGCCCGAGGACCTAGGCTTTGATGACGTGCGCTCCCTCTGCGAGGCCTTGCCCGAGTTCGTCAAGGTTACGGCCTTCAAGAAGGGCTACGTCTACGCGACGATCCTGACCTGTAACGAATACGACCGCGCCCTCGAGAAGTACCTCGACGGCGCAAGCGGTAAGGACACTGCAGGTGGCAAGCCGTGGAAGCGTCGCAAGGGAGCCAAGAGCCTGAGGCCCATCAAGCCGCGACACGCCGAGAAGACCGCTACGTCTCAACCCCTCGCACCCAAGACCGCACCCGACGACTCGGCCGAGCCCAAGCAGCCCGTCGGGCCCAAACCCACGGACGAGTTTGAGCCCGCGACCGAGATTGAAGCCGAGCTCGAGCCGGTGCCAACGCAGGAGCACAAACTAGGACCCGAGCTCGAGCCGGTGCCAACGCAGGAGCACAAACCCGTGGAGAAACCCGAGGCAGAACCCGCTCTTGGTTCATCCGAGCCCTCGATTTCTCTTACGATCACCTACGTCCCCGAGCAGGAGGAGGGCACCGCCGAACCCAGGCCCTCCGACGCAGACGTCCCCGTGCCTGCACAGCCACGCAACGCGCACCTCTCCCCCGCGCCCGCGTCGCCGCGCGTTGAGTTCCCTCAGGACTTCCATGCCGAGGTGCGCTGCCCCGACGAGCAGCTCAGCATCCTCTATCAGATCCTGCCGCCCGCCGTCGATCCTCTGACCACGCTCGAGGAGGACTTCCGCGTGGCGCGATCGACCCTCACGTTCGAGGGGACGCGCAGCGAGGTCACGTTTCCCCTGCGCTTCCTGCGCGCCGATGGCTCGACGCCCGTCACGGTTACCCTGCGCCGCTCGGTCAGAGCGCAGGGGGGCAAGCCCTGGTCGCTCGCGTCCGTGGACGGCGTCACGCCCGAGGAGGTGGGCCTCGAGGGCCTTGCTCCTCGCCCCTCCGGCGCCTGGGCGGCCTTTCTCCCCCACCACAGGCTTCCCGTCGATGCCGTGGACCCCGAGCGCGCCCTCGCACAGACCGTGTCGCTCGGTCCTTGGGACAAGGTCCTCCAAGACCTCGCCTCCCTCGCCGCACCCGAAGACTGGGGCGAAGACCGTCACATCCTTCGTGCCTACCTCATCATGACCTTCGCGCGCATCCAGGCTCAGGGGCTTCTCCTCGTGGCGCCGGACGGCTCGCGAGCGGAGTTCGACACGGGCCTTCTCACCACCTCGGGCGCCCCCCTCTACGCCCGACTCGCGCCACTGGGCGGCGACATCCCCTGGAAGCTCGAGGCCTTTGCCACCGAGGGATCCGCCCAACCTGCGCGCTACGCGACCTCGCTCGCCCAGGTGACATTCGACCCCAGCTTGTCGAGCCCCTCCTTTGCCGCCTCACCGCTCATGGAGAGGAATCCGCGCATGGCAACCTGCGCCTACGACCCCATCGCCGATGACGTCAGGCTGCTCGTCCCGGCAGACGACGGTCGCGCACTCGCACTTGCGCTCGCCCCTTCGGGCTACGAGGTCTCGGCCACCCTCGAGCTCGCTGACGCCTACGCCTGCGCGCGCGTGGTGAGCGCGGGGCAGCCCTCATGGCTCGCGGAGGGAATCGCCTAGGTCCCACGTCCGGGCCGTTCCCGGTCTCGCGCGCGCCCTCATCCCGCCCTCATCCCGCCCACTGTATCGAGCGTGTCTCCACACGACGCCGGCGCAATCCCCTCCGCCTGCACCGTGCTACGCTCGCCTCACGATTCACGCATAGACCCCGGAGGTAACCATGCCCAAGATCTCCATGAGCGTGCCCCTCGTCGAGATGGACGGCGACGAGATGACCCGCATCATCTGGCAGCTCATCAAAGATGAGCTCATCTGCCCCTACGTCGACCTCAGGACCGACTACTACGACTTGGGCCTCGAGAACCGCGACAAGACCGACGACCAGGTCACCATTGACTCCGCCCGGGCGACGCTGCGCCTGGGCGTGGCCGTCAAGTGCGCCACCATCACCCCCAACGCCCAGCGTGTGGAGGAATACGGTCTCAAGAGGATGTGGAGGAGTCCTAACGGCACCATCCGCGCGCTTCTCGATGGCACCGTGTTCAGGGCCCCGCTCGTGGTCGGGGGCATCGAGCCAGTCGTGAGGTGCTGGAGGCGGCCAATCACCATCGCGCGCCACGCCTACGGTGATGTCTACAGAAACGCCGAGATGCGCATCGATGGCCCCGGCAGGGTCGAGATAGTTTACACGACAGCCGACGGCGCGGAGCGCCGCGAGCTCGTCCACGAGTTTGACGGCCCCGGCGTGGTGCAGGGGCAGCACAACCTCGACGGGTCCATCCGGAGCTTCGCATGCAGCTGCTTCGAGTATGCGCTGGCCACAGACCAGGACCTATGGTTTGCCACCAAGGACACCATCTCCAAGACCTACGATCATCGCTTCAAGGACGTCTTCGCCGAGCTCTACGAGACCCGCTACCGCACGCGCTTCGAGGCGGCCGGCATCTCGTACTTCTACACCCTCATTGACGATGCCGTGGCCCGCGTCATGAGGTCCGAGGGCGGGTTTATCTGGGCGTGCAAGAACTACGACGGCGATGTGATGAGCGACATGCTCTCGTCGGCCTTTGGCTCTCTGGCTATGATGACGAGCGTGTTGGTCAGCCCCGAGGGGGTCTTCGAGTACGAGGCCGCGCACGGTACGGTCCAACGTCACTACTACAAGCATCTGCAGGGCGAGAAGACCTCGACCAACCCCGTGGCCACGATTTTCGCCTGGACGGGTGCCCTACGCAAGAGGGGCGAGCTCGACGCCCTCCCCGACCTGGTCGACTTTGCCGGTCGGCTGGAGGCGGCGACGCTCCACACGATCGAGTCCGGGCGCATGACAGGCGACCTCGCACGCATCACCTCACTGCCAGAACCCCAGACCCTGGACACCCGCGCGTTCATCCTCGCCATCCGTGAGACCCTTGACGCGGAGGCGGCCGCCTAGCGGCCGGCGCCTTGCGAAGCGACTCGCCAATCCCGAACACAAGCCGCTAGAAAAGTTTCATGCGCGCCTCTGATATAGATACTTGAAATGTGGCTAGAATCAGAGTATGGGTTCATCCCATCTGTCTGCATTCGACTTGCAAGAGAGAGGAACCAATCATGGACATCAAGAATGTCGTCGTTGCCGGTGGAGGGGTGCTGGGAAGCCAGATTGCCTTCCAGTGCGCCTACAGCGGCTACCATGTCAGCATCTGGCTACGCTCCGAGGGGTCAATCGGTCGCTGCCAGCCCAAGATCGACAACCTGCGCCAGACCTATCTTGACACCCTCGAGGCCATGAAGTCCGACCCGTCCGCCTACGCCTACGGTCTTCTCGCCAAGGAAGACGTGACGCCGGAGGCCTGCGAGGCCGCAAAGGCCAAGGTGGAGGCTGCCTACCAGGACCTCACGCTCACCACGAGCTACGAGGATGCCCTGTCCAACGCTGACTTCGTAATCGAGTCCATCTCCGAGAATCCCCAGGACAAGATCGCCTTCTACACCGAGATGTCCAAGCACGTCCCCGCCGACACGGTCGTGTGCACTAACTCCTCGTCCATGCTGCCGAGCGCCTTTGCGTCTCACGTTGCGCACCCCGAGCGCTATCTCGCCCTGCACTTTGCCAACTCCATCTGGAAGAACCCCAGCGCCGAGATCATGCCCCATGCTGGTACCAGCAAGGAGGCCTTCGACGAGGCCGTGAGTTTCGCGGCGTCCATTCGCATGGTGCCGCTCAAGATTCTGAAGGAGCAGCCGGGCTACCTTCTCAACAGCCTGCTCATCCCCTTCCTCTCCGCTGGTCAGGCTCTGTGGGCCAACGGGGTCGGCAGCCCCGAGGACATCGACCTCGCCTGGAAGCTCGGCACTGGGGCACCCAACGGCCCGTTCCAGATTCTTGACGTTGTGGGCCTCACCACGGCCTATAACATTGCAAGCATGAACCCCGCCGCAAAGGACCCCACCTCCACGCAGGCCAAGGTCGTCGCTCTTCTCAAGGAGAAGATTGACGCTGGCGAGACGGGCATAGCCGCTGGCAAGGGCTTCTACGACTATCACTAGCAGCTGTTCTGCGTCGGCCGACGGCCACGCGGAACAAAACTCTCCCCGCCGAGCGCATGGACCTGGCTCGGCGGGGTATACCTACAAGTTAGATATTAGGTAGCTATGCGACACAGGTCGCACACGACAGAAAGGCATGCCATGAGCAAGATCACCAAGGTCTACGGGCGCGAGGTTCTGGACTCCCGCGGCAACCCCACCGTCGAGGTCGAGGTCACGCTGGAGGACGGCTCCTTCGCGCGCGCCATCGTTCCGTCCGGTGCCTCCACCGGCGAGTTCGAGGCCGTCGAGCTGCGCGATGACGACAAGGATCGCTACCAGGGCAAGGGCGTCCTCAAGGCCGTAGGCCATGTCAACGATGAGCTCGCTAAGGTTCTCGTGGGCCGCGAAGCCACCGATCAGCGCGGTGCCGACGCCGCGATGATTGCTGCCGACGGCACGCCCAACAAGGGTAATCTGGGTGCCAATGCCATTCTCGGCTGCTCGCTGGCCATCGCTAAGGCTGCCGCCGCCTCCGCTGGCCAGCCGCTCTACGCTTACATCGGCGGCGCCAATGCGCACACCCTGCCCGTCCCCATGATGAACATCCTCAACGGCGGCGTTCACGCAGACAACACGGTGGACTTCCAGGAGTTCATGATCATGCCGGTCGGCGCGCCTGACTTTGCCACGGCGCTGCGCTGGAGCACGCAGGTCTACCACACTCTCAAGGGCATCCTCAAGGAGGCTGGCCTCTCCACGGGCGTGGGCGACGAGGGCGGCTTCGCTCCCAACCTCAAGACCAATGCCGAGCCCTTCATCTATCTGATGCAGGCCGTCAAGGCCGCCGGCTTCGAGCCGGGCCGCGACTTCATGTTTGCCATGGATCCCGCTACCAGCGAGCTCTACGACAAGGAGCGCGGCGTCTACGTGCTGGCCGGCGAGGGCCGCGAGCTCACGAGCGAGCAAATGGTCGACTACTGGGAGGAGCTCGCCGACAAGTACCCGATCATCTCCCTGGAGGACGGCCTAGCCGAGGAGGACTGGGACGGCTGGGTCAAGCTCACCGAGCGCCTGGGCAAGAAGGTCCAGCTCGTAGGCGACGACCTCTTCGTCACCAACACCGAGCGCCTGAAGAGGGGCATCGAACTCGGTGCCGCCAACGCCATCCTCATCAAGGTCAACCAGATCGGCACCCTGACCGAGACCCTCGACGCCATCGAGACCGCCAAGCGCGCTGGCTATACCGCCGTCGTCTCCCACCGCTCCGGTGAGACTGAGGACACCACAATCGCCGATCTCGCCGTTGCCACCAACGCAGGCCAGATCAAGACCGGTGCCCCCGCCCGCACAGACCGCGTAGCCAAGTACAACGAGCTTCTCCGCATCGAGGACACCCTGGGCGATTCCGCTGAGTACCTGCAGAAGAAGGCCTTCTACAATCTCGCATAGTCTGTCGCACGCACGCGCGTAGGTTACGGGGGCCGCCTCTTGTGGGGCGGCCCCTTTGCGTGCATTGGGTCGGACGCCCCCATTCGCTCTTCAGCCCTTTTTTCGCTGCAGTTTGAGCCTTCAACACACGTTTTAGATTTTCCGAATGTAGTTTGGCCTTTCGCTACGCAGGTTCTGACAGCCTCTCTTCTGCACAAGTACAAAATTATGCATGATGAACCTCTAATAACAGGTCATACCCTAGAAAATATTCTTTTAAAATGTGATGTCAGCTCAAAGAGTCCAAAAATGTGCGTAACGAGAGGGGAAACTGCAGAGCTCGCTCTTTTTTTATGTATCGAACGTCAAAACTGCAAGCGCATGGCAGAACAGACCCCTGCATTGCAGCTTCGCGCTATGCTAATCATCGTTGGCTCAAGAGAGGATTTCCATGGTGGACAAAGAGTGCGTGCTGGTCGGACAGTCGGGTGGTCCCACCACCGTCATCAACGCAAGCCTTGCTGGTGTGATTGCTGGTGCGCGGGCTGAGGGTCTGCGCACCATGGGGATGCGCTATGGTATCCAGGGCTTTCTCGCAGGTCGAACAGTTGATCTCGACTCTGCCCTTCCAGACGAGGAAAGCCTCAGCCTGCTATGTCACACCCCCTCCAGCTGGCTGGGAAGCTGCCGCTACAAGCTCCCCGATCCGAACAACAATCAGTCCATTTACCAGGAGCTCTTCGAACGGTTCAACAAAGTTGGCGCCAAGGCGGTCCTCTACATAGGCGGCAATGACTCCATGGACACCATCTCCAAGCTGGGCACCTACGGGAGCTCGGTCGGAAGCAGCATCCGCTTTGTCGGCATACCCAAAACCATCGACAATGACCTCGTGGGCATCGATCACACTCCTGGTTACGGCAGCGCCGCACGCCTCGTGGCCACGACCCTGCGCGAGCTCACGCGCGATGCGGACGTCTACGATCTTAAGAGCGTAACCTTCGTCGAAATCATGGGCCGCGATGCGGGATGGCTCGCAGCCTCGTCCGTGCTGGCTGACCCCGACCTCATCCTTCTGCCCGAAGTCCCCCTAGTGGAGGATGCACTCATAGAGCGCCTCAGCGAGCTTCTCACTCGCAAGAACACCGTGATGGTCGGCGTGAGCGAAGGAGTCCGCGCACCAAACGGCCGTCTTATCTGCGAGATGTCCATGACGCCAGACCCTGGCACGGACGAGTTTGGCCACGCGGCCGCCCTCTCGGGCACGAGCCGCTATCTAGCCAGCGCAGTAAAGAGGCGCCTGGGCTGCAAGACTCGAGCCGTCGAGCTCTCAACCCTCCAGCGCTGCGCAAGTCATGCGGCCAGCAAGATTGACCTTGACGAGGCAATCGAGCTCGGGCGCGCTGGTGTCGAGGCTGCGCTTACTGGGGAGTCCATGAAGATGTGCGGGCTCGAGCGCCTCTCGAGCGATCCCTATGAGACCCGCACGACCCTTGTCGACGTACGCTCCGTAGCTAACCAGATTCGTGGCGTCCCACGCGCCTGGATCAGCGCGGACGGCATGGGCGTGAGTGAGGAGATGCTCTCCTACGTACGCCCTCTCGTCGGCGAGCTCCCTCCGATGCTGCCGGCGCTTTCCTAGAGAACCTTCGCAGGTCCTGGGATGGCCGCGCCCCTACTCATCCTGCTTCACCTGCACGCCCAGGAGTATGGCGAGCTGCGCCGCCTGCTCGGGACTCACAAGGGCACCCCTGAGCTCGCGGAAGGTATCCGACACGCGCAAGCCTGAGATATCGCAGCTCGAGAGGTCTATCCCCGTGAGCGGGGTGCGCAGAACGGTCATGCGCGTAAGATCGCACTGATTCAGCGTCACGTGACGAAGCTTCGTTGCAAAGAGGCTGACCTCCGCGAGGCCCGTCTCATGAGCGGTGAGGCGGTCGACCGTGGCCTCGGAAAGGTCGCAGTAGCTCATCTGGCTGTCCTCGATCGAAACGCCCGTCAGGCGGCTCCTAAGAAAGCTCAGACCCGGAGCTGAACAGGACCTGAAGTCGCACCGATTGAGCCACGAGCGACCCATGTCGCAGCGCGTCATCCGACAGCCCGAGAAGAGCACGTCCGTAAAGGTGCAGTTTGCAAGGCACACATTATCGAGCGTGCAGCCCCGAAAGATAACCTGCTCGAAGGAAGTGCCATCGGCGGACGCGTCCGAGAGCTCAAGCCCGGAGAAGACCGTTCCGCGCACGCAGGCGTCAGGGGTCGAAAACCGGTCGAGAAGCCCCTCGGCGCTCAAGCGCTCCCCCACGTCGGATGCGATTCTCGAGAAGCCCCGCATCTTCTGGGGGCGCGTCATCGGCTCTCACCCCACTCAAGCAACTCGCGCACGCAATCTACTCCCCGCACAGCGCCCGTTCCCACTCATCCTCGCGAAAGCCCACGAGCACGAAATCGGACCCCACCACGATTGGCCGCTTGACCAGCATGCCGTCCTCGGAAAGCAGCGAGAAGGCCTCCTCGTCGGACATCCCCGCATCCAGCCGAACCTTGAGGTTGCGCTCACGATAAAGGCGCCCGCTCGTGTTGAAGAAACGACGCACGGGAAGGCCGGAGCGAGCCTGCCACGCGGAGAGCTCGGACGCCGTGGGGTTCTCCTTGACGATGTCACGGTCCTCGTAGGCTATGCCATGAGTGTCCAGCCACGCCTTTGCACGTCGGCAGGTGCTGCACTTGGGGTATTCAACAAAGAGCACGTCAGCCATATTTTTGCCTCCAATCGATTGCTTTTGGCCAGTGTAGCATTCCCCTCGCGGGCTCCCGCGTCCGAGATCTTGGACCC
>CAYSIC010000029.1:0-17178 GCA_964430985.1 uncultured Atopobium sp.
ATGGAGTGTCTGCGTATGAAGCCTCCCACTCCCGAGATAATGCGCGGGTCCTTTTTGATCTTGAACATGGGACCTGATGCCTCGTTGGAGTCCTGAAGATCGGCGAGCATATCCTCGGCGTGGGGGACCATGGAGCGGAACTTGAACATCTTGAACGGGCGACAGCTGCCGTCCCTGCCCACCCGGCCGATTCTCCACTGCGTGTAGAGGGGTCCTGCACCGGGGCTCTTTATGCAGATCGCCGCAGAAAGTATGATTGAGGGAACAAGGAGCACGGCAATGGCCAGCCCGGAGGCGGTCACGTCAAAAGCCCGCTTGACCAGGCGATATCCTGGCCGAGAGAGGTCGGGGAGCACATCCAAATCACGCTCAAGGAGCATCTTCAGGGCAAGGTCATCAGAGAGATAGGAACCGCCGTTGGACCCAGTGGGCCACGCCAGGACCCCTTCGTACACCGCGCCATCATCCATCTGAGGGGCCGAAATCTCCGGCTCGGTTGCAGGCGTAAGTCCGCTCCTGTCTCCTCGCACGCCCCCCCTCTCACTTTTTTAAAGAAGAGTTCTCTTCTTGTCCCAGCAGTGCTCACGTGCTCAATTGGCGCAAAAAAATCGTCCGGACTTGTTGACCGGAAGCGACTTTCAGGGCTTTTTGATGTTTCTATGGTAGCTAACTTAACCGTGCGGGGAAACGTAGACGTTAAAATGCTGAATGATTGTCACCATACGGACATTTTTCCCCTTTTGTCCCATCCCGTCGTTCGTCCGGGCCAGACGCGCTCGAGGGCTCTCGTCCTCACAGGGCGAGGTGCTTTCCGCGCAGGGGGTAGTCGCGCAGAGCGCTTGCCAGATACGCGTAGTGCTCTGGCCTGTGCGCGTCGCTCGCAATGTAGTGATAGAGCATCTGGTCAAAGAGCTTCCTCGCGGGCCTCTTCTCTCTTCCAAGGCGCCCGCCCCCCACAAAGTCCGCGGAGGCCTGCAGCTTGCACCCCATCTTGACCAGGCGAACGGCGAGGTCGGCGTTCTTCTGGATGGCGTGGTAGCGCTCGGGGTGAGCGATGATAACGTCATATCCCATCCCCTGCAGCTCAAAGATCGTGCGCCCGTAGTCCTGGAAGTCGGCCTCCGTGCAGTGCGTGTCCAACTCGAGGAGGAACTCGTTTGAGTCCTCAAAGGCCAGGCGCGGCGCCCACTCCTCAATGCCCAGCTCAATCAGCTTAGCGTGCGCCACCTCAAAGCCCATGGAGAGGGGAAAGTCCCCCAACTTGGCCTTAAGCGCATAAAAGGCGGCCCACATGGCATCAAAGTCAAAGTAGGGATCCCTGCAGTGGGGGGTGCACACGATGCTCGTCACGCCCGCCGCCCGCGCGGCCTCGAACATGGCCAGGCTCATGCCCATGTCCTTGGAGCCGTCGTCGACGCCGGGCAGGATGTGGCAGTGCAGGTCCCTCATGGAGCCTCTCTTCGAAGAATGAGTCGCCCGCGCCGCACGAAGCTGCGCGGGCGATCTGGTACCCGCCGCGAGCGCCCCTACTCGTCCGAGTAATCACGAGGGCGATACGACGTCCCCGCAAGAAATTGGGCGGTGCTGTCTGGAGAGACGATGGGAGGGGGCGTCGGAATGGGACGGGGGGTCACGGCGCCCTGACGCGTCGCGGGGCGAGGCTGTTGGACCGGTCGCACGGCAGGCACCGTGCGCGGTGCGGGCGCGTCAGGGGCAATCTGTGGTGCAGGCGTCCGGCCTGCGCCGCCCTTGTCCTTGGAGTAATAGCTGTAGTAGTACTCGCTCTTCTCGCTCTCGCAGTAGTTCATCACGGCGCCAATGACGTTGGCCCCGGCCTTACGGAGCTGATCGTGCGCGGCAAGCAGCTCGTCTCGCTTCACAAAGCCCTGACGCACCACAAGCAGGGTCCCTCCCACGACCTGGCCGACCACGGCAGCGTCGATGAAGGCGGAGAGCGGGGGCGTGTCAAAGATCACAAAGTCATAGCGCTGCTCGAGCAGCCCCACGAGGGTGCGGAACCGCTGAGACGAGAGGATGTCCACCGGGTTGGGAATGTGGGGCTCGCAGTCCAAAAAGCTCAGTCCGCGCGTTGAGGTGCTGATCGCGGCATCCTCGATCTTGACCTGGCCAGAGAGCACTGAGTAGATGCCGGACCGGGCGTGCGCGCCCAGCAGGCCGGCAATGGAGCGACGCCTCATGTCCCCGTCAACAAGCAGGACCTCCTTGCCGCCCTGAGCTAAGGCGCGCGCGAGCGCAATGGATATGGTCGTCTTGCCCTCATTGGGAACGGACGAGGTCACGGCGATGCTGGTGAGCGGTTTGTCCACCGAGGCAAAGCGAATGTTGGCGACCAGGGTCTTTATCGCGTTCTCCATGAACACACGGTCCGTGCCTGCGGCCTTCTTCTTTGCCATGTCCCTACCTCCCATCCTTAGTCGCGGGGACGCGACCGATCACGGGGATTCCCAGAAGCTCCTCGACTTCCTCCTGGTTGCGCACCTTGGTGTCCACCATGTCCCTCACGACCACAAGGGCAACGGCGACGAAGAACCCCCCCAGAAGCGCCACCGCCACGTAGAGCGGGCGCTTGGGCCCGCTGGGAGCGTCGGGTGCGACCGCTTGGTCGATGATGTTGACGCTGTCCACGCTCATAACCTCACGCGCTATGTCCGAGACGTCCTGGGCCATCTTGTTGGCAACGTCTGCGGTAGAGCTAGGATCGGTTCCCTCAACCTGCAGGGTGATCACGCGCGAGGTCGTGGTGCTCGTGACGGCTATCTTGTAGTTGTCCAGACTCTTGAGGCCAAGGGTGGAGGCGGTGTTGCTCTTGACGCGATCGCTCTTGAGCAGGTCGGCCACGTCGTTTGAGACCATCTGCGAGGCAGACAGGTCACTCGAGAGCGAGCTTGAGGGCGCGGTTACGTTCTGTGAGAGCAAAACGTACATGCTCGTAGAGGCGGTATAGGTGTCCGCCATAAAGAAGCGGCTGTAGACGCCCATGACAAGGGCGCATGCGAGCGGCAGAATGATGACGAGCTTGAGGTGTTTCTTGAGGAGGTGCATCAATTCAAGGAGGGTCATCGGAGAACCGCTCTCCCTTTCTGTTGCTGGCCAGTTGCTCTTGGCAGAGTAGTGCACAGCTTCTGATTCTACAACTAGTAGTTACTTTTAAGACAATACGACTCCAGCGCCGCCTGCACGAAAGATATTTATCATTTTTTGTAGGGGGGGGTCGATTCTGCGAGGGCGACGCTCTGGTGGCGGCGCGACGGTGCCTGCCGTGGGGGCGGGGCCCTTGCGACCTTGCGCCGTTTTTATCGGAACCTCCCGCGGCGGCGGAGGCTTCGCTAGGATGTTTCGAAGGCACTTTTACGCGAGAGGAATCCATGGCCCAACAACCCCGTGACAACGCACGCGAGCCCTTTGACGACACCGAGCGTCAGTGGGAGCCCATCTCCGACGACGACTGGGCCGTCAGCGAGGGAACGCCCACGCCCGCCGCGGACGAGGCTGCAACGAGGCGCGTCGCGCACGGCAGCGTCCACGCCCCCGCAGGCGCAGCCGCTGGTGACGGCCCCGGTAGCGGTGACGGTGACTGGGGCGGGGGCTGGGGCACGCCCGAGCGTACCGACGTGCGGCCGCACGTGGTCGACCGGGCACCGCAGGGTGCGGGCGACACCGCCCCTCAGGCGCGCGTGCTGCGCCGCCAGCGCCCCCTGACACGGCGCGCGTCAGTCGCCGAGGACGCTCGCGGCTCCTTTGCGGAGCCGCCGCGCGAGCGTGCCCCGCGCCCGCCCCGGCCGCGCCGACGGGCACGACACGGCTGCCTCTCGTTCGTTCTCTGGATTGTGGTGGCGGGCGCCGCGGCGCTTCTAGCCCTGCGCTACCTGCCCTCCAGCCTGGCCAACGGACGCGCGGTGCCCGAGCTCGTCTCGTTCGTCCCGCTCATGCTGGCTCCCCTGGCGGTCTGCCTAGTCCTGGCGGCACTCTGGCATCGACGCGTCCTGCTCGTGGCATGCGGCCTCGCGCTCGCCGTCACGGCCTGGTGGCATAGGGGCTACTTCCTGCCCACCGCGCGCGTGTCGGACACCGCCACGGCGACGATCCAGACCACGGCCTCGACCGACGACGGCATCATGCGCATCATGACGCTCAACACCAAGAACGGCGGGGCCTCGGCCGAGGAGGTTGTCTCGCTCGTCCGCTCCCAGCACGTTGAGGTACTCTGCCTCCAGGAGCTCTCCACTGACTTCATCGCCGAGCTCCAGGCCGCCGGGATTGGCTCGGTCCTGCCGCACTACGTGATCTCGGACGCCGCCTCCGCCGTGAACAACGGCGGGCGCAACGGCATCTGGACCCTTGCGCCCATGAGCAACACGTCTGGCAACCTGCTCAGCATCGACACGAGCTCCATGCCGGCGGCAAGCATCGTGGTGGGCGGGCGCACGGTGCGCGTCGTGAGCGTGCATCCCAACTCACCGGTGCGCGGCGCTCAGGACCTGTGGGACGAGGGGCTCTCGGTCATAGGCTCGCTTTCAGGCTACGACCACGCCTACCTCATCATGGGCGACTTCAATTCCACATGGGACCACGCGCGATTTCGCGAGCTTCTGGGGACGGCCTTCGTGGATGCGGGTGAGCAGAGCGGCGAGGGCTTCCACATGACCTTCCCCTCGTACGGGGATCTGCCCTCACTGATTGAGATTGACCACATCGTATACGCCAAGAACGCCGGCATCGTGGTGAGCGGCCTGAAAGCCGTCGAGGTCACGGGTTCCGATCACCAGGCGCTTCTGGGCACGCTTGAGGTGCAGTAGGGCGGCGGGGAGCATCGGACAGCGGGGGCGTCGACGCTGGCCCCGCGCGCGCTACTTGCTTGCCTTGTCGAACTCGTCCTTGAAGGAGCCG
Source organism: uncultured Atopobium sp. (assembly GCA_964430985.1). Lineage (GTDB taxonomy): Bacteria > Actinomycetota > Coriobacteriia > Coriobacteriales > Atopobiaceae > Thermophilibacter. The sequence continues at coordinate 4,909 of CAYSIC010000029.1, forward strand.
AACATCTTGCCCATGGCCCCGATCTGCTTGCCAACGGCCTTCGCGGCCTTGTCGGCAGCGGGCTTGGGCTTGGGCTTGGGCTTGGGCTTGGAGGCCGGCCGCGCCGCCTTTGGCTCTGCCGAAGGCCCTCTCTTCTCCTTTGGCTCCCCCTCCGGTACCGGGGCGTAGGTCTTGGGCACGGGTCGCTCGGCGCGCTGCGCCGCGCTCTCTGGGAGCTTCTCGATCGGCTGCTCCACGCGCACGTCTGCAGCCGCCATTGCGGGGGCCTGCGGGACCGTCCGGGCGGACTGAGGGTCGCTCTCCTCTTCCGTGGCCTCGGAGATGGCCCTCTGCGCCTTGCCGATCATCTTGCCCAGCGCAAACGAGCCCCTCTCCACGGCCTCGCCGGCTACGACCTCGGCCTTCTTGCCAACCTCGGAGCCCTTGACCTTGGCCCGCGCAAAACCCTCGCCGGCCACGCCGGCCAGCCCGCCGTCGGGCTCGAGGGTCTTGCCGCCTGTGTCCACGATCATGTGCCCCTGCGCATAGGCGCGCACCATGTCCGGCGTGATCTGAAACGAGCCCACGAGCGCATGGGAGACGCCGCCGTCGATGGTGAAGAAGCGCGCCACGCGGCCGGTCTTCTCGTCGAACTCGGCATCCGAGACGTAGCCCAGGGACTTGCCCTCGATCGTCTTGACGTCCATGCCCGTCCACATGACGCAGGCGTCCCAGTCCAGCTGGAGGCGCTTTCTGGCCTCGGCGTCGAGCCCGTCCGCGGGACGAGTCACCACGACGGCCTTGCCGTCAGACGATCCAAAGGCGTCCCACGCAAGAAACGCGTCCTCGCGCTTGACCATGCCCGCCACATCGGGACGCCTCACCATGAACCCCACGACCTGCGTGCCGTCCGGCGAGAAAACGGCCATGTGAATCCTGCCGAGCTTCGAGGTGCGCTCGGTCGTGGTCCCGCCCTTGGCCTTCTTGGCCTTTTTGGGCTTCTTGGGAACACGAACCCGGAGCCCGACCAGATCGCTCACCTTGAGCATGGGCCTACGCCTCGTGCGTCTCGTCCTCGTCGACGACCTCGACGTGGACGGCCTCGGCAGCCTTCGCGCCATTCTCCGCGGGGACGTCGGTCATGGCCGCAACCTTGTCGGACACGGAGGTCACCGCGTCCTGGACCTGCTCGGAGGCATCCGAGACGGCGTCCGAGAGAGAGTCGCGAAGCTGGTCCATGCGCTCGCGGGCCAGGTCGACCTTGGCGCGCAGCTCGTCGGTCTTGGCGTCTACGGTAGGACGAACGTCGCTGATCTTGTCCGAGACGACGCTGCTCCCACGCTCGTAGGTGTCCACTGCCGAGTCCCACGCGTCGTTCATGGCATCGGCGGCCATGGCGCGGCTCTCGGCGCCGGAGCGCGGGGCGAGCATCATGCCCGCGGCCACTCCCGTCGCAGCACCAAAGATGCTTCCAAGGATAAAGCCGACCGTCTTCTTGTTCATGAGTTCCTCCTGTCAGTGCGGACTGTACGAGGCGCGAGAACCGCGCCGACTAACGAACGAGATGCGGTCGGGGGACGTTATCCATGTCCCACCGATCGCGGTCCTCACTCTGGTTGGACTCGGCGGCAGGTGCGGGTTCGGCTCCTGATTCGGGGCCATCCCCGGGAGCCTGATTCAAGTCCGATGCCGCCTCTGGCACAAAATCAGACCCGGATGTGATCTCCGATGCAGCTGCGGGCTCGCCGTCCTCCTGCGGGGACGGCTCCTCGGCCTGCGGCGCGCTCGCGTCTGCCGCCGTCTCAGTCGCATCATCCAAGCTGCTCACCAGATCGGCGAGACCGCTTGCAATCGCGTCGACGTCGGGGCGGGGATCGCCGCCGCCGGAGTACGCCCACTGAAGGATCCAGACGGCACTCGAGAGCGCCCCGGCAACAAGCACGTCATCAGGGCACGCAAAGGTGATCCGATAGCGACGCTCGCCCGTCTCGACGGTCTGGCCGCTCGCGATGTCTCCGGCCACATTCGTCCGGGCGAGGAGCTCCACGCTCACGTGCTCCAGCAGGTGCGCGAGCTCGGTCTGCTCGACAACGTCCCCAAAGCGCGGGGCGGAGTCGCCCAGGCAGACGTGGTCTCCAAGCTCGGGCATAAGATCGAGCACGAGCTGAGTCCCTGCGGGGTCCTCGCTGGTCAGGAGGGGCGCAGAGGGCGACGCCTCGACCAGAGCCTCAAAGGTTCTGGGGCCGATCGTGACCTTCTCGATTTCAAAGAGCTGAGCCATCTGGCAGCTCCCCTTCCCTTGGTGTCCGCCACGGGTGGCAGACAGGCTAGTTCTCCCATTGTAGTTAAAGTGACGGGCGGGGTCTTACTCCTTCGCAGACTCTCCGTCCTCGTCACCGTCAACGCTGGCAGAAGGCTCCTCGGCGGTTGGCTCGGGTGCGGTGACGCGCAGCATCGCAAGGCGACGGCCACGCATGGACTGCACGAGAAACTGGTAGCCATCCTTCTCGATGACGTCGCCTGGTCGGGGGAGCTTGTCGGCGAGATCGGTCACAAAACCGGCGATGGTCTCGTACTCCTCGTTGTCCTCGACAGGCCAGCCCAGGTCAATGGCATCATCAAGCGAAAAGCGTCCGTCCACGAGCCACTCACGGTCAGAGAGCTTGGTGAGGAACTTGTTGTCGGGGTCGAACTCGTCCTCGATCTCGCCCACGATCTCCTCGACGATGTCCTCGATCGTGATGACGCCCGCCGTGCCGCCGTACTCGTCCACCACGATGACCATCTGATCGTGACTCGACTGCATCTCGGAGAGCAGGGGGATGATGTCCTTGGTGTCGGGCACGTAGTCGGCGGTGCGCACGTAGGCGGACACGGACTCGGACGAGCGGCCCTCGTCGAGGATGAGGCTGACGATGTCCTTGATGTGCGCCACGCCCACGACGCGGTCAACGGAGCCATGGTAGATGGGGATGCGCGAGTAGCCGGTGCGCCGCATGACGGCAAGAACCTCAGACAGGGTGGAGGAGTCCTCCAGAGCCGTCATGTCCACGCGGGGGACCATGACCTCGCGGGCGATGGTATCCCCCAGGTCGATGACCTCGTGAATCATGGACTTCTCCTCATCGGAGAGCTCGGTGGCGTCGGTCACCATGTACTTGATCTCCTCTTCGGAGGCGATCCCGCGATCGTCGTCGGGCTTGACTCCCAGGAACTTGGCTATGACGCCCGCAGAGCGAGAAGTCACCCAGACGAAGGGGCGGGCAATGTGCATGAACCCGCGAATCGTCCCCGCCACGGCCTTAGCCACCCCCTCCGAGTTGGACAGGGCAATGCTCTTGGGGACGAGCTCTCCCACAACGATGGAGAGGTAGGAAACAAGTAGGGTGATGAGCACGGGAGCCAGGCCGGCGGCGACGCCCTCGGGCATCCCGAGGGAGGCGAACCATCCGCCAAGGGGGCCAGAGAGGCTGGTCGCGGCAAAAGCCGACGACGCAAATCCGACGAGCGTGATGGCGACTTGAATCGTCGCCAGAAACTGTCCGGAGTTAGAGGAGAGGTCAAGAACGGCCTGGGCCTTTGCGTCACCGTTATCGGCATCAGGCTCGAGCAGGGCTCGCTTTGCGGACACAACAGCCAGCTCAGAGGCTGAAAAGAACCCGTTGGCAAGCGTGAGTAGAAACGTGACGACGATACTAATGGCTACGTCCATGCGCGAGTGCGCAACCTCCTTGATTGGTGGACTGTCGGCCGACGGCAGGGACGCATGCACCGTCGGTATAGTCTACTGATTCTAGCAGGTGGTGACGGCTTGAACTGTGACGCCTGTCTTCGTGCACGCACCTAGGTTAAAAATTCACCTAATTACGGGATTTTTGGATGCAGTTTTGCCCTTCGACACATAAAAATAACCCGGCGCATGTAGTTTGCCCTTTCGACACGCACGAAATGGTGCGCCCAGATAGCCACCGAAAACACGCAGAAGTGGACGAATCGAAAAACCGCAGGTAGAAGCCCTGATCCTATAAATTCTATTTTTTATATAGTGCAAAGAGCTTTGGATTCATGCGTGTCGAAAGGGCAAACTACATCCCGGAATCAGAAAGCATGTAGTGGGACGCGAAACTGCAGCGGACAAGTCGCATCACACGGGCCAAACCATCACTCCTCAGGAAATTCATGAAGATGACGAAGCGCCTCATCGATTAGCTCGGGCCCAAAAAGCTCGTTTCTGAGTTGACGCCGACTCGCCAGGATTTCATCGCTCGCCGGGCGACGAGCGCGCCCGAGCAGGCGAGCAATGTCATCCATGAAGGCGTCAAGCCTCATGGAGCTCCTTAGGACATCGTTGGTCAGGACCCTGACCGTGTAGCCCATCGCCTCGAACGCTTTGCGGCGACGCTCGTCGCGGGCCTTCGCCTCTGGAGTCGTATGGGCCTCGTTGCTGTCGTACTCGATAATGATCATGGCATTCGGCCAGCAAAAGTCTGGTATGAGAACGTTCTGCCCCGCAAGGCCTCGAAGCCTCGCTGGAACCTGGATCCTATAATTCATTTTAAATCCTCCCAGGTAGAACCCTCCTTTTCTTCGAGAGAGCATGAGGACGATGGCGATGTCGGTCTCCCTTGGAGAGTTCGAGCCGCTCACCACAAGATCAGACATGAAAGTGGCCCGCGCGGCGCCGCGCGCCCCCAAGGCGCGGGCCGCCGTGGCATACCCCTTGATTTCGGCTGGGTCTACCAGCGCGCTCACGTCTTGCACCTTCCCCTTATCCGTCCAGGGGGCAAGCCCGTAGGTGCCCGACATTTCATAAGATAGGCGAGCGAGCTCGATTTCGCTCAAGCTGCCTCCGAGCTGGGAAATGACAACGGGCATGCGGCAGACGCTGATTCCATCGCCCAGGGCAAGGACGTGCTCCTGACCCAGCGGCCCTCGCCAGACATGATCCACGATGAGGTCGCAGCCATGTCGCGCTGCTCCACAAGGGAGAGCGACGTCAAGAGGCGGTTCGCTACCACAAAGAGTCAGCGCGCGACGAGCCAGCTCCCTTAGGCTCATCGCGGCCGCACCATAGACGTGGCCTCCCTCCTCGAGGATCTGCTGAGCGCCCGAGGCAGCGCGAGCCCCCCTCCAGAAGTCCAGCGCGGACTCATATCCGATCTTGAGCTCTCTTTTTCCCATGAGCATCTCCTGGCTACTCGTTTTAGAAGAAGATACTCCATCTATGTGCTAAAACAGGTGACTTTAATTGAAATATTATTGTAAGATTACGGGAAGAAAGCCGTAAGAAATGCGCCCGCCCCAAGCAGTGGCCTGGGACGGGCGCAGATCGAGGCATAAGGCGTGGCGACCCTACGCGGTCAGCGCGGCAACCTTGTCGCGAGCGGCGGTGAGCTGCTCCGCGCTGGGGACCCAGTTCACGGCAAAGGCCTTCTCGGGTAGCTGGAAACCAGCGGCCTCGAGCTCCTTCTGCACGTTATTGGGACCAAGGGGCGCCCAGCCATAGGAGCCAAAGGCGAGCCCCACCCGGTTGTCATTCTTGGGCGAAAGACCCTTCAGATAGGTGAGGAAATTCGCCACGGTAGGCAGCATCTGGCTGTTCATCGTAGGCGTTCCCACGCAAAGGTACTTGGCGTCCAGGAAGTCCTCCATGATGTCGGAGCCGTGGGCGGTCTTGGCGCTCATGAGCTTCACCGGAATTCCGGCCGCGATGAACCCGTCCGTGAGCGCGCGTGCGACGGACTCCGTCGAGTCATACATGGTGTCATAGACCACGAGGGCCTTTTCCTGAACGACGCCCGAGGAGTAGACCTGCTCGTAGGCATCGAGGATGTCGGCCACGTGACTGCGCCAGATGACGCCGTGAGCAGGGGCGATAAACTCCAGCGCGTCGGGGCCGAGCGCGCGCACCGCTTTGATGGCAGCCTGGGCCTGGACACGATAGGGTTGCACGATGTTGGCGTAGTACTTGCGAGCCTGATGCATCACCTGAGCCATGTCGTTCTCGTCATCGAAGCGTGCAGAGGTGGCGTAGTGCTGGCCAAAGGCATCGTTGGAGAAGAGGATCTTGTCCTCGGCATCGTAGGTGACCATGTTGTCGGGCCAGTGAACCATGGGGGTCTGGACGAAGGTCAGCGTGCGCTTTCCGATGCACAGCGTGTCCCCCGACTTGACGCCGATGTAGCCAAGGTCGCCGTAGTGGGCGGTCAGACCCTTGACCCCCGCCGGCGCGGATGAGTAGATCTTGCAGTTGGGGGCAACCTCCCGAATGGCGGGGACGTTCTGCGAGTGGTCGCCCTCGACATGATTGGAGATGAGGACATCGATCTTCGAGGGGTCGACGACCGACGAGATGCGCTGGAGGAGCTCGTCTTTGAAGGTGGCCTTGGTCGTGTCGATGAGGGTGATCTTCTCGTCGATGATGAGATAGGCATTGTAGGTGATGCCCGCGTCCGTGGCGTAGCCGTGGAACTCGCGCTCGTTCCAGTCGAGGGCGCCAACCCAATAGACATCCGGCTTAATCTGAACGGCACTGAGCATAGTTTCTCCTTTACGGATGAAATGACAGTCATCTTGTTGCATTCTAGCATGCGCCCTGCGCGCCGCCGAGAAAAACGGGCGACCGGATTGCCGGGCGCCCGTTCTTTGGAGCGTCGTAAGGCAGGAGCTCGAAGGCTCCGCGAGGCTACTTCTCGCCGGCGGCGCGGCGGGCAGCGTAATCCTCCGCGAGCCTCTGCTGGATGTCGTGCGGAACCTGCTCGTAGCCGGAGAGCTCGAGCTCGAACTCACCCGTTCCTCGCGAGAGCGACCGCAGGCGCGTGGCGTAGTCCGTGACCTCGGCGTAGGGCACGGTGGCCTCGACCGTGGTCTGCCCGACAGCCGCGCCGGTGGCGGCGACCATACCCTCGACGCGCCCGCGGCTCGCGGAGATGTCGCCCATCACGGAGCCGGCGTAGCTCTCGGGAACGGTAACGCGGAGGTGCGCCAGCGGCTCCAGCAGCACGGGCTCCGCCTGGGCGACGGCCTTCTGGAAGCCGATGCGCGCGGCCGTCTTGAAGGCCATCTCGTTGGAGTCCACGGGGTGGTACGAACCGTCGTAGACGGCGACCTTGACGTCGATCATGGGATAGCCCGCCAAGACGCCCTCGCGCAACGTCTCCTGGACGCCCTTGTCGATGGCCGGGATGAAGCCGCGCGGGATGTGACCGCCCACGACCTCGTCCACGAACTCGTAGCCAGCACCAGGGTTGGGCTCCACGCGCAGCCAGCAGTCGCCGTACTGGCCGGCCCCGCCCGTCTGCTTCTTGTGACGCCCCTGGGCGCTGGCCACGCGGCGGATGGTCTCACGATACGGAATCCTCAGCGCCACGGTGTGCGCCGTGATGCCCGCGCGGTCCTCGAGGCGATCGAGCAGGACGCTGATCTGCGCCTCGCCAATGGCGGAGATGACCGTCTGACCGGTGTCCTCGTCGCGCTCGACGCGCAGGGTGGGGTCAGCGTCCGCGGACTTCTCCAGAAACGCGTAGAGCTTGCCCTCGGTTCCGCGCTTGTCGGGCTCGATGGCGATGCGGTAGAGGGAGTTGGGGAAGCGGAACTCCGCGGCCTCGACCTTGCCCGTGACGGAGAGGGTGTCTCCAGTCATGGCCTCGAGCTTGGGAACCACGACTATGTCTCCGGCAGCCGCAGAGGCGACCTCGGTCATGTCCTTGCCACACATGAGATAGAGGTGGCCCAGACGCTCCGCCTTGCGGGTGCGCGCGTTGATAAGCTCCGTGCCGGCGGTGAGGGTTCCTGCCAGGACCTTGAGAAACGAGAGGCGCCCGTTCTGCGGGTCGTTGAGCGACTTGAAGGCAAAGGCGACCGGGCGATCGTCATCCGGGGAGATGTCAAGCTGCTCGCCATTGACGAGTGGGATGCGGCCGAAGTCGGCCATGGAGGGAAACCACGTCACCGCGGCGTCCATGAAGGCGACGACTCCCTCCTCGCGCACGCACGAACCCACGAAGACGGGGACGAAGACGCGCTCCACGAGGGCCTTGCCGAGAAGCCCCTCGAGCTCGTCCTGCGTGATCTCCTCACCCTCGAGGTACTTCATCATGAGGTCGTCATCGGCCTCGACCACGAGCTCGGTGAGCTGGGCGCGGGCGCGCGCCGCCTCTTCGGCGTAGGCGGCGGGAACCTCCTCGACCACAAGCTCGCCGTCGACGAGGTGACGGGCCTTCTGGTGGATGACGTCGATGACGCCCGAGAAGTCCTCGCCCGAGCCCATGGGGATGGTCACCGCGCCCAGATTGGTCCCAATGCGATCGCGCAGCGTGGCAAGGGCAACGTCAAAGTCGGCGTCGGGGCGGTCGATGCGGTTGACAAAGATGGCGCGCGCCAACGAGAGGTCCTCCGCCGCATACCACAGGCGGGTGGTGACGCTGCCGGGGCCGTTCGCGGCGTCAACCATGAACAGCGCGGTCTCGCAAACGCTCATGGCGGCGTGGGCGTCGCCCACGAAGTCGGGGTAGCACGGGGCGTCGAGCACGTTCAGGCGCGTACCCTCCCAGATGACCGGCGCGATCGAGGTGGAGATGGAGAAGCCGCGCTCCCCCTCCTCGCCGTCGTAGTCCAGCGTGGGCTTGGTGCCGGCGTGACCGCCCAGGCGGGTGGTACGACCCGTCAGGTGGAGCATGGCCTCGGCCAGCATGGTCTTGCCCACGCCGCCTTGGCCCACAAGGACCACATTCTTGACCTTCTCGCTACCCTTTGCTGCCATGGTGCGCCTCCTCGGAGCCAAAAGTTGCCTGTCATGCAGCCAACCATACCCACGTGAACGACGTGTGCGCGGCACGTATCGGGCAGTGGCGAGAAGCGATCCCGTAGGCGCGATGCGCAGCGTCAATAGGGGACGGGGCCCGCCCGCGATGAGTGTCGGACGAACCCCGCCTGCAAAGGCCCTTGTTCCGAACGCCCTACTTGAGGAGGGCGTTCTCCTCCTCGGCGTCATGCTCGGCGATGAGCTTGGCCTTGAGGGCGATCTCCTCGCTGGACAGCGCGTCCTCGTATACCTTCTTGCCCGTGGGGTGCTGCTCCAGCCAGAGCTCGTCGGCGCGCTTCTCCCAGCTCTGGGCATAGGGGGTCGTGCGGGCGCAGAGGTGGTCGACGTCCTCCGGGGTGACGTATTCGGTCGACGTGGCGTCAGATGCGTGAACGATGCGCGGCAAGATCTCCGGATTCTCCAACATGGGGCAGGGACGCAGCATATTGTCGTTCCAGGGATAGTGATCGCGATAGGACTGGAAGAGCGGCTGCTTCAGGCACTCGAGCAGTGACTTCTCCTTGATGTTAGCGTTGGAGTAGTGGATGAAGACGCAGGGCTCCACGTCGCCGCGCGCGTTGATGTGGCAGAAGACGCGACCGCCGGCGATGCAGCCGCCCACGTACTCGCCGTCGTTCTGGAAGTCCATGGCAAAGATGGGCTTGCCGCCGGTCACGGCGCGCACCTCGCGGATGCGGCGCAGCATGTACTCGCGCTGCTCGACGGTGGGCATGAGGTCGGCGTTGGCGCCCTCGCCCACGGGCATGTAGTGGAAGTACCAGGCCCAGCGAGCGCCCTTCTCGATGATGGTGTCAAAGTAGGCGTCCGAGGAGACCTCCTCGGTGTTGACGCGCGTGTAGGCCGTGGAAGTGCCAAAGAGCAGGCCGTTCTTGTGCATAAGCTCAAAGGCGGCCATGACCTCGTCGTAGGATCCCTCGCCACGGCGGCCGTCATTGGACTCCTGCGTACCCTCGAGAGAGACCGAGAAGATGATGTTGCCCACGCGCTTGACCTCGTCGCAGAACGCCTGGTCGATGAGGGAGGCGTTGGTGAAGATGTTGAAGAGGCAGTCATTGTGGGCCTCGGCGAGGCGCAAGACGTCCTTCTTGCGGACGAGGGGCTCGCCACCCGTGAGCATGTAGAGGTGGCAGCCCAGCTCGGAGCCCTCGGTCACCAGGCGGTCCATCTCGTCATAGGTAAGGTTGAGCATGTTGCCGTAGTCGGCGGCCCAGCAGCCCACGCAGTGCTTGTTGCAGGCCGAGGTGGGGTCGAACAGGATGATCCAGGGGACGTTGCACTGGTTCTTCTCGGCATTGGCCGTGGTATTGCGCAGGCCGCGAAAGGCTGCCTCGTAGGCTCCGTTCAGGACCGTGGTCTTAAGCACGTGCGGGTCGGTCTCATCAATGACCTTCCAGAGGAACTGCTCCCACTTTGAGCCAGGGTACAGGCCGTTGCGCAGGCCGCGCGTGGCGCCGGGCGCCGTGTCCTGGAGGAGCTTGCCGGCCATGTCGATGAGCTTGTCGAGGCTCTTCTCGCGGTCGGGTCCGGAGCCCACCTTGATAATCTGGTCGAGCACCAGGCTAAATGCCTTGCGCTCCGCCGCATGAGCGATCTTTGACTGCATCGTGTACCCCTTTCGCTGTTCCCTTGGGAACGTCTACCCCCTGTTCGCCAGTAGACAGTCAGCTGGGACGGCGAACGTCGGGCCCCTGGGCTCCCACCCAGTTTTTTGACTCGTGGTCAATAATAGTCAAGTTTACCGCCCAACCCCCCAAGTGCAAGGAGTTGTCTCGAAGTTCCTTGCGCCATCCGCTGGGGATCGGCCCGCCCGTTGGCTGAGGTCAGCCTGAGACCCAAATTGGGCGGTTGGGCATGGTCGCTCATGTATGGCCCCGCACGCGTCGTCTCGCTCGGCTATCCTAGGTGGTCGTCGAGAGGAATTCCATGGGCTATCGCACCTACACCTGCCCCATCGCGCGCGACTGCGGGGGCTGCGAGTGGCTGGCCGTTCCCTACCCCATCCAGCTGCGCCGCAAGCAGGAGCAGGTGGAGGAGCTGCTCGGCCCAGCCGCCGAGAGGGACGGCGCGGCCGTTGATCCCATCCGCGGCATGGGCGAGCCCGTGCGCTATCGCCACAAGGCGGCCACGCCCTTTGCCCATGACCCTCACGGAGGGGTGCGCTCGGGCTTCTACGCTGCCCGAACCCATAGGATCGTGCCCTGTGACGACTGCCTCGTCGAAGACCCGCGCGCCCGACGCGTCCTCAACGCCGTGGCCCGCGCAGCCGAGAAGCTCCGCATCCCTCCCTACGACGAGGACCGCGGCGTGGGCGTCCTGCGCCATGCCGTGGTGCGCTGCGGGTGGCAGACCGACGACATGCTGCTCGTGCTGGTGACGCGCGTGGAGGAGCTGCGAGGCGCCGATCGCCTTGTCCGCGAGCTGCGCGCCGCATGCCCCGAGCTCACGAGCATCGTGCAGAACGTGAATGACCGACGCACCAACGCAATCCTGGGACGACGCAACAAGACGCTCTTTGGTCCCGGCATCATGCACGACTGCCTGCTCGGATGCGCCTTCGAGATAGGACCCACGAGCTTCTACCAGACCAACCCCGCCCAGACCGAGGTCCTCTACCGGCTGGCGCTCGAGGGGGCAGGGGTCGCGGACGGGCGAGGGAAGCGTCTGCTCGACGCCTACTGCGGGACGGGAACCATTGGCGTCTGTGCAGCCGCACATGCGCACGAAGTACAGGTCACGGGGGTCGATCAGGTGTCAGGGGCCGTGGAGTGCGCCTGGCGCAACGCGCGCGCGAACGGGGTGGAGGAGCGCTGCTCGTTCGTACGCGCGGACGCCACGAGATGGATGGCGGGAACGGGCGACGCGAGGTTTGACGCCGTCATCATGGACCCGCCGCGAGCGGGCAGCACACCTGAGTTTCTGGGCGGCGTGGCACGTCTCGCGCCGGAGCGCGTGGTCTACGTCTCCTGCAACGTGGAGACTCAAGCCCGCGACCTGGAGATTCTTCGCGGTCGAGGGTATCGCCTGGAGCGCGTGGCACCTGTGGACATGTTCCCGCACACCAAGCACGTGGAGTGCGTCGCCGCGCTCGTGCGGAGATAGGACGGGGCACGAGCGCGGCTCGCAACGCTAGCTTCTGGTTAGGGGCCTCGCGCGCTACGCGGGGTCCACGTCCACACGGCCATCCTCGCGCACGTGGACGCGGCCGTCGCAGAGAAGCCCTATGACCTCGGGATAGAGCGCGTGCTCTATCTGATGGATGCGCTCCTCGAGCTCCTCGCGCGTCCAGCCCTCCTCGACTGCCAGCGCGCGCTGCGCAATGATGGGGCCGGCGTCGTAGGCGGCGTTGGCGAAGTGGACGGTCACACCCGTGACCTTGACGCCACGATCGTAGGCCTCTTGGATGGCATGGGCACCGGGGAAGCTCGGCAGGAGCGCCGGATGCAGGTTGACCACGCGATTGGGAAACG
>CAYSIC010000030.1:0-16947 GCA_964430985.1 uncultured Atopobium sp.
CCGTCAAGGGCATGCTTCCCAAGACCACGCTCGGTCGCCAGCAGGCCACCAAGCTTAAGGTATACGCTGGGCCCGATCACCCGCACACGGCCCAGAATCCCGTCCAGATTGATTGGAGGGCCTAACCGATGGCCGACAATACCGCTCTTTACACCGGCACGGGTCGCCGCAAGGAGTCCGTTGCCCGCGTTCGTCTCGTTCCTGGAACCGGCAAGGTCATTGTCAACGGTCGCGATGCCGCCAACTACTTCGGTCGCCAGCAGCTCGTCGACAATGCAATTGCGCCCCTGCGTCTCACCGAGACGGCTGAGCACTTCGACGTCCTCGCCAACTGCGACGGAGGCGGCATCAACGGGCAGTCCGGCGCCCTGCGTCTTGGTATCGCCCGTGCCCTTCTCGAGGCTGGCGAGTATCGTGAGGACCTCAAGAAGGCTGGCTTCCTCACGCGCGACTCCCGCGCGGTCGAGCGCAAGAAGTACGGCCTGAAGAAGGCGCGCAAGCGGCCGCAGTTCTCGAAGCGCTAGGCCTTCGAGGCACGGTTGGACTTTCGGGGCCTGTCGGCGCATGCTCGACGGGCCCTTTCTCGTATCGGTAGCCTCGCAGGTGAAGAAGCCCGAGCGGGGACGTGAAGAGGGGACGAGTGATGAAGTACTTTGGTACCGACGGCTTCCGCGGCCGCGCGAACGAGGGACTCAACGTCGAGCACGCCTTCAAGATCGGTCGCTTCGTGGGCTGGTACTACGGAGCCCGGCAGGGCAGGAAGGCTCGCGTCATCCTGGGCAAGGATACGCGTCGCTCGAGCTACATGTTCGAGTCGGCACTCGTGAGCGGACTGGTGGCCTCGGGCGCCGATGCCTACATGCTTCACGTCATCCCCACGCCGGGCGTCTCCTTCGAGGTCGCGGACGGGGACTTCGACTGCGGTGTCATGATTACCGCCTCCCACAATCCCTACACGGACAACGGCATCAAGCTCGTGAACAATGCGGGCTACAAGATGGAGGAGGGGGTCCTGAGGCTCATCGAGGACTATATCGATGGCGGCTCCGAGGTTCCTCTGGCCACCGGCGAGGCAATCGGCCGCACCGTGGATTACATGCAGGGGCGCAACCGCTACCTCTCGAGCCTCATCAGCAGCTGCGGGTTTTCGCTGCAGGGCCTCAAGATCGGCCTGGACTGTGCCAATGGGGCCGCATCCTCCGTGGCGCGACCGGTCTTCGATGCCCTGGGCGCCGAGACCCACGTGATCAACAACGCGCCCGACGGGTTCAACATTAACGTCGACTGCGGTTCCACCCACATCGAGGGCCTGCAGCGCTTCGTGGTTCAAAATGGTCTTGACGTGGGCTTTGCCTACGATGGGGATGCCGATCGCTGCCTGGCCGTGGACGAGCGCGGTCACGTGGTCGATGGGGATCTCATTCTCTATGTGTGTGGAACCTATCTCAACAAGCACGGGCGTCTCTCCGAGCAGACCGTCGTTCCCACGGTCATGTCCAACTTCGGGCTCTTTCGTGCCTTCGACGCGGCGGGCCTCTCCTACGAGAAGACTGATGTGGGCGACAAGAACGTCTACGCCTGCATGCGAGAGCATGGCTACTCCCTGGGTGGCGAGCAGTCGGGACACATCATCTTCGGCGACCTGGAGAAGACCGGTGACGGCGTCATGACGAGCCTCAGGGTGATGGAGGTCCTGCGTGCCGAGCGCGAGAAGCTCTCCGAGCTGTGCCGTCCGGTCACGCTCTACCCGCAGCAGCTCGTGAACGTGTGCGTGAGCGACAAGGAGGCCGCCATGGGCGCGCCCGCCGTGAAGGACGCCGTGGCGGCCGCGGAGCGTCATCTCGAGGGCAATGGCCGCGTCCTCGTGCGTGCCTCGGGCACGGAGTCCCTGGTGCGCGTGCTCGCCGAGGCCCCCGAGGAGCGTCTGTGCACCGAGGCCAACGCATTCGTGCTCGAGGCTCTGGAGCCCTTCAGGGCATAGGCTCCCGTGCGCTCTGGCGTCCCTGCTAGAATCTTGACCTGTACTCTAAACGTAGCCTGCAAGGAGGACCTCAATGCGCGGAATCGTTGGCTATACCAGTAGAAGCCAGGCGGTCGAGTACCTGCTCGAGGGGCTTAAGGCCCCTGAGTACCGTGGCTACGATTCCGTAGGGGTCAACCTCGCGGGGGCCACGGGCATCGTCCACGCGAGCTGGGCTACTCACGGCGCCCTCGCCGATAAGAACGCCCATCCGCGCCGCGTGGCCCGCATGCGCGGCCGCGACGTGGACAAGCCCAGAAACCTCGCCAAGTCCGCCACGGTGGAGTAGCTCATGGCAACGGCTGGCATCGGGGTGGACATGCTCGAGATCGCGCGCATGGAGCGCGTGATGAAGCGGCGCCCGAGCTTTGTGCGCCGCGTCTTCACGGACGAGGAGCGTGCCTACTGCGAGAGCTGCGCCCGTCCGGCCGAGCACTACGCGGCCCGTTTCGCGGCGCGCGAGGCCGTGCTCAAGGCTCTGGGCACGGGCTTTGCGGAGGGCATTGGCGTGCGCGACGTGTCCGTCACGCGCGACGACTCCGGCCGCCCACGCGCCCTGCTCGTGGGCCGAGCCGCCAAGGTCGCCCGTGCGCAGGGCGTTCGTGAGATCGCGCTCTCCATCTCACATACCCGCGAGGTCGCCGTGGCCAATGCCCTTGCCGTGACCGATGACGTGCGTCCCGTTGCGAACGCGCGCGAGGATGCGGCACGCGCACTCGCCGCCTCGTTCAAGGAGGCCCGCTCGGTGCTCGACGAGCTCGAGCGGGTGCAGGAGTCCTCTCTGGACGGCCTGTCGCGCGTTCATGCTGGCCAGTCTTCGTCCAAGGAGTAGAACATCATGCAGCCCGTACTCAACATAGAGGACGTCAGATGCGTCGAGGTGGCCCTCACGCGCGAGGGGGTGAGCGTCTCCGAGCTCATGCACCGCGCGGGCTACGCCGCCGCGCAGGAGACCATCGCCCTAGGCGACGTGGAGAACGTCGTGGTGCTCGTGGGGCTGGGCAACAATGGCGGGGATGGCTGGGTCGCCGCCGAGGCCCTGTTTGCCCGAGGCGTGAACGTCAAGGTGGTGACGCCCCTCGAACCCGATCAGATATCGGGGGACCTTGCGCGCCAGGTGGCCCAAAGTGCGGTCAAGACGGGAATCAGCCCGCTCGTGGGTCCTTCTCGGGACGAGCTGGAGGACCTTCTCTCCACGGTTGACGTCGTGCTCGACTGCATGCTTGGGACGGGTTTTCATGGCGAGGTTCGAGCCCCCTTTGACATCTGGATCGAGTGCGTGAACGCCTCGGGGGCCCGCGTAATCTCCGTTGACGTGCCCAGCGGCCTGTCCGCCCAGACCGGTCACGCCGCGCAGGCGTGCGTGGTGGCGGACATGACCGTCACGATGCTCTCGCTCAAGCCGGGCCTTCTTTCCGATGACGGGCGTGACGTATGCGGCTCCATCGTGGTGGCCCCCCTGGCCGAGCAGACCGAGCGTCTTGTGGTGGAGGCCGATCCCGTGGCCTGGCGTACCGATCTGAGCGACTATCTGGATGTGCTTCCGGCACCCACCCAAGCGGTCGATAAGTTCACACGCGGCTCGGTGCTCGTGGTCGGTGGTTCTCGACGCTTCCCCGGCGCGGCGATTATGGCGGCACGCGCGGCTGCGCGCATGGGGGCCGGCTATGTGACGCTGGCCATGCCCGCTTCCGTCGCTGCGATTGCCCAGGTCCATCTACTTGAGATTCCCGTGGTGCCCCTTCCCGAGGATGTCGACGGCGTGCTCAGTGCAGACGGCAAAGACGTGGTCCTCAAGCTCGCGCAGAGCGTTTCCGCCGTGCTCGTGGGGCCGGGCATGAGGGTCTCGGGGGGTACGTCTGCGATCGTCTCGGCGCTGATTGAGCAGGATGTACCGCTTGTGGTGGACGCGGACGGCCTCAACTGTCTGGCTCGTCTGACCGATGGAGCGCTCCCGGACTTTCCCGAGGTCACGCGCCGCAATGCTCCGTTCGTCCTTACGCCGCATCGCCGCGAGCTCGGACGGTTGGTGGGCCAGGCTAAGACCCCGCCCGACTCGCTCGTGAGCGCACTCGAGGACGCCCGCAAGATTGTCTGGTCGGACGGGGGCTCCAACCTCGCAATCGTTGCCAAGGGCTCGGCCACTGGCTGCGTGGGCGTCGACCAGGCCCTGCTACCCAAGCCGGGGCCCTGTGCCCTGGCCACGGCCGGCTCCGGTGACGTGCTTGCGGGCATGATGGCCTCGGCGCTTGCCCAGGGCTCGGGTCAGAACGGGGATCTGACGCTCATGGCCGCCTACGTTTGTGAGGTTCACGGCTACGCCGGGTCGCTCGCCGCCGAGCGGCTGGGGTCACATGCCGTCATGGCCACGGATATCATTGACGTGATCGGTCTCGCCGCTGACGCCGTGGGGGAGCATGTGATGTTTCCCGAAGGCGTCGAGGAGGCGTAGGATCGTGGGATCAGTAAGGGGAGGCGTCATCATGGACAAGGTCGTCGTGAGCCCTCATGATCGGTGGTCTTGGGTAGAGGTCAACCTCGCGGCGCTCAGGCGCAACACCGCTGCGTTCCGGCGTCAGATCGAGCGTGGCGTGCAGATGATGTGCGTCGTCAAGGCCGACGCCTACGGCCATGGTGCCGTTGCGTGCGCCAAGACCATGCACGCGGCAGGCGCGGACCAGTTTGCGGTGTCCACGGTCGCGGAGGGTGTGGCGCTGCGTCGCGCGGGCATCTCATGGCCCATTCTGGTTCTGTCCGAGCCTCCTGTCGACTGCGTGCAGACGCTCGTGGAGTACGACCTCATGCCTGCGGTCTCTACGGCCGACTTCGCGCTCGCCCTGGGCGAGGCGGCTGCCTCCGCCAATCGCGTGGCCCGATACCATCTTGCGGTGGACACAGGAATGACGCGCATAGGCGTGCATCGCTCCGACGCCCTTGAGCTTCGTCGTACGATCGACTTTCATCGTGGCCTCGAGTGCGCAGGAACCTTCACACACTTCGCGACGGCCGACATTTTGGACGACTGGGACTTCGCCCTGCAGCTCAATCGCTTTCAGGAGGTTGTTGGCGCCTTGCGCGGTGCCGGGCTCGAGTGCGGACTGGTCCACTGCGACAACACGCCAGGCACCATTCTGCACCCTGAATGCCACTTCGATATGTGCCGCGTGGGCATTGGCCTCTATGGGCTGCACCCTGCCGAGACGACGATGTCGCGTATCCAGCTCGAGCCGGTGATGAGCGTGCGCGGTCGCGTGACGCGCGTCATCTATCCCAGCGTGGGCGACGGCGTGGGCTACGGTATGACCTACCGCGTGCCCAAGCAGAACATCCAGATCGCCACGGTGCCCATCGGCTACGCTGACGGCCTCGCGCGCGAGCTCTCCAACAACATGGACGTCATCGTGGGGGGTGGCCGCTGTCGCCAGGTGGGCAACATCTGCATGGATCAGTTCATGTTCTCGGTGGATGTCAACAGCGCTCGCGCCTATCGCCCCTCGCGTCCGGTCGAGTACGGAGACGTGGTCACGCTCATTGGCGCGGACGACGACGAGTTCATTGGGGCCGATGAGATGGCCCGTCTGCGTAACACCATCAGCTACGAGGTCATCTGCGACTTTGGGATGCGCCTTGAGAAGATCTACACCTAGGGGGTTGGACCTCATGTCCGTCACGCACATTCCCGGCCATACGCATCAGGGTCCCGGCGAGGTGACGCTTTCCGAGATTCGTGACGTCATGGGCGACTGTCAGCTCTGTCCCTTGGGTCAGACGCGCACGAACCTCGTCTTTGGTGCGGGTAACCCCCATGCACGCGTGATGTTCATCGGCGAGGGGCCGGGTAGAAACGAGGATCTGCAGGGCGAGCCGTTCGTGGGGGCGGCAGGCAAGAAGCTTGACGCCCTGCTGTCCTGTGCGGGGCTCACGCGCGAGGAGATCTACATAGCCAACGTGATCAAGTGTCGTCCGCCCTCGAACCGCAATCCTCGTCCCGAGGAGATCGAGGCCTGTGCGCCGTTCCTGCGGGAGCAGATTCGCAGCATCTGGCCGGACGTGATCGTGTGCCTGGGCAATTTCGCCTCGCAGTTCGTGTTGCGGACGCAGGCGGGGGTGACCACGCTGCGCGGTCGCATGCATGAGACCGGCCACTTCATGGTATGCCCGACCTTCCATCCGGCCGCCTGCATCTATCACTCCGACTGGCAGCCGCTTCTTGAGGGCGATCTTCGCATGGTGGGTCAGTGGCTCGTCGAGCATCCGGCACGGGAGATAGCGCGATGAGCGAGCTGTGTCTCAAGACGGCCTCCCAGCCGCAGACGGTCGCGCTCGGGCGCGTGCTCGGGGGACTCCTCGCTCCTGGCGACGTGCTCGTGCTTACGGGTGACTTGGGGGCCGGAAAGACCCAGTTTACCAAGGGTATCGCGGCGGGCATGGGTGTCCAGGGCGACGTGACGAGTCCCACCTTTACGATCGAGATGGTCTATGAGGGCACGAGCATGCCGCTCTACCACTTTGACCTCTACCGTCTGGATGACCCGGACGAGCTCGAGGACACGGGCCTCTTCGACGTGCTCGATGCCGACGGCGTCTGCGTCATAGAGTGGGGCGAGCAGTTCTGCGACCAGATCGGTCCCGTGCGTCTGGATGTCTTTGTGACGCGTCTTGACGATGAGGCCACGCCTGGCGAGGAGCCCTCGCGCGAGGTCCGCCTGGTGGGGCACGGCACGCGCGCCGAGGAGCTCGTAGCTGCCCTGCGTGCCTCCCAAAGCAGGTAGACGGGGTTCCTGGGACGGCGGATCCGGCACCCGGCCCGCCCCTTGCGCCACAGAGAAATCTTTTATGTAGGGCTCCGGTCGTACATAAAGAACGGTCTCTTTTACAAAAGGGCAGGTACGGAGCAATGATCGTCTCAGTAAAAACACTTTATGTACGTCTGCACTCTACATAAATTATCAATCTTTTTAATACGTCGCTCCTCGAACCTAAAGCCAAGTGAGAACCGGGCGCAGGTCTCTTCCCGAGACACTGCGATACGAATTTCGTGCACTTGGTGACAACTCTGGCGAGAAACACCAGGTGAACGTCAGGGCTTCTCGGTCCTGATCGTCGCGCGTACGCAAAATTCCCCCGGGACCCAGGGAAGTCCGGAACGGGTGCTTACGAATCCGAGGCTGTGGCACGGAAGCGGAGCGGTTGCACAGGAATCTGGGGCTGGGGCACGTTAAATGAGGACGATATGTGCCACACTCCCGAATTCGTAAGCACGGGGTCAGCACGGGGTCAGCACGGGGCCGAGACGGGGCCAGCACGGGGCCGGGACGGGGCCGCAATGGCGCAAACGGCACCCTTGTCGGATGGCTACACTAGAACGGTTGAAGCAATCAGGCAAGAAGGACCGCGCATGAGCGAGAAGAACAACGAGCATCCGCTCGTACTAGCTATAGACACCTCAACAGACATGCTAGCCTGCGCCGTGGCCCGCTGGGTGCCCACGACCGGGGCGGCTCCCGACACCGTTGAGGTGCTGGCTTCGAAGGATCACCTCTGCCGTCGTCGCGCCAACGTGGAGCTCGTCACCACGGTCACGGACGCGCTCGCCGCCTGCGGCCACACCATGAAGGACGTGGACGCGGTTCTCGTGGGACGCGGACCTGGCTCGTTCACGGGCGTGCGCATCGGCATCGCCACGGCAAAGGGCCTGGCCTGCGGCCGGGGCTGCCCTCTCTACGGGGCGTCAGCGCTTGACGCCATGGCATGGTCCGCGTGGGACGCGGGCGTTCGCGGCAGACTCGTTGTGATTGGTGACGCCATGCGCGGCGAGGTCTACCCAGGTGTCTACAACCTGGACGAGAAGGGCGCGCACCGGGGCTTCGCGGCCGAGACCGTGGTCAAGGCGGACGCCTGCGTGGCCGCGCTCGCCGAGCGCCTCGACGCCTCCGAGCTTACCCTCTCCGGCAACGGCCTCCTTAAGTATCGCGCGCGCTTCGAGGCGGAGGGGCTCACCCGCTTTGCGCCCGAGGAGGCGTGGTACCCCACCGGCGAGGGGCTTCTGCGCTCTGCCGCCGAGGCCGCATTTGTGCCTCAGGGCTCCTCCCAGAAGGGCGATCCCGCCTTGGTCCTGCCCCTCTACACGCGCCTCTCGGACGCCGAGGAGGCAGAGCGCACCCGCCTGGGACTCAAGCGGCCCCTCTCTGTTGAGCTCACGGGCGTGGATGATGCGCTTGCGGGTATTCACCTGCAGCTGCGTCCCATGACGATTAACGACGCCTCCGCCGTGGCTGACCTGGAGGAACGCGTCTACGAGAGCTCGGCCCACACGCCTTGGAGCGCCCGTCTCTTCGAGGAGGAGCTCTCCCAGCCGGGTCGTAGCTGGTGGGTCGCCCATGACCAGGGGGCTATCGTCGGATTTGCCGGCGGTGTCCTTGCCGGTGCGGACTTCGAGGTCGAGGAGGTCGTCGTGGACGCGCCGCGTCGTCGCGAGAAGATAGCGAGCCGCCTGGTGGCACGCGTCGCCTATGACGCGCAGATGCTGGGCGCGGGCACCGTCTCCCTTGAGGTCGACGCAGAGAACGAGGCGGCCCGCAGCCTCTACGAGCGGCTTGGCCTTGCCCAGGAGGGTATCCGCCCAGACTACTATGGGCCCGGTCACGACGCCTTAATCCTGCGCGCCACGCTGCCGCTTGCAGCTAATGCGGGCCAGCTCGAGCGTCCGGAGCCGCGTGCCTCGATTCGCCCGTGGCCCCTCACGGCCGCTCCGCGTGACGCCCAGGCGCGGGCCGCGCTCGCGGCGGCCGGTCCGCTCGTGCTCTCGATCGAGTCTTCTTGCGACGAGACTGCCATGGCCGTCACCGACTCGCACGGTGTGGTCTGCGCGAGCGTCGTGGCCACCCAGATCGACTTCCACGCGCGCTTTGGCGGCGTCGTGCCGGAGATCGCGAGCCGCAAGCACACCGAGGCTATCGTCGGCGTCTTCGAGGAGACCCTCGCCCGCGCCGGCGCGCACTTTGGGGTGGATACGCTCGTGGCCTCGGATTTGGCGGCGGTGGGCGTGACGGCAGGGCCGGGCCTCGTGGGTGCGCTCGTGGTGGGCGTGGCCTTTGCCAAGGGGCTCTGTGTGGGCGCTAACCTCAGGCTCATTGCGGTTCAGCATCTCGAGGGCCACCTCATGGCCAACCTCTTCGAGACCCCCGACCTCGAGCCGCCCTTCGTGGCGGGTCTTGTCTCGGGGGGTAACACCATGCTCGTGCACGTCCGTGCGTGGGGCGACTACCAGGTCTTGGGCACCACCATTGACGATGCGGTGGGGGAGGCCTTCGACAAGGTGGCCAAGGCCCTTGGCCTGGGATACCCCGGCGGCCCCGTGATCAGCCGCCTCTCGGCCCAGGGCAACTCGCACGCCATCCGCTTCCCACGCGCGATGCTGCACAGCGGAGACTACTCGTTTTCCCTCTCGGGCCTCAAGACGGCCGTCATCACCTACATCGAGGGCGAGAATCGCGCGGGGCGGCCCATCAACCTGCCCGACCTCGCGGCCTCCTTCGAGGCGGCTGTCATTGACGTGCAGGTCGCCAAGGCCGTGAGAGCGGTCGAGGAGACGGGCGTGTCGGACTTCTGCGTTGGTGGCGGCGTCGCGGCCAACGCCGCCCTGCGCGCGGCCTATCGCGCGGCGTTCGAGAGACGCGGCGTACGTGTGACGGTCCCACCCCTCTCGGCGTGCGGAGACAACGCGGCCATGATTGGCATCTGCGCCCTGCGCAGCTACAACGCGAGAGCCTTCTCGCCGCTTACCTTGGACGCCAACCCCAACGCCCCTCTCGATGCCTGGACTGCCCCGGACGCCCCCGTTTCGCCCACCTGGGAGTAGGCCGCCCGCCCCAGGCTCTATGGTTTCGCGAGCGTTACGGTGTGAGAATGCGTGGTTCTCTCATGCTCGCCGTCGCTATCCTAGCTCTGTACACGTAACTTTCTCGCATTGAGTTGCAAGGGGGAGGGGAATGGGTCCCCTCCGGTTGCGTGATACGGAAGGGGTCTCACACCAGACGGGAAGGAACCACCATGACCACTAGTTCTTTTGACATGCAGACAGAGCCCATACCGTGCTCGCGACGGAGCTTCCTCAAGCTCTCGGGACTTACCGCGTTAGGTGTGGGAGGTATGATGGTTCTCGCCGGCTGTGGCCCAGCCGCACAGGATGACGCTGCGGTCACCGGCACGTCCGACAAGACCGAAGACCCCTCCGCGGCCGAGACCCTCGGCGACGGCACGACTCTGCGCGTGGGCATGGAGGCCGCCTACGCCCCCTACAACTGGCAGGTCTCGGCGGCCGGCGACGCCACTATTCCCATAGACAACGTGGATGGCGCCTTTGCCGACGGCTATGACGTGCAGATCGCCAGGAGAATCGCCGAGGCGCTGGGCGTGGAGCCCGTTGCCGTCAAGCTGAGCTTCGACGGCCTGGTGAACGCCCTCACCAACGGCCAGATTGACATCATCTGCGCGGGCATGTCCACCACTCCCGAGCGCGCCCAGTCCGTGGACTTCTCCGACTCCTACCTCGACGACGACATCGTCCTTGTGGTCAGGCGAGATTCCCCCTACGCCTCCGCTACCACGCTGGCGGACTTCGCTGATGCCTCCGTGATAGGTCAGGCGGCGACCTTGTTCGACGACGTCATCGATCAGATTCCGGACGTCAATCACATGACACCCGCTGAGACCGTGCCCCTGGTGGTCGAGAATCTCGCGAGTGGGACCTGCGATGCCATTACCTTCTCTAAGATGAGCGTCCCGCAGCTTCTGGTGAGCTATCCTGATTTTGTTCAGCCCTCGCTCACCGACGGCTTCACCGACTCCGTCATGCCGGACAACGCCGCCATAGCCAAGGGCCAGGAGGCCGTCCTCGCCAAGATCAACGAGGCTATCGAGGCCATCTCTGCCGACGAGCGTCAGCAGATCTGGACCGACTGCATGGAGCGCCAGCCCGCCTAGGCGGCCTTGGAAGCAAATCTAGCGGCGCGCCCGACGCTTCGTGCGGGCGCGCCGCATGTGCATGAGGACCTAAGGAGAAAATGATGAGCTCGTCTGTATCACGCGAGCCTGCGGTCCCGAGAGAGCGGGGCCGTCTGGCGTCGTTCGTGCTCGATGACCACCGTTACGTGCTTCTCGGTACGGCCTTTGTGGCCTTTTGCGGTCTGCTGCTTTCGAGCCACCCGCGTCCCGCGATGAGCTTTCTGGCGCACGTGTTCACCATAGAGGTGGTGCTGTACTACCTGCTCGTCGCCTGGCTCGTGGTCTCCGCAGTGGCGCTTGCCAACAAGGTCCTGCGCTGGAACACCTATTCCACAACCTCGCCTTTTGCGAGGCCCGCCGTGCGTCTTGTGTTGCGCGTGGGGAGCTACGTGATCTGGGGAGCAACCCTTGTCCTCCTGGTCGATCGCGTGGTCATGGGCGCTGCCTCCGCATGGGCCGTTGCCACCACGGCGAGCACGCGTCCCGAGGGAAGCCTCGAAAGCATCCTCTACCTCCTGTGGCAGGGGCGTCAGACCTTTGTGACTGGCGCCGTGACCACAGTCGAGATCGCCGTTTTTGGTACCGTCATCGCATTCTTCCTGGCGCTGCTCCTGGTGTTCTGTCGCATTCAGATCCCCGATCGCTCCGACAACGATCTCGTGCGCTTTCTCAAGATCGCTGGCGTCGACTTTGCCAAGGCCTACAGCACCGTGGTGCGTGGCACGCCCATGATGGTTCAGGCGGGCATCATCTTCTACGGGATCTTTGGGCTGATGCGTCTGACCACGCTCAGCGTCACCGAGATAAACGCCATCTGGTCGCCGTTTCTGGCTGGTCTGGTGGTCGTCTCGCTCAACTCCACGGCCTACATGATGGAGGTCCTGCGCGGTGGCATCGAGTCGGTCGACACGGGGCAGATGGAGGCCGCTCGCTCGCTGGGGCTCTCGCAATGGCAGGCCATGGTTCGCGTGGTCTTTCCGCAGGGCATCAAGCACGCCATCCCCGGGCTTTCCAACGAGCTCGTCATCAACATCAAGGACTCGTCGGTCCTCTCGGTCATTGGCACCTTTGATCTGATGTTTGCCAGCAGGACCGTGGCCGGCATCTACTATCAGAACTTCCAGGCGAACCTGATCGCCGCCGTCGTGTACCTCATGCTGACCATGGTGGCCTCGGCGTTGCTCTCGCGCTTCGCCCGGCGCTTCAACGTGAAGAGCGTGCCCGTCATGGGCACGGCCGACCACCCCATCAAGTCTACGGTCGAGGAGTAGCCATGACTCAGAACACGAACGACGCTGCAAGCGTCACCGAGCGTGCTGCTGCGGATGTCCAGCCCATCATCCGCGTCGAAGGGCTACGCAAGTCCTTTGGCGACCACGTGGTCCTGCGTGACATCGACTTCGAGGTCATGGCCGGCCAGGTAGTCACCATCATCGGAGCCTCCGGTTCTGGCAAATCGACGCTTCTACGCTGTATTAACCTGCTCGAGACGCCAGACGCGGGTCACGTGTGGTTCCACGGAAGCGATCTCGCCGCCGAGCGCGTGGACGTCAACCGGCTGCGGGAGAAGATCGGCATGGTCTTTCAGGGTTTCAACCTCTTCAACAACATGAACGTGCTTGACAACTGCACGCTTGCGCCCGTGACCCTCAAGAAGGCGAGCAAGGCGGAGGCCGAGCGCGTGGCGCTCGAGCAACTGGAGGCGGTGGGTCTCTCCGACTTCGCGCACGTGGACGTGAACACGCTCTCGGGCGGCCAGAAGCAGCGCGTGGCCATCGCGCGGGCCCTGTGCATGGAGCCCGACCTCATGCTCTTCGACGAGCCCACGAGTGCGCTCGACCCGGAGATTGTGGGGGAGGTTCTCGAGGTCATGCGCGATCTGGCTGCACGAGGCATGACGATGGTCGTGGTCACCCACGAGATGGCCTTCGCCAAGGGCGTCTCCGATCAGGTCGTGTTCATGGATCAGGGCGTCATCGCCGAGCAGGGCACACCCTCCAAGCTCTTCTCGGCACCCGAGCAGCCGCGCACGCGCGAGTTCCTCTCCCGTTACCTGAAGGGGTAGGGCAGCCTGCTGTCTCGCGCTGCGCTCCCGTGCTACGATTCTGCCATTGAGGCGTATCCAGGGAGGTAGCATGCAGGACGGATTCGTGAAAGTCTGTGCCGTGACGCCTGAGGTGCGCGTGGCCGACGTGCGGTTTAACGTGAACGCGTGCGTGGAGGCGGCCAACGAATCGTGCACCGGCGAGGGGGCCATGGTCGTGGTCCTGCCCGAGCTGGCTCTCACGGCCTACACGTGCGAGGACCTCTTCTGGCAGGACGCCCTGCTCAATGCGGCCGAGCGCGGTCTCGCCGATTTCGCCGTGCGCACGTCCGACCTCGACGCCCTTCTGCTCGTGGGTCTTCCGGTTCGCGTGAACGCCAAGCTCTACAACTGTTGCGCCGTGCTCTCGGCCGGCACCATCCTGGGTGTGGTCCCCAAGCGATACGTGCCCACCTACAACGAGTTCTATGAGGGGCGGCATTTTGTCCCTGGTACGACCGACGTCGTGAGCATCGACCTCGCTGGCCAGCTCGACGTGCCCTTTGGTACGCGTCAGCTCTTCGCGTGCGAGGAGCTGCCCGAGCTCGTGGTCGCAGCCGAGATCTGCGAGGATCTTTGGGCTCCGGAGCCGCCCTCGATCGCCCACGCTCGGTCCGGGGCCACGCTCATCTGCAACCTCTCCGCCTCCAACGAGCTTGTGGGCAAGGCGGGCTATCGCCGCAGCCTCGTCTGCGGACAGAGCGCCCGCCTCGTCTGTGGCTACGTCTACGCGAGCTCCGGTACGGGCGAGTCTACGCAGGACCTGGTTTTCTCGGGTCATGATCTCGTGGCCGAGAACGGCCGTCTGCTCGCGGAGGGAGCACCGTTTAGAGGGGGCCGCTCCGTCTCCGAAGTTGACGTGCGCCAGCTTGTGGCCGAGCGCCGCCGCATGTCCACATTCGAGACGGCTGCCAGCGCGGTCCAGCGAGGCTATCACGTGAGCCGCTTCTCGCTCGACGTGCGCGAGACGCGCCTCACGCGCTGGGTCGATCCGCACCCCTTCGTGCCCGCCGACGTCACGCGCCGCACGGAGCGCTGCGAGGATGTTCTTGCAATCCAGGCACATGGGCTGGCCAAGCGTCTCGCGCATACGCATGCGCGGCGCGCGGTGGTAGGCGTCTCGGGCGGGCTCGACTCCACGCTTGCCCTGCTCGTGATCGTACGCGCCTTTGACCTGCTTGAACTCGACCGTTCGGGCATCATTGCCGTGACCATGCCCGGCTTTGGTACCACGGACCGTACCCACGACAACGCTTGCGGCCTCTCCGATGCCCTCGGCGTGGACTTGCGCGAGGTCAACATCGCCGACGCCGTGCGCCAGCACTTCTCCGATATCGGTCATGACGAGGCGGTTCATGACGTCACCTACGAGAACGCCCAGGCGCGTGAGCGCACGCAGATTCTCATGGATCTTGCCAATCAGGAGGGCGGCTTCGTCATCGGCACGGGAGACCTCTCCGAGCTCGCGCTCGGCTGGGCCACCTATAACGGCGATCACATGTCCATGTATGCTGTGAACGCGGGCGTTCCCAAGACCCTCGTGCGCCACCTCGTGCGCTACGTTGCCGACACCTGCGGCGAGGAGGTGACCTCCGAGGTGCTCTATGACGTGCTCGACACCCCCGTCTCCCCGGAGCTTTTGCCCGCCAGCGGGGACGGAACGATTTCGCAGCGCACCGAGGACCTCGTGGGCCCCTACGAGTTGCACGACTTCTTTCTCTATGAGGTCCTGCGCCACGGGACGCCCCCGCGCAAGGTGTATCGCCTGGCACGTCAGGCCCTGGGCAAGACCTACGACGACGAGGCGATTCTCGCTTGGCTCAAGGTCTTCTACCGGCGCTTCTTCGCGCAGCAGTTCAAGCGCAGCTGCCTGCCCGATGGGCCCAAGGTGGGTTCCGTGGCGGTGAGTCCGCGCGGGGACCTGCGCATGCCGTCCGACGCCTGTGTCACACTTTGGCTCGCCGAGCTCGAGGAGCTGTAGAGTCCTCGTGCCTGCGCCCGAGCACCTCAGAAAATCTAAGCGTCTCTTGTAAGATTTTTTCTACCGAGATGGTATAAGTCGGGACATCTGGGTATTATTTTGAGCGTTGGCTAGAGCGAGACCAAAGAGAGTTTGGTCTTGCAGAAATGTGCGCCCGCTGGGCGCCTCAAAAGGAGGTTCCTGAACATGACTCTGAAGCCGTTGGGAGACCGCGTCCTCGTGAAGCCCGCACCCAAGGAGGAGAAGACCTCTTCGGGTCTGTATATCTCGAGTGGCGCGCAGGAGAAGCCACAGAGGGGCGAGGTCGTCGCCGTGGGCGCCGGCAAGCTCGATGACAAGGGCGAGCGCATCGCCCCTGACGTGAAGGCCGGGGACCAGGTCTTCTATGGTAAGTTCGGCGGCAATGAGGTCAAGGTCGACGGCGAGGACTATCTGCTGCTTCGCGCTGATGACATCTACGCCATCATCGAGGACTAAGACGGGTCGCACCTGGTCTACGAAATCATATTTTGGAGGATTAAGAAATGGCTAAGGACATTCTTTTCGGCACTGACGCCCGTGCCAAGCTCGCCAAGGGTGTGAACACCCTTGCCGATGCGGTGACCACCACGATGGGACCTAAGGGTCGCTACGTGGCTCTGCAGCGCTCTTATGGTGCGCCCACGATCACCAACGACGGCGTTTCCGTCGCCAAGGAGATTGAGCTCAAGGACCCCATCGAGAACATGGGCGCGCAACTGGTGAAGGAGGTCGCCACCAAGACCAACGACGCCGTGGGCGACGGTACCACCACCGCTACGCTTCTGGCCCAGGTCATCGTCAACGAGGGCCTGCGCAACGTTGCTGCGGGCGCCAATCCCATCGCCATTCGCCGTGGCGTGGACAAGGCCGTCGACGCCGTTGTGGAGGCGATGAAGAAGTCTGCTCAGGACGTCTCCACCAAGCAGCAGATCGCCTCTGTGGGCACCATCTCCGCCTCTGACCCTGCGATTGGCGCCAAGATCTCCGACGCCATGGATATCGTGGGCAAGGACGGCGTCATCACCGTCGAGGACTCCCAGACCTTTGGCATCGACATCGATACCGTTGAGGGCATGCAGTTCGACAAGGGCTACATCTCCCCATACTTCTCGACCAACAACGAGAACATGGTCGCCGAGCTCGACTCGCCCTACATCCTCATGACGGACCAGAAGATCTCCAACATCCAGGACATCCTTCCCATCCTCGAGGCCGTTCAGAAGCAGGGCGCGCCTCTGCTCCTCATTGCCGAGGACGTGGACGGCGAGGCCCTTGCCACGCTGATTCTCAACAAGCTCCGCGGCGTGCTCAACGTCTGCGCCGTCAAGGCTCCCGGCTACGGCGACCGTCGCAAGCGTATGCTCGAGGACATCGCCGTGCTGACCGGTGGCCAGGTTGCCATGAAGGAGCTCGGCATCAACCTCACCGATGTCACCGCCGAGATGCTCGGCCGCGCGAAGTCCGTCAAGGTCACCAAGGACGACACCACCATCGTGGGCGGCTCGGGTTCCAAGGATGCCATCCAGGAGCGTATCGGCCAGATCAAGGCCGAGATTGACAACACCACCTCTGACTTCGACCGCGAGAAACTCCAGGAGCGTCTCGCCAAGCTCTCCGGTGGCGTTGCCGTCATCAAGGTCGGCGCTGCCACCGAGGTCGAGCTCAAGGAGATCAAGCATCGCATCGAGGACGCGCTGCAGGCCACGCGCGCGGCCGTTGAGGAGGGCATCGTCGCCGGCGGTGGCGTCGCGTTCCTGGTCGCCTCCAAGGAGCTTGACAGCGTTCAGACCGTCGACTCTGACGAGAAGATTGGCGTGGAGATCATCCGCAAGGCGC
>CAYSIC010000031.1:0-14770 GCA_964430985.1 uncultured Atopobium sp.
CCAGCGCGTTCTGCAGCTCGGTCATGACGTCGGAGATGTCGTTGAACGGCTTGGCGTACTGGTCGGCGTAGCCCAGAAAGGCGGAGAGACCGCCCACGGTGATACCGCCCCCCAGCGCCACGAACGCCCCGAAGATGCCGATCGCGGCGTAGACAAGCGCGTTGGTGAAGCGCATCGTGGGGTTGGCCAGAGATGAGAGGAGCACCGCCTTGAAGCTCTCCTCGCCCAGCTTCGCGTCCGTTCGGGCGAAGTCCGCGCAGACCCGCTCGGTCATCTCGAAGGTCTCCACCGCCGAGATTCCGCCGATCATCTCCTCCGTGAGGGCGGTGAGCTGGCCACGCAGCTGCGTCTGCCCCGAGAAGTGTCGGGAGCTGTGTCGAGAGAACCAGCGGGCGGCAGCGATGGAGAGGGGGGTGAGCAGTGCCACGAGAAGGGCCACCTGGACGTTGAGGCGGAACATGAAGACGAGGGTGACCGCAATCGAGAGGATGCCCGTGGGCAGCTGCTGGAAGGCCATGAGCAGGCCGTTATTGAGCTGGTCTGCGTCGGTGACAATGCGGCTGGCCACGTCTCCGTGGCCATGGGAGTCAAGGTAGGAGAGCGGAAGTTCCTGTAGGTGGTCGAATGCCCGCGCACGCAGGTCGCAGACCGCTCCGAAGGCGAGGCGGTTGGTGAGAGCCGTCAGGGCCCATTGGCAGACGGCCGTGGCGGCGAGCAAACAGGCGATGAGCGCGAGTGTGTGGTGCAGACGGGCGAAGTCCACCTGATCGGGTCCCACGACGCAGTCGATCGCCCGACCGGACAGAACGGGCAAGGAGAGCGTTCCCACGACCACAGCCACGGTAAGCGCGGCCGTTGCAACCAGGGCCGACACGTGCGGTGTGAACAACGTGAGAATGCGGCGGACGATCCCGTCGCCGGACGTGGACCTCTTGCGGGTGCCGCTTGTGGCTCTCATCGGCGGGTCTCCTCTCTCGTGAGCTGGGAGTCGCAGATCTCCCGATACACTTCGCAGCCGTCGAGAAGATCCTCGTGCGTGCCAAGGCCAGCCATGCGCCCGCCGTCGAGCACGAGGATCTGGTCGGCGTGGCGCACGGCGCCGACGCGTTGGGAGATCGTGATGACCGCCGTGCCTGCGAGGTCTCGATGAATCGCCTGGCGCAGGTGGGCGTCGGTGGCAAAGTCGAGGGCGGAGGAGGCGTCGTCGAGGACGAGGACCTTGGGCGCGCGCACGAGGGTGCGGGCGATGGCGAGACGTTGGCGCTGGCCGCCGGAGAAGTTGCGCCCGAACTGCTCCACCTCGCCGTTCAGGCCGTCCGCCTTGGCGTCCACGACGTCTTTGGCCTGGGCGGTGGTTACGCTGCCCATGAGGTCCTTCTCGTCCGCGTCAGAGCGGCCCCAGCGCAGGTTGGAGGCAATGGTCCCCGAGAAGAGCGTCGCGCCCTGCTCCACCAGGGAGACCACCTCATGTAGACTCGCGCGCGTGAGGTCGCGCACGTCATCGCCGCCTACGAGGATTCGTCCCTCGCTGGCGTCGTAGAAGCGCATGAGAAGGCTCGCGAGGGTGGTCTTGCCCGAGCCCGTGCCCCCGATGACCCCGAGCGTGCCCCCCGGCGCGAGCTCGAAGCCCACGTGCTCGAGGGCCCGCCCGCCGGCTCCCGGGTAGGAGAAGCTCACGTCGTCGAAGGCCACGGCTGGCTCGCCGGGGGCGAGCGTGGCGAGGCGAGTGCCGTCAGCCTGCGAGGAAGAGGTCTCGAAAACCTCGTTGATGCGGCGTGCACAGGCGGAAGCCTTGGAGAGCAGGATGATGAGGTTGGCGAGTTTCACGAGCTCCACGAGCGCCTGAGCCACATAGCTCACCAGGGCCACGAGCTGGCCCTGGGTCAGCCGGCCCGCATCCACGTGTGCCCCGCCGATCCACAGAAGGGCAATGAGCCCGCAGTTGATGGCCACGTACGTGAGCGGGTTCACCAGGGCCGAGAGATCGCCGGTCGTGACCTGCGTGCGGCGGACGTGCTCGGCGGAGGCGGCGAAGGCCTCGGACTCGCTGGCCTCGCGGCGAAAGGCGCGCAGAACGCGCGCGCCCTCGAGGTTCTCAGTGGTCTTGAGCAGGACGTCGTCGAGACCGTGCTGAATCTGGCGGTAGCGTCGGGTGGTGAGGCGCATGAAGACCATGACGAGGGAGAACGAGACGAGAACGGCCGCGAGCAGTGCCGCCCCCTCGGCACCGTCCACGAAGAAGGCGGCGATGACGGTTCCGAAGGTCACGAAGGGGGAGCGCAGCACCAGGCGGAAGAACATGTTGAGACCGTCTTGCACCTGCTGAGAGTCGTTCGTGATGCGCGTGGTGAGGCTCGCGCGGCCCAGGCGGTCCACGTCCTCGCGCGAGAGCGACAGGACGTGGCGGAAGAGATCGTCGCGCAGGGCCGTGCCGAAGGCAGCGGAGAGCTTGGAGGAGAAGTACTGAGCGGTGCCGCCCACGGCCCAGGCCCCCACGCCCATGGCCACGAGCACAGCTCCATGCCACAGGATGAAGGAGCGGTCTGACTGGGCGATGCCCACGTCGATGACCTGCGCCATCACGAGCGGGACGAGCAGCTGGAGCAGAGCCTCCAGCATCTTGAACAGCGGTGCGACCACGCTCTCGACGTAGTGGCCCGCGAGGTATCTCCTGAGCTTGAGCATGTGACCTCCGAACGGGTGAGGGACCGCGAGCGCACGGCGGCCTGCTCCAATCCTAGTCCGTTTGGGGCTCCGGGCAAAACCCCCCCCCATTCATGCGGGATCGGCTTCGTCCCTGGGTCGTGGAAGTCCTCCCCGCAGGTGGTGCGCAGATTCGCGGGAAGGGTCTGCCAGGCCAGATGGTCGGCGGTGTCGCAGTGCAGGCCGAAGGCGGGAGGCGCCATGGGGTCCTCCTCGGGACGGCTTTTCAGGCATTCTAGACCACAGCGAGCTTTAGGCAGGGACAGGGGCTAGAATGGGTCCGTTAGCTTCTAGGGAGGCGCTCTCTTGAACTGGATTGCTGCGGCGTGCGCATCGGCGCTCTTTGCGGGCGTGACCTCGATTCTGGCCAAGTGCGGCATCCGCCGCACCGACTCCGACGTGGCAACGGCGGTGCGCACCCTCGTGGTGCTCGTCTTCTCGTGGATCATGGCGACGCTCACGGCGGGCGACGTGGGCGCGGCCCTCGCGGCTGTGAGCATGCGCTCGTACGTCTTTCTCGGTCTCTCCGGCCTTGCCACGGGAGCGAGCTGGATCTGCTACTTCGCGGCCCTGTCCGAGGGTGACGTCAACAAGGTCGTCCCCATTGACAAGTCCTCCACGGCTCTCTCGGCCCTGCTCGCAATCGTGCTCTTCGGTGAGACGAGCCACCTGGCCGTCAAGTTCGTGGGTACGGCCGTGATCCTTGTGGGGACCTTTCTCATGGTCGAGCGACGTGCCCGGGAAAGCGGGGACGCAGGCGCGTCGCGCGGGCGGCGCTGGGTCTGGCTCGCCGCGCTCTCGGCCGTCTTTGCGGCGCTGACCTCCGTGCTCGCCAAGGTGGGCATCGAGGGCGTGGACTCGAACCTGGCCACGGCGGTGCGTACCTGTGTGGTGGCCGTCATGGCCTGGGCGATCGTGGCGGGGCGCGGCAAGCTCGCCCTTGCGCGCGAGGTCAATCGAGGGGAGCTGGCGTTTCTGGTGGCCTCCGGCGTGGCCACGGGGGCGTCGTGGCTCTTCTACTACTATGCCGTGCAGACGGGCCAGGTGAGTGTGGTCGTGCAGATCGACAAGCTGTCAATCCTGATTTCGGTGGCGTTCGCTCGCGTCGTGTTCGGCGAGCGACTCTCGCGGCCGGCGGCAGCGGGCCTCGCGCTCATCGTGGCGGGTACGCTCGCGATGACGGTCTGGTCGTAGGGCCGTGCGAAGGGGTTCCGAGGAGGTCCGAGGTCCGGTGACCCTGCAGTTAGGGCTTTCGACACACGTTTTTCCGTTTGCGAATGTAGTTTGGGCTTTCGACGCGCACTATTTTGGTCCCAAACCATCGAAAATCAATAAAATTCTGTATTAGAAATAACGTTTGCCCAGTTGGCAAAAAGACAACGCATCGTCGAGGTCGCCAAAAGAGCGCATCGAAAGCCCAAACTACAGTTAGAATTCATTTTTCATGTATTGAAGGGCCAAACTGCAGTGATTTCTCTGTCTGGTGAGGCGTCGGACCCCTTCTCGTCCTAGCGCTGCGCCTGCTGAAGGACCTTGTGGGCAAAGATGGCTCCCGCGACGGAGAGCACGAGCGCGAGTGTCGGCACTACTGCGTATCCCGTCTGCCCGGCCGCCACGGTACAGGCTGCGGCCACACAGCTCACCACGGCAGTGATGACGCCGGCCGTCCGGGCGCCTCCCGCGCTGCTCGGCTTGTTGGCGCCTTTGATGCCCAGGACCGAGAACGCAATCGCGGCAGCGCCCACGAGCAGGTCAAGCACGCCGCCGAGGGTCCCCTGGGTCTGCGGCTGCGTGTTGGCACTCGTCAGCGTCAAGCATCCCGTGACGGCGCAGGCGATTGCGATGACAACGGACACGAAACAGAGGATCTTGAGAGTCTTGCGCTCGGATGACATGGAGTTCCCTTCTCGCGTGCTAATTTTAATCAACTATACGCCGTCGGTTTCCCGTGCGCGAGACGCGCATTTTCCATCTGCCAGGCCCTCATGCTCACTCCTGGTGATTCTATAATAGGAGGCTTGACGATCAGCAAACGGCGATCGACGCCGTGACATGGAAAGGCCGAGCATGACCAACGTGGCAATCCTCTTCGGTGGCACCTCAACCGAGCATGATATCTCCTGCACCTCGGCGCAAAACGTCGTGACGCAACTCTCTGACCGTTTTGACCTCACGCTCGTGGGCATTACGCGCGCGGGCCGCTGGCTGCGCTACTCCGGTGATGGCGCGGACCTCGCGGGCGGCGCGTGGGAGACTCACAGCTGCGAGCCCGTCGCGCTCGTGCCTGGCGTGGGTCTTGCCGTCGCATCCGACGCGGGCAACCTACTCCCGCTGCCCGTGGACGTGGCCCTGCCGGTCCTGCATGGACAGGGTGGCGAGGACGGCACAGTTCAGGGAGCGCTTGAGGTGGCGGGCATTCCCTACGTGGGCTGTGGCGTCATGTCCTCGGCCGTCTGCATGGACAAGGATGCGGCGCATCGCCTCGCCGCGGCGGCTGGCGTGCGCTCCCCGCGCTGTGCGACCCTGTACCGCGGGTCCTCTGATGACTTTGTCCGTGCGGCACTTTTGACCTGCGGCGGGTTTCCCGTCTTCGTCAAGCCGGCGCGGGGCGGGTCCTCGATTGGCGTCTCCAGGGCGACTGACGCCACCAGCTTCCGTGCGGCCCTGGATGCCGCCTTCGCCCTCGACGAGAAGGTCTGCGTCGAGGAGGCTATCGAGGGGGACGAGGTG
Source organism: uncultured Atopobium sp. (assembly GCA_964430985.1). Taxonomy (GTDB): domain Bacteria; phylum Actinomycetota; class Coriobacteriia; order Coriobacteriales; family Atopobiaceae; genus Thermophilibacter. The sequence continues at coordinate 5,434 of CAYSIC010000031.1, forward strand.
GGGTGCGCCCTCGTGGGCGACGCCGTGCGCGGCACTCGGATGGGGGCGGTCGACCAGATCGTGATCTCCGGAGACGGCTTCTTCCGCATCCACCTCGAGAAGGACCCCGGGGCTAACACTGAGCTGCGCTGCCCGGCTGACCTGCCCGATGACGTCCTGGCCCGCGTCCGCACGGCTGCGACCACGGTCTTCGAGGCGCTCGGCTGCGAGGGGTTTGCGCGCGTGGACCTCTTCGTCACGCCCACCGGCGAGGTCGTCTTCAACGAGGTCAACTCCACGCCCGGCCTCACGCGTTACTCGCGCTTCCCGCAGATGATGCGCGTTGCCGGCCACGAGCTGGGCGACGTTCTGGCAGAGCTCGTGGAGGAGCGCCTTTCGCGCGCGAAGACGTCGCGAGAGGGCGTTCGGTGACGGAGGGGGAGCGCGGCGCGCAGCCACAGCCGCAGGAGCCCCAGCCCAGAGGACCGAGCCTCGTCGAGGCCCTGTCGACCATGGTTTTTCTCCTGGCCATGCTGGTCGTGGGCGTGCGCCACTCCGTGAACACGGTTCCCATGATGGTCCTCGCGACCGTGTGGGTCATGCTCGTGGGGTGGCGTTGCGGATACACCTACGCGCAGATGATGGCGGCCGTGACCAAGCGACTGGGCGACCTCATGGAAGTCATCCTCATCCTCCTCTCCATAGGCATGTTCGTTGCGTCCATGATGTTCTCGGGCTCGATACCCGCGCTCATCTACTACCTTGTGGGCATCATTGACCCCACGTTCATCGTGGTGCTCTCGTTTCTGATCTGCGCCGTTGTGTCGGTTCTGGTGGGCACCAGCTGGGGCACGGCTGGGACGGTGGGTGTCGTCATGATTTCGATCGCCATGTCCATGGGGGCCAACCTGCCCATCGTTGCGGGCGCGGTCATTGGCGGGACGCACGTGGGGCAGCTCCTGTCGCCCATGTCGGACACCACCAACATCGGGGCGAACCTCGCGGGCACCGACGTCACCTCCATGATCCGCCGCATCTCTCGCTACGGCGTTCCCGTGCTGGCCCTGAGCACGATTGCCTATCTGGTCCTGGGGCTGTGGAACGGCGCGGGCACGGCGAGCCTCGAGACGAGCGAGTTGATTCGCTCCGAGATCGCTCGAGTCTTCAGCGTGAATCCCGTCGTGGCCCTCCCCCTGGTCCTCGTCTTCGTCATGACGTTCAAGAAGCAGCCCATCGTCTTGACCCTGGTCGTCTCCTCCCTTGTGGCGCTCGCCTTTGGTGCCGTCTTCAATGGCTGGGCGCTCACGGCTGGGCTGGAGGCTCTGTTCAGCGGGTTCGATCTCTCTGCGGTCACGGGGCTCGATCCGTCCGCGTTTAGCGACGTGTTCCTCACGCTCGTCAATCGCGGGGGAATCACGGCCCAGGTCAACGCGGCCCTGCTTGCCATCGTTGCCACCTGCTACGGTGCGGTCATGATCCAAATCAAGGCGGTCGACGTCATCGCTGAGGGGCTCTTCTCCAGGGTTACGAGCCGGGTGGGGCTCGTCGTGTCATCCATCCTCACCGCGCTCATGGTCGTTGCGCTCACCACGAGCGCCTACCTTGGCGTGCTCATGTCGAGCGACCTGTTCCGCCATAAGTTTCGCGAGCAGGGCATGGACGACCTCGACCTGCTCTCGAGCTGCATGAGCGTCTCGACGCAGGCGGTCGTCCTCGTCCCCTGGGTCGACACGGCCATCTTCATGGTGGGCATCACTGGGGTCCCCACGCTGGCTTCCCTGCCCTTCAACTTCTTTGGCTGGGGCAATGCCGTCACGGCGATCGTGCTGGCGATCGTCGGGTTTGGGTTCGCCAACGGCAGGCGCTCGGGCTCGAGCGGGGAGAGCGACGCCGCGGCCTAGCGGGCGTGCGCGCAGGCGCGCCACTCGGCGCACAGAGTGCGATAGCGCTCCGAGAACATGCTGCCGCGAGGCCACACGAGCGAGAGGTCGTGTGTCACGCGGAAGTCCTCTGGCGTGACTTCGGCGAGCGTGCCGCCGGCCAGTTCGCGCTCGGCTGCCACACGGTAGAGGAAGCTCGTTCCCATACCTGCCGCCACGCATGCCTTGACCGTCTCGACGCTCGCGAGCTCGGCGACGATGTCGAAGTCCTCCACGCAGAGGCTCTTGTCGGCAAGGCGGCGCTCGAGGATCTCTCGCGTGCCGGAGCCCGGTTCGCGCAGGACGAGTGGCGTTCCCGCGAGGTCGCGGATGCAGGTCGCCGGATGGGCTCCGACGGGCCCCACGGCTATGAACTCCTCTGACGAGAAGGGCACGCTGTCGTAGGGGCGGCTGTCGAAGCTGCCCTCCACAAGGGCGAACTCGATCCGCTCGCGCTCGATGAGGCCGAGAAGGTCCTGGGTGTTGCCCACGCGCATCGAGAGACGCCGGTCGGGGTGGCTCAGGCCCCACGAGGGCAGAACTCGTGGCATGACGTGCTCGGCAACGGTGCGCGTGGCCCCGAAGCGGAGTGGCTCGGACTGTCCGTCCAGGCTCGAGACGGAGCGCCTGAGACGCCTCGCGTCGGCGCTCATCGTGGCGAGCGAGCGGTGCAGGAGCATGCCCTCGGGCGTGAGGCGTACCGAGCGCCCCTCGTGCGCGAAGAGCGCGCAGCCGTAGTGTCGCTCGAGAATCCGCACGTGCTGGGAGACGGCCGGCTGCGTGATCTGTAGCTCCCGGGCCGCCTGCGTGAAGCTGCCCGTGCGGCAGATGGCGAGGAAAGTTTCGACGCGATAGTCCAGCATGAAACCTCCGTGACGTAGGGACGAACGCTCGGCGCAGGGGCGATGCAGCTCAACTGAATGCAAACCATTGCAAAACGTGATGAGAACATCATCAAGTATAATTATTAACGATGCCTCTTCCAGCGTACAATCACCCCGGACATTTTCAGAAATTCAGGACGGGAGAGCACATGCTCGATAGGATCAAGCCGCGTGTCGCAGGGGTCGCCCTGTGCGCTATCATCGCCGTTCCGGCCACGCTTTTGGGCAGGCGCTTCGAGGTCATCGGGGGACCAGTGTTCTCTATCCTTTTGGGCATGGTCCTCGCGCTCCTCGTCAAGGGGGCCCGGCGCGCGCCGCTTGATGCCGGCATCGCGTACACCTCCAAGACCGTGCTGCAGGCCGCGGTCGTCCTCCTGGGCTTTGGGCTCAACCTCGCGCAGATCGCACGGGTGGGCGCCACGTCGCTGCCAATCATCCTTTCGACCATCACCACGTCGCTCGTGGTCGCCTACGTGATGAGCCGCGCGCTCAAGGTTCCGGGCAGGATTTCCACCCTCGTGGGGGTGGGTTCCTCGATCTGCGGAGGCTCGGCCATCGCGGCCACCGCTCCCGTGATCGGAGCGGACGATGAGGAGGTCGCGCAGGCCATCTCGGTCGTCTTCCTGTTCAACGTCATAGCCGCTCTCGTGTTCCCCACGCTCGGCGGGATGCTAGGTCTTTCCAACGAGGGTTTCGCCCTGTTCGCCGGGACCGCCGTCAACGACACCTCGTCGGTCACCGCAGCCGCCACGGCCTGGGACGGGATGCACCCCGGTGCCAACACGCTCGACGCCGCCACCATCGTCAAGCTTACGCGCACGCTTGCGATTATCCCCATCACGCTGGGTCTTGCGCTCTGGAACGTCCGCCGGGCGCGGCGGGAGGGAGGGGAGGCCCAGAGCTCTTTTAGCCTGCGGCGCGCCTTCCCGACCTTCGTGCTTCTGTTCGTGCTGGCTAGCGTGGCGACCACGGTCCTCGCGCTTCCCGTCGAGGTGACCGCGCCAATCAAGGATCTCTCCAAGTTCCTGATCGTCATGGCCATGGCGGCGATCGGTCTCAATACGGACATCGTCAAGCTGGTGCGTACCGGGACCAAGCCCATCCTCATGGGCCTGTGCTGCTGGGTCGCCATCGCGGCCGTGAGCCTGGGGATGCAGCACCTCTTGGGCATCTGGTAGGCCCTGGGGGCATCCCGCGCGGCGGCTAGCGGACGCGCATCGCACGCATGGCGTTCAGGATGGCGATGATCGCCACGCCCACGTCGCCAAAGACGGCGAGCCACATGTTGGCGACGCCCACGGCGGCGAGAACCAGGATGACGAGTTTCACGCCGAGTGCGAAGATGATGTTCTGCCAGACGATGCGCATGGTCTTGCGGGCCACGCCGATGGCACGGACGATTTGGGAGGGCTTGTCGTCCATGAGGACCACGTCGGCGGCCTCGATTGCGGCGTCGGAGCCCATCGCGCCCATGGCGATTCCCACGTCGGCGCGGGTGAGCACGGGCGCGTCGTTGATGCCGTCGCCTACGAAGGCGAGCTTGCCGCGCGCGCCCTCGCGCTCGATCAGCTCCTCGACGGTGGCGACCTTGTCGGCCGGCAGGAGCTGAGCGTGGAACTCGTCGAGGCCCAGGCGCTCGGACACGGCCCTCGCGACCTCCTCGCGGTCCCCGCTCAACATGACGCAGCGCTTGACGCCCGCAGCGTGCAGGTCACGAATGGCCTGCTCGGCGTCTTCCTTGACCACGTCCGCGATCACGATGTGGCCGACATAGCGTCCGTCGACCGAGACGTGCAGGATCGTACCGGTGAGGTCGCAGTCGTGCCACTTCGTGCCGTGCTTGGCCATGAGGCCGTCGTTTCCCACGAGCACGACGTGCTCGTCCACGTGTGCTTGAACGCCGTGGCCGGACTCCTCGCGGACGTCGGCGACGCGCGCCTGGTCGATTCTGCCCGAGTAGGCCTCCTTGACGGACAAGGCAATCGGATGGTCCGAGAACGCCTCGGCATAGGCGGCGAAGGAGAGCACGTAGTCAGGGTCGATGTTCTCCTCGGGATGGATGGCCACGACGTTGAAGGAACCGTTGGTGAGCGTACCGGTCTTGTCAAAGACCATGGTGTCCACGGCCGCGAGCGTCTCGAGGTAGTTGGAGCCCTTGACGAGCACGCCGATCCTGGACGCCCCGCCGATGCCGCCGAAGAAGCTGAGCGGCACCGAGATCACGAGCGCGCACGGGCAGCTCACCACCAGAAATGTCAGACCGCGCAGAATCCAATCGGACCAGGGACCCATGGCGGCCAGCGGCGGAATCACAGCGAGAAGTGCCGCGGCCACGACCACCGTGGGCGTGTACCAGCGGGCGAAGCGTGTGATGAAGTTTTCGGTGCGCGCCTTCTTCTCGCTCGCGTTCTCCACGAGCTCAAGAATGCGGCTCACGGTGGACTCTCCGAACGGCTTGGTCGTGCGGACGCGGATGAGACCGTCCATGTTGACGCATCCGGAGATGACCTCGGAGCCCACCTCGACGTGGCGCGGAATTGACTCGCCGGTGAGGGCGGCGGTATCGAGCTGGGTGGCTCCCTCGCAGACGATTCCGTCGAGAGGGACGCGCTCGCCGGGCTTGATTACGATCTGGGTACCCACGGCAACCTCGGAGGGATCGACCTGAACGAGCTCCCCCGCGCGCTCGAGGTTGGCGTAGTCGGGAGCGATGTCCATCATCTTCGCGATGGACTTGCGGCTCTGGCCCACGGCATAGCTCTGGAACAGCTCGCCGACCTGGTAGAAGAGCATGACGGCGGCGCCCTCCGCCATGTGGGGCTCGGCTTCGGGAAAGGCCACCATCGCAAATGCGCCTATGGTCGCCACGGACATGAGGAAGCTCTCGTCGAAGACCTGCCCATGGATGATGTTGCGCGCGGCCTTGGAGAGCACGTCGTGTCCGGCGATGAGATAGGGGACGAGATAGAGTGCGAAGCTCGCGTAGACGCTGCCCGTGACGCCAAAGGCGGACCTGAGCAGGCCGCTCTCGTCAACGACCAGGACGACAAAGAAGAGCGCGAGCGCGATCAGGATGCGCCTTAGCCACCGCTTCCGCTTCTTGCTCATGTAGCTTCCTCCAAGAATGCTCATGTGAACATCTTTACATATGATAGGGACGAGAGGGGCCGTCCGGGATGCGGACGGCCGGGGACTTGCGGTCTTTGGACCCGTTGCCCGAGTCTAGCGGGCGATTTCGCAGTCGGGTTCGAGCTCGGCGGCGAGCTTCACGACGCGATCGAGAATGGCATCGAAGCGATCGCCATCAGCCTCGAGCGTAAGCTTCTGTGTAAGGAAGTTAATGGAGACGGACCTGACGCCGTCCACCTTTGCGAGAGCGTCCTGGAGCTTCTGGGCACAGGTGGGGCAGTCGATCTCATCGAGCTTGTAGACCTTGCGCATGGTACATCCCTTCTCGTGGGGTCGTCTGGGCAGATGACCCGTCACTTGACATGGCGAGCTATTCGCAGACGTGGGTGAGTCCCTGGCTGAGCATGGTGTAGACATGGTCGTCGGCGAGCGAGTAGACCACGTTGCGACCGTCCCGTACGAACTTGACGAGATGCGCCTGCTTGAGCGTGCGCAGCTGGTGAGAGACGGCGCTCTGCGTGGTGTTGGTCTCCTCGGCGATGTCGGCCACGCAGAGCTCGCGGCCCATGAGGGCGAAGAGAATCTTGATACGGGTCGTGTCGCTGAAGACCCTGAAGAGATCCGCGAGGTCGTAGAGAAGCTCCTCGTCGGGCATCTCGCCGGGGGCCTCTCCGACTTCGAAGCACGTGGACATGGGACCTCCTTCCATCTCTACTCATAAGAACATATGAACGTGTGCTCATATAATCATGTTTATGTTATACATGAGCATATGCTCAGATGTCAAGGCAAATCTTGCGGAAGGTGGAATGCGTCTGTCGTGCGGACGGAGGGCGTCGAGGGGACGTTAGGAGAACTTTATCTCTCCCGTGCTCGCGTCCATCGCGCTGACCCGCGCGAGCGACTCGACATGGTAGCCCCGCTCGCGCAGGCGCGTGCCACCCGGCTGAAACCCCTTCTCGACGGCGATTCCGATGCCCTCCACGATCACTCCCGCGCCCTCGCAGATCTGGAGCAGGCCGTCCATGGCGCAGCCCATGGCCAGGAAGTCGTCGATGACGAGGACGTGCTCGCCGGGAACGAGGAAGCGCTTGGCGACGATGACCTCGTAGACACGTCCTTTGGTGTAGCTCCTGATTTGGGCACGGTACTGATCGCCGTCGAGGTTCTTGGACTCGGTCTTGCGCGCGAAGACCACGGGGACGTCGCCGAAGTGGCGTGCGGTGATACAGGCGATGCCAATGCCCGAGGCCTCGATGGTGAGGATCTTGTCCACGCGGTGCCCGGCGAACAGGCGAGCCCACTCGGCGCCCATGAGATCGTAAAGGCCCACGTCACATTGGTGATTGAGAAAATTGTCCACCTTGAGGACGTTTCCCTCGCGTACGACCCCGTCCTGACGAATGCGCTCCTCGAGCTCCTTCATACAGCCTCCCCCTCGCGTTGCATGTGCCCCGTACAGTATGACGTGAGCGCGTCGGAATTTCTCCCCTTCGCCAATTCTCTTCCTGTCTTGCGGGCTTTAGCGAGAACCGCCTGCAGACGCAATCGTGCCGCCTGCGAATCTGCTCGGAGCCCGGCGGGCACGGCCGCTTCGGTCGCGTCTCACACGCGGACGTGCGCTTCGAGAGCGGTGGCGAGTTGATTGCACGCGCACTCATGATCGAGAGGAGCATCATGCTGTCCGAGCTGCAGGTGGAGATTCTCAACCCAGAACGCACCGAGTACCCCGTGCAGCATCTTGTGCCGCGCCTGCTACTTGCCCGTGCTCTTGCGGCCGAAGAAGGGCAGACGGGGCAACCGACCCCGAAAGGGGCTTACGAACTCCTTGGCGTTTCCGTGCGAGGGAGCCTCGGACTCGGGTGGCACCACGGTGACCACGCCGGTGGGGACGTCAGCGATGGGCATGTCCGTGAGATCGGGTACCGTGATGACGGGTTCCTTGGTAGCGCTTGCGTTGGCCTGGGCGGCCTCGGCCTCGGCACGCTCGCGGTAGCGCACCATCATGTCCCTCTGGAGCTCAGCGATGCTCGGCGGAGACCAGATGAGGGCGTTGGCCCCGGCTGCCACCGTCGCTGCTGCGGTCTCTTCGCTGTGACCTCCCGTGGCTATGATCGCAAGGTCGGAGAAGGAGGCCCTGAGCTCTCGAATGACTTCGACCGTGTGTCTGCCCGCTGCCACGTTGATGATGCGCGCCCCGGCATAGACCTTCTCGATGGCCTCATCATCGAAGGCGGTGATGGTGGCGATTACGGGAATGTCCACGGTGGAGACGACCTGCGACACCATCTCGGACGAGGCGGGGGAGTTGAGCACGACGCCGGCGGCGCCCTGCATCTCCGAGACGGCGGCGAGTTCGGCGGCACGCCGACCTGTGGTGGTCCCGCCGCCCACTCCCACGAAGAGCGGGGCCTCGGAGACCGTGAGCAGCGCCTGCGTGATGGAGGGCTGGGCTGTGAAGGGGTAGACGGCAAAGATCGCGTCCGCGTTGGAGTTCCTGATCACCGCGACATCGGTCGAGTAGAGAAGCGAACGGATGCGCCGCCCGAACAGCGTGAAGCCCGTGCATCCCGCGTAGTTGTCGGGAATGCGTAGAGGTGCCTTGCGCAGACGCCCCTCGATGGGGGAGGGATCGTCCGCGGCGGGGACGGACGAGGCATCCTGCTTGTCGGAGAAGATTGAGGAGGGCCCGTGCGCGCCAATGACCTCGGGGGGAACGTCCTGGGGTAGATTCATTTCCAAGGGACCTCCTCATAGTAAGAGGCGAATGCTGACTTTTCCTCGAGTGTATCCCCCAATGCAGGCGTGCCTATGCGCCACGTCGCAAAAAAAGGACGGAGCACATGACAAGAAATATGAAGATCTGAGTAGAGACTGTGGCGATGCTAGGAGACGATCTCATTGAGCCAAGCGAGAAACTCCTCGTAGGTCTCCCGACCAATGGGGTTGGTCGTGTCACGATCGAAGTCGTGCTCAAGGTAATAGACCGTCTTCATGCGCGCATGTGGAGCCTTGCGCGCCACGCTCTTCGAGCAAGAGAACGGGACGTCATCATCAGAGGTGCTCGCCGCGATGAAGAGGGGAGGCAGGGCGGCTAGGTCTTCGTTAGACAGAGAACACGAGAGGGCGACTTCATCGCTGGCGGCACCAAGGAGCTCGCGCCAGGTACCCGTTTGCCGCGCATAGACGTAGAGCGAGAACCGTAGGGCTTTTGGCCCTGAAGTGACGGGGCGCCTGCCGTCGAGCCTTTTCACGCACGAGCGGCTGACGCCCGGAAGCGTCAGATAGCTTGCGGACGGCTGGGAAAAGAACTCGGAAGTCAGGTCATGGTAGCCATAGAAATCCACGAGGGCGGCGGGCTGGGGCATGCTGGGGTCCGTCCGAGTGCACTTTGCAAGGAGCAGGGACAGGTAGGCACCTGCGGAA
>CAYSIC010000032.1:0-3921 GCA_964430985.1 uncultured Atopobium sp.
TCATCTCGCCGGCACCAACCGCATGCTCCAGCTCGACGGCAACCAGGTTCCCGCAGAGCTCCAGGCCGGCATCGTCGGCATGAAGAAGGGCGAGACCAAGGAGATCACCTGGACCCACGAGCACGAGCACGAGGGCGAGACCCATTCCCACACCTCCACCGTCAAGGTGACCCTGAACTCGATCAAGAGGGTCGTCACCCCCGAGCTCGACGACGAGGTCGCCAAGAAGTTCGGCTTCGACACCGTTGACGCCTTCAAGGACGCCGTCAAGGAGGAAGTCGAGGGTGACAAGAAGACCTCGCTGCCCAATCTCAAGGAGGACCGCGTCGTCGAGGCCGTCGGCAAGCTGCTCATGCTCGAGACCGTCCCCGAGGACTACCAGAACGAGATCTTCAATGAGCTGGCAACCGAGTTTTTGAACCAGCTCCAGCGTCAGAACATGTCACTCGACATGTACCTCGGAGCCCGTGGCGTCAAGCCCGACGATTTTATCGCCGATTTGCACGTCCAGGCCGAGGAGCGCGCCCGCCAATCGCTGGCTCTCGACGCCGTGGCCGTCAAGCTCGGTCTTGAGGCCACTGACGAGGACATCGCCAAGGAGTTCGAGCGCTCTGGAGTCAAGGACGTCGCCGCCTCCATCGACGAGTGGCGCTCCGAGGGCCGTCTGCCGGCCATCCGCGACTCCATCAGGCGCACCAAGGCCCTCGACTGGCTGGTCGAGAATGCCAAGGTGAACATTGTGGACGAGGTCGCCGAGCGCGCCGCTTCCTCTGAGGAGTCCGCTTCCGCCGAGGCCCCTGAGGCCACCGACGAGTAGCTGTCCCTCTCAGCACGCATCCACATGCCCCGGGGGCGGCCACGGCCTCACCCGGGGCATCGCACAACGCAAGGAGGAACTCATGCACAATCCCACCAACATCCCGCTCATCCCCTACGTGGTGGAGCAGACCCCGCGCGGTGAGCGCAGCTACGACATCTATTCTCGCCTGCTCAACGATCGCATCGTCTTTCTCGGCGAGGAGGTCACGCGCGACTCGGCTAACCTCGTTGTGGCCCAGCTCCTGCATCTGGAGAGCCAGGACCCCGACAAGGACATCTCGCTGTACGTCGACTCTCCCGGCGGCGACGTCTATGCTGGCCTGGGCATCATCGATACGATGAACTTCATCAAGCCAGACGTCTCTACCATCTGCGTGGGCATGGCCGCCTCCATGGGTGCGGTCATCCTTGCCAGCGGCGCCAAGGGCAAGCGCCTCGCGCTGCCCAACGCGATGGTCCTCATCCACCAGCCCAGCTCCGGCGCCCAGGGCCAGCAGACCGACATTCAGATCGTGGCCGATGAGACCAAGTGGATTCGCGAGCGCCTCAACCAAATGCTCGCCGATGCCACCGGCCAGCCCATCGAGAAGATCAACGCAGACACGGAGCGCGACAACTACATGCGCGCGACCGAGGCCTGCGCATACGGTCTGGTGGACAAGGTCATCACCTCGCGCAGCGAACAGACCCAGGAGTAGCTCGATGTCCACAAACGACCAAGACAACGGTGCCAGCTCCGTCGACAACGAGATGCATTGCTCCTTCTGCGGTAAGAGTCGCAGCCAGGTGAGCAAGCTCATCGCTGGGCCCGGGGGCGTATTCATCTGCGACGAGTGCGTTCACACGTGCGCGGACATGATTGACGAGGCCGAGTTCGACGCCGCAGATGACGTCCTCGACACCGACTCGATCGAACCGCTGATCAAGAACCTTCCCACTCCACACGAGATCTACGACGAGCTGTCGCAGTACGTCATGGGACAGGAGAGCGCCAAGCGTGCGATGAGCGTGGCCGTCTACAACCACTACCGCCGCATTCTGTCCGGAAACGACGAGGTCAAGGAGGGGGAGGAGAAGATAGAGATCGCCAAGAGCAATATCTTGCTGCTTGGCCCTACGGGCACGGGCAAGACCCTTCTAGCCCAGACGCTCGCCCGCTTCCTCGAGGTTCCCTTTGCTATTGCCGATGCCACGACCTTGACCGAGGCCGGCTACGTGGGTGAGGACGTGGAGAACATCCTGCTCAAGCTCATCACCGCTGCCGACGGTGACGTGGAGCGCGCCCAGGTAGGCATCGTCTACGTGGATGAGATCGATAAGATCGCCCGCAAGGCCGAGAACCTCTCCATCACGCGCGACGTATCCGGCGAGGGAGTCCAGCAGGCGCTCCTCAAGATTCTCGAGGGTACCGAGGCCAGCGTGCCGCCGCAGGGCGGCCGCAAGCATCCGCAGCAGGAGCTCATTCGAATCGACACCACCAACATCCTGTTCATCTGCGGCGGTGCCTTTGTGGGGTTGGACAAGATTGTGGCTGACCGGATCGGTAAGAAGGGGATCGGCTTCAACGCCGAGGTGGGTCAGCAGGCCCTGCACGACGAGGACGCCCTCATGGAGCAGGTCATGCCCCAGGATCTTCACAAGTTCGGGATGATTCCCGAGCTGCTGGGACGCATCCCCGTCATCACGGCCACGCGCCAGCTCACCGAGTCCGACCTCGTGAACATCCTCACCGTGCCTCGGAACGCTCTTGTGAAGCAGTATCACCGGATGTTCGAGCTCGAGGGCGTGGAGCTCACGTTCGAAGATGCTGCCCTAACTGAGATTGCGCGCCAGGCGCTCGCTCGCGGCACCGGTGCACGTGGCCTGCGCGCCATCTGCGAGTCTACGCTGCAGTCCACGATGTTCGACCTGCCGAGCGACCTGGATATCACACAGGTGATCGTGACCAGCCAAAGTGTCGGCGGGGAAGAGCCGCCCCGGCTTGTGACCACGGCCCACGGCAAGCATCGCTCCGCGTAGCGCACCTCAGCATTAACGACCTTGCGGCCACATGTCTCGGGCTTCCCGCCTTGGCATGTGGCCGTCGTCTGCGTCTCCGGCCTCGGCGCACTCTCCCTATAGGTTTCCGCCGCCTGCCTTCATATAACCTCTGATGAGGGCCGCGCGGCGGCGGGTGCCGGCGGGACAAGTCTTGTCGAAGGCCGGCATGAGGGCCCGGTAGAGCACGATGACCTGGAGCCGCTTGGCAAGACCAGATGCGCTCGCCCGAGACTCCTCGAGCTGGCCGCGAAGCTCGTCGAGGTAAGGCGAGCGCATTGCGTAGTGCCAGAAGAGACCAGCGCGGTCGGCGTCCGGGTAGAGCCATGGGCGGTTGTCAGGTCCGGCGAAGTGAACGACGTAGGGTCTCTCGGCGGCCTCGGCGTACTCGGTGCGTACGCCGATCGGCGCGTTGGCCACAATGTGGGTGCGCCTCAGACGCTGCCAGTCCACCAGATAGTTCCAGCGCATGTGGATGCGCCGGTAGCGGCCGTTCACCACTTTATTGAGGACGTCCTGGTCGTTCCAGCGCCATGAGCGCTCGGTGGCGATCTCCAGGAACCTCTCGGCGGAGACGGTGCGGCGCAGCTCGGCAAGGTTCATGACGAGGACACCCGCCTGGAAGTAGTCGTGCGGGTCATCCATGCCCAGCTCGTAGGCGAGGTAGGGCCCTACGGTGGTGTCGTAGCCGTCCATCTGACCGATGGTGTCCGCGTCGCGCGTGGCAGCCAGGGGGTAACCCTCGACGTCCACGTCATAGAGCTCGGCGATGTCCGCGTCCACGATGAGATCGGAGTCAAGGTAGATGGCCTTGTCCACGTTGGGGAGCAGGGACGGGGCAAGCAGACGGAAATATGTCTCGGGGCGAAAGTGGCCGTGATAGGGGAGCTCGATGTCGCCCAGGGCCGCGTCCACGTCCAGGAAGCCGATCCCCACGTTTCCAGACTTGGTCTGTCGCGTGAGCGTGATCATGGAGGCAGGAGAGATGTTGCGGGTGAGGACGATGATGTCGTAGCGGCGCTGGGCGCTCGCGTTGTCCACGATCGATTGAATCGCCACCGAGAG
>CAYSIC010000032.1:3931-14719 GCA_964430985.1 uncultured Atopobium sp.
GGCACGAAGTTCTCGCTGCAGGCGAAGACGATTACGACGTCATCGAGTGGTAGGTCAAGGTCGACCGAGGAGCTGGCCAGCATCGTGGACGAGAGCAGGTTCCTCGCGCGCGTGGTCTTGCGAAGTGGCTTCATGAATCTCCCTGCATGGGCCTACGGAACTCATTAACTTTACCATCTTGGGTCGAGAAGCGCTCTCTCGCCGTTGCACTCATTGTTTTGGCTCAGTTGCCATCAGTCGTCGAGAAGCGCGCGCGCGTTTTGGGCCACGAGGGGACGCACGTCGGATCCCCGCGCGTGGGCCAGGCCGTCGAGCGCGCGGCCGAGCGAGTCGACGAGGGACGCCGCTCCTCCCGCGTCGCCGGGGGCAGCAGGCAGGTCCGTCTCGGTGAGGAGGCGCTCAGCGGGCACGAGGCGCACGTATTCGCGTCCGCGTGCCGTGGCGAGCGAGCGCTCCCCGAACGAGAACCAGCAGCCCGCTCGCACAGCGCGCCAGAGCTCCGGCGTCGAGCCCGAAAACCAGTGCAGCACGCAGCGGCAGCGCATGGAGGCTCCGGTGCGCTCGAGGACGTCCAAGACGTCGCCCGCGGCGCGCACAGCATGTATCGAGAGGATTCGAGGAGCCCCTGCTTCGCTCGCCTTGGCAGCCGCTGCGCAGACGCGGTCGAAGGCCGTGACCTGTGCGCTCCAGGAGTCGGGAGCGTCACGGCCCCTCGAGCGGTCGAGCCCCACCTCGCCCACGAGGCGCTGGTCCGATATGAGGCTGCAGAGCTCGTCCACGTCGCGTTCGCCGCAGCGGCCGTCGGCGACCCACCAGGGGTGTAGCCCCGTCGCGAGGGTGACGTTGGGGCAGCCCGCAAGCTCGCGGGCCGCCGTGTGCCATTCCTTCGGCGTGACCGTCATCGCGAGGACATCGAGGCCCGCGGCATCGGCCTCGCGGGCCACGCGTCTTGGGTGAGCGAACCAGTCGAGGTGGCAGTGCGCGTCAAAGAGGCGCCCCCCATCATCCTCTGTGCTCATGCAGCTCTCCTCTTTGGGCCTCTTGCGAGCTGGGGTTCCCGCAGCCCGTCAATTGGGTAGATGAGCTCATCTTACCTGCCATTTCATGATGCCATCTCGAGTTTTCACCTTCCCGTGGGCGTCGTTGAATTCAGCGGGCTGCGATTACAAGCCCCCAGTCTGGTCTTGTCAGTTTTTGGCCGTTCGAAGCTTCTAAAACTGCCAAAACCAGACTGGGAGGTAAAGGGATGGGCTTCGAAAGCGGCTTGGCTCGCCCTCTCGCGCGAGAGCGCGAACCCAAACCTCCGAGAAGAGCCCCTCGGCCCTGCGTGCGCGCGTGCTATTCTGATGAGCGTTTATCGTTTCTTCGGAAGGATCTGTCGTGGAAGAGATGCCCAAGACCTATGACCCCCAGGCCGCAGAGCCCGAGCTCATCCAGAGGTGGATCGATGCCGGCTGCTACCAGCGCAGCAAGGGCGTTGGTGACTGTACTGTCGTGATTCCGCCTCCCAACGTGACGGGCATCCTCCACATGGGTCACGCCATGGATGACACGATTCAGGACACCTACGTGCGCTACAGTCGCATGCGCGGCCGCTCCACCCGCTGGATCTTGGGCACCGACCACGCGGGCATCGCCACGCAGACCAAGGTTGACAAGAAGCTCAAGGACGAGGGTGTGAGCCGCCTTGAGATCGGGCGCGAGAAGTTCCTCGACGCGTGCTGGGATTGGACGCGAGAGTACGGTGGCACCATTGTCGGCCAGATCAGGCGCATGGGCTGTTCGATTGACTTCTCCGACGAGAAGTTCACCATGAGCCCCGAGTTCAGTCGCGCGGTGCGCAAGGTCTTCTGCGACTGGTATCACGATGGCCTCATCTATCGGGGCAAGCGCATCGTCAACTGGTGCCCCAGCTGCTCCACGGCCATCTCCGACGACGAGGCCGAGTACAGGGACGAGAAGGGTCATCTGTGGTACCTGCGCTACCCACTCGCGGAGCCCGTCGACGGCATCGATCATGTCACGGTGGCCACCACGCGCCCCGAGACCATGCTCGGCGACACCGGCATCGCGGTGAGCCCCTCCGACGAGGCCAAGGCCAAGCTCGTAGGCAAGACGGTCTTGCTTCCCATCGTGGACCGCGAGATCCCCATCTTCGCGGACTGGCACGTTGACGCGGGCTTTGGCACGGGCTTCGTCAAGGTTACGCCTGCGCACGACCCCAACGACTACGCCATGGGTCAGGCTCACGACCTGCCGCAGATCAACATCTTCGACGAGCACGCCCACGTGGTCGAAGGCTACGGGGAGTTCTCCGGCATGGATCGGGACGCGTGCCGCGAGGCCATCGTCGCGTGGTTCGACGAACACGGTCTGCTCGAGAAGGTCGAGGAGCTCGACCACTCCGTCATGCACTGCTACCGTTGCGATACCGCGCTCGAGCCCTGGCTCTCCGAGCAGTGGTTCGTTGCCGTCGACAAGCTCAAGGAGCGCGCGACCGAAGTGGTGCGCTCCGGTGAGGTGAGCTTCCATCCAGAGCGCTGGACCGAGACCTACCTCACCTGGATGGACAACCTCAAGGACTGGTGCATCTCGCGTCAGCTGTGGTGGGGCCATCGCATTCCGGTCTTCCACTGCGAAGAGTGCGGCTGGGAGGATGCCCTCGAGGAGGACGTGGACGTCTGCCCGCACTGCGGGGGCAAGGTGCAGCAGGATCCCGACGTGCTCGACACATGGTTCTCGAGCCAGCTATGGACCTTTGCCACACAGGGCTGGCCCGAGCACCTCGACGAGCTTGACGAACATCATCCCACCAAGGTCCTCGTCACGGCGCGCGACATCATCGCCCTGTGGGTTGCCCGCATGATCATGAGCTCCCTGTACTTCACCGACGAGGTCCCCTTTCACGACGTCTACATCTATGCCACGATCCTGGCCAAGGACGGCAGCCGCATGTCCAAGTCCAAGGGCAACGGCGTGGACCCCATGGAGCTCATCGAGAAGTACGGTGCAGACGCCATGCGCTTCAACCTGCTCACGCTCGTCACCAACAACCAGGACGTCAAGTTCGATGCCACGATCGACAAGAAGACCCATGAGCTTCTGGAGAGCCCGCGCACCGAGCAGGCCAAGGGCTTCGTGACCAAGATCTGGAACGCGAGTCGCTTCGTCCAAATGAACCTCGACGGCTACGAGCCGGGCCCGGCGGCGGCAGTCACCGAGGCCGATGCCTGGATGCTCTCGCGACTGGCCCGCGAGGTTGCGCTGGCCACCGAGCAGCTCGAGTCTTACAAGTTTGGTGACTATGCTCGTGACCTGCAGTCCTTCTTCTGGAACGAGGTCTGTGACTGGTACGTTGAGCTCTGCAAGGGACGTCTGACGGGCGACGACGCCGCCGAGCGGCTCCAGGTCCAGCGCAACCTCGTCTTCGTGCTGGACACCTGCATGCGCCTGTTGCACCCCGTGATGCCGTTCGTAACGGAGTCCGTCTGGGATTCCCTGCCTGCTAGCGGTCTCGATGCACATGACGCCGCGTTTCTCATGGTCGCGGCATGGCCCGAGCCCGAGGCCTACGCAGGCTTTGCGAACGACGAGGCCGAGGGTTCCTTCGAGCTCCTGCGCTCGGTGGTGGGCGCCGTGCGCTCCACGCGCGCTCGCTACCGCCTGTCTCCCAAGGAGCGCCTCGTGGTCGCCGTACGCATGGGGGAAGCCGACGCAGCACGTTTCACGACGCTCGCACCGCTCGCCGAGCGCCTGGCCAACGTGGGGCTCTCCTTTGGCTCAGACGCTCAGAAACCCGCGGGGTCCGTCTCCGTGGCCGACGGCTCCCTAGAGGTCTTCGTCGAGCTTGGAGACGTCATCGACCTGGAGACCGAGCGCAAAAGGCTCTCCAAGGAGCTCGCCCGGGCCGAGAAGGACCTCGCGAGCGTCGAGAGGACCCTCAGCAACGCCGGCTTCGTCGCCAAGGCCGCCCCCGAGGTCATTGAGAAGAAGCACGCGCAGGCCGCCGAGCTCGAGGCCACGATCGCACAGGTCGCCGAGCAGATTCGGGACTTCTCGTAGGCAAGTCGGCTCGCTCCTTCGCGTCCCTACGCCAACTCCAGAAGGTCGCGGATTACGCGACTCGCGATCATCTGTCCCATGATGGGCGGCAGATAGGACATCGTGCCCAGGAGCGGGCCCGAGCGTGCCCATTGCTCCTCAGAGATGGCCTCCATGTGTACGGGTTCCTCATCCGAGAAGAGCACCCGCAGGTCATGGATGCCGCTTCGACGGCACTTCTTGCGCATGACGCGTGCGAGCGGGCAGCCGGTGGTGTCCTCGATGCGCGCGAAGCGCAGTCGGCACGGGTCGAGCTTGTTGGCCCCGCCCATGGCGCTGAGCTCGGCGATTCCCTCGGCCTGGCACCAGGCGGCGAGCGCGACCTTCTGCGCCACGGTGTCGATCGCGTCGACGACGTAGTCGGGGCGGGGGAGCGCCCCTAGGGCCTCTGCGAGGTCCTCGCAGGAGAGGTAGAGGCGCCGCGCGCAGACGTCGACCGCGGGGTTGATGTCGAGGGCCATCCCGCGCATGACCTCGGCCTTGTCGCGTCCGATCGTACTCGTGAAGGCAAGTGCCTGACGGTTTACGTTGCTCGGTGTCACCACGTCTCGGTCCACGAGCACGAGGTGCCCCACCCCGCCGCGCGCGAGCGCCTCGGCGCACGATGACCCCACGCCGCCGAGCCCCACGACCATGACGCGTGCTCGTGCGAGCCGCGCGAGGCCCTCATCGCCCAGGATGAGGCGCAGACGATCGGTCGCCGTCTCGGTCGCCACTTTTTCTCCCATGCGTCTCCCTTTCCGCCTGCCCGTAAAATGCTACCGCTTCTTTCCCCCTTGGGAAGGGGCTCGCAACCGCTCATGATGATTGATCAACCACTCGGCGGATGGGCTCATCTTGAGCATGAGCATCATGGCCGGCGACCTCAACGAGTTCCGCCCGCATCTGGGTCTCTCCACAGTGCTTCTGACCATGCATGCCCACCTATTTTGGACGGCGGTGGACCATGATCGGTATGGCTGCCCCGTCCCGATCATGAACTATCCCTTCTCTCATGGCCATCTACGTGGCCAACGACCGGATGGCAATGGGCGTGATCACGGCCCTCGCCGACGAGGGCCGCCGGGTTCCCGAGGACGTGAGCGTGATGGGCGTCGACGACTCGCTCGAGAACACCGTCCCGCACAACAGGCTCACGACCGTCCGCTTCGACCTGCTCGCGCGCGGACGGGTGGCCTTCGAGCACGCCATACGGGGCCCCGAACCCGGCTACAAGACCGCGGCTATCAGGATTCCCGGGACGCTCGTCGAGCGCGGGGCCGTGCTCGACGTAGACTGAGCCGCGCGTCCTCCAGTCGATGGCGTACCATGGGACGGCGGGGCGCGCTGCGATATGTTGTCGCCCCTCCCAGGGAGTTCCCCACGATCGAAGAGAGGATCGTCGCAGCACATGAGCGATATAGACGAGCGCCACTTCAACGAGCTTGATAAGACCCGCGTGGAGGCCGCGGTGCGCGAGTTCCTTCTGGCGATAGGGGAGGACCCGAGTCGCGAGGGGCTTCTTGGCACCCCCGACCGTGTGGCACGTGCCTGTGAGGAGATTCTCGGCGGCATGCAGGAGGATCCAGGTGCGTACCTGCGCACACAGTTCCACGAGCCTGGCAATCAGGAGATGGTGATCGTCAAGGAGATTCCCTTCTCGTCTTTGTGCGAGCATCACGTGCTTCCCTTCATCGGGCATGCGCACGTCTGCTATATTCCGCGCGACGGGCGCATCACGGGGCTCTCCAAGATCGCACGCTGCGTGAATGGTTACGCTCGACGCCTGCAGGTGCAGGAGCGCCTGACGGGTCAGATTGCCGACGCCATGGTTCGAGAGCTCGACCCCCTGGGGGTGCTCGTAGTCCTCGAGGCCGAGCACACCTGCATGACCATGCGCGGGGTACGGGCGGCGGGCGCTCTTACCACGACGTCGGCCGTGCGCGGCTGCCTGCGTGACATGAAGACGCGCGGGGAGGCGCTGCGACTCCTGGGCCTATAGGGACGGCGACATCTCCATTGTGTGAAGAATCGCCTTGTGGAAGCTGCCCGCGTTGCCAGGGGCTCGTCGGAAGCGTCTCCATAAGTTGGCTTTTGCTACAATGCTAGGGCGTCTGCGGTGCCGCGTACGGGCGTGCCCCGACATGAGAAGGAGTCCCCATGGAAGAACTGCTCGACCAGATCATCACGCCTGAGGTCCGCATGGTCCTCTATCTGATGGTCATCTGCGTCGTGATGCTCTACATCCTCTCGATCGTCTATGTCATTCGTGACGCCCAGCGTCGTGGGGCCGAGCCGTGGTGGATGTGGGCCATCATCTCTGTGATTCCCATCGTGGGACTTCTCGCCTACGTGATCTTGCGTCCGAGCTCCTACCTCATCGACCGCGAGGAGCAGGACCTGGACATCGCCTTGCGCGAGCATCAGCTTTCGCACTATGGCATCTGCCCCAAGTGCGGCGCGCCCATCGACCGTGACTTCGTGGTCTGCCCGATCTGCAACACCCAGGTGAGAAACGTCTGCCCGACCTGCCACCGGCCCCTCAACGCGGACTGGAAGACGTGCCCGTACTGCCGCACGCGCATCCAGTAGCCCCCTATCTGAGCGGGTCTTCTGCCCGTGTCTTGCGACGCGGGCTTTTTTTGTGACCTGAGCCTGGGCGGGTTCCCCATCGATATAGTCGCTATCCAAAGGCACTCTGGCGAGAAAATCGTAGGTTTGCGGAGCGTCCGTGCCAGAGCGCCGTGTTCGCAATCCCGCGCGCTCGGCTCCATGCGATGAGGCTTGCCCGAAGCGCGGGATTGTCGAGAGAGGGCTCCCATTGCAGCGCGCGACGTGACCTCTCTCACATGGGTTTGCACATTTGGCGTACTTCCTCGTAGACGACGGGTATATTTGCGTTTACCTGCGGCTCATGCGGACACGAAGTCCTCTCTTGTGGTAAACCATAAGCAGCATCCGCTTACGGAAAGGGCTCCAATCTGATGTATCGCCTCATGGCACATAGCGCGCGAACGCAGACTATCTAGGCGTCTGTCCCCTCATCGGCCGGCAGGCCACGCGACAGACGCCTCAGAGCGCTCGACGTCACCCCGAGGTGGCGTGCGGGCGCTTTTCTTGTCATGCAGCCACGGAAAGACACATGAACGCATGGAGGAAGAGGTTTCTCATGAAGGTTCTCTACAACGACGGCCACGTGGACGAGTGCTCCGCCGAGGAGGCCACCCATGTCGTGCGCCACTCCGCCGCGCACATCATGGCGCAGGCCATCAAGCGCTTGTATCCCGAAGCTCACTTCGCCTACGGTCCGGCCACCGATAACGGCTTCTACTATGACGTTGATCTTGGCGACGCCAAGATCTCCGAGGACGACCTTCCGGCCATCGAGGCGGAGATGAGGAGAATCGCCAAGGAGAACCTCAAGTTCACGACCTACGAGCTGCCGCGTGACGAGGCCGTGAGGCTCATGGAGGAGCGCGGCGAGAAGTACAAGGTCGAGCACATCGCTGACCTCCCAGAGGACACTCGCATCACCTTCTACCAGCAGGGTGAGTACATCGACATGTGCGTGGGGCCCCATCTCACCTACACTAAGGCTCTCAAGGCCTTCAAGCTCACGGGCGTCTCGGGCGCCTATTGGAAGGCCGACAAGAACAACAAGATGCTCACCCGTGTGAACGGCACTGCCTTCGCCACCAAGGACGAGCTCGACCAGCACCTCAAGATGCTCGAGGAGGCCGAGCGCCGCGACCACCGCAAGATCGGCCGCGAGATGGAGCTCTTCATGACCAACGACGCCGGCCCGGGCTTTCCTTTCTGGCTGCCCAACGGCATGGTCGTGCGCAACTCCCTCATGCAGTACTGGCACGAGATGCAAGCCGCCTACGGTTACGACGAGGTTCAGACCCCCATCATCTTGTCTCGCAAGCTCTGGGAGACCTCCGGCCACTGGGATCACTACAAGGACAACATGTACACGACCCAGATTGACGAGGAGGACTACGCGATCAAGCCGATGAACTGCCCCGGTGCGTGCCTCATCTACCAGTCGAAGCCCCGATCGTATCGTGACCTACCCTTGAAACTCGCCGAGGCGGGCCTTGACCACCGCCACGAGCTCAAGGGGGCACTGCACGGACTCTTCCGCGTTCGCGAGTTCACTCAGGACGACGCCCACCTGTTCATCCGCCCGGATCAGATCACCGAGCAGGTCACGGACACCACGCACCTCATCACCGCCTACTATGCGCAGTTCGGCTTTCCGTATCGCGTGGAGCTCTCCACGCGTCCGGAAGACTCGATGGGCTCCGACGAGGACTGGGAGCGCGCCGAACGGGGTCTCAAGGATGCCTTGGACTCCATGGGCCTCGAGTACATTGTCAACGAGGGCGACGGCGCCTTCTACGGTCCCAAAATTGACTTCCACCTGCAGGACTGCCTGGGCCGCACGTGGCAGTGCGGCACGATTCAGCTCGACTTCCAGCTTCCGCACAACTTCGAGCTCGAGTACACGGACGCCGACGGCTCCAAGAAGCAGCCAATCATGATTCACCGTGCGGGCTTTGGCTCGTTCGAGCGCTTCATCGGCATGCTGACCGAGCAGTATGCGGGCAAGTTCCCCACGTGGCTGTCTCCCTGCCAGGTCAAGGTCCTTCCCGTCTCCGAGAAGACCCGTGTCTACGCCCGCGAGGTCGCCGACCAGCTGCGCTCTGCCGGCGTTCGCGTCAAGGTCGACGACCGAGACGAGAAGATCGGCTACAAGATTCGCGAGGCGCGCTCCATTGACCGAGTCCCGTACATGCTCATCCTCGGCGAGAAGGAGTCCGAGGCCAAAAACATCTCCGTGCGCGATCGCACCAACGAGACGCACCAGATGGCCCTTGACGACTTCGTCTCTCAGGTGACCGACGAGATCTCCGCGCGCAGGTAGGTCGGGACGGATGGGAGAGGCCCGCTGGTGCGTTGCGGACGAAACCGCCCTGGACGAAGCTCTCGTCGACGTCCCTGATATGCGCGTGATTGCGCCTTTCGGGGGGCCTCCCGTTTTTTGCGTCGACGTGCGCGCCGAGGCGCGCGCGGCCCACGAGGTGGGGGAGGAGCTCGTTTGTGACGTGACCCAAACGGGCCCCTCCGCCTGCCCCGCCCTCGGGATGGGAGCGAACGTCGTTCTCGTGCGCGAGCGGGGTGCGCGGAGAGCTCTTGTGGGGTTCTCGGCCGTCTGGGGCCCCCTTGCGACGCGTCTGAACGAGGCACTCAGTCCGCTGGCAGCCGAGGACGCCCTGCGCGTGCTCGAGGACGCTGACGCCCGCATTCGCTGGCGCGCCCGCTCGGACGCGGCTCAGGTCGTGGCCTCCTATCTCGCCTGCCACCCCTTCGTGGCCGAGGTGCGCTACCCGGGCCTGCGCACGGACCCGAGCTTCTCGGTTGCCGCACGCACGCTTCAGGGCGGCTTTGGCCCCCTCGTGGACTGGAGGGCTCACAGCGACAAAGACGCGTGGCGGCGCTTCTCGGCGGACGGGCGCGATCCCCGCGCGCAGGTGCTCGAGCTCGAGGCGCTTCTCGGCACGAGCCCCCGGCTCTCCTGAGGGCGCCGCATCTGACGCTTCCCCGCGCATGCGTCGCCTACGATGGAGCCGAGTTGCCTGAGGGCCGCGGCTGCCCGACCGTCGCGCTTATTTAATGACGGAAACGATCGAGGAATGCCGTGGTGACCGGCGTCTGCAAGCGATGCTTACGCCACGCCAGCACGGTGTGGGTCTGCACCCGTGGTGAAAATGGAATAAAGCGAACACTGACGCGATTATCAGAGTCAATCACGCCCTCAATTGTCAGTGCAGCGCCGACGCCTTGCTGAACCAGCGGCAACACGTTGAAAATCAAGTTGAAGTGCCCAACGATAGTAAGCTGATCGATGCTAAATTTTGCCCAATTAGTGAAAAGCTGCTGAACGGCACCACGACTAGAAATAATCAACGGAATTCCAGCTAATTGGTCAGGTTCAATCACCGGGAAACGGGCCAATGGATCGTCTGCACTGACAACCAGACCCCAGCGTTCGGTATGTGCAAGTGTGACGTGGTCGTATTTGTCTGTGTTCACCGGCTCTAGCAACAGGGCCAAATCAATCAGACCTTTGTCAAGTCGGTCAAACAGATCGTCACTGGTGCCCGTAAAGAGATCAAATGTCACGGCGGGATACGCCGCAGTGAACGCCGCGAGCTCACTTGCCAGCACATGGCTACTGTCAGCCTCAACGGCACCAATGTTGATGTTGCCGCTGAACAACTCGTGGCGCTGATCGACGAAGTGCTGTTCCGTCTGCTGGGACAATGTCAGAATCTCTTGCGCGCGGTCCTTAAGGTACAGCCCCGCTTGCGTCAGCGTTAGCCCATGATTGGTTCGAGTAAACAAAGGTACGCCAAGCTCATCTTCCAGGCCTTTGAGTTGCCGCGATAGCGTGGGCTGGGTGATGTGCAATCGCTCGGCAGCCCGAGAAATCGACGCGGCATCGTCGATTTCTAAGAAATACTGTAAAAGCCTGAATTCCATGTAAGCCGCCTACAGCATCGTTAGTAAGGTCGATCACCGTCTGTGCCTGGTTAATCGATGCCAAGACTACCATACCGGTGTAGAGCGGGGTGACAATTGAATCTGAGATGCGGGCAGACGTCACCATGGTGTCCCCGAACGGAACGCTCTTTTCAGCCA
>CAYSIC010000033.1:0-7940 GCA_964430985.1 uncultured Atopobium sp.
TTCGAAACGACTATCTCTGTTGGGTTGCAGAATGGGCAATGCATTCTAATACCACCTTCATAGTGATTTTAGCATCACGGGTCCATGCCCAGGGCGCCTACGACAGAAGATTTCCCGGAGCCTCCCGCGCCCATGTATTTGGAGAAAAAGGGCATAGTTTGTTTTCAAGAAGAATTTTTGTAATTTCCTTTGCACCTAGCACTCTATCATGAAATTGTGAGTTGTTTACAATCACCATAAGGTATCTTTCACTATGCCAAGCCTCCCCTTTCAAACAGCCCCTAACGCTTTGAACACTGCATCTTTTGCGTCCTGATAAAACGAAATCTGAAACTTAGAAAAAAGCTCCGGCGGCACTGTTGGGATATCAGCTGCAGAAACCATGGGCAACAAAACCCGCTTTGCTCCTGCATCGAAACAAACCTGCAAAACATTGGCGAGTTCCGGCACTTTAATAGTGGTGCCCCCAATACTCATGGAACCCAGAATTACCAATTGTGCTTTAGCTGGTTTGGCCAAGGCGGCCGATGCTAAAGCGATCAGGGCTGTCAAAGTTAACTCTGCGGTCATACCGACCCCTTGCATATCCTGAACGTGCAAAAGATAGTCTTTTGTCTTGGTACTGATTGAAGCGCTAATGAATTTGGAATTGGCCTTGAAGTAGTTAAAGGCTACACCGAGGTTTTCCCTTGCCCCTCGATGTGTCCCAATGCCAGTACGCTCAAATTTGCCGGTTCCATTCACCATGGCAATCTCTACTTTATAGACCCCAATCATACCTGAAACGGCGCGGCCTACAGTATAAACATGGCCGGGTTTCCCTATTCCCTCGAGGATAAGAGTGCCTCCGCTTTGTTCAGGTACGCTAACAAACTCTTCCTCCAAAGTTTCGTTATGTATATAAGAAAAATGAACATCGTAGAATTCCATGCCACCGATCTTCTTAAGTTGTTCTTTAACCCTTCTCCTCCCTATTAGGGCGTAACGCAAAACTTCTTCTAGGTCTTCCTCAGTAAATTCTCCGTGGGGGTATAACAGTTTTATTAGCCCCGATGCAGTCTTGCGCACTGCAATAACGTCCCGTTGATTGAGGTTATTGCCTAATTTGAAATACTTGGACAAAGCATCGGTGAAAGAGCGTTTGCGCATTTCCCTGAAGAACTCAGCCAAATAGTCGGAAATGAAGCCGTATTCGTCTGTAATCAGTTCGGGCCTCATCTTGGGAATTTCCCATCCGGGAATATAGAGGTGCATGCGGTCAAAAAAGGCCGTGTCCGTACTCATGGCTTCAGGAAACGGTTCGAAAAGATGAGAGGTCTTAATCAATACATCTACACTTTCGTTAATGTTACCTACAAAAACCATAGATGCAGAGGCGATTTTTTCTTCTTTCCCTCTGGCAAAAGAACCAGAAGCCATGTAATCTTTCATGATCTGCACACCGTCTTTATCCTTAAACCTGATTCCGGCCACTTCATCAAAAGCAACCACGTCCCACAAACCTACCAAACCCACGTGTCGGGTGGACATATTGTAAAACAGGTTGGCAACGGTGGTTTGTCCTCCGGAAATGAGAATAGAATTGGGCGAGAGTTCCTTATAAACGTGAGATTTCCCTGTCCCCCGAGGACCTAGCTCGCAAACATTATAGTTGTTTTCCACAAAAGGAATGAGCCTGGCTAACATATGCCATTTTACCGGATATTCTAACTGTGTCGGCTCCATACCAATAGAGCGTAGCAAAACATCGATCCATTCATTCTTAGTAAATTTACTCCGCCGCTCAAGGATTTCGGTGATGTCCATATGGGGCATTTGAATTGGAGTTAAGTTGGAGATAATAAACGGGTTGGAATCTTTCAATGATTCGTCGTAAATATAATCCAATTGCACAATGCACCAGATCCCGCCTACTAACAACTTGTCAAATTCTTTCACATAATTAGGCGACATGACCACACGGTTTATTCCCAAGTTTGAAAATGTAGCTTCATAAATATCCCGCCTGTAATTCAACTTTACCGTAAGCTTATCGATGATAGTGTACTGCCCCAACTCCCTAATTTTTGATTTCACCTTTTCGGCTTCATCAGGGCGGACAAAATTATCCGCCAAAATCTTCTTAACACGTTCCACCCCGGCTTCGATACTTTGGGGGTCATCTGTAGCACAATACATACCTAATAAATATTCCAGAACATAGACGGGAACGTTGGCCCCTTCTTTAATTAATTTAGTCAAGTCTTTTCTTACCACTCGGCCTGCAAATTCTTGATTAAGTTTTTGGTTCAAATCCACTATTAGGGGCCTCCTTCAAAAACCAAAATCCGGCATAATCCCCAAATCTAACGTAAAGGGGGTTTGCTCATAAACGGTTTCCACTACTTCTTCCGTATCTTCCAAAACCAAGTGATACACAGCCGAGCGATCATAGCGGCGGCTCTTGAGGGTAAATCTGACCTCATAAATTCGGTCCTCGGCCCGAGGCGCCGAACGGTCCGCAACCAATAAAACTTCGTCTGAAATAACACTACCGTCAGGATCTCGAAAATAGGCCTTTAACTTGCGCGGCGTTATCTTGCCACCCACAGGCTCGGTTTGGAAAAACGTGAGTGAAAAGATGCTGTTGGTAATGCGCCGGCTCTCAGTAAGCATCCTAACATCCACTTTTGTCGCCTCTTTGGAAAGGTCTCTTCTGCGGTCATTTCTAAAACGCACCAAAGGAATCACAATTTCCTGCAAACCGGCGCCGCCGTGAACAAACCTTTGACCCGGGCCCTGCACCTTATACCGATTATGAGCTTTAGGAACAACTGCGATGCGCGTGTTTTCCGGACCGAAAAGGTACCCTAGGTCAATTGCCATTGTATTGGGCACCTCAACCGGCTTATCAAAAAGCATAAAACGCCGTCTGAACAATATTGGCTGTTCATCACCTGGTACAGTTTTGTCGCTTTCGTGAAGCGGGCTTCTGTGATAGATAAACCCGTGATCGCTTGTGATATATGCGGTTACTTCACTGAGATTCTTCACCAGAATTTGTACCGCTTCTATGATCTCTTGAATAGCTTGCTCTACAGCTTCAAAAGCTTTGTCTTCTGTTTTGGCTTGATCGCCAACAGCGTCGATGGTGTCGTGGTAAATATATACCACATGCTTTCCTTTAACTGTCTCCCGCACAGCTTGACGATCCATGTGCAAAAGATCTGGTAGGCGGAGGGCTACTGCTTCAGCGTTTTGTTGAAGTATTTGTTGGCGGTTGGCCAATCCTGATGTGCTCAACCCATCTGCCAACACTTCACCATCGACCATTTGAAGTCTATCATGGGGCAAAAGCGCGGCCATTCCCAGTTGGGTATAGGAAGGAACAACACCTAACATCGACTCTATTGACGATAGGCCTGTAACGTTTTGATTAAGCGCTTCCATGAGTTCGTAGCCGGCTTCATAGCGTAAAGCATCTGAAACAATTACAAAAACCCGCTCGCTTTTCTGCGCTATCGGCGCAACACAGTTGATATAGAAACTTTGCTGCTTTTTAGTTGTTACAGCAAACCAATCACAAGATAGTTCTTGTTCAACTAGTTCGGACCATTTGATGGACAGATCCTGCAGATACCAGTTGCAGTAAAGGTTTTCAATTCTCTCGTTTAACCCATGCAAAATCTCAGGCCGTTTCGCTTTGTCATATGCCAAGCAGTACTTACGGTAAGCGTAATCCGCCTCATAGTAACGCTGGACATAAGCCTGAAAAAGGCCTTCGGCTTTTTGCTCGAAGAAGCCACTGCCAAACTCTCTTTGATACTCTAACAGCCTGATAGCCCAATACAAAGCATTATAAGTCTCTTCATATTGGGGATAAAAATGTTTGGTCCGCCTCTGTTCAATAATGCCGAGATAATACTCATAATTGTCAGCCCTATTTTCCAAACTGCCAACCAAGCTGTCAATCACAGCTTTGTCCAGGCTAGGAAAGATGTCTACCTCAGCAATATGGGGCAGTCCCCATTCTTTCAAGTAAGATGAAAGATGAAGAGCACCCTCAGCTTCCCTGGCAAGTTTCTGAAAGTACTTGCTGTGACCCATATGGTTCATAAAGTGGTCAATGAAGACCAGGCAGTTTGCCGGCTTGGCCAATACGTATTTTTCCCATGCCTTTGGTAGATCGCCTGTAAATTGTTGCGAAAACGCGGTTATCACGAGACCAAGAAACAAAGCTTTTAAGGTTTTCTGATGTTCAACAAAACCGTATTCACGTTCCATAAGAGTCCAAAATGCTTCAGCATCGCCAAACTTTATGATGTCTTGCCACAAAGGATTGTCTTTCTCATCCAACGATTCGGAGAAAATTGCTCGTAACGAATCTGATATGCTCGCCGCTTGCTGCTTGGCTAAAACAGCCAGGATAGCGCTGTCGATTACCGGCTCTGTGTAATTGGCTATTTTCAAACCGGTAAACCGTCTGCACCGTTCTTTGTTGCCAAAGAACCGCTCATAACGCATGAAAGTCCCTCTTAGGGATTGAGGTGCCCTCAAGTCGTTCATGATCATGCTGATCCGGTCGGCTGTAAACTCATAAGAATAAAGTAGCGTGTCTAAAAGCCAGTTTTCCCGATCTGCCGGCTTGGCGCTTTGAGAGTAAATCACGTAATTAGATTCGGGATCCAGCACTTCAATGGTGTATTTGGTCAAGAAATTCTTGTCACGTTCCAGGCGCCAAATCTTACCGTTGGTAAGCTTAAGGCGTTCCACTTCCTCTGCAAAATCGCCTTTAGCATCGTACCAAAAGATAATCTGACGTCGACTGCCCAAAGGAGGGTGTTCGCTGAGCTTTTCCTCCAACGTGCGCTTGATTTGTTCAAGATTCATCTATTCCCGCCCTTTCGTCAGATTTTGGCCAAGGCTTTACCGAATTTCTCATAGTTAACCGCTACGCCATCATCTAGATCAAGATGAATCCTTTTGTCGGCCAGATGGTGGATCTCTTGATGGTAATCCCTGAGTTCCGCCATGATTCTATCAATTTCTTCGAGCCGCCTGTTAGTCCTCGTTATGTCCCGCTGGGTTAGATCTGTGGTCAAAAGCTGCCTTAAGCCGCTTTCTTTAGACGCCAATCTTTCCTGCAAAGGCAAAAGGTAGTCAGTTCTGATTCGGCCCACGGTATCCCGAGCATAGCGGTGCAAATAAATCAAAGCGTTAAAAGTACCCGAGGGTGAACGGAACATCCAGTATATGGGTCGCTTTTTATAAGTTCGCACATGGTCTTTATAAAACTCGCGAATGAAGTACCTTCGGATACATCCCCGGGCTGTTTCTGACTTTCTTTTTCCGATGCTTTCCGCGATATAGTCAAGATTTCGCTCCAAGGATTCAGAGCCAAATACAACTTCTACAAATTTAACAAAGCGGACGACAATATCGTTTTCGAAGTATTGATCATCCAAAACCGCGAAGATGTTGTCCTCAACCGGCTTAAATGTTTGATATTTGCTGGGATCAAACTCGCCGCCGGCATAAGCAAGCCCATTCACGTCTAACGAGTACCTGCCAAACATACATCCTACGGCGTAGGAAATAAACGATTTAATGTCACGCTCCCGGTCTGCCCGACGAATAGTTACGTCTTCATCGGCCACTTCGGGAATCAGTTCATCTTGCAACCCGTAGATTTCAATGAAAATGCGATTTAATTCTTCTTCATTGGCCTTTAACTTCTGAAACTGTTCTTCAGCAAAGACTTTCCACCGTTTAAATGCATCCTCCACTAAAGGCCCATCTTTATGGACTAATAGGGGATGCTTTTGGAAGTCCCAAGACTCCTCAAACGCATCCCAATCGTTTTTGGATATCGAAACGCAATCATGTACTATCGAGTTTATCGTACCTAAATGCTTTTTGCCGGCTATTATCGGTAGTGAGGCAATATTGCCGACTTGGAAGTTTAAGGTTGGGTTAAGGTGTTTTAAGAACGTATGCGAAAGGTTACTGCACAGAAAACCCATTAAATAAAGTAAATCTTCTTTCTCTGGAAATAAAGAAGAGCCGGCCACATCAAATATAAAACCCCGTGACGTATAGCGAGCCCCAAAACGAGAAGAACTAATGAACGACCAAGTAATGCCGGGCAAAAAATAATATTTGCGGTTATCATGTCGGTGCCCTGGGTAACTTCCCATTTGTTCTCTGGAATAACTATCATAAGCTATTAGGTGCTGGTCATTCCCATACCACTTCCTAAAACTCCCGCCCTTATTGTAGGGCACCCAGCGCACCTTCGATCTCTCGAAACTCTCTAAGTTGGGCGCGCCAAAAGCGACATTGCACAGCTCAACTTCTTGCCATCTGCGCAAAAACACTGTATTCCTACCGGTTGACATACCGTGTCGAGGTCGCGCTATTTCTCCCAAAGGAATAGCGCGTGTAAACACTTTGCGGATGCTATCGGATGCCCAATAAGCAATTGGAGAGCCGGGAATGGAATGGAAATTATTGCTCTTTTGAATATAACAGCGTCCACCTCTCAAAAACTGAATACGTTTCTCCTCGCTGCTATCAGCCTCCGTAAGCCTATGGTATTCCCCATTAAATTCGGGAATATGGGCATTTCTTAACGCGAAAGCAACACTTTGAACCACATACCCGCTGACTTCGTCAAACGCGTTAGGACCTAAATGCAGCATTGATTGAATGGTTTGGGTAGTTAGAATCTTGGTTCTGAGTTTCTCGTAACTTGGTAAAAACATCCAAGAGTGCTGATTGATCGTCCCCATCATGCCATTGGGTTTTGCCATCTGTATCGTGCGTTCCAAAAACACAGCAAACAAATCTGCTTTTGAATCAGGATAATTGTCTTTTAGATACTTACTTAGATCCACATTCATGTTCCGACTATACATATACGGCGGATTGGTGATAACTACATCGTACCTAGTTGTCAGTAGTTTCGTCTGGTTAATGAGAGTTTCCAGACCAGCGAAACTGTCATCTTCGTGTTCAATGAGCACTTCATCTTTATCTCTGAGGGCCTTTATCTCATCGGCTAAAACGTATAAGTTGTCTATTTGAGGTTTCAGAATAGAACCATAGTTCTTTGCGTTTTTATATTCAGCTATTAGCTCATTTGCCATTTTTTTCGTTTGACCATCAAGGTAAGTATAAGCCAATGATTGCTTAAGTCCATTAGACTCTCGAATTGATACTATGTTAGGCAGTACCGGTTTGTGAAATATGTTAGTATCCTTGCTTCTGGCTTTCATCATTAATGCAAACCCAGCTAGTTGAGCCGCACGATCGTCAATTTCCAAGCCAAACAAATTGTTCTTTAAGATTAGTTCTGGAATATGAGCCGCCAGATAACCCTGTTCTGTATAAATTTCATAAAGCACATCGAAGGCATATACCAGGATATGGCCGGAACCGCAAGCAGGATCCATTATTGTAATGTCTTCCGGCTTAAGATTCGGGTTTTGCAAAGAATCCAGTTTTTGCTGTACTTCCGGCTCTTGCTCGACGGGAGCAAGATAATAGCGCCAGTTCTTTGCAGCCTGTGATTTCGGGTGAGACTCCAGCCATAAACGCCCCAAGGAATTTTCCACCATATACTGCACAATCCATTTTGGAGTAAAAAGCTGAGTAGCCGCGGGAATATTTTCCTTGGTGATTTTTCGATTCCTTCTAAGGCCCGCATACACTTGATCCTTTCTTTCCGCAACGTAAAACTGATACAACCACCCAATGATCTCCACTTCCAACCAATCACTTTCATCAACACCGGAAATCATCGTGCGTATGACCGAATCTTCCACCAAAAGATTGCTGGGAAAAAGCAATTCGGAATAGTCATCCAAAGGCTCAAACATAAAAGGCAGGACTTCATGCAAAGCATTACACTGGGCTAAAACCAGATACTTAAACAATCCTTCGCTGTCGCCCTTGTCCTG
>CAYSIC010000033.1:7950-14607 GCA_964430985.1 uncultured Atopobium sp.
CAAGATTGAGGCTTTCTCTAACATTGATTACCTCTCGAAAAATGTCCGGCTCAATACGTTTGGGATCGGTAGAAGAAAGCACCCTAACACCGGTAGGCAAATAACCATTGGCTTCCATAAAATGAAGAGCGATAAAACGGTTAAACCAGGTATAAGCCATCTCTTCCATAACCCACTCAAAACCTTTAGTCTTGATCCTATGTATTAATTGTTCTCTTTTCTTTTTATCAATCAGATTGCCGTGAATGTTTACGAAACTACCCACTTCAGGAAACTCCTGAACCTTTTTTGCGGTGATACCCAGCTCAAAAGCTTTACGTTCAACTTGCTCAAGGAGTTTATTTCTGGCATCAACAGCAAACTTTTTTATGGCCAATTTGTCCAATGAACTCACCCCAGGATCACCAAATGATTCGGACTTCCTTATCCCCGCCCAAATGCTTGCTTAAGCTAGCCTTCAATTCTTCAAGAAACTTATCCAGATCTTCTATATTTTTCAAAACTATTCTACCGCCAAAAATTTCGTGAGGCCCCAATTCAATTCTCTCTTTGGAAACGGGAGGGAGGGGGTTCACCAAAACATCTTCTTTGGCTCGTTCCAACCGTTCCTTTTCCTCGTCTATATGCTTCCAGGCTTGCTTCCTTCGTTTCTTACTTGTACTTTCCATGGCATAGGCTTTGTTAAAATCATCCGCTTCTTCGATTTGCTCCATAAGTTCCTTAAAGGGCCTGGTGATGTCACTCATAAATTTTTCACTAAAACCGTAATCGATCGCCTCTTCCCGCACTGATTCGTAGTCTTTTCGGATAACATCTCGGATGGGATAGCAAGCCTTTTCAAGATGATTGGCAAAAGCCTCGTTAAACCGCTGTAGTAATGAAGGTAACTTATGGATATCTGAGTACGGCTCATCTTCTGCGACGATATCTTTGATCTGCTCCACAATATCCTGTATATCAGGGTCTGCAATATGCTGCCGGTTATCGTAATAGCAGTCCAACACTGAAAGAGCCTGGTCAAAATGGCTTCTTTGCCCGTCAAAAAAACCGCTCATAAGCTCCAAGCGCTTTACGCCAAGTTTCAACTCTTCCCGATTCTTATCTAATGCCTCAAAAAGCAAAGCCGGTTCAGAGGAAGTCAGAAGACGCTTTAGCAGATCCTTCGCCTCGGTTACACCGTCTTTGCCCGGATATTTGGCTCCATTTGGGTCCTTATAATACTTTAAAAGTTGTTCCGCTAATGTCTTCTCTACATTGATAAGTTCCGTCATCTTACGAGCCAAATGATCTTCATCAGATGGTAAAGACGCATAATTGAAAACCGTATGCCCTATATTGCGAACTGTGTTGATGAGCGCCGGCTCAACACCTATCCGTCTGCGCATAACCAACCTTTCAACCTCGCCACGTTTGGTAAGATAGTCAGGTATTCGCCGATCAGTGATGCTCAGATTTTCACCACCGTATTGCAGGCGTATCTTTTGAAGCCACGCTAACCTGGCGACCAAAGCCGCAATATCCAGTTCGTTCCACCCGTAAGGCGCGCGTTTGAAGTGGTCCAGCAAACTTTTCATATCAACCCGACGATTCATCAAATCCCGCCGCTCAACAAAGCGCTCCACCTCTTCCAGCGCTAAACGATTGGGTACATCTACAGTCAGACTCAACTGGGCTTTATCCTCCGTCATCATAGTTTGCAGTTCTGCTGTAGTTGTGACAAAATCCTCAATGTAGCCAAGTTTCAGATAGATATTTTCCACTAGGCGCTTTAACGCTTGCTCAAACTTCTCCTTCGGATTTCTGGTACGAAGATCCAGCCTGTCGCCGCGAACATAGATTTGAGCATCGCCTAGAGCATCCACCAGCAAGGTGCTTGCTCTGTTGCGGCGCTCCTGACGTTCCACTGTTTTGGCGCTCATAATTTCCTGAACGGCGGGCGTGTTTTGAACAGACCCACTTCTCATTTGATACGCTTCAATTTGAAGAACCGCTTCAAGTTCTTCAAGGAAAGCCCTTTTGTTTTTCGGCAAAACGACAAGAACACGTTCTTGCTGCAAGGCGCTGTGGGCTGCGTACCCATGCTCTTCAAGGTCTTCATAAAAATCGGGTGTGATGATTTGCAGGGTAATCTCGCCGTCTTGAGCACCGCGAGGCCTGTCATCGATCATTTGATTATAGGTAAAATCATAGTGATTGCTGTACCGATATCTGCGATGGGTATAAATTTCATCAAAAACAATATCGCCGATTTCTTTGCAAAGTTCGTCGTGGCCAACGTTCATCTTTTTGATCTCACGATTAATCTCTTGCTCTTCATTGGTCAGGAAAATATAAGCATCGCCGTTTTTCTGGATCAGAGTCTGCTCTTCCAGCCTGCGTAGTGAAGCAGTTATGCTTTCTTTAAGGGCGAGTTTGTCCTGATCCATATAATTTACCATTAAGGTTGTAACATTGTCAAGCATTGGAGGCATCTCTTTGACGTATTTGATCATGAAAAGAAGCTTAAGTACATTTATGTCTTCAGGTTTCAATTGGGCATTAGTTTCCGCTTGCTCTATAACCTGGCTTACAGAACTGTCTAAAAAGGACCTGATAGATTCATAAAATTCATGGAAAGGAACCAAGGCGCCCAGCTGTGCGTCGCCGTAAGCCTGGGCAGCTTCCTGAAAAGCGCTTAAGAGTGAGCGCTCACCCGAGGCCAAGTGCCTGCCCGAAGAAGCATGCTCCCTAATACCAGTGAACACCTTTTGAAGCAAGTTGAACTGATAGGGAATAAACGGATAGACTTCTGCAAATTCCAGTTTGCTCTCAAAGGTTTTCATCTCAGGCGTTCCTTCGGCGAAGCTCATCAAATTGCGCAAAACCGCGCTTTTCTCTTTAAAATACAATCTGAGAGTGTCTGCGGCCGTGGGGGTCTTTTCCAAAATGCGCCGTTTTATTACCTCGTCCACATTGGCGCTGGTTAAATTGAGGCGTGTATCGAAGCGCCCCTGGATCTTGGAAAAGTCAATATCCATGCCCCTGCCCATTCCCTTAATGATTGAGTCAAGGTCTTCCTGGGAGGTCACTACAACCCAAACACGCCCCTGACAAAATGTCCCAAGATCTTCCGCTATAGTCTGGAGGCTTAGCATCATCTGACTATCGTCGCTAATGTACTGACCCATCTCATCGACTAAAAATACCAGGCGGTGGTCGCGGCCCCTTTTGTCAATATGTTCTTTGACGTTTCTGGCAAAATTCTCAATACTTAAAACCACATTGTCATCCTTGGCTTTAAACCACTCCAGAGCCGCTTCCCGGCTCATGCCACGCGACTCTACCAAAGCTTTGACCACGTCGTCTCTGTCAAACAGAATTCTGCGGCGCCTGGTTTCCCACTCATCTCCTGTCAACCGCTTGAAAACGGATTTAAAGTCTTGGTAAACACCTTCTTGCTCTAAGGCACTCTCCATATCGGCAACCCAAGGCTTGTCGCCGTAATATCCTTGGTAATCATAGAAAACCTTGGCGAAAACCCTGATAATAGCCTCTTTGCCACCTTTAACAGCATAGGGACTCTTGGAATCAATGTTAAACAAGATAACGTCACAAGCAACTCCACCGGCCTGCTCCATGTTTGCCATTACAAGGGGATCTTCAATTCTATCTTTGAAGAAACTCACAGCCGGCTTTCCTTTCGCGTTACGATTCTCTAAAAGGTAAGAAAAAATTTTCAAAAGATGTGATTTACCGGAACCAAAAAAGCCCGAGATCCATACCCCCATTTTGTCGGTTGGGCGGTGCAAACTCTTCTGATAAGCATCGAAAAAATCTCGAAAGTGCCTTGACAATTGTTTGGTTACAACGTATTCGTCAAGTTCTTCATAGACATTTTCCTCGTCAATCTGGCCAACTTTGATAACCCCTTTGACATCACGGTCAATGGATTTAAGAAACATAGACCGAATATTCATTGCATACCCTCCCTACCTGGGCACAAGGGAAAATGCCCGATAGTAATTATCATCTTTGATCCTTCCGAACAACTGCAATTCAAAGCCGTCATATTGCCCCGGAAAAAACATGATAACAGGCGTCTCTTCCAAAACATCATGGAGGTTGTTAAGAATATTGTGGGAACGAACAACAGGCCAAACCTTGCCTACACCGGTTAGAAACACAAGATCGTAATCTTTGGGATGCTTGCGAATTAAATCAACGTAAACTTCCGGACTTGCCATATCTTGCAGCGCTTCTAATACATAATCCGCCCCGTATTCCCGCTCCAAAGCCTCCATTTCATCAAGCACGCCTTCTTTTTCCATAATCTCGAGAAGCATGGTGTACAAATCAAACTCGACTACTTTGCGCATGGAAAAGGGGCTGTTCAATTTTTCTTTGAGATTCTTGATATGAGTCCGCACCAGCATTTCATCCCCGGCGTCATAATCAAAAATGTAAAAACTCACTTCTTTTCCCAGTCCTTTGCGGGATAGAAAATCGCCTCGTTGAATAATGTCGTAGATTTGATCCAGGCGCTGCTCAATAGTTTGCATTTACATCTCCTCCATGAGGATTCTCAGGAATCGATATTCGCCGATTATAGCCAGGTGCTCCTTTAGCGGCCCCTCGACTGTCGGAACCACTACCTTGGCGTCCGGAGTTAACAGGCCAGCTTCCCGTAGAATTCTTAAATAGACGTCACCTAACTTTGCAACAGTACTATCGCTCCAGGCAGCAACTCTTGGACTTTCCTGCCTTTTTGTGACCAGAAACATACGTGCATCTTTCGTGGTCAACGAAACATCGCCCAAAAGGAGTTTTTTTCGGTAAACCTGTTCCAAAAATTTGAAGAAAAGCAGATTTGTTTTGGCTGCTGCGTAAAGTGCCACCAACCGGCTTGTGTTTAAACTTCCCCTAACAAACATTTCCACCAGCGTATCATCAAGAACATCCAGGCGGCGCAACACTGCTCTGAGCACGCGTCCCACGCTCTTGTCGGTTTTATACTGAAACAAGTTGTTCGACTGAACCTGTTCCCCAATCTGTTCGTTAGTAAACCCTTCAACGCGCAGTTTTGCCACCTGGCGAAATTCAAAAAATAAATAGGGTTCCCCGGTCATCGTTGCTGTGTGCTCTGTTGGCAAAGAGTTAACAATCATCAGTTAAACTCTCCTAACGGAATAAAGTCGCGATAGAATGATCTAGACAATTCATTAGTTCATTTCCACATTTGCTCTTCATTGTCCTTCTCGTTTTCCTCTTGCATTCGTTTCGCGAATATGGAACTTCGCATCTAGGCGCGATTGATTGTGCACCTAAACCATCGCCCGCCGAAATCAATCTATGTTTCTCAACGCTTTGGTACTTTGCTTTCGGTACGATGGTCGCTGGGTATGGTAGCCTATTGGCGAACACCTAGAAGATGGACAATGAGAAAGGCTCTGTCGAGAAGTGCCAACATGGTAAAATGGCAAAACATTGTGGGTGCAACTCCCAAGCACCTGCAAAAAGAGGTGCACAGCAGGCTCAAACTGATATTCATGCCACCGGACATCGAAACTGCAAGAACCCTGCTGAATAACACTCTTGCAACCTACCAGGATAAGTCGCCTAATGTTATGGAAGTCCTTGAGAACGGGTTTGGCGATGCAACGGCAGTACTGATGTTACCGGAGCGTTATCGCAGAAAACTTAGGACAACCAATATGGTGGAAAGGCTCAACGAAGATCAGGCGGCGCGAGGGGTTATCCGTGCTTAATGCAAACTGAATGTGAGGGGAATTGCAGTTTGGGTTCCCCTGAAGGGCAGGTGTCTGCTGACTGATGGGGCGATCAGAAGGTAGTGGCAATTTCACAGCACAAATTGGACTTGACTCACCGTCCCCACAGCAATGAATGAATGTACCAATATCGAAGCATGTCCTGTTCACGCGGATCATGAAGAGTTCCACCGCGGGAATCGACGTGACGGCTCATCACAGCGAAAGCAGGGCGAGCTCCTATAGCACGGTCGTGGTCCAGGCCTAGCCTGCTTGAAATAAGATTCGGTAGGAAATTTGCATGACTGTCTGACACGCTTAAGACCCACCCGAATTCTCGGGGCGCTTCGGACAATACGCTTACCCGTTACCCGGATTGGTAAAATATGTCCGGGTTCAGTTAACCGCGTTGACCAGATGCATGTGCCCCAACTCCGGCCAAAATTCTCCGGGCTTTCACGTCAGCACTTAGCACACATGGCCCCCACTATCCCCTCATCCGCAGGAACCCAGTCCAGGGACACAAGGTCCTTCGGCGCCACCCACATAACCCGAGAATGGTCATGTAGTGCGACTACGCCCTTGGCCTTACAAGTAAACGAATAGAGCCTCATGTAGAAGGTTTCGTAATCATAATCCACTTTCAAAAACGGAGTAAGACCTTGAATCTCAAGGGCAAGTTCCTCAGATATCTCACGAACAAGGCACTGCTTCAGCGTCTCGCCTTTCTTGACTTGTCCGCCCGGGAATTCCCAACACCCTGCGAATTCCCCGCGTGCCCTCTGAGCTGCCAGTATTCTACCCTCATCGTCCCGTATAATAGCTGCTGTAACTATCTTCAACATGCCTTTGTCAAGCGAATCTTCAATATCCGCTGCTGACGTATAAAGCCGCGTAGCCATACTGGCACTGA
>CAYSIC010000034.1:0-13204 GCA_964430985.1 uncultured Atopobium sp.
GTTGCTCGGCCTGAAGATACGGGGGACGTCACCAAGAAAGACGTCGCGCAGCATGCCACCGCCCACGCCGGTTATGGTGCCCATGAGAATGGCGGAGACGGGAAGAAGACCGTGGACCACGGCTTTGTCGGTGCCCATGAGGGCGAACAGGCCCACCGAGACTATGTCCACCCACTCGATCAGCGCGGGAAATCGGTCGAACGGGCCAGGAAAGAAGAACGCGAGAAGTGCCGTGGCCACGACGGCGACGATTGCGTAAGGCGAGTCGAGCATGTAGACTCCGCCCGCCTGCATCATCGTGTCGCGGATGAGCCCTCCGCCAAGGCCGCAGAGAATCGCGAGCCCCACGAAGCCCACTGGATCGAGTCGACGCTCTCGCGCAACAAACACGCCGGAGATGGCGCCGACCACCACGGAGGCGAGGTCAAGCCATGCGGGCAAAGACATCGCAACGGCATCGGGGGTGGTAGTCGAAAAGAACTCGAGCAAGGTGTCTCCCTGGTTTCTTCCGAATCGAGAAATCGATTATCTGTGCATGGTAGCGCGTTGCGCACCAAGAAAAAGCGAGGATTGACACTCCCCAAAAAGGCGGTCTTACGCTATACTGACCGCTGCGGTATTCCATGGAGAGTTGTCCGAGCGGCTGAAGGAGCACGATTGGAAATCGTGTAGGCGCCTAAAGCGTCTCCAGGGTTCAAATCCCTGACTCTCCGCCAGAACTTATTCGTGGCGCCTTCGGGCGCCACGTCACCCTTCGGAGGGGTGGCAGAGCGGTTGAATGCGGCGGTCTCGAAAACCGTTTACCCCTTTCAGGGGTACGAGGGTTCGAATCCCTCCTCCTCCGCCATTGACTGGATGGGCCGGCCCTTTGGGGTCGGCCTTTTTCTAGAATTCGTGGAGCCTTCGACCCCGCGTTCCGGGGCAGGTCTTTGTGGCGCGATGGTAA
The DNA here is from genome assembly GCA_964430985.1 of uncultured Atopobium sp. Taxonomy (GTDB): domain Bacteria; phylum Actinomycetota; class Coriobacteriia; order Coriobacteriales; family Atopobiaceae; genus Thermophilibacter. The sequence continues at coordinate 947 of CAYSIC010000034.1, forward strand.
CAAAAAAAGCAGGAAATCAGGGTACGCTATAGGGACCGCTGGGTCCTCCCATCAGAAAGGGGAGTTTGGATGGTGACAGACAACGAGCTCGAGGGCTTCAGGAGAGACCGTTACTTTGCACGCTCCTGGTCGCTTCTTACAAAGGACAAGGGCTGGATAAAGCCCGTTCTGCTTCTGACCCTGGCCATGCTCGTTCCCTTTGTGGGATGGCTGGGGTTGCTTGGGTATGCCGCCGAGTGGGCGCGTCTCACGGCATGGGGCGTCAACTCAGCGCCCAAGCAGAAGGGCGTGCGCGTTGGCGAGTGCATAGCGAGCGGCTGGCGGATCTTTCTGGTCCTCCTGGTATGGGGTATTGGCATAGCCGCCATCGGCTGGGTCGTTGACGCGGTTCCCCTGCTGAACGACTTGCTCTCCTTCTTTTGGTCGATCTTCTGCATCTTTTTGGGACAGGTGACTACCGTGGCGTCGCTGCGCGCCACCATCTATCAGAAGTTTGGCGCGGGCGTGCGCCTCAAGACCATCTGGAAGATGTCCTCCCATGACGCGGGTGGCCTCATCAGAATCATTGGGATGCGGCTCATTGGTGGTGCCATTGTGGGTGTGGCGACCTTCCTCATCCTCTTTACGGCAATCATGAGCGTCATGCCGCAAATCGTGTACGTGGTGGATATGTTCATCGAGTACGATCACCTGATGTCCTCCTCGATGCAGCAGTCGCTCATCATCGAGCTCGTTGCCTCGCTGCTTTCCTCCATGGGGCCCGCCGTTCTTGTGATGTTGCTCTTTGAGAACTTCGCATCCGTCCTTTTAAACCTGCTCTCCTATACGGCGGTCGGACTGTGGATGCGTCAGTTCAACGTACCCCTCTGGGGTCGTGACGAGGACCCGCTCCCTCCCTTCCTAATGGATCCGCGCGAGCAGCAGGGCAGCTACCAGCAACCGCCGCGGCCCGGCTGTCAGCCTGGTGGTCCTGGAGACGGTGGTACTGGCTCTCAGTCTCCCGCGCAGGCTCAGCCTCAGCCACACGCGACGCCGACCACCCCGATGTCCCCAACTCCCCTCATCGCACCCTCTTCCGCATCCGAGCCCGAGTCGTCCGCGAGCGTTCCGACCGAGCCGGCGTCACAGAGCGCCCCTGCCGAGAAGCCCGCGCAGGATGAGGTGCCGGTCCCCGGTGATGGCGAGCCTCTGGACTCCTCCGATGAGGTTGTTGAAGTCACACCCCTTGCGGTAGCGCCGACTCCGGATCCGACCGTAGAGGGGGCGTCCGTTATCAACAGAGTCCCTGCACCCGATGGGGATGACCCCGAGGATAGCTCGGACCGGTAGCAAACCGAGTGGACGGTGAACGCACAGTCTGAGGGGGTGGCCGATTTTCGCCACCCCCTCTCTCTGCAGATCATCGCTTCCTGTAGGACGATCATGGAGAAATCATGTTGAATTCATCTCCTGAAGAAGCGGATCTAGAGTCGCGACGGCCATACCTTCTTGGTCATTCCCCTGCTGGTGAAAGATTGCGGTCGAGCTCCGGAAAGATTCCTGTCAGGTGGGGTGGGTATGCTTGAGAAAAGGAGATTTGCGGGGAGGTCAGGGGAACAGAGCAGCTCTGTGGTATGATTCCTCGTCGAACCTTTCCTGCTCCGGGCGCGCCTTCACCTCCCGGAGCCATGAGCCCAGAGGAGGTGACCACATGAAGGCCTATGAACTGCTGTTCTTTGTCGACCCTACCTGCAACGAGGAGACCCGCGCCGGCGTTATGAAGCGCATCGACGTTGCTATCACCACCGAGGGCGGTGCCGTCGACAACGTCGAGGACTGGGGCAAGCGCAAGCTCGCCTATGAGATCGACGACCTCACTGAGGGCGACTACACCCTTATCAACTTCCACGCAGATCCCAAGCAGATCGCCGAGCTCGATCGAGTTCTGCGCATCAACGACGCCGTGAAGCGCCATATGATCGTGCGCCGTCCGGACAAGGACTAGGCATGGGAGGCAGGACTCGTTCCTGCATGTGAGAGGCAGTGAGAGCATGAGCATCAACAGGGTTAACATTTCGGGCAACCTCACGAGGGACCCCGAGCTTCGTGCAACGGGCAGCGGAACGCAGATTCTCGCGTTTGGCGTCGCCGTGAACGACCGACGCCGTAACCAGCAGACCGGCGAGTGGGAGGACGTTCCCAACTTCGTCGACTGCGTTGTCTTTGGTGCGCGCGCCGAACCGCTCTCTCGCTTTCTCTCCAAGGGATCGAAGGTTGCCATCGAGGGCAAGCTTCGCTACAGCTCTTGGGAGACCAAGGACGGTCAGCGTCGCAGCAAGCTCGAGGTCGTCGTCGACGAGGTCGAATTCCTCTCGCCGAGGAACCAGCAGGGTGGGGGAGCTCCCACCAGTCGTCAGGCTCCCTCATACACTGCCTCGGCGCCCGCGCCTGCCGCGCCCTCCGCGCCGCAGGGCTATGCGAGTTCCGTTCAGACCCCGCCGTCGACTGACGTCTACGACGAGGACATCCCGTTCTAACCACGGGTGGCGTTTTGCCACCAACAGAAAGGCAACAAGACATGGCTAAGCAGCAGAAGCCGGAATTTCAGCGCCAGCTGCGTCGCAAGTACTGCCAGTTCTGCAAGGAGGACACGGAGTACATCGACTACAAGGATGTGCAACTCCTCCGTAAGTACATGACTGATCGCGGCAAAATCAAGCCGCGGCGCGTCACTGGCGCCTGCACGCAGCACCAGCACGACATCGCGCTTGCTATCAAGCGCGCTCGCGTGATGGCTCTCGTTCCCTACACCGTTTCAGTAGTATCCAGCCGCGGCGGCCGCAATCGCGGTTAGCGTCGCCCGATTCGAGAGAAGAACGCGCACGCAATGAGCGTCTGTCCCCATAAGGGCTGTCCTCCCGTGCCTAACGGCGTCGAGGGAGCGCAGAACCAAGGTTCGCCGTCCAATACGGGTAGCATTGTCCCGTTTGGCGCGCCGGTAGGTGAGGAGCGCCCCGCGCTTCCCACCTTCGTGGGACTGTTGCTCTGCGCTCTTGGCGGTGCCGTCTCATCCTCGTCGTTTTCCGTCGTGTCCACGGCACTCGTGGGGTACGGATTCGCGGTAGCCACCTCACATGGTGGCCTTCGCGATAAGATCGTGGCTGCTCTGGTCACCCTCATTCCTGCGCTGGCGCTCAGCTTGCCGCAGGACGCCGCATCCGCCGTGGAGGCCGTGATTGTGTGTCTCGCCGCGCTTGCGGTTGCGGGGTTGATCATGGGCAAGAGGATGACGCCTGGCGTCGCCTGCCTTGCCGTGGCGATTCTCGCCGGCTGTCACCTTGGATCGGACGCTCTTGTGGCGCTCGCCCAGGAGACGACGCTCACCGAAAGCGTGAAAGAGCTTCTTGATACCTATGAGCAGCAGCTCGTTGCGGCGTCGTCAGACGCTGCTCTCCAGATACGGGCGGTTCGCACGCTGCTTGATCTTCTCTGGCCCACGACCTACGTCATAGCAGCTCTGGGGGAGTTCCTCTTCGCCCACCTTGGCGTGTGGCTTGCGGCGGAGCACGAGGAGACGCTGGCGCCCACGTTGCCGCGGTTCGTCGACTATGACCTCCCCCTTTGGGTGGTGGCCCTGCTCGTCGCCGACGTCGCCGCTCTTGCCGTGGCGCTCTCCGTTCCCACGCTCCTGCCACAGGGCATCCTCATGGTTGCTGTCAATCTGGTCATGGCACTGAGGTTTGCCTTTGCGGCGCAGGGAATCGCCGTGCTCGTCTGGTTCTTCCGAGACAAGCACCTGAGTGCTCTAACCACGCTTCTCCTGAGTGTGCTGGCACTCTATCTGGAAATGCAGTTCGTTGTACTAACCATCGCGGGGCTCGTGGACGTCTGGGCCAACTTTCGTCACCTGCAAAGGGGCGAGAAGGCCGACGACGTCTCGGGAGCCGCGGAGCAAGACTAGGAGCCGACGCAAGTCGGCTGACCGAAGGAGTTTTCCATGAAAGTCATCCTTTTGGGTGAGCTTCGGGGCAAGGGAGGCGAGGGAGACGTCGTAGACGTCGCCCAGGGCTACGCGGAGAACTTCCTGTTCCCCCATAAGATCGCCCAACCTGCCACTCCGGGCAACCTCAAGCAGCTCGAGGAGCGCCGCCACAGCATCGAGAAGCGCGAGGCCGCGCGCATCGCCGCCGCCGAGGCCACCAGGGCATCCCTTACGGACAAGTCCGTGACAGTCGACGCCAAGGTTGGCGAGGAGGGTCAGCTCTTTGGCTCCGTCACGCCCGCCCAGATCGCCGACGCCATCAAGGATCAGCTTGGCATCGAGGTCGACCGGAAGCGCATCGGTCGCGGCAAGGCCATCAAGACCTCCGGTAAGCATGAGATCGAGATCAACCTCTATCGCGAGATCAACGTCAGCATCAGTGTCTTGGTGGGCGTGACCGAGGAGTCTCTCGCCGAGGCTGAGGAGTCAACCGAGCCTGAGGCAGAGCCTGAGACCGAGGTTGAGGCCACTACCGAGGCCACTGAGTAACTTCGTATCACTTTTCAACGTGACCGTATCTGAGCTGGGACTTTTTACAATAATCGCAGGTCAGAAAAGATGAGACTGCGCCCCGGTCGGCTTCGCGCCAACTGGGGCGCAGTCTTGACTTCTTGAATTGATAAGGCTTTTTACCTGCGTTTTTATCGAGAAGTCAAGCTTTTTCCTCTTGCTTCCCCTGGACAGGTTCCTGCATTCGAGGCATCCCCCGCTCATTTTGAGAATGTTGAAAACTGTCTCGGCGGGGGTCCCAAAAAGTTGTTGAAAACGTTCATAACTCAGAAAACCGCCGCTCAGACGGAGCGTCAAATCCGCGTCTTTGTCGAAGACTTGAGAAAGCCCAAAAGGGGCTCTTGACAGTGGCGGTTCAACGGGGGATGGTCGCTCTAACGGAGCGGTTGCGGCAAAACGAACGGTCTGATCATTGCTCCACACCCTACCGAACCAAGGAGAGAGCGTGCCCGCAGACGACTATGGCGTGAACCCCACCAAGATGACGTCCTCCGTGGACGCCGTCATGCCGCAAGATCCTGAGGCTGAGTCATCGGTCCTCTCTGCGATGATGATCTCGGCGGAGGCGCTTCAGGAGTGTCTCATCGTGTTGGAGCCGGATGACTTCTACTTCCCCTCCAACCGCACGGTCTTCATGGCCATGCGTGAGATGTTCGAAAAGAACGCGCCGATAGACACCATATCGCTTGCCGATCACCTCAAGAGCACAGGCGAACTCGAGCGCGTCGGCGGTCGAAGCTTTCTCTTGGGTCTGGGCAACAACTCGCTGGCTCTTGTGGGCTGGCGGCGTCACCTCGAGATGCTTCATCGTGACACGACCCTGCGCAAGATGATCAACGCCTCCGCTCAGATCACCGCTCTTGCCTACGACGCCCCTGAGGACACCAAGGAGGTCGTTGACCGTGCCGAGAAGATGCTCCTTGACGTCACCAACCGCGACGTGCATAAGAACGAGCAGTCCATCGAGGAGATCATGGGCGATCTCTACGAAGAGCTCGGTGACCTGGCTGCTAACAACGACCAGCCGCTCGGCGTGCTGACGGGCTTTCCTCGGATTGATGAGTGCCTACTCGGTCTGCGACCTGGACAGATGATTGTCATCGGAGCCCGCCCAGGTGTCGGCAAGACCTCATTTGCGCTCAACCTGGCCACCAACGCGGCCGTCGCGGGCGCATCCGTGGCGCTCTTTTCGCTCGAGATGTCCAAGGTCGAGATCGCGCAGCGGCTGCTCTCGGCGTGGTCGCGCGTAGGCCTCCAGGAGATTCGCTCGGCGCGCATCAGAAACGAGCAGTGGCCCCAGATCCTGGAGGCCACCAACGACCTCTCCCAGCTTGACATCATGATCGATGACACGCCTGGGACCACGGTCACCGAGATTCGCGCCAAGGCCCGTCGCATCCTGCGTGGTAAGGAGCGCGGGGTCGTCATCATTGACTATCTGCAGCTCATTTCTGCTCCGTCGGGCGTCCGCCGTGCGGACTCGCGCGCCACCGAGGTCTCCGAGATGAGCCGCGGCATCAAGATCATGGCCAAAGATCTGGGCGTCCCGGTCGTGGCCCTCTCCCAGCTCAACCGTACGGTCGAGAACCGCACGGGCAAGCGCCCACAGCTCTCTGACCTGCGCGAGTCAGGCTCCATCGAGCAGGACGCCGACATCGTGGCCCTCCTCGACCGCTCGATGAACGAGGACGAGGCCGCACGCGAGGACCGTCCGGACATGAACGAGACTACCTTCATCATCGCCAAGAACCGCTCTGGCGCCCTGGCGGACGTGCCTCTCACCTTCCTTCCTGGCTCTACCAAGTTCGTCGAAGTCGACGGCTTCCACGATTAGGCCACCAGAGGGGACCATGGCGCTGTGCATGCCGTATACTTGACCAGGTATGCGACTTCCATGATGAGAGGGACGGCTATGTCGGCAACAGTGCTCGTGGGTACTCAGTGGGGCGACGAGGGCAAGGGCAAGGTCACGGACCTCATTTCGGGAGACTTCAACGTGGTCTGCCGATACGCGGGCGGCGCCAACGCTGGGCATACCGTCGTGGCAAATGGCAAGAAGATCGCCTTGCACCAGGTCCCCTCTGGCGTTATGTACGAGGGCATCTATCCGGTGATTGGCAACGGCTGCATCGTGGACCCCGAGATTCTTTTGGAAGAGATAGACATGCTCTCCGAACAGGGCATCTCCGCCAAGAGTCTCAAGATCTCCGGTAACGCCCACATCGTCATGCCCTATCACAAGGATCTTGATGGCGCGCACGAGAAGAAACTCGGTACCAACCTCATCGGCACTACCAAGCGTGGCGTGGGCCCCTGCTACATGGACAAGATGAACCGCACGGGTCTGCGCATCCAGGACATGCTCGACGAGAAGATCTTCCGCCAGAAGCTCGACGCCGCGCTCGCCTACACCAATCCCATCCTCGAGAAGGTCTACGGGTTGCCCACCTACACCGTGGACCAGATCTGCGAGACCTATCTACCCTATGCGGAGCGTATCCGTCCCTATATCGTGGAGAGCTCGCTGTTTCTGAACGAGCAGCTTGAGCAGGGGAAACGCGTGCTATTCGAGGGTGCCCAGGCTACGATGCTCGACATCGACCACGGCACGTATCCGTTCGTGACCTCGTCCAACTGCACCGCTGGCGGAGCCGTGACCGGCTCGGGCGTGGGACCCACCAATATCGGGCGCGTCCTGGGCGTCGCCAAGGCCTATCTCACGCGCGTGGGCTCGGGCCCGTTCCCCACGGAGCTCTTTGACGAGACCGGCGATCTGTTGGGTGAGGTCGGGCACGAGTACGGTGTCACTACCGGTCGAAAGCGCCGCTGCGGCTGGTACGACTCCGTGGTGGTCAACTACGCCGCGCGCGTGAACGGCCTGACCGATTTGGCCATCACCAAGCTCGACGTCCTGGGATGCCTGGACCAGATTAAGGTCTGCGTGGCTTACGAGTGCGACGGCGTTCGCTACACCACCGTTCCTGAGCACCAGGGCGTCTTCTATCATGCCAAGCCGGTCTACGAGACCCTTCCCGGCTGGAAGACGGACATCTCTGGCGTGCGCAACTTCTATCAGCTCCCACGTGAGGCTAAGGACTACATCGACTTCCTCGAGCAGCTTGCCGGCGTTCGCGTCTCCATCATCACCGTGGGCCCGGACCGTGAGCAGACCATCGATCGCTCCTGGCACTAGGCTGGCGGATCGGTGAGAAGCTGCTATTTTTCGATTGTCTGTGACAGTGGGTGCGACCTCCCCGCCCCCCTCTTGGAGGGGCTGGGCGTCGTATCCGTTGTCGTGGGGCGCGAGGATGACGACAACAGGGCGCAGCGGTTGGCAGAGGCCTACCGTGCTCTGGCGGAGCAGGGATATACGAGCGTCATCTCCGTGCACTCTTCCTCCGAGTTCTCCAGGGCGATCGACGACGCCCGCTTAGCGGGCGCTCAGGTGGCAGATGAGGTAAGCGTCGAGGTGCTGGACACCGGCGTAGCTTCGGTGGGGACGGGCATGGTCGTGGAGCGGCTCGCTTCCTGGCGGGCCCAGGGTGCGGACGGGCCCAGTGCGCTTGCGGCTGCCCATGTGCTTGCCAAGAGCGTGCGGCTGCTCGTGGTGCCTACCGCCACGGCTCGCCTCTCGCGCCGGCGCACGCGCCACCATCACGCAAGCTCCCTTGGCCTTACCGCCTCTACCCTACGTATGAAGATCTCGGGCGAGCGCGCCTTGTTTCTTCTCTCGCGCGGGAGTCTCACCGCCCTCGCCCGCGCGACGAACCTCGTTGAGCTTACGAGTCGCCTCGTTCACGCTATGAGCGCGGTGGCAGCGACTGAGGGTGCGCTTGTCTATACGCTGCTCGAGACGGGTGACTCCCGCGCCGTGCGTGCCGTGGAGAAGCCGCTTGACACCAACGAGTTTGTCTCGCGTTGCCTGGGCACGGTCCACGCCAACGAATCCGTGGTCGAGACCATAGGCTCCGGTGCCGTGGGGGTGGCCTTCATGCCCGCTCATGTCTACACGGCAGCCTTCTCCGAGCTCGCCCTCTTGGGCTCGGACTTGGCAACTGCCGCGGATGACGAGGCTTTATCAGATAAACACCGCGTTCTCCCTCAGAGGGCAAAGAAGGCGCGCACGGAGGGCCCCAAGCCCTCGAAGAGCGCTTCAAGTTCCCAGAGCGAGGACCAACCAAGGAGGAATTCATGAGCACAACGAAGGCCAATATCCTGCTTCTCGGCTCCGGCGGCCGCGAGCATGCTCTTCTTGCAAAGCTCGCCGAGTCGCCTCATGCGGCAACGCTCTATGTCGCTCCGGGTAACGGGGGCATGCATGCCCTTGCCTCTACGGTCTGCCTTGACATAGAGTCACCGGTGGCCGTGGCCGACTGGGCCCGCTCGCACGATATTGACCTCGTGGTCATTGGACCCGAGGCTCCTCTCGTGGCAGGCGTTGCCGACGCCGTGCGCGCAGCGGGAATCGCCTGCTTTGGCCCCAATGGCGACGCGGCTCAGCTGGAGGGCTCGAAGAAGTTCGCCAAGCAGGTCATGAGTCGCGCGGGCGCTCCCACGGCGTCCTACCGCACCTTTGTTGACGAGAGCTCCTGCGTCGACTACGTTGCGCGCACGGCCGCGCCGCTCGTGATCAAGGCCGATGGCCTTGCCGCAGGTAAGGGCGTATTTGTGGCCAAGACCACCGAAGAGGCCCTCGCCGGCGTGCGCGAGTGCTTCTCGGGCGCGTTTGGCGACGCGGGAGCCACCGTGGTCGTTGAGGAGACCCTTGAAGGTCCTGAGTGCTCGCTTCTGGCTCTCACGGACGGGAAGACCCTCGTGCCGCTGGCTACCTCGCAAGATCACAAGCGCGCCCTTGATGGCGACGAGGGCCCCAACACGGGAGGTATGGGCGTCTACTCCCCGGTTCCCCTGGTCACGGACGACGAGCTCGCTCAGATGATCGACGCCGAGCAGCGCGTGATCGACGAGCTGGCTTCCGAAGGCATCGTCTACTCGGGCTGTCTCTACGGCGGCTTCATGCTCACTTCCGAGGGCCCCAAGGTCCTGGAGTTCAACGCGCGCTTTGGCGATCCCGAGACCCAGGTGATCCTTCCGCGCATGAAGGCTGACCTCGTGAACGTGCTTCTTGCCTGCGACGACGGGACTCTTAATCCAAAGTCCGTCTCGTGGAACGACGACTGGGCCGTCTCGGTGGTCCTTACGAGCGCAGGCTACCCGGGCGCTTACGAGAAGGGCAAGCCCATCACCGGTATCGCTCGCGCCGAGGAGCTTGAGGGAGTCACCGTCTATCATGCTGGAACTCTCCTCAATGAGGAAGGAAACCTCGTCACCAACGGTGGGCGCGTGCTCGACGTTACAGCGGTGGCGCCTACGTTCGAGGCCGCCCGCGCTCAGGCATATGCCGCCTGCGAGCTGATTGACTTCGAGGGCAAGACCTATCGTACGGACATTGGGCTGCACGCCATGCAGAGCCAGTAGCCTTTCGTTTATTGATTCCGCGCCAAGCCGCTTCACCGTTTGACGACAACCGAGTGCAGCACAAGGCGTACAGTGGGCGCAGCGAATTGCGGATTTGTACCCAGCACTCATCTCTGCGGGAGGAGAGCACATGTCCGAGGGCAAGAGTGTCAGCACTGGCTCTTCGAGCGCTGATTTTGGCGCAGCCGTGAATGATATGAGAGACTCAGTGGCAGCCTTCACGTATGACGGGGACCGTTCGACGCAGGGTCATCTGTCAGGCGCGCCCGACAGACGAGGCCTCGTGCTTGGCGACCAGGATCCGCGTGACGCAGCCCTTGCCGAAAAGGTCCTCTCCGAGGACCTCGCTTGGACCGGTCGCATCTTCAACGTCGATCGTCTGCGCGTGGAGCTGCCCGACGGGCGTGGCGCCACCAGAGACGTGGTCCGTCACCCCGGCGCCGTCGCCATTGTGGCGCTCACGGATGAGGGCCGCATCTGTCTTGTGCGGCAGTATCGCACGGCGATAGGCCGCGTGACTGTGGAGATTCCTGCCGGTAAGCTCGAGCCGGGAGAGGATCCGCTCGAGTGCGCAGGCCGCGAGCTCCTGGAGGAGACGGGCATGCGTGCCGAGAAGATCGCCTTTCTTACCACGATTGCCTCCTCAGACGGGTTCTGTGACGAGCTCATTCACCTTTACATGGCCACAGGCCTCACGTTCTCTCAGTCCGACCCAGATGCCGATGAGTTCATCAACGTGGATTTGGTCAATGTGGACGAGCTCATCGACGCCGTTCTGGACGGCCGCATAGAGGACGCCAAGACCGTGGTGGGGGCGCTTCTGTGCGATGCCATAGCACGCCGTCTCACTGACCGGGATAATGAGTAAGAGGTAGAAAATTACTGCGTTTATTATGAAGATAAGATGTGATATATACCTCCCCCCTCTATATGTCCTGAACGGGCGAACGGTAAAGAGCAGCCTAAAAGCCAGAGAATATCGACTTTCTGGTCTGCTGGTTATATCAAGATAGCTTCCACTTTTCTGACCAGTGTCTTGTTTGTCTTTTACGCATTTCTCTCCGAATTCTAAGCTGTAAATTACAATTTTTACTCTCATATTTTGTTGTAACAAGAAGACCACCTGGCACTTCCACTAGGAGACAGGTGCTGTTTTTTATCTGTGGTCGACCATAAACTTGGACTAGACATAGGATCACCGCAGGGGGCGCTCTCGCAATCGGGAGCGCCCAGTAGCTTGTCAACGCGAATCATGGTGACGGTTAGCGGCTTCTTTGCGGAGCGTCCGCTCGCACGCCAACGTGCTAGGGGGTTGAGGTCAATGAAATATAAGAGTACAGGGTACCTAAAAAGTGGGGGAATGACTCTAGGCGGAAGTCTTGGTATCGTTTTCGCCTCCGTTGTTCTTGCAGTGGTGATGCTGCTCGCCCTGGCGCCTGGCCACGCACGTGCCGACACCACGGCAGTCCAGGTTTCTGACCCCGACACTACGGCGAGCTACGGTGATCTCCTTGGCTCTGCGGATTCCACGCTCAATGACGGTAGCGTGTGGACCGACAAGACGGTCACTGTCTTGGATGATGCTGACTTCCTGGTAGCCTACTCAGCTCTTGCCACCTCACAGAGCGTCACGGGCCAGACACAGGTACCTGTTGACGTGGTATTCGTCATCGACCTCTCGGGCTCCATGAGCAACGAAAATAGCAACATGGACAACGGTAAGAGCCGTATTGCCAACACCGTTGACGCCGTGAATGCCTCAATCGACAAGCTCATGGCACTCAACGAGCATACGCGCATCGCCGTGGTGGGGTTCAGCGATACGGCTACCACGCTGCTGCCGCTTGACCATTACACCAAGAACACCAGCTCTTCGAACAACTATCTGAGACTCAACAGAACATCGGGAAGCGAGCGGACCACCACGCTTTCCTATGATGCAATTAATAGTTCTGGAGAACGGAAGCACGGTTCTGTGGGGGTGAGCGGTGGCACCAACTCTCAGGTGGGCATGTACCAAGGCATGAACCTTCTGGCTACCGCTTCATCGACCACAGTTGAGGTTGATGGGGCCACGCTGAATCGTATTCCCTCGATAATCCTGCTCTCCGATGGGGCGGCGACGTTCTCCTCCGACTCTTCAAGCTGGTGGGGTCCGTCGAACAATAACAACCACGGTCCCGGAAACTCGTCCTACGCGGGCAACGGCATGAAGCTCATGATGACGGCCTCCTACATGAAGCAGGCTA
>CAYSIC010000035.1:0-13049 GCA_964430985.1 uncultured Atopobium sp.
GTCAGCACGTGGAAGGCGCCGTCGCTGCCCACGCGGTCGCACCCTTCACGGGTGCGTGGATTGAAACCCACGAGCCGCAGTCACAGTGAAGCGCCTCTCCAGTCGCACCCTTCACGGGTGCGTGGATTGAAACTTGAGGTATCCGTCCGCGTCGCTTCCCGAGAGCCGTCGCACCCTTCACGGGTGCGTGGATTGAAATAAGGCGGCCTCAAGAAGTGCCTCGCGGAGACCTTCGAGATCATGCGGCGCGAGAATCTCGCACTCGTGGTGGGGAAGCAGCATCCACAACCGCACGTGCTTTTAGCGGGTGGCCCTCGCGGAAGCCGTTCTTTGAACGCTATCGGCAGTTTGGAAGCACTATTCTCGTCCCAAACTGCCGATAGCGTTCAAAGAATGTGGCTGGGATGCCCAAGGGACCACTCGCCCCCCGGTGCCCACCTCTTCGGTGCCCGCCCTCCGTGTAACTCTGTCTTGCTCATGGTTTCAGGTATCATAATGTGCCAGGGAAGACAAAGGGGGGGAGGCCGTCATAAAACGGGGGGCGGACAATCTCGTGCCAACGAGGCCGCTGCGGCGACCTACTTTCACCTGCGCCTTTATCATCGCGACAACCGTCGGCATGCTCCTCGTGATATTGCAGGTGCTGCCGAGCGTGCCCGTCTCCGGCCTTCCTCCGCCCCTCTCGTCTCCTAGCGTCGGGAGCGTCATCGTGACGGGTCAGATGGTCTTCGTCGGGTGTCTCATCGCTGTCTGGGGCTTTTCCGTTCACGTTCGCTGCTCGGACGCGCGCATTAGGCACTATCTCATGACCGTGTCTGCACTGTGCGTGGGCTGGATTCTCGTGGTCATCATGAAGTACGCGAGCAGCCATGATGTGCTCGAAAGCTACCTCTGGTATCTGTTCTACGTCCCCTTGTTGTTTATCCCAACGTTTTGCCTGTTCAGCGCCATGCGCGCCTCCTTTCCCGCTCGCTCTGGGATCTTGCGCGTCATCAGGCGCATCGTCGTCGTGGTGGATCTACTGCTCATCGCATTCGTGCTTGCGAACAATGCGCACCACAAGGTGTTCGTGTTCTCGTTCGATGACCTCGCCTGGTCGAGGACCTATTCCTATGCGTGGGGCTACTGGGTGATCTTTGCTTGGTGTGCGTCTCAGTTTCTCGCGTTCATAGCCACGTTGTTCGTTGCGGCTCATCGGCGGCTTCGCAACGCCTTCGTGCCTCTGGCGGTGATCATGTCCATGGGCATCGCGTATGCGCTTCTCTACGCACTGCGCGTGGAGAAGGTCATGATTGGCAACTTCACGCTCAACTTCACTATCATCGTCACGATCGCGCTTGAGGTCTGCCTCGATTTTGGCCTGCTACCTTCCTACATACATTACGGAAAGGCTTTCGAGGCGCTGCCGTTCGACCTGAAAATACTTACTGACGATTTCGAGGTAGCCTTCTCCACCGACTGTGCCCTTCCGCTCGCCCCCGCCGTGCGCGGGCGGCTTGAATCCGACGGGGCAAGCGGCACATCGCCGATGACGTTTCGCGTGGAGGAGGAGCCGAACGTCTTGTTCAAGTCGTTTCCCGTCGCGGGAGGCGTCGCGGTCCTCGCCACGGATGTGTCGGGTATCATCGAGCGGCGAGGCCAGCTCGAGCGCAGGCAGGATGCGCTTCGCCGTCGAAACGACATGCTCGAGAAGAACCGGGACGTCCAAAGCCGCCTGTACCGCCAGCGAGCGGAAGGCGATTTCTTCGACGAGCTCGAGCACTCTCTCAAGAAGACGACCGCGCGCATCGAAGACATCCTCCAGTCGCTCCCCAGCGGGTCCGACCAGCGCAGCGTCGAGCAGCGGCGCGCCAAACTCATGATGGTGAAGCTGCTCGTGGCCTACTGCAAGCGCAAGGGAAGCCTCGTGTTCGACCAGAAGCAGAGCTCCGAGTTCGACCACGAGCGCCTTCAGTTGATCGTTAACGAGATGATCTGCGATCTGCGATGCGTGGGTGTGGACTGTGCGGCCATCGTCGAGGTGGATGGCGCCCTGCCCGCTAAAACCGCGAGCGTGCTCTATGACTGCCTGTATGATTTCGCCCTCGAGGCCTTCTCCCACGATGATCCAGCGTTGATGATCTACCTTCACGACGTAGACGCGCGTCGCGTCGAGCTGAGCGTCGTCATGGAGAAGGCGAATCGGGGTGAGGCGAACCAGATCGGTCGCCTGGCGGAGTTGCGTGAGACGCTCGAGGAGCGCGATGTAATGTTCCGTCTCGAGGATGAGGAAGATCGATTGAACCTCATCGTCATCGCCTCGCGAGGTGAGGCCGAATGAAGATGCTCGCGGGTGCTCACACGGGGTTTTTGGTGCTTCTGACGCTGGTCTGGTATCTGCTTGCAATCGGCCAGGCGATACACACCGCCTTTGTGCTCACGAGAAAAGACGTCCACCCGACGTGGGCCTTCGCCGCGTACGAGGCGCTGCTTGGCGCTCACCTCGCGCTTCTCACCGTCATCGCTCAGGGGGCGTGGAGGGGAATCACCCGACTGGGCGTGCAGGTGGAGCAGCTGAGCATCCCGCTGGAGGCGCTGTTGTGGCTGAGCGGGGCCACCTGCGCGTTCGGTCTCGTGCTCTGCGTCGTGTACCGTCGTCCGAGCATGGTGGCCCATCTGCTTGCGCTCGCGGTCTGCACGCCTCCCGTCATGGGGGTTATGGGCGAGCTCTGGTGGATCGCCCCTCTGTGCGATGCGGTGGTCTTTCTCTTCAGGGGCATGGTGACACTTGCGTTTGACATTCGCCGGCAGTCCGCCGTCGTTTCCCGCCTCTCGATCATAGAGGCGATCGACGCGCTTCCCGAGGGGCTGCTGTGCGCCGAGGAGTCGGGTCGTAGCGCTCTCATGAACGATGCCATGCGCGCGCTGCTTGCGCGGCTCGGGCTCCCGGCGGACTTCGCTGACGTCTATCTCCTCTGGGACTGCCTGCAGCGTAAGGCCCAAAGCGGCTCCGCGCCCGATGCGCTCGTGGCCGAGGGCGTGCGGCTGTGCATCTCCGAGGAGGAGGTCCGCCTGTTCGTCACCGATGACGTCATGGTTGGGCGGCATCATCTCATCCGGATCCTCGCGTTCGACGTCACCGAGGAGGAGCACCTCAATCTGGCCATCGAGCGGGCGAACGACCTGCTTGAGAAGGCGGGCGTCGAGCTGAGGGAGTCCCTGGACAACCTGCAGGAAGCCGCCGAGAACGAGGCTCTGCTGCGCATGCGGTCCCGCGTGCATGACGTTGTGGGCCAGCGCCTTTCCATCCTGCACCGCTATCTTGAGGACGAGAGCGTCTCCGAGGGGCAGCTCGCCGACATCGGTGCTCTGCTGAGCACGATTCTCGACGACCTCGCCGTTCACGACGTCTGCGACCATGCAATCGAGCTGGCCTCCGTCATCGACGCGTTCTCGCTCGTGGGGGTCGACCTTGTGGTGTGCGGCTCGCTTCCAGAAGACGAAGCGCTCGCCGCGGTGTTCGTCGAGATCATTCGCGAGGCCACCACCAACGCGGCGAAGCACGCCCAGGCGACGCTCGTCTCGGCCCTTGTCGAGGAAGGCGCGGAGGGCGCCGAGCTCACGGTGACGAGTGAGGGGATTGTGCTCGGAGGACCAATTCGAGAGGGCGCAGGCCTGCCGGGAATGCGCCGCGCCGCACGGAGCGTCGGGGGGTCATGCGAGTTTAGACAAGGCCCGCCATTTATCGTCTCAGTCAAGGTTCCGGGAAGGGACGTGGCCTCATGATACGGGTCATGATCGTGGAGGATCAGGCGATGCTACGCGAGTCGCTCAAAACCGTGATCAACCTCCAGGAGGACATGCAGGTTGTCGCTACGCTCGCCGATGCCGCAGAGGTCATGGGCGCGCTCGGGCGAGTTGCCACCGACGTGGTACTCATGGACGTGTGCACCCAGAATGACTCGAGTGGCATCGTCGCCACCCGACAGATGAAGGAGACCCATCCGCACGTCAAGGTGGTCATTATGACTGGGATGCCTGAGGTTACCTTCGTCGAGCAGGCAAGAAGGGCGCGGGCTGACAGCTTTGTGTACAAGAACGTTGGCACCGACGAGCTCATGGGCGTCATCCGATCGACTATGGGCGGATACGCCATCTATCCACAGAGGCCCCCTCAGATCTTCCCCGATGCGGCGAATCTGAGCGACGTCGAGATGGACATCCTACGGCTTGTCTGCAGGACCAAGTCGCGCAGGGAGATCGCCGCAGAGCTTCATCTGAGCGAGGGCACGGTCAAAAGGCGCATATCGGAGATTCTTGCCAAGACGGGCTACGATAATATCTTGCGCCTCGCGATTCACGCGGTGGCAAACGGAAGCATCGCGCCTCGGATTGATAGAAGCGAGTAACCCCTCCGTCCTGCTCATGGCGTCATCTCTCGGCCTTGGCCGCGTGGTCCGCAATCGCCCCAAAAGTGGGACGCGGGGGCCAACCCAGGTTCGCTTTCGGGCCGTGGGGTGATTCCCAGGGTCCGACTTTCCGCTCATCATGGTGAATAAGGAAGGAGCGTCCCCCGAATGGGGGAGCGAGTCGGATGGGAGGCACACCATGGGTCTGTTCGGCAGCATGTTCGAGAAGAAGACGTGCAGCATTTGCGGCGGGGAGATCGGCCTTCTGGGCAAGCGCAAGCTGGAGGACGGCACACTGTGCAAGGAGTGCGCCGCCAAGCTGTCACCATTCTTTGGTGACCGGCGCAGGAGCACGGTCGATCAGATCCGCGATCAGCTCGAGTACCGAGAGGCGAACAAGGGCAACGTCGAGAAGTTCAACGTCACCTGCACGCTTGGAGGTTCCACCAAGGTTCTCCTCGACGAAAACGCGCAGAAGTTCCTGGTCACATCGTCGACCCGTTGGCGAGAGGCCAATCCCGACGTGATGGACTTCTCCCAGGTGACCGGCTGTGACACAGAGATACGCGAGCTGCGCACCGAGATTCGCAGGGAGGCCGCAGATGGCTCCAAGGTGAGCTACCAGCCCCCGCGCTACGACATCGACTATGACGTGTATCTGACCATCCACGTCAATACGCCTTACTTCGAGGACATCACTTTCAAGATAAACGACTACCGCATCGAGCGGCAGGGCTCGGTGGAGTTTAGGGAGGCCGAGCGGCAGGCGGCACTGATTCGCGAGGCGCTCACGCAGATCCGCCATGACGTGCGCGAGAGCGCAGCCAGCGCGCGAGCCCCGAAGACCGCGCACGTGTGTCCCGCCTGCGGGGCCACGTCCATACCCGACGAGAGCGGTCGCTGCGAGTACTGCGGCGCTGCGATGGGGGTGTGAGCCATGGGACTTCTCAAGGCGGGGGCCGGAGCGCTCGGTGGCGTGTTGGCCGATCAGTGGCGCGAGTTCTTCTACTGCGACGCGCTGGATGCGAACACGCTTGCGGCGCGAGGCAGAAAGAGGGTCACGGGGCGCAGCTCGAACACGAGAGGCAGCGACAACGTCATCTCTGACGGCTCCATCATCGCCGTGAACGACGGACAGTGCATGATGGTCGTCGAGTCGGGAGCCGTGGTGGAGGTGTGCGCCGAGCCCGGCGAGTTCGTCTATGACTCCTCCTCGGAGCCGAGCATCTTCTACGGTGGCCTGGGCGAGGGAATCAAACGCTCGTTCGAGCAAGTGGGAAGACGACTCACCTTTGGGGGCGACCCCGGCAAGGACCAGCGCGTCTACTTCTTCAATACGAAGGAGATCATTGGCAACAAGTATGGGACCGCAAGCCCCGTGCCGTTCAGGGTCGTCGACCGCAACATAGGGCTTGACGTGGACATCGCGGTTCGCTGCAACGGCGAGTACTCCTACAAGCTGGTCGATCCGCTGCTGTTTTACAAAAACGTCTGCGGCAACGTCACCGACGCCTATACGCGAGACCAGATAGACAGCCAGCTCAAAAGCGAACTGCTGACGGCGCTGCAGCCGGCGTTCGCGCGCATCTCGGAGATGGGCGTTCGCTACAGCGCCGTGCCCGGTCATACCGCTGAGCTGGCTGACATCTTGAACGAGGAGCTCTCAGAGAGCTGGTCGGGGCTGCGCGGCATTGCCATCGCCGCGTTCGGCGTCAATTCCATCGCGGCCTCGAAAGAGGACGAGGCCATGATCAAGGAGCTCCAGAAGGCTGCCGTTATGCGCGACCCGACCATGGCTGCGGCGAACCTGGCCGCCGCGCAAAGCGACGCCCTGCGCGCGGCCGCCTCGAACGAGCATGGGGCAATGATGGGCTTCATGGGCATGGGCATGGCCAACGCCGCTGGTGGCATGAGTCCGCAGGGGCTCTATCAGATGGGGCAGCAGCAGGCCATGCCACAGCAGGCCGCCCCGACGCAGGGCGCGGCGGGTGCGCAGGGCGGTGCGTTTGTCGCCTCGCCGGCAGGCGGCGAGTGGGTCTGCTCCTGCGGGACGCGCAATGTCGGCAACTTCTGTCAGAACTGCGGTTCACGGAAGCCCGATGACGGGGCGTGGACCTGCTCGTGCGGCACGAGCAACACTGGCAACTTCTGTCAGAACTGCGGGAGCAAGCGGCAGTAGAGGTCGCGAAGGCGACAGGGGAGGGCCGTGAGCGGGGGCTCACGTCCCACGAAAGGAGAAGATGGTCATGAAGAGGAAGATGATACCGCTGTTCGGATTCGTCCTCGCGCTCTGCCTGGCCCTGGTCGGGTGTGCGGGGGCCGGTGGAGGCGCGGACGCCGCGAAGAACTTCATCGGCACCTGGAAGCTCACCTCGATGGAGGCGGAGGGGGAGATCATAGGCGAGGGTGACATCGCTCTCATGGAGAGCCTGGGTATGAAGAGCAGCCTTACGCTCAACGAGGACAAGACAGCCGTCCTCACCCTTATCGGAGAGTCCATCGATTGTACGTGGGAGGTCACAGACGCCTCGAAGGCAACCATAAAGGTCGAGGGAGACACGGCCGACCTCACGCTCGCCGGTGACAATCTGACGCTGAGCTCGGATGGCAACAAGATGAT
Organism: uncultured Atopobium sp.; assembly: GCA_964430985.1. Taxonomy (GTDB): domain Bacteria; phylum Actinomycetota; class Coriobacteriia; order Coriobacteriales; family Atopobiaceae; genus Thermophilibacter. The sequence goes on from CAYSIC010000035.1 coordinate 7,009, forward strand.
GTTCGTGAAGGGAGACGCCTCGGACGCGGCTGGATCCGGAACGACCTCGAGCGGGGGAACGGGCGGCGGCGCGAGTGCCGAGCCGAGCGTTGAGGCTCCCGTGAGCAGCGACGCCGATGACACCATGGCGATGGACGTTATCATCGCCGACGATGACGTCTGCACCATCGTCGTCACCGAGATGGGCGTGGACTGGGCGAACGATCCCGGCTATGAGCTGACGATTACGAACAACAGCGACAAGACGATCTACGTCAGTGCGAAGTGGGGCACGTTCTCCGTCGACGGCAGGATGATGGACCCGGGTCTGGGCGAGACGATCCAGCCTGGCAAGTACACTATGACCTTCATGTACTTCTCGGGATCCGACCTTGGCGGCGGAGTCGAGGCGCTCGTTAACGTCGAGGGCATAATCCAGGTAACCGACGACAGCTCCTGGGATACGATCGCGACCTACGACGTGGTGCTGTAGATACGTCTCTGAGGTGCCCCGCCCGTCCGCGGGGCACCTTACGCACCTCTCGGTAGGACTGCCACATGCGCCCCGCCGGTCTTCTCGGAGACCCTGCGCGGGGCGCCTGCGGCATTCGTGGCAGGCGAGGAGCCCTAGTTGGCCGCCTCGATTCGTGCAAGCGCGGCGGCGGGGACGTCATCTTTGGAGACGGCCTCCTGACCCAGGACGATCTGGGAGCTCGCACTTATCCTGAGGTAGGTGCCTGGTTGCAGGAAGTCGCCGCTCCTGTCACCGACTATCTCAAATGAGACCGCCTTGGCCTCCCCGGTTGAGCTATAGGCAGTCAGGTCGTAGTCCTTGCCCATCGCCTGGACCACGCCCTCGGCGTCGTACAGGTCCTCGGGGGTGGTGTCGAAGGTGGCGGGGACCAGCGCGTAGTAGTCGCTTCCCACGTAGCGGCTCTCGTAGTAGCCCTTGCTCCACGCGGCGCCGCCCACGACGGCAAGTACAAGCACGAAAAGCATAACGGTCTTCTTCATGCGCTAGAGCTCCGTTTCCTTCTTGTAGAGCGCGAACAGACACAGTGCAGATGACGTGACGAGAATCAACAGATAATCGAAGACGGGAAGGAGGCTGACGCATCTGCCATTGAGAGGACACGCCAGGATTCGGTCCGTGACGCCGGACAGAAGGTGGCCCGCAACTTCTACGTGAAGCGCGCCAGCGCCCAGCATGAGGACTGCGTCCACCACGCCAAAGGCGAGCAGGAAGTATGCCACCACGCCAAAGGTGGGTCGCTGGAATGCGTAGGCGACCACGCTCGACAGGCTGACATAGCCCAGCGTCATGAGCAGATACTTCGAGGAGACTGCATAGATCATCGCCAGCTCCGAGCCGCTTGGCCCGTGGCCGAGAAGCAGATAAAGTCCCGCATGAACGATGGGGACGAGGCCAAACAGGACGACGCAGAGCAGCGTTGACACGAGCAGCTTGGCAACGACGATGCTTCGCCTGGGCAGTCCGCGTCCGATCAGCGTGGCTAGGTTTCCCGAGCTCAGGTCATCTAGGTAGATGCTGGTGAATAGAAAGCCCCCTAGAAACGGTGGGGTGAGGGAGAAAAGGGTGCTCGCGTCCCCGACGACGGACTCGACGCCCAGGCCCCCGGAACGCACGAACGCGAGCAGGGCATAGCCGAGCGCGAGCGCGCCCAGATAACGCCAGAGGCTTCGCTTGTGGAACAGCCGGTACAGATCCGCCCTCATCATGCTAGTCATTCTGCGCTCCTTTCGTCACGCGTGCGAAGTACTCCTCCAGGGTGGTCTCCCGTCGATGCAGGTCGTATAGATCAACCCCGCCCTCAACCAGTGCGCGCGCCACCTCGGCAGAGCGTTCGTGGGCAGCGCGCAGAACCAGACGGTTCTCGCTCGCAGAGGAGACGATCAGCTTACGCGCCTCCAGAAGCGCTCGCGCGCGGGCAACGTCGTCGACCTCGACGACGAGCGCACCTCCCGTCTGCTCGTGCAGCTCCTGGTGGGAGATCTCGCTCACGAGGGACCCCTGTTCGATGAAGCCGAAGCGGGTGGCCACCAGATCAAGCTCGGACAGGATGTGGGACGAGACGATAAAGGTCACGCCCCTCTCCTCGCGGGCGCTCGCAATGATCGCGCGCACGTCGATGATGCCTTGGGGATCGAGCCCGTTGATGGGCTCGTCCAGTATGACGAGGGAGGGCGACCCCAGAAGCGCGCCCGCTATGCCCAGCCGCTGCCTCATGCCCAGGGAAAACGTGGAGAAGGGCTTCCTCACCTCGGAGAGGCCCACCAGATCGAGCAGGCGGTCAACCTCCCGCGCCTCGCTTACGCCCTTCGCTCGGCATAGGTAGACGAGGTTCTCCCGCGCTGCGAGGTAGGGGAAGAACGACGGGGTCATCATGAATCCCACCTGCTGGCGTGCCTTGTCGGGGCGCTGCGGCCCCTCACCGAGCTCGACTGTTCCGGCCGAGGGTCGTGCCAGCCCGAGGACGCATTTGACGAAGGTCGTCTTTCCGGCTCCGTTGCGACCGACAAGGCCGTAGACATCCCCCTTGCGCACCGTGACGGAAACGTCTCGCAAAGCGAAGAAGTCTCCGTACCTCTTGGTGAGTCCCTGTGTCTGCAAGACCACGTTGTTCCTCTCTCTTGGTGGATTCACGGAGAGACCACGCTAGAGGGAGAGGGCTCTTTTGTCTGCCACCTATCGCGCACCTCTTGGTTGCGAGGGTAAAATACGAGGTAAGGGAGAGCTGGGGGGAACGCTCTTGTGAGGCGCTACCGAGAAGGATCGGCGTCGATGCCCTTGATGAGGTCCTCGGCGTTCAGGTCGTAGAGCTTGGCGAGGGCCATGAGGTTCGAGGTGCTTGGGTCTGCGGTGCCGTTCTCCCACTTTGAGACGGCCTGCCGGCTGACACCTAAAGACCGAGCAACGAACTCCTGCGTCATGGAGCAACGCGTTCGCCCCTCGCGCAGCAGCTGGGGCAGGGACTTGACGACGGCCACGGTCGTCTGCGCCATTTTCTCCTGCAAGGCCGTCTGCGAGGCCGCCGGTGGGTTCTTCTCGGAGGAGACGTACTTCCTCAGGGCGCGGATGGTCAGGACCACCACGTAGACGAATACGGCGAAGGCCGCGATAAGAACTGCGACGGCGGCGAGGGCCGCCCACTGATAATCATGCACGTCTTCCCCTTTCCCTTGACGAGAGCCCCACTATAGAGGAGGAGCGCGTTGTGCGCGAGGCGGCTGCCTCAGAATCGCGTCCATGAGCTAAAATACAAAGGTTGGAAGGAATCGAGACAGGGAGTGCCGATGTCCGTGACGGAGCATGCAGGCGATGAGACTCAGAGACTCTTCTCGGCGCTCTGCGCGCTGAAATCCTCGGACGAGGCGTGCCGATTTCTGCGGGACCTGTGCACCCCGCGCGAGATAGAGGACCTCTCGCAGCGCCTCGAGGTTGCCACGATGCTGGCTGCAGGGGCCTCCTACCTCGACGTCTCCCACGCTACGGGAGCCTCGTCGACCACAGTCTCGCGCGTCTCCAAGTGTCTCAACGGTCCGGTCGGTGGCTATCGACTCGTGCTCGAGAGCCTGGACGGGCCCACGCCCGAACGCTAGCGCGTTCGGCCCGCCTAAGGCTTGCCGGGGTTGGCGGTCGTTGTCCGGTCAGGGGAGTACGCTGCTCCTGACAAACCAAGAAGCGAGGAGACCCGAGGAACTTCATGCCTCTGAATCTTGTGCGCACCATCGAAGAGGGAATCGCCGACGCAACGGTCGTGGACGTCTTGCGTCACGCGCTCGCCGCCTGTGGCCGCGCCACGCTCCTCGTGCCGTCGTTCTCCCAGGCGCTCGACGCCCAGCGCGCGCTCGCCGCGGCAGGAGGGCTCTCCCTGGGCGTCACCGTAACGACGCCTGCGGCCTGGGCAGCCGAGCGCTGGGAGGTATGGGGGGACGGACGCCGCCTGGTGGACGGCGTCTCGCGCGACGTGCTCTGTGCGCGCGTGCTCTCTCGCGCGGCGGGGGAGCAGGAGGCGACCGTGCGCGACAACCCTGGCACGGCGGCGCTTCTCGCCGACCTCGCGCGCGCGGGCACGCCCTGGCTCACGGCCCGCAGTGCGACCCCGGAGGCAGTGAGCGAAGCCGAGGCCAGCATGGTGGCGCTCGTCGACGCCTACGCGGCTCAGCTCGACGCATGCGGCCTCGTCGAGGAGTGCTCGGTCATGGTGGCCCTGCCGCAGGCGCTCGATGACGCCGGGGCGCAGGTGGACCCGCTCGTGCTCGCGGGCTTCGGCGAGATGGCCCGTGCGGCGCGCGAGCTCGTGTGCGCCCTGGCCGCGACGCACGAGGTCACGTTCGTGGCACGCCAAGACGCGGGCCCCGCCTCGGCCGAGGCCTCCCGCCTCGCGGATGAGCTCGTCGGGCTCGCGCGAGAGAGGGGGGCACGGGTCGTGGAGGGAGTCGCTCGCCCTGAGCTGGTGGTGGGATCGAGGACGGTCGACTCCGTTCGTGCCCCCGAGCTCTCGGCCGTGCTCGGACGACTCTTCTTGCCGCAGGGGCGTCTCGTGGAGCCTACGGGGGCGTTGCGGCTCGCCCTGCCGGCCGGCCCCTCGGCCGAGGGCGAGCTCGTGGCTCGCGAGGTCCGCGCGCTCGCGGACGCGGGCGCGCACGACGTGGTGCTCGTGGCACCCGACTCGCGTGCTGCCTGGGAAGCTCTCTCCGCGCGCCTCTCCGCGCGCGGGGTGTCCGTCCGTGCCCAGCTGAGCATGTCCTCAGGGGAGCTTGAGGCGGGGCGTGCCTATCTCGAGTTCGCGCGCACGGTGGCCCAGCTCGTTCAGCTCGCCCAGAGCTGGCCCGCGCCCACTGCGGTGACGGGGGGCGTGCGGGTGAGCCTGGGGGACATGTCCTGGTGGCCTCCTCGCGCGCTCTCGGACTTCCTGCTGAGCGACATTTCTCACCTGGACGCGAACCGGGCACGTAGGCTTGACGCCGAGTGGCGCTCGAATCGCCTGCTCACGCCCACTGCGGTGCTCGAGCGCCTCCAGTCCGAGAAGGACGTCTCCCCTGAGGTCGCCCTCGCTACGCGCGAGCTTCTACGCGGACGGCTGGGATCGGCCGCCTCCAAGCTCCTGGCCCCCTACGTGCGGGGGAACAAGACCGCGAGCCCCGCGGCTCCCCAGGCGATCGGCGCCCTTACGGCCGTGCTCGGCGTGGCCAAGAGCCTGAAGGAGCTTGGCCTCACGGCTGACCCGCAGGACCCGGGGGCCATTTCGCTCGTCGAACTCGTGGCCGTGGCCGGCGCGGCGCTTGCACGAGCGCATGTGAGCCTGCGTCTCGAGCGAACGGTGGAGGGCGCCACCTGTGCGGCGCGCCTCATGGACGTGGCCTCGGCGGAGCGCCTGGCCCCGGGATCGGCTGACGCCCTCGTGCTCCTGGGTCAGACCTCCACGGAATCGTCTGTCCCGACTACCGACGACGTTCTCTCCGCGCTGCTCGCCTCCTATGGCGTGGAGCCGCCCCCGCATGCCATGGATCAGGCCCGCGCACGCTTCTCGACGCTCGTGCGCGTTCCGCGACAGACACTCGTGCTCGAGCGTCTGCTCTTTGGCGCCGACGGTAGGCTCGAGTACCCCTCCGTGATGATGACGGAGCTCCTTGCGTGCTACGGCGTCGCGGCAGACGCCCGTCCGCCTGAGCTCGTGGATGCGCTGGGCCGGGAGAATGTGACCAGCAGGGGAGAGGGCCTCGTGCGCGAGAACGCCTCGTATGCAGGCGTCGCCCCTGCCCGGCGGGCGCGCGAGACGCCCGCGCCCGCCGGGAGGATCTCCGCGTGGGAGCGCGCCCTCGTGCTGCCCCCACCCGAGGGCATGCCGGTGGGGCAAGGGGCTCCGGTGCTCTCGGCGTCCCAGATCGAGACCTACCTCGAGTGCCCCTATAAGTGGTTCAGCCTGCGCCGCCTGCGCCTGCGCGACGCTGACGCCAGCTTCACGGGGGCCGAGATGGGCACCTTCGCCCACCGCGTCCTCGAGGTCACGCGTCGGGAGCTGCTCGCCCGCGCGGTC
>CAYSIC010000036.1:0-12313 GCA_964430985.1 uncultured Atopobium sp.
AATAGTTATCTATTATTTAACGGGAGGAAATAATTCTATGAGTCGCTTTTGTAAAATATCCTTTGAATACCTTACAGAAGAAAAGTTTTGCAGCAGCACATCTGGATTGTAGGTGCTCTCGAAGAGGCTACTCATAGCTCTGCACCTCGTAGAAGCTCACGAGAGGGTACTCACGGATGGGCTTGGGGATGAACGACTTCGTCTCCTCGTCGTACTCCCAGTCGACCGCTGGATTGTTGCCTGCTCCGAAGAGCGAGCGCGTCTGGCCCTTATCGACGTTGCCCTCCAGCATCTCGTCGAGACGGAAGTCGCGGCGCTTCACCTTGTCTCCCAGAACGACAGACCACTCTGAGAATATGATCGGCTCGTCGGTGTCGTTGCCGGCCGCGTCGACGGCCTTGAGGCTGAGCGCGTTGCCGTTGAGGATGTTTCGCTCGAGCACGAATGCAATCGCATCAAGGAAGGCCTGGTTCTGGCTCCCCTTGGACACACGCGCATAGCGACTCCCGACGATCCCATACAGCCTCTTGCGGCATGTAATCGTGTTGTCACGGAGAAGCTCGACACCGTAGATGCTGCCTACCGCGATGAACGCGTATCTCTCCCACTCGGGGAGCGACCTGCGATATCGCGAGTCGACCACGTCCAGTTTTCTTCTGAGCACCTCGGAGAGGAAGTTGCCGTCGCCACAGGCGGGCTCGAGGAACCGCGAGTCAATGCGCTCGGTCTCCTGCTTCACCATGTCGAGCATGGCGTTGACCTCGCGCTCGTTCGTGAACACCTCGCCGTGCTCCTGGACGCGCTCCCTTGACTTGACCTGTCCTGCCACCCTCTAGTCCCCCTCGGAGAGTTCGTTGATGATGCACGAGCGGATGAATGCCGAGAAGCTGACGCCCCTGAGGCGAGCGGTCTCCGCCGCTGCGTCCTTGAGGTTCCTCGGGACCCTTAGCGTTATCGGCGTAGGTTCGCCCTCGGAGAGATAGTCCATCACCTGAGTGGACGTGGCGCCGGAATCGACGAGCTCGGAGTACTTCATGGCTCACCCCTCGCAATTAGCGTGCAAAATGCAATAAATGTAACTACATTCTAGCAGTTTGCCCCTATCCGTAAACAAGCTTCTCCGGGGACAGCAAGTAGCCCATCCTGTACACCCACGGTGGCCAGGATGGACGCGGCGGACGGCGCGGACAGGCTGGCCGCGGAGGCAGCCCCGTTGGCGCAGACTGGCGTCTGTGCCCCGGGGGACGCCCCCGCGGGCAGAACCGTCCGACCGTCCTTTCGCTCTGCGGGGGATGCCCCGCGCCCCTGGGGGTGACCGACTTGAGCCGAGACGCCATGCCGAACCGCCTGAACGTCCGCGTGTCCGACGAGGAGCTCGAGGCCCTGCGCAGGGCCTCCGCCGAGCTCTCCTGCTCGAGGAGCCAGGTGGTGAGGCTCCTCATCCACTGCCTCGCGGACGGCGGGGCGCGCATGGGCGTCGGCACCGTCGCCTTCGACTACGAGACCTCGCACGGCATCGTGAGAAACCTGCGCTCCATAGGGACGCTCTACAACCAGTCCGTGGCCGCGCTGAACACCATCGCCAAGGTCGCCCGCGAGTCGCCGGACGAGGTGGCTGCCGAGGACGCGCTCGAGACGCTCAGGGTCGTGGACGCGGAGATGACCTACGTGGCGGACTCCATCGGGTGCCTCCGCGAGGACGTGGCGAGGCTCTCCGACAGGCCCGCCGTCTTCCTCTGGAGCTGACGCGCATGCCGGCGATCAAGGCCATATCGGGGCACACGGGTCTCGCAGCCGCGAGGAGGTACCTCGAGCGGGACGGGAGGGCGCTCGCCAGAGACCTGCTGCACTTCTCGCGGATCGACGAGGCCGTGCGACAGTCGGGGCGCGGCGTGGACGACTTCGAATGGGACGTGGCCATGGACGAGACCAGGCGCGCAAACGGCAACGACGCCCCCTGGCGCGGCAGGCCGGCCAGGACCTACAAGCACTACGTCCTCTCGCCCGACCCGCGCGACGGCGTCTCGCTCGCGGACCTCAGAGGGCTCGCCGTGCGCTGGGCCGAGGAGAGCTTCCCGGACTTCCAGGTGGCCATCGTCTACCACGACGACAACGAGGGGCGCATCCCCCACGCGCATGTGATTGTGAACAACACGAACCTCGCCACGGGGAACAGGCTCCGCGACCCCGACCCCGGCCTCCTGAACGGGCGCCTCCAGGCGATCGCGCGGAACATGGGACTCTCGCACTTCGAGGGCAGGATCGACGCAGGGCACCCTGACACGCGCAAGCGCGCCTCGCGGGAGAACTACCAGAGGGTCCACGTGGGACGCGCGGAGGCGGAGCTCTCCTCCAGGGGAGCTTACTCCTGGGTCGCAGACATCCGGTCGAGGGTCGACGTCGCCATCGCCTCCTCCAGGACGGAGCGGGAGCTGCTCGGCAGACTCTCGCGCCTGGGCGTCGAGGCGAGCGTCCGCGGCGACGGCAGCGACTGGACCTTCTCCCTCGCAGATCAGCCCTCTAGGAGGGTGAGCGGAACGCGGCTCGGCACCGACTACCGCCGCACAGACGTGCTCACGAGGCTCGCCGCGCGACGCGGAGAGGCGCTCCTGCCGGACGGGTCCGTCGTGAGCGTTGAGGAAGCGGCGCGCCGCGCCATCGAGCTCAGGGACTTCTCCGAGCTCAGGGGACTCTCCTCCGCCGTCGCAGTGATCGAGGAGACGCGCGCACGCTCCGTAGAGGAGCTCGTCGCGGCGGCCGAGCGCTGCGACGAGCCCGGCGTGAGGGAGCGAATCGATGCCGCCGCCGCGCTGGCAAGGGAGTACGGCATGCTGCCGAAACGCAGGGAGGCTGCGAGGCGCACCGGGCACGCGCAGAGGAAGGACGCTCGCAGTGGCGTGCGCCAGAGCACCCAGAACGACGAGGGGCGCACCGGCCGGCAGCAGCCGGAGCTCGGGCAAGACCGCCGCATGGACGGGAGGCCGCGATGAGGGTAACGGTGTCATTCGTGGACGGGCGCCTGGAGGAGTTCGACTCCGACAGACTCACACGGCCGGACCCGCTTCCCGGGAGGAGCGTCCTCTCCGACCTCGTGCTCTCGCTGGGGGACGACGGCATCTGGCTCGAGCTCGACTACTACGACTCCCAGGGCGTCGCGGAGGGTGAGGCGCTCAGGAGGCGCCGCGGATGGCGGGCGCAGCTCGCGACGCCAAAGGAGCTCGGCTCTGTGTCCAGGGTGGACGTCGACGGCGCAGCGAGGTGGCTGAGGGCGGGAGGCGGGCTCGTTGACGTGTCGCGCCTCGATGACGTCCGCGCCATGCTCGATGACGGCCCGTCCGACCTCCCGGCGCTTTCCGCCTGGGCGTACCGTACGGGCCTCTCGATCCCGGAGGTGGCGGGCGACGACCCGCGAGATGCCACGGAAAGGGTCTGCGCTTGGATGGGCGTGCCTGCCGGGAGCCTCGAATTCTTGTCGCGCGTGCGTGCTACGGTCTCGCAAACGTCGGATCCCGGATTCGGAGGTGCGTCATGAGGCGGTTCTTCTCGGCCCTGGGCAGGATCACGCTCGCCGTTCTGAGGGGATTCCTGCGCGTCCTCATCTGGGCGCTGAGGCTGGCGCTGCGCGCCGTGTTCTGAGGGCATGCCCCTATTTGCCTGGCCTCGCCCCAGACGGTTGGTCCGGGGCGCTCCCAGATGGCCTCAGATGGCCTTACAGCAGCTCGTCTACCTGCTGGTTTACTACTTTGCCCTCATGTCCTCTGGTGTCATGTCCCACGCAGCGAGCCTTTCCGAAGCCTCCCTTGCGGATCCCGCCCTCTCTGCGAGCGGCGTCTCGTCCCTCGCGCGCGGCCGCAGCCGCTCGTCCCTCGTCCTCTCGTACCTGCCGATGACGAGGTCGGAGGCCAGCGAAGCCTCCGAGGCGGCGCGGGCGAGCGCGGATGGGTCGTCCCTGATCTCGTCCAGCCACGACCTGAGATACGCCGCGTGGTTCTGCGTCCAGGTCTGCACCGACCCTCCCTTCGCCACAGCCGACATGTCGAGCCCGGCGTCCGCGGCGGAGAAGGCGCTGCCAAGCTCCGCGACCAGCTCCTCGAACGCGTAGGACTCGTGGTCGGTCGGGAGCGGCCTGCCGAGCTCTCCCGCGGTCGAGTGGCACATTTCATGCATGAGTGTCCTGCAGAAGCCCTCGGCCGACTCGAACTGCCCGCGCAGCGGCATGGTGATTGCGTCCTCCGCGGGGGCGTAGAAGGCGTCGTCGCTCCTCGTCTCCCTCACGGGGCACCTCGACGACGCGACGAGGTCGTCGGCGACCCTCCAGGGCTGCGACCTCGGGTCCGACGCATGCGGCACAGGGAGTGGCGGGACGCCCTCAACCTGGCTCGCGTTGAAGACCCAGGCTCCTCTTCCCCTCAGGAACTTCTCTCCGCAGACGTCCCCCTCGGTGATCTTCCCCGTCGAGACGAGCTCGAGTGCCCTTTGGACCGTCACGACCGACTGCCTCCCCGCGCGCACGATGCGCACGTACCAGCTCCAGAACTCCACCGTTGCCTGCGCCCGCTCGCCGCGCCGCACGTGCCAGCCCGCCTCGCGCGCCTGGTTGTACGTGATCCACCTGGGATCATCGAATCCGCAGCGTGCGGACGCGGCGGCGAGGGAGAGCCTGTTGATGCCCCTGTATCGCGCGCCGGTCGCGGCGTTCCTCGCTGACCAGCACCTCTCCCATCCCGCGTACCACGAGAGGCCTTCCTCCTCCATCGCCCTAGCCAGCGACTCGACGAGCCTCGCCCGCCCCTCGGCGAGCGTGTCCTTGCCCTTCTCCCCGCGCATCTCTTCCTCCCTGTGGAAGACGGGGCGGCCCCTTCGGGACCGCCCACTGTGCCGTGCCTATTCCTCTCCACACCCGTCGGCGAGCCCGGCCGCCCTGCATAGCGCGAGGGCAGCGACTGCCGTCGCCCCGTTGAGCACGCCGAGGACGAACCAGGCGAGGCCTCCCAACTGGCTACTCATCGTCCTCGCCTCCTCCCAGCGGGTCGGGTCCGCTCTCTGGTCCGCGCTCGATGCGCATCTCGGACTCGTCGTGGGCTTCGTGGCGTCTCAGCGCCCTCGCGCCCGCGAGGGAGAGCCCGGCGGCGGCGCAGAGCCCCGCGATGGGGGCAACCGGGATGCCAGCATCACCGGTCTTCGGCAGACCCTCGCCGCCCTTGCTCTCCTCCTCATTCGGGGTCTCGGGCGGGGCCTCGGTGATGGACACCGTCTGCCCCTCGTCCTCGAGGTCGGCGTGCGTGGCCACGGTTTTCCCCTCGTGCGTGATCGTCTCGAAGGCGACCACGTCGCGACCCGCGAGCGAGCTCCCGTCGAACTCGAACGTGACGTCCGTGCTGCCCGACGTCGCGTCGGCCGTGAAGGTGGCGCTCGCCGTGACGGGCGTGCCGTCGGCGTCCCTGACGGGTTCGCCGGTCTCGCCGTCGACCAGGGTGCCGTTCACCGTGTACTCGCGGCCCGCGACGAGCCCGAACCACTCGACCCTGTCGGTGATCCTCACCCGCTCCGAGGCCGTGGCCTCGTGGTCGCCGTCGTCGGCGTCGGTCGCCGTCGTGTGGATGCCGGGGAGGCTCACGGTCTGCCCCTCGTCGGAGAGGTCCGCGTGCACGGCGACCACCTTGCCGTCGCGCGAGAGCTCCTCCGTGCAGACGAGGCTCCCTCCCTCGAGGCCGGTACCGTCCACGTCGAACGCGACCTCTGCGGTGCCGGTGGCCGACTCGGGCGCGATCTCCGCCTCCGCGGTCGCGAGCTCCTTGCCGGAGTCGCGGTCCACGAGCCTGCCCGTCAGCCTGTAGGTGGCGCCGGGAACGAGGTTCGAGTACGCCACGGTGTCCGTGACCTTCTGCCCCGGTGCCGCGTCGATGACCTTGTCGCCGTCGGAGGCGTCGCAGGCGGTCGTGCGGATGCCCGGGAACGTGACCGTCTGGCCCTGGTCCGAGAGGTCCGCGTGCGCCGCGTACTCCCTTCCCCCGAGCGAGAGCGTCTCGAACGCGACCACCGTGCGCCCCGCCAGGGCGGACCCGTCGAAGCTGAAGGTGACCTCGGCAGTGCCGGACCCGGACTCCGGCGTGAGCCTGGTGGTTGAGGTCACGGCCCTGCCGTCCGCCCCTGTCACGGCCTCGCCGGTCTCTCGGTCCATGAGCGTGCCGGTCAGCTCGTACTCCCTGCCTGGGACGAGGTTCTCGTAGGCGACCTCGTCGGTGATGGTGACGTCGCCGTCCGCGGCGGCCTCGTGGGATCCGTCCTCCGCGTCCGTCGCCGTGGTTCCGATGCGGGGGAAGAGCACGGTCTGGCCCCCGTCGTCGACGTCGGCGTGCGCGGCCACCGTGGTCCCGCCCTGGGACAGCTCCTCGAAGGCCACGACGGAGCGGCCCGCGAGCCCCGAGGCGTCGAGCTCGAACGTGACCTTCGCCTTCCCGCTCGAGAGCTTGGGGACGAGCTTCGTCGTCGCGGTGACGGGACTCCCGTCCCCATCCGTTACCGCCTCGCCGGTCCCGCGGTCCACGAGGGTGCCTGTCAGCTCGTACTCCTGGCCCGGGACGAGGTTCTCGTAGGCGACCTCGTCGGTGAGGGTGACCTTCCCGGCCGCCTCGGCGAGGTGCTCTCCGCCCTCGCCGGTGAGCGTGGTGGCGATGCGCGGGCCCTCGTCGTCGTCCATGGTGCCCAGGTCTACGGTCGTGGCGTCGCGCGATACCGTGACGGTCATGCTGACGAGCCTGAGGCCCTCGTTGGCGGAGCAGCGGAGCTCCTCCACTGTGTAGGTGTCGTAGGGCAGCGCCCCCTTCGAGTCGTCGGGGGCCGTGTCCTTGCCCGTGGCGCCGCTGAACCATACGCCCGCCGAGGCGTCCCAGGAGCCCTCCGCCGCCGAGTCGTTGGCGTTGGTGCGGCTCGTATGGGCGTTCCAGGAGGCCGCGGTGCCAGCCTGGCCGTTCTCGTCGGTGACGATCACGTGAGACTCGCCCGTGGTGGCAGAGGTGATCCGGAACGGGACCCCCGAGAGGCGCCGCATGCTCCCGGACTCCGCCTTCACGAGCTCGAGGTCGCCCCGGCGTACCTGCTCGGATACGGTCGGCGCGGCGTAGGTCGAGACGCGCTCGGAGGTGCCCTCGGCGGTCACGTGCGTCACGAAGGTCCCGCCCGAGGCCTTGTAGCCCTCTGGTGCCCTGGTCTCCCGTATGGCGACGGTGCCCAGGGGGACGACGGCGTTCCCGGACGCGTCGCGGTAGAGCTCGTCGCCCGTGGCGGACGAGAGGTCCGCGGTGCCGTCCTCGCCCGTGGTCACGGTCCAGGTGCGCGTTGCGTCCTCGGGGAGGTCTCCCTCGTCGTACTGACCCGCGTAGAAGCGGACCTCGAACTCCGCGCCCGCGAGGCTGGCGGCGCCGAGAGGGGAGGCCTCGCCCGTCTCGGCGTCGGCCTTGGCGAGCACGAGACCGAGGGGGTTCGTCTGCGGCGCGTCCGTCGCCGTGGCTTTCGTCGTCCTGCCCGCCTCCACGGAGAGCGCGATCACGTCCTGCGAGAGCGCGTACCCGCTCGCCGGGGTGGTCTCCCTCGCCCAGTAGCTCCCGGCGCGCAGGCCCTCGACCGAGCCTCGGCCGTCGGCGTCCGTGGTGATCGTCGCGACTGCCTGCGTGCACGCCTCGTCCGAGTAGACGGTGTACACGGCTCCGGCGAGCGAGTAGCTGCCGTTGCCGTCGGTCACCTCGTGGTTCGACGAGGACTTCACAAGCTCCACGCCGCCGGTGGGGACCGACGTGAGCAGCATCCGCTGCCTGTCCGTGGTCGCGAACCATACCGTGCCGCACCGCAGGCTCGCCCCGCCCGACGCCTCGTAGGCCTCCGCCTCGCGGCAGAGGGCGACGCCGAGCTCGTACAGGTCGAGCTTCTCGGCGGAAAGCCCCTGCTTGCCTAGGTCGTAGCCCCGGTGGTACCAGATGGCCATCTGGGTGACGGCGCGCGCCTCGCCGGCCGAGAGCGCCCTGCCCCCGATGGTGGTCTGGTTCGGGTATCCGTTGGCGACGATGTAGCCGAGGTCGGTGTCGGCATCGCCCTCGCACGTGTATGTGACCTTCCCGAGCCCGGGGCCCTCGAGCTCCCCGTCCATGCAGTAGGCCACGCCGGATGCCGACGCGTCATCGGTTCGCTGGTAGGCTCCGAACGTCTTCGCACTGAACGGTCCCACGTCGCCCGACGTGTCGTTGTAGAAGTAGGCCGTGTCGCCCGTCGCCGCGTGCGCGACCGTGGGCGCGAGCGCCCCCAGCAGCTGGCCCAGCACGAGCGCGACCGAGAGCGCCAGGGCCTGCATGCGCCTCGCCCCTCCGTCGCGTCTCCACGCCTTCAGGGCGCGACGGGCCGACCGGGCCCTCACCTTCATGGTTTTCATCTCTTCTCCTATCTTTCCTGTGGGTTGGTGGCGTCTGGTCTCCCGATCGCCTCGGAGGCGGCCCGCGCGCCCTGCGCCCGCGCAGAGAGCCCATCCGTGTCGTCCCGGGCCTCCGTTCGGTCGCGCCCGGTCTGCTCGTACCACCTGCGCCGCGACTCGATGAGCGCCAGCCTGAGCCTCGCGGGGTCGACCTCCGCGAATTCCCTCTGGTTGCCGCCCTCTCCGTCCGGCATCGGGCTGCCGTCCGCGTCGAGGACGTCCCGGCTGAGCCTCACGGCCCTTCCGGCGGGCAGCGGCACGTCCCTCCAGTGCTCGTCGTGGTACTTGGAGTGGTTCGGCTCGACGTACCTCGGGTGGAACTGCCAGCCGCCGTAGTCGGTGCCGTCGACCACGGTCCCGCTGGGGAGGGTCACGGTGTTGAGGACCCTCTCCTCGCCCGTCTCGCGGTCTGCGTACTCCGCCCTCCGCACGAACCTCTCGTGGAACGAGAGCCAGACGCGCCCTCTTCGCTTGCCTTCCGGACCTTCCATGTCCTTCCTCCTGTTCTCCTGCCTCCGGGGCCTGCCCCGGCCGATTGGCTTTGCCCGGCTACCCGCCAAGGACGTCCCTGGCCCAGGAGCCGCTCTTCGTGAGCGAGAGGATCAGCAGCACGCACATCGCGAGGTACTGGAGCGCGTAGCTGAGCCCGCCCACTACGCTGTCCACGGCTGCCCCGGCCCCGGCGCTCGCCGCGTTGAGCCCTCCCAGCACGACCGGGAAGGCGATGAGGGTGACGGTGATGATGAGACCGGCGAGGCACACGGAGGCGAAGCTCCTGAGGTACGCGACGCCCGCCTGGCGCGTGTCCTCGAGCCCCAGCAGAGAAAGAGGGATCGGGCTGAGGGCAGCCATGAGGTAGAGCTGGATGGCGCGGGCCCACGAGACGACGAGCGCCACCACGTAGGCGACGATGACCACGACCCAGCTCACGAGCGCGACGACGATCATCGCGACCAGGGCGGGGACGCTGTCCTCGGTGGTGACGATCGAGACCTTTGCGAGGTCCATCGCGCCGCCGGACCCGAATGCCGAGGTCGTCCTCGTTATCGCTAGCCGCGCCACCTCGTAGACCGCGCGCATGAGCTCGAAGGAGTTCTGCACCAGGAAGAGGCAGACGGCGAAGAACACGAGCAGGAAGACGACCTCCCGCACGGCCGGCATCGAGGCGTTGCCGTCCATGCGCTGGGAGAGGTGGATGAGCTGGACCGTGAAGACCATGCTCAGGACCCCGCAGCCGATGGGCAGGACCGCCGTCTTCCACACGCCGCGGGCGATGTCGAAGAGGGTCACCTCGCCCGCCGTCCCCAGCATCCTGTCGAAGGGCTTCGAGAGGACGCCGTCGACGCCTATAGAGGCCAGCACCTTGGCCTGGGCGTCGAAGATCCAGTTGCAGGTGTCCCGGAGGACCCCGCACATCCACGAGTTGATGTCGTCGCCGATGGACGCCCACGCGGGACGCGGCACGAGGAGGGCGATGCCGACGGCGAGCGCCGCCGCCATGGCGAGGCGGAACGCGCGCCTTGTCGTGGTCCCGTCCATGGCTAGCCCGTCACCGAGAAGGCGCCGTCGGCCCACGTGACCGAGAGGATCGTCCTCCCCGGGTCGTCGCAGGTGAAGGTGGCCGTGACCGAGCCCGTCCTCGTGTCGAGGTACACCTCTCCGTCGAACGCGGCCTCCGAGGCGCCGGGGACGTGCTCGGACGCCCAGAGGGAGACGGCGAGGTCGAGCGCGTCCTCGCTGCCGCCCACGAGCGAGAGGTAGGCGTCGTCCACGTCCGTCACCCTCACCTCGCCGTCCCTGGGGGCAGGCACCCAGTCGAAGGCGGTCTGGAGCTGCTCGCAGGTGAGCCTCTCGTCGTCCCCCTCGCCCTCGATGGTGACGGTGGCCTGCACAACGGTCCCGTCAGCGCGGGTGACCGCGAGCCCGCAGCTGCCATCGCCGTCGGATGTGACAACGTAGGAGGACGTGTACGTGTCGGTGCCGTCCGTCTCGACGAGCCTGCCGCCCGACGCGGTCATCCTGAGCGACGCGTCCTCGGCGCCCATCCACTCGCGCGACTCGAGCTCGGCGGCGCAGGACGTCGCCTCCTCGGCGGCAGCGCCCGCTCCTCCCTCCTCGGCGTCCCCGGAGGAGCTCGTCCCGGGGACCACCTCGACCCATGCCGTGGACCCCCCGGCATCCCGCGGGCCCGAGCCGGCCGTCGGCTCGCTGGTTCCCGCGCAGGACCGCGCGGCCCCGGCTCCCAGCGCGACCGCGACGGCGCCCGCCGCCACCGCTGCTATTGCCTTGTGCCTCTTCTCCATCCGTCTTTCCCTCTCTGCTAGAACCTGACCGCGCACGTGAAGCGTGCGATGCCGGTGCCCACGCGCACGCGGTCCCCTGGCTGCGGTGCGTGTATGTAGGAGTCGCCCCCGACGTAGATGGCGACGTGGCCCGGCTTCCAGAGGATGTCGCCTGGCTCCGCCTGCGAGAGCGGGACCCTCGTCCCCGCCCTCATCTGCGCCTCGCTCTGGTGTGGTATCCGGATCCCCGCCTGCGCGTAGCACCACTGCGTGAGCCCGGAGCAGTCGAGCGCCTTGTAGGGCGTCGACCCTCCCCAGACGTAGGGCGTGCCGAGCTGCGACTGCGCCGCGGCGACGATGGTCGCCCCCTTGCCCGAGGCGGCGCCCGCGGACCCGGCCTCCCTGAGCTCGTCGGCGCTCATCGAGTCGAACCGCCGGAGGCCGTAGGCGTCCATTGCCGCCTTGAGCGAGTCGACGTAGGAGGAGGACGTCGCGTAGCCGGCGTCCTTGAGGCCCTCCGCCATGAGGTCCGAGTCGCGTCCCTCGATCGCCCGGCGGATCTTCTCGTTGCCCGCGTACCTCTCCGACTGCAGCAGCACGCGAGAGCGGAAGCGTATGCAGTCCTCGCAGGACCTGAACCTCGTGAAGGCGTCCACGACGGTTACCGGGGTACCGCCGTACTCCTCCCGCGTCTGCCATGACTCCTTGCCCGCGACCTCGGGGCAGGAGGCGAAGCTCGATGCCCACTTGATGCCGAACAGGTTGTTGTCCCTCGTCGCGAGCCCCGAGAGGTGCTCGCCTGCGCCCGACTCGACGATGATCTGGGCGAGCGTGCAGCCCGCCGGGTGCCCGTACTCCTCCTGACACTCGAGGGCCGTGAGGACCATCGAGTAGGTGACGTAGGGAGGGAGCCCTTCCACCGAGGCCCGCCTCGAGGCCTCGTTGTCCCAGAACCCGAAGAGCGAGCCCATCGCCTGCGAGAGCGTCGCCGCCACAAGCACCGCGACGACCGCTCCGGCGAGGATGCCGGCTACGGGGACGGCGGCGGGCGCGCCCGCCGCGTACGCAGCCGCCCTGTCGGCGGGGGCCGGTGTCGTGCCTGCTGCCGTGCCCTGTGCGGCCATGCGCGTGGGCGCATCGCTTCTCGCGCGCCCCCCGTGTCGCGCCGCACGGCGCGTCCTTGGCGGTCCGGGTCGGGACGCGGCCCTCCCGTCGAGCGCGGAGAGCCTGGACCGCGCGCCGTGGCGTCGGGGTGCCTCTGACGCCGAGGCGACCGTCCGAGGCGCTGCCTCGCCCTCTTTGGTTTCGCGGGCGCACTGCACCGTCGTCGCCGCCGTCGGCGGGTCGGCCCCCTCCAGCGGGCCCGAGGGCGCCGGAGGCCGTCCCTGGCGCCCCTCGCCGCCGCCCCCGGCTGCCCGAACGTCCCGCCTGCCCGTCGCGAGCGACGCGCGCCGGGCCCTCGCGAGCATCGGTCGTGATGCCATGGAGGCGGGACCTGAGAGCGCGTCCGTCCCGAGCTCCTCGTCGGACTCGCCGAACGCGTCGCGCGACGCCGTGCCGGACGCGCGGC
>CAYSIC010000037.1:0-2736 GCA_964430985.1 uncultured Atopobium sp.
CTGCGCTCTCCTGGGTCCTCAAGATCCTCTCGACGTACGTCTCGGTGAATCTCGTGCTCTGCTTCTTCAACCTGATTCCCCTGCCGCCGCTCGACGGCTCGAAGGTGGTGCTGTTCTTCCTCACGGGCGAGGCGAGAAGGAAGTACTACGAGCTGCAGCAGTACGCCATGGTCCTGCTCATCGTTGTCCTGTACGTGCTGCCCACCTTCCTAAGGGTGGATCCGCTCGGCCTCTATCTCGATGCCACGGCCGGCTCGCTCTACGGCCTTTTGATGGGCCTGGTGAGGTAGACCATGTCCTACCGCGTGCGCACGCAGGGCTGGTCGGGGCCATTCGATCTCCTTCTCCAGCTCGTGACCAGGCAGAAGGTTACCATCGGGTCCATCTCGGTCTCCGAGGTCGCCAACCAATACCTCGAGGAGGTCGAGCGTATGGCCGACCTCGACCTTGACGTGGCAAGTGACTTCGTCCTGGTCGCCTCGACGTTGCTCGAAATCAAGGCGGACTCCCTCGTGCCCAATGAGCCCACCCAGGCCGTACGCAACCTCGATGACGAGGACGACGACCTTGAGGGGCTCTCCGCCGACGAGGCGCGCGAGGTGCTCATCGCCCGGCTCGTGGCCTATAAGCAGTTCAGGGGAGCGGGCGCGGCCCTGGGGGCGCGCCTTGCAGCCGAGGGACGCATGACGGCGCGCACCGTGGGGCCAGACCCGGAGTTTATGGGCCTCATGCCCGATTATCTCGAGGGGATCACCCTGCGCAGCCTTGCCGTCATCTGCGCCGATCTCGACGCCCGGCGCGAGACCGTTCTGCTCGAGGCCGAGCACATCGCCCCCCGGCGCCTGCCGGTGGCACTCACCATCGCCTCGGTGGACCGCCTCGTGCGCACTCGCGGAACTGTCACCTTCTCGGAGATTCTTAATGGACAGGATGTGCCCGAGCTCGTGGTCGCCCATTTCCTGGCTGTCCTTGAGCTCTTCAAGCGGGGCCTGGTGAGCGTGAGGCAGGACGAGGCCTTTGGCGAGATGGAGCTCACGCATGTGGCGGGCGCGCCGGCCTACGAGCTTGACGAGTCAGTCCTCGTCGAGCTCGACGAGGACTACGAAGAGGGAGGAAACGCTCGTGCATGACCTCGAACGCATTGAATCGGGTTCGCTTAAGGGGCTGCTCGAGGCGCTTCTGCTCGTCTCTGACGACGCAGTGGCGGCCACGGACCTCGCACGTGCCACGAAGGCGGCCCCAGGTGAGGTGGCGGGGGCCCTGGCCGAGCTTGCGGCCGAGTACTCCGACGCCAATCGCGGCTTCCAGCTGCGTGAGGTGGCCGGTGGGTGGCGTCTCTTCACGCACCCTGCCTACCATGACCAGGTAGCCGACTACGTGCTCTCATGGGACACGCGCCGACTCTCGCAGGCCGCCCTCGAGACGCTCGCCGTCATCGCCTATCATCAACCGGTCACACGCGAGGGAGTTCGCGCGATTCGCGGCGTCAACTCGGATGGGGTTATCAGCTCGCTCAAGGAGAAGGGACTCGTGCGCGAGTCGGGTCGCGACACCGAGCGCGGTCAGGCGGTCCTCTACGGCACCACGCGGCAGTTCCTCGATCGCTTCGGCCTCAAGGGCCTCTCCGAGCTGCCACCCTTGGAGGACTTCGCGCCCGACGAGGAGTCGCGGCGCTTCATCCGCGAGCGCCTGTCCGGCCGCTCGCTCTCCTCGACCCTCGAGGAGACGGCCGCCGACATGGAGGACGAGCGTGAGCTCATGGGCGATGGCTTCGAGGATGACGAGGGCGAGGGCGTCGATGGCGTCCTCGCGCAGGACAGCCCGTCTGCGGAGGGGCGACGATGAGTGATCCCGTGCGCCCGGACGGCCGATACCCCATGCGCTTGCAGCGCTTCCTCGCCCGTGCGGGCATCGCGAGCCGGCGCGGGTCCGAGCGGCTCATGAGCGAGGGGCGCGTGCAGGTGAACGGGAAGGTCGTGACCGAGCTCGGCAGCAAGGTCGATCCCGCATGTGACCTGGTCACGGTTGATGGGCGTGTCTGCACGATCGCGGAGAGGGCCCGCTATCTCATGCTCTATAAGCCGGCGGGCTATCTCACCACGATGAGCGACCCTCGGGGCCGGCACTGCGTGGCCGAGCTCGTGCCCACGCGCGAGAACCCCGGGCTCTTCCCCGTGGGCCGGCTCGACCTAGACACGACCGGGCTCCTGCTCTTCACGACCAACGGGGACGTGGGTCAGGAGCTCCTGCACCCCTCGCGCCACGTAAGCAAGCACTACGTGGCGCTCGTCTCGGGCACGCCCGACGAGCGAGAACTCGCACGCCTCAGGGCGGGCGTAGCGCTCGAGGACGGCTTCGCCGCCCCCGCCATAGCCGAGCTCGTCGACGCATCCGATCCGCTCTTCTCGCTCGTCGCGCCTCGGGGTCCCGGGTGCACGGGCGCCGGCGAGCCTAACGCCGTCGTGGGGCTCACGATTCATGAGGGGCGCAAACACCAGGTCAAGAAGATGCTCATGGCCGTAGGCCACAGGGTGCTGCGCCTGCACCGAGACTCCTTCGGACCTCTCACGCTTTCCGGCGTGGACGAGGGAGGCTACCGGGAGCTCAGCGACAACGAAATCGGAGCCCTCGAGGGGCTCTGCGCAAGGGGGGAGAGGCAATGAGAGGAATGCCGGGAGACCATGTGAGACAGCGGGTGCTCTTCATGAGGCATCCCGAGACGATCTCCAACACCGA
>CAYSIC010000037.1:2746-12194 GCA_964430985.1 uncultured Atopobium sp.
CTCGTGGCCTTCTCGCCCGAGCGCATCTACTGCTCGCCGCTCTCCCGGGCGCGCGGGCTCGCCGAGAGGGCCTCCGACAGGCTCGAGGTGGACTGCATACCCCTCGACGACCTTCTGGAGCTTGACTTCGGTCCCCTCGAAGGCAAGAAGGTGCAGGCCGCCCGGGGAGAGGGCCTGCTCTTTCCCTGGCCCGTCGACGCATCCGGCCATTCGCAGCCGCCCGTGGGCGCCGAGTCCTTCGAGCACCTGCACGAGCGCGCGCTTCGCGTGCTTGACCTGCTGCGCCCCCTGGAGGGCAGGACCGCCTGCGTCACGCACGGCGGCTATCTGCGCATGCTCATGGCGACGGTGTACGGCATCCCGATCGAACGCTTCTGGGACATGCACATCCTGAACGTCTCCTCGCTCTACTTCACCTGTGACGGATCGACCTTCGCCCTGGGCGGCTTCAACCTGTCGCCCGAGGAGGTCGTCGCCCACGCCACCCAACCCAACGAATACGACACCCGCGACATATGGGGCGCGGGGAGAGGGGAGCTCTCATGATAGTTGCCCTGGATGGTCCCTCCGGATCGGGCAAGTCATCCGTCGCGCGCGCCGTGGCCCGGCGCTGCGGCCTCACCTACCTCGACACCGGGGCGATGTATCGCAGCGTCGCCTTGGTCTGCCTCGAGCGCGGCGTGAGTCTCGCCGATGAGGAGAAGGTCGCCGAGGTCGCGCGCACCCTAGACATAGGGTTCGGCGATGCCGCCGACGGCTCGCAGACCGTGTGCGCCAACGGGGCCGACGTCACGGATGCCATCCGCACGCCCGAGGTGGAGCATGCCGTCTCTCAGGTCTCGGCCGTGCCGGCGGTGCGCGAGGTCTTGGTCGCCCTGCAGCGCCGGGCCGGCGCGTGCGGCGACGTGGTGGCCGAGGGTCGCGACATCGGGACCGTGGTGTTTCCCACCGCAGACGTCAAGGTCTTCCTCACGGCGAGCCCCGAGGCGCGCGCCAGGAGGCGTGCCGTGCAGCGCACGGGCAGAAATCTCGCCGAGGAGACCGACGCTGTCGCCGACGCCGAGGAGGAGAGAAGGGTCCTCGCCGACCTCGTGCGACGCGACGCCTACGACTCCACGCGCGAGACCTCGCCCCTGCGCCCGGCCGACGACGCCTGTCTCATCGACTCCTCGGACCTCACCTTCGACGAGGTCGTCGACAAGATCGTGGCGCTCTCGCCCGAACTGGCCAGCCGAGGCGCCGAGGTGCGCTCATGAGCGCACCCGCGTCCTCTTCGAAGCCCCTGCGCGCCTTTGCGGGCAATGCCTACGACGACTACTACGACTCCGCGATGGCCGACTTCCCGCTGCCGGGACGACTGTTCGCCGGCTTCGTGGTCCGGCTGCTCTGGGCGCTCACCAAGCTCCTGTGGCCCTGGCGCGTCGAGGAGGCCGAGCTCCTGCACTCCGACCCGCGCGGACGCGTCATCATCATGAACCATGAGTCCATGCTCGACCCGGTGATCGCAGTCACGACGATGCTTCGGGCCGGCGTGGCCGTGCGGACCGTCTACAAGGGGGAATTCGACAAGATTCGTCCTGCGACCTGGCTCTTCTCGCGTCTGGGGGGCTTTCCCGTCTCGCGCGGCTCGGCAGACATGAGAGCCGTTCGCAGGGCGCGCGCCGCCCTCATGCGGGGGGAGTGCGTGCTCATCTATCCCGAGGGGACGCGCGTGCGCGATGACGCCGAGGCCGAGGTGCACGGTGGCTTCGCCCTCATGGCGCAGCTCGCAAAGGCCCCCGTCCAGCCCGTGGCCCTCATCGGAGCGCGGAACCTACGCTTCAGGAAGCGCGTCTTCGCGCGCGTCGGGGAGCCAATCGAGTGGTCCGAGCTCTCCTCGTCCAAGCGCGGGGAGAGGGCCGCCGAGATGGAGAAGCTTGGCATGCAACGCGTCTATGAGCTGCGAGACGGACTGCGCATGGCGCACCCTGGGACGGAGTGAGCCGATGCCCCGAATTGTCATAGCGCGCGAGGCGGGCGCCTGCTACGGTGTGGAGCGCGCGCTCGAGATGGTCGAGGACGCGTCCAACAGGTCTGGTCACGTCCATACGCTGGGTCCTCTCATCCACAATCCGCGCGTGGTCGCCGACCTCGCTGCCAAGGGTGTTTCGGTCGTCTCGAGTCCCGAGGAGGCAAGGGGCGACACGCTCCTTCTGCGCACGCATGGCACCGCCCCCGACGAGGAGGCCCGTGCCCGCACGCTCTGCTCGTGCGTCCTGGACGCCACGTGCCCCTTCGTCAAGAAGACGCACGTCGCCGCCGCACGGCTCGCCTCCGAGGGCTATAAGGTCGTCGTCGTGGGGGAGGCTGGCCACCCGGAGGTCGAGGCCACGCTGGCCCATGCCCCCGGCGCCGTAGTGGTGGGCTCGGTCGAGCAGGCCCTCGCTCTGCCGGAACTGCACCGGGTCGGCGTGGTCGTGCAAACTACCGCACGCCAGGCCCTTCTGGCCGAGGTCGTGGGGGCGCTCGTCGGGCGCGCCGAGGAGGTGCGCGTGGTCAACACGATCTGCGAGGCAACCTCGGGGCATCAGGAGGCGACCGACGAGCTCGCGCGCGAGGCCGACGTCATGGTGGTAATCGGAGGGCGCATCTCGGCCAACACGACGCGCCTCGCCGAGATCTCCGCCATGCGCTGCCCCAGGACCCACCACGTCGAGGGTGCCGACGAGCTCGAGGCCCCCTGGTTCGAGGGAGCCCAAACTATCGGGATCACCGCCGGCGCGAGCACCCCCGCCTCCCAGATCGAGGCCGTTCGCGCCCGCGTCGAGGAGCTCGTGGGCATCTGACGCCCGACATTATGCCCAAGAGCCGCGGGGCAGACGCGTAGACCGAGATCTTCTCGTAAAGCGCTCTGGATGTGGGAGTAGTGTGCGTGCTGCGCGCGCAATTCGGTGGAAGTGAGTTCCTCTCGGCACGCACATGCCGCGTTTTCGGTGCATCTCATGCTCACTTCCTCACTGTCTGGCATTCGTATGACTCGGGGCATGACGCACGTCGCAGCGCCCGCGCCCTGGGCATGCGTGCTAGACTTTTTGTACCAATGGAATAGCGAGGAGTACCCATGTCCAAGCCCGTAGTCGCCGTGGTCGGCCGACCCAACGTCGGAAAATCCACGCTCGTCAACCGAATCGCGGTCACGCGCGAGGCCATCGTCCATGAGTCTCGAGGTGTCACGCGCGACCGCTCCTACCATGACGCGGACTGGAACGGCCGGGACTTTACCCTCATCGACACCGGCGGCATCGAGTCCGTCAAGTCCACCGACGTCTTTGCCCCGCATATCCGCGAGCAGGCCCTCATCGCCTGCGAGGAGGCGGACGTCATCGTCTTCGTGGTGGACGGCACAACCGGCGTGACCGACGAGGACGAGGAGGTCGCCCGCATCGTCCGCCGCCAGGACAAGCCTGTCTTCCTGGTCGTCAACAAGAGGGACGACCCCGCGACCGAGACTGACGGTCTGTGGGACTTCTACGCCCTGGGCGTGGGCGAGCCCCGTCCCTTGTCCGCAACCCACGGCCATGGCACGGGAGACCTCCTTGATGAGATCGTCGCCGCGCTGCCCGAGACCTCTGACGAGATGGACGACGAGATGCTCTCCGTGGCCATCGTGGGCCGTCCGAACGTGGGCAAGAGCTCGCTCGCCAATCGCCTCGCCAACAAGAAGCGCTCGATCGTCTCGGAGGTCGCAGGCACCACACGCGACTCCATCGACTCGCTCATCGAGTGGAAGGGCCGCCCCATCCGCCTTGTGGACACAGCGGGCATGCGCAAGAAGTCCCAGGTACACGAGGACGTCGAATACTACAGCCTCGTGAGGGGCCTTCAGGCCATCGACCGCGCGGACGTGTGCCTGCTCGTCGTCGACGCCACGGTGGGCGTGACCGAGCAGGACCAGAAGGTCGCCGGCATGGCCATCGATCGGGGCTGTGCCGTTGTCTTGGTCCTCAACAAGTGGGACCTCGTCGAGACCGATCAAAGTCGCGACGAGGTCGTGGACTCGATCGCCCACCGCCTCTCCTTTGCCCCCTGGATTCCGACTGTTAACGTCTCCGCCCTTACCGGACGGGCCACCGACAAGGTCCTCGGCCTCGCCGTGACAGCTGCCGAGGCGCGCGCCTCTCAGCTCAAGACCTCTCAGCTCAACGACCTTCTCGCCCAGATCCGCGAGAGTGGCTACACCAGAAGCGAGAAGGGCCGGCGCCTCAAGATGATGTACGCTACGCAGACCGGCTCCAAGCCGCCCCAGATATCGGTGTGGTGCAACGCCCCCGACCTCGTAGACGACAACTTCGAGCACTTCGTCGAGAATCGACTGCGCGCGCGCTTCGACCTCACGGGCACTCCGGTGCGCCTGAGATTTCGCAAGAAGACAGAGGGGGGGGAGCGATGAGCTCGCTCGGACTCTGGACGGTCGTCTTCACCCTTGCCTCCTACTTCGTGTGCGGCATACCGTTCGGCCTCATCATCGCTCGCGCCATGGGCCACGTCGACGTGAGGCACACGGGGTCGGGCAACATCGGGACCACCAACGTGGCGCGCTCGGTGGGCAAGGGGGCCGCCGCCGCCACGCTTGCGTGCGACGTCGCCAAGGGGCTCGTCTGCATGCTCGTCGCGCGTCAGGCCATAGCGGCGCTCGCCCTGGCCGGCGACGTGTCCGCCCTCGACCACCGGACGCTGTTCGGCTGCAGCATGTCCTTTGTTTTCCTCGGCTGCGTGCTTGGACATATCCTCTCACCCTACCTGCGCTTTCATGGGGGAAAGGGCATCGCGGTGGGCTTTGGGGCCGCGCTTGGGCTCTGGTGGCCCATCGCGATCGGGCTGCTCGCGGTCTTCGTCGTCTTCGCGGTGCCCACGCGCTACGTCTCGCTTGGATCGGTTGCCGCGGCGGTCTCACTGCCCATCTGGTGCGCGGTCCTCGGCTTTCCCGCCCCCTCGCTCGTGCCCATCGTGATCGCGGCCGCGACCGTGGTCTGGGCCCACCGTGAGAATGTGGGCAAGCTGGTTCGAGGCGAAGAGCGGAGCTTCTCGTTTCACAAGTCCGACAATGATGTCGATAAGAGCGAGGGAGGCCGTCGATGAGCAAGCAGGTGACCAGTCGCGTGGCCGTCATAGGATCCGGCTCATGGGGCACCGCCCTGTCGGGCCTCGTCGCGCAGCAGGTGGCTGACGTGCGTCTGTGGTGCCGCAGCGAGCAGGTGGCCGAGACCATACGCTCCACGCGGAGAAACCCACGTCACCTCACCAACTACGAGCTGCCGAGCGCCGTCCATGCCACCTCAGACGCCGCGGAGGCGCTCGAGGGCGCCGAGGCCGTCATCTTGGCCCTGCCGTCATCCTACCTGCGTGACGTTTGTCGCATGATCGCCCCGCTCGTGGGCGCGAAGACTCCCGTGCTCGTGCTCACCAAGGGCGTCGAACATGGCACCAACGAGCTCATGGCCGACGTCGCCGCGTCTGAGCTGGGTGGCGCGCGGCGCGTGGCCGTGCTGTCGGGGCCCAATCACGCCGAGGAGGTCTGTCTTGGCAAGCTCGCGGCAGCCGTACTCGCTGCACGCGACGCCGACGTGGCCGAGCTCCTGCGCGCGCTTCTCGTCAGTCCGTCCTTTCGGGTCTACCTGAGCGAGGACGTCGTGGGCGTCGAGGTTTGCGGCGCGGTCAAGAACGTCATCGCCATCGCCTGTGGCGTGGCGGCAGGCCTGGGCGCCGGGGACAACACGCTTGCCGTCCTCATGACGCGCGGCCTGGCCGAGATAGGCCGTGTCGCGGCGGCTCTGGGCGCCGACCCGCTCACCCCGATGGGCCTCGCGGGCATGGGCGACCTCGTGACCACCTGCACCTCCAAGCACTCGCGCAACCGCGCCTTCGGAGAGGCGCTCGTGGCCGGCGAGACCCTCACCGCCTATGAAGAGCGCACTGGCATGGTTGTCGAGGGCGCCCGCGCCGCTCAGAGCGTGCTCGCCCTTGCCCGCGCCTTGCACGTCGCGGCTCCCATCACCGAGGCGGTCAACGCCGTCCTGCACGAAGGGCTGCCCGTTGCCGATGCCATCGACGGGCTCCTGGACCGTCGCCCAGGCGAGGAGTTCTACGGAATAGCTTCCCAAGACAAGGAGAACCATTGATGCCGGAAGATGTCAAGATCTCACCCTCGGTGCTCTCCGCCGACTTCACGCACCTCGCTGACGAGCTCGCCGATATACGCGACGCCGACTACGTCCACTTTGATGTCATGGACGGACACTTCGTGCCCAACCTGACCTTCGGCCCGGACATCCTGCGCGCCGTCAAGAGCGCCTGCGAGCTTCCCGTCGACGCCCACCTCATGATCTCCAACCCCGATGAGATGCTCCAAAGCTACCTCGACGCTGGAGCAGACCTCGTCTCCTTCCAGTACGAGGCCACCGCCCACGCAAATCGACTCGCCGCCCTCATTCGCGACCACGGGGCCAAGGCCTCGATCGCCCTGAATCCCGCGACGCCCGTGAGCATGCTCGAGTCAATCATCGAGGAGCTTGACATGGTCCTCATCATGACCGTGAATCCGGGCTTCGGCGGCCAGAGCTACCTCCCCTCGTCGACCAAGAAGCTTCGCCAGCTGCGTCGCCTGTGCGACGAGCACGGCGTGCGCCCGCTCATCGAAGTCGACGGCGGCATCTCCGCCCGAAACGCCGCCGAGGTCACGTGTGCCGGCGCCAACGTCTTGGTGGCGGGCAGCGCCATCTTTGGCGCCCAGGACCGTCCTGCCGCCATCGCGGCCATCAGAAAGGCGGGCCTCGCAGGCACCGCCAAGAAGGCCTAGGCGAGCCGGGTGCCACGCAAGATGGTCTATCTGGACTACGCGGCCTCCGCCCCCGCCCGACCCGAGTCGCTCGCAGCCGAGCGTTCCTACGAGGAGGGGGCCCTGGCCGGCGCCAACCCGAACTCGCTGCACACCCTGGGCCGTGAGGCCGCGCGCGCGCTTGACGGGGCTCGTGCCGAGCTTGCTCGCTGCCTCGCAGGGGGCTTTCGCCCCGCTGACGTGACCTTCACCTCGGGAGGCACCGAGTCGAACAACCTCGCCGTCCTCGGGCTTGCCGAGGGCGCGCGCGCCCGCGACGCCCGCAGGAGAACGGTCGTGCTCTCGGCCATCGAGCATGAGTCTATCCTCGATCTCGTGGGGCCCCTGCGCGAGCGCGGCTTCGAGGTCGCCCTCGCCCGTCCCGGCTCCGATGGCGTCGTGCGCCCCGAGACCGTGCGCCCCCTAATCGACGAGACCTGCGCCCTCGTCTCGGTCATGGCCGGCAACAACGAGACCGGCGTCCTGCAGCCCGTGGACGCACTCGCTCGCATCGCACACGACGCCGGGGGGCTCTTCCACACCGACGCCGTCCAGGCCTTCTGCCGCGTGCCCCTTGACCTCTCCCACGTCGACGCCGTGAGCGTGGCAGCCCACAAGCTTGGCGGGCCCGTCGGCACGGGCGCGCTCGCCGTGCGCGGGAGGGTCCCCCTGCGTCCGCTCAGCTTTGGCGGCGGACAGGAGCTGGGCCGGCGCGCGGGCACCCAGGACGTGCGCGGGGCGCTTGCCTTCGCTGCCGTCGCGCGCTCCACGAGCGCCTCGCTCGACCAGACCCGCCACATCGTCGCCGGACGCTCGCAATCCCTCTATGATCGCCTCTGCATCGCGGGAAGCGGCATCTCGTCCACCACCACGCCGGTCGTCGACACGGGAAGGCTGCCCGGCATCGTGAGCGTCATCGTGGACGGCTTAGACTCCGAGACCCTGATCCTCGAGCTCGATCAGATCGGCTTCGAGGTCTCTGCAGGATCGGCCTGCTCATCGGGCTCTCTCGACGCGAGCCACGTGTTGCGCGCGATGGGCATGGCGCGCGAGCGCGCCCTGGGCTCCCTGCGCATCTCGTTCGACGAGCGCGTGGACCCCCACGACCTCGAGCTCTTTGCCGATGCCCTTCTCGCCATCGTTGACCGCCACCGCAGCGCGCGCAAGATCAGGCGCGCACGAAAGACCCAAGGAGAACACTGAATGAGCGAAGCAGAAGCCCTCATAAACCTCCAGGACCTCGATCTGAGGCTTCTCAGGAGCGCGTCGACGCTCGCCTCGATGCCCCAGCAGAAGAGGCTCAAGACAATCGCGCTCGCGCGCAAGAAGGTCACAAGCGAGCTCACCGGGATCGTCGGGCAGCGCAAGGATGCCCAGATCGACGTCGACGACACCGAGGCCGATCTCGCGCGCTACCGCGAGAAGACCGCCGAGGTTCAGCTCTGCGCCGAGGCCGAAGCCCTCACCCATCGCGAGCTCGCGGGCTTCGAGCAGCAGCTCACCTCACTCGCCAAGCGTGTCGAGAAGTGCACCTTCTCGCTTCCCTCCCTGCGCGAGCGCCTCGCGCGCCTCGAGCGCGCCGAGGAGAACGCCCGCCTCACCCTGGAGAAGCTTGACGCGCAGGCGGCCGCCACCCAGGAGGCGCTCGACAAGGACTCAGCAGGGCTCAGGGCCCAGATCGTGACGCTCTCCCGCGAGCGCGCGGCCGAGGCGGCGCACCTCTCTCCGGAGCACCTGGCCGCCTACGAGGTCGCGCGCAAACGCTTCGGGGGCCTTGCGGTAGAGCGGCTCCATGGCAACGTGCCCACGGTCTGCCGCGTCAAGCTCCAGCCGAGCCAGTTCCACGACCTCATGGTCGGCGACGAGATCACGGCGTGCCCCTACTGCCACCGCATGCTCGTCACCTCCGAGGGGATCGAGGGCGCATGAGCGAGCGGAGCGCAGAGCCCGAGCGTGGGCGCGTCCTTTTGGCCGTCTGCGGAGGCATCGCGGCATACAAGGCCTGCGAGGTGCTTCGCGGACTCCAGAAGGCAGGCTGCGAGGTGCGGGTCACGATGAGCGCGGACGCCGAGCGCTTCGTGGGACCCGCCACCTTCGCGGCGCTCTCGGGCACGCCCGTGGCCGATGACCTCTATGCCTATTCGGGCTCGGCGATTCCGCACATCGAGCTTGCCGAGTGGGCCGAACTCGCGCTCGTCGTTCCTGCCACGGCCAACGTGATGGCCAAAATGGCAGCGGGTGTGGCCGACGACTGCCTCACCACGACCCTTCTGGCCGCGGCTGGCCCCGTTCTGGTGGCGCCGGCCATGAACGTGCACATGTGGGAGAACCCGGCGACCCAGGCCAACGTCGACATCCTCCGCTCGCGCGGGGTGTCCCTGGTGACGCCCGTCTCGGGGCGCCTTGCCTGCGGCGACGTGGGCTCGGGCAAGCTCGCCGACGTCGACGACATCGTCGCGGCGGCACTCGCGTCCCTCGGGCGCACGGCGGCCGGCGATCTTGCCGGCGTGCGCCTCGTGGTCACCGCCGGCCCCACCCATGAGGCGATCGACCCCGTCCGCTACCTTGCCAACGCCTCGACTGGAAAGATGGGCT
>CAYSIC010000038.1:0-12163 GCA_964430985.1 uncultured Atopobium sp.
ACAACTGGGTGCAACTGGAATGACGGGACGGCAGAACCGAAAGCATCGAGTGGGAATAGCATTCCCAAATTTGACAAAAGCGCTTACAAATTAAGCAATGCCTCCCGTTGAAAGACAGGAGGCATTATATATATCCAACGAGACTGAATGCTGCGTCCCGTGAAGGTCAAGGCGAACGCGCTGTTGGGTAAAGGCCTACCTTCCGCAGCAGCGCCGCATGACTCCAGCCACGTGCTCGGGAGACTCGCGGCATCCACCGCGCACCCACTCGTTGACTATCGCCATGAGTCCGCTCATATGAAAGGCCATGACGAATGGGCGGTCCTCGTCAGCCACGTCGAACCTGTCGAGGATGGGGGATATAACGTGCTCGAACATGCGCGCATATACCCGGTCGAGCTCGAGCGCACCTGAGTTCGCCAGCAGGGCCACGAAGAGCTCCTTGTTGGCGCGCACGAACTCGAGGTAGGGCACGAGGTATTTCGGGACGACCAAGATAAGGTCGTCTTTCGGAAGCGTGCTCACAGTGTCGCCGATTCCAGATATGAGCTTTTTTGCGCCACCGCCACGTCCTTCCGTTCGTCAAACGCCATTGCAGCAACGGACGCATCGCCCGCCGGCGCCCTCGCCGGCGAGACTGTGCCCATAGCCCGAGACCCTATTGATTCGCCACCTCGTTCGCCAGCCTGACGATGTCGGCGGCATACTTGCGGCGGCCGCTGGCAAGCAGTTTTTTGTACAGCGGGTAGTTGACGGTCACCCCCGCAATGCCGATTAGCCCGATGACCACGCCCACGGCCATCATCGCCGTGTCTGCTGCACCGACGATGCCCATGGAGAGGGACATTCCGATGCCCATGACGAGGGCCGATGCGATTCCAAGGGTGAAAGCGGTAATTGTCGCGGGGCGCTTCGCATGGCAGTCGAGCTTGCGCAGGGCGACTACCTTGCTCGTATCCTTCAGCGCGTACTCCGCTGCCATCTGTTCTGCGAAGGTCTTATCGGTGTTCATGGTGCTGTCCTTTCTTTCGTTAAACTGAACAACCCCATTGAAACGCAATGCCAGGACGCATTGAAGGACACGCGTGCGCGCCCGTGTCCGAGTTGCCCGCTCGGCGTCGCGCTCCGAGAAGACCCTGCGGTTGTTGGCATCGCGCCCCACGTTGGGCACGAGTCCCTGGTTGCAGTAGAACTTGAGCGTCTCGTAGGGTAGGCCCGTCGCCTCGCAGGTGCGTTCGTGGGCTTCGGGTGCATGGGCTTCAGCCACGCGTATGGCCCGGCGACCGAGAAAAAGGAGGCGATCGAGGCGATCCGCCACGCCGCGGAATGCGGCCATACCTTCTTCGACACCGAGAAAACGTAAAAGGCACGTGCGCGTCGGGCGCGCCCTCCAACAACGAGGAGCTCGTCGGCGAGGTGCTGGCTCCCTACGGCGACAGCGTGGTCATCGCCACGAAGTTCGGCGTCCGCCACGAGAACCTCGTCCCCTTCACCTGCCACGGCGGGAGCGGCTTCGCGGGGACGCGCGAGACGCTCGCCGACCTGCAGCCGAACGCCGACGTCCTCGCCCAGAGGGGGATGGGCGTGTCGAGGGACAGCATCCAGGACAGGGGGGGGTCAGGTCGCGTCTTGGGCGCAAAACGTCGTGGCGCAGCTGTAACAGAGAAGATCAACGAAGGAAGGAAGCCCCGTGAAGAACAACCTGCTCATCATCACCGCGAGCCCCGTCAAGGGCGGAAACGGCGACGCGCTCGCCTGCGCCGGCTCCACCGAGGAATGGCTCAACGCCCACGTCGACTCCATCCTGACGCTCGGCATCATCTCCCGCTGCGTCGAGGAATACCGAACCGAGATGTTCAACGGGTGCCATGGGAAGGATTCGTGCCGGGGTTCGAAGGAAGCGCTCGGGCGAGCCGAGAACCTGACGAGATGAGTGCTGCAAGGATAGCGCACGCAAGGAACCCCTGCATCAATATGGGTGCAGGGGTTGCGACGTCGCCCGGACGACGGAAAAGGCCATAGTCCGCCACGTAAATCGGCCCGTGACCAAAAATTGACCGCATGGATTTTCCTGAATTGTTGCGACTGGAGCGTATACGGGCAAACTGAAGAGACTGAGATAGACCGAGACAAATCAAATGAACTTTTTAACCATAGAGTGGAGTGATTTTCGGGGTAAAACGCTTCGGAACACCTCTCAGCAAAAAGTAACGTTTCCGCAGGTAAACAAAGGGTTCTGGTCGGTTCGGCCAGAACCCTTTCTCACACCTCGAAACACTTGAATCTTTCCTCGTTGCCCAAATCGACGATGGCCCACGCGTAGGCCATCCCGTCGGTCACGCGTTCGTCATGGGTGCGATCGTAGGCCCCATGGTCTTTACGATGATCTGCTCGTCTTGCTCGATAAGAACGTTGTGCTTCACAAGACGCGCTTTCCGCTTCTCTTTGGCACGGGCGCGGATGAACGCCTCAAATGCGGCGCGCTGCTCGGCGGCGGACTCGAAGGCGATGATGTCGCCGAAGTTGCCCCCTTGCTCGCGCTCCCGGAACATCAAGCGGTCGTACTGATAGGCAAGGGCATCGTAGTCTATGGAAAACTCATCCCATTTGATCGCATTGCCAACAACTCCCAGCTGCTGGCAATGCGATCAAGCTTTCTCTCTAAGGTCACAGGCCCCTCATTTTTATGAGTGAGGGCTTCCCGATCTTAAGGACGAAGACCCATTCCGCCTTCGAGGGTGATGGTCTCGCCACTCATGAATTTAAAATCAGGGCTTGCGAGCTGTACGACAACGCGTCCGATTTCAGCCTCGACATCGCCGTAGTGGCCCATCGGAGGCATTTTTACATTTTCTTCAAAGGCCTGAGGGTAGGTGTCTTTGAAGTTCTCGAGAGCCGCGGTCCAGGCGAGAGGGCAGACCACGTTGACATTGATTCCATCAGGGCCCCACTCGGTTGCAGCCACGCGGCTGAGGCCACGAATGCCCTCTTTTGCGGCGGCATAAGAGCACTGACCGTAGTTTCCGAAAAGGCCTGCACCAGAAGCGAAGTTTATTACGGACCCCTTCGTTTCCTTTAAGTGAGGATAGCAGGCCTGCATATAATAAAATGCTGCATAGAGCCCTGAATATATGGCGAGATCAAATTGCTCGGTAGTATGATTCTCCAAGGTGACGCCCGAGGCGGAGGCTTGGGCGTTGTTTACTAAAACATCGATGCGACCGAACTTTTCAATCGTTTGGTCGATAACGTTTTGTACGACAGCCCCATTTTCAGCGCCTGCGTTTACATCGGCTTGAACGGTGAGGACTTGAATGCCGTACGCTTCTTCAAGACGATTCTTTGCCTCAGCGAGCTTTTTTTCGTTACGACCGGTAATGACGAGGTTTGCGCCCTCTTTTGCATACGCCAAAGCGATGCCGTAGCCAATTGAGCCTGCGGAACCATCTTTTAAGGCAGCAAACCCTCCGCCGGTAATTATTGCTACCTTATCCTCGAATAAGCCCATGATCTCCTCCTTGAGTTCTCGACATCCTTCCTTCGAGTCTATCTCAAATATGTAAGGTTTGAACGGGAAATATTAGGAGCTCCGAGGAAATAAAACCTCTAAGTACCTGGACATGATCAGGACTCATCTAGATAAAATAATAATAGTTCTTGTGAGATTTCCCATTGCCAAAAGTTACAAAGTTCTTGAATTTAATATCGATGTTGGTCTGAGTGACGGGGGGTAGAATCTTGACGCGTTATGTGGCACCTCATTGGCGGTGAAGTCTACACAGGCCATTGCGAGAGACGAGCGCATAGCGCATTTTCTCGAGGAGGCCTCAGACGGCCTTAAGGCGGTGCCTATAAAATGCATTACAATAAAATGACTTTCAGGTTGAGAGAGGCGACAGGAGGATTTATGAAGAAGCTAGAGGGGAAAGTGGCGGTTGTTACTGGGGCCAGCTCGGGTATGGGAAGAGAAATAGCGCGACTTTTTGCCCAGGAGGGCGCAAAGGTCTTTGCGTTGGCTCGCAGAAAGGAAAGGCTTGAGGAGCTAAAAAAGGAAGCTGCTGATAACGGACAGACTCTCGAGATCTTCCCTGCAGACGTTTCGAATGATGATGATATCGACAAGGCGATTGACGCCGTTAAGAGCACGTTCGGATCAGTGGATATTCTCGTGAACAATGCCGGGCTCCTGGATGACTTCGCGCCAGCTGCAACGGTAAAAGATGAGGTGTGGGAGAGAGTCCTCAATGTGAACGTCACCGCACCCATGAAGCTGATGCGCCGGGTACTTCCGATGATGCTGGAGAAAAAATCAGGTGTCATCATCAACATCTCCTCTGTTGGGGGGCTTCACGGGGCTCGTGGAGGTGCGGCATACGTAACCTCGAAGCATGCTTTGGTCGGACTGACGCGTAATACGGGATACATGTATGCAAGCGAGGGGATTCGTTGCAATAGCATTTGCCCCGGGTCAGTAGAGACCGAAATCGCCTCAAGCAGCATGGGCGCAAAAATTGGAATGGACGAGGCGGCAATGCAGAAGCTTATGGCCGGAGTGGCGACCCAGCCTAGAGATGGCGCGTCTAAGGAGATCGCGACGGCCGCGCTCTTCTTGGCCTCGGACGATTCGAGCTTTGTCAATGGAACCGAATTGGTCGTCGACGGAGGTTGGACGGCGTTTTAAAGCCCTGAGAAAAGCGGCGGCGTCCCTACCGCCTTATCCAGGCAGCGGGCGGGCAGCACAAAGAGCACCCTGGGGTCACGCCCGGGGTGCTCTTTGTGCCTTTGGTCGTTGCCGGGTCCGCAACCTGGAACGACCGTTTTCCGGTCTGCGTTCCTCCAACCTCCGCTACGCTTTCCTTCCCTACGGGTATAACTTCGTTTAGGCACATCAAGAAATCCCCATCGCAAGGAAGGGAACGTGAACATGAACGCTGAACAGCTGGAGCGCATGCATCATGGGAAAGGCTTCATAGCGGCGTTGGATCAGAGCGGGGGGAGCACTCCCAAGGCGCTTGAGCTCTACGGCGTCAAGAATGACGCCTACAACACCGATGACGAGATGTTCGATTTGGTGCACGCCATGCGTACGCGCATCATCACGAGCCCCTCGTTTAGCTCCGAGCACATTTTGGCGGCCATCCTGTTCGAGAACACGATGGACCGTAAGATTGAGGGTTCCTATACGTCTGATTACCTCTGGGACACCAAGGGCATCGTGCCCATCCTGAAGGTTGACAAGGGCCTCGCTCCCGAAGTTGATGACGTGCAGCTCATGAGGGACATCCCTGGCCTTGACGACCTTCTCGACCGCGCGGTCGCGCGTCACGTCTTTGGAACCAAGGAGCGTTCGGTCATCAGGCATGCCAACCGCAGGGGCATCAAGGCGGTCGTCGACCAGCAGTTCGCGATCGGTCATCAGGTTGCCGCGCATGGCCTGGTTCCCATTCTGGAGCCAGAGGTCTCCATCTTCAGCAAGGACAAGGCGGATGCGGAGGCTTTGCTCAAGGAGGAGATTCTGCGGCATCTCGACGAGATGCCGGTAGACGCCAAGATCATGCTCAAGGTGTCCATTCCCACCGTCGATGGCTTCTACAGCGACGTCATGGAGCGCCCGCAGGTCGTTCGCGTGGTTGCGCTTTCGGGTGGTTACACGCGCGACGAGGCCGACGCCCGTCTGGTCAGAAACCCCGGGCTCATCGCGAGCTTCTCACGTGCGCTTCTGCAGGGTCTTTCTGCCCAGCAAAGTGAGGGAGAGTTCAACAGCACGCTTGCCGACTCGGTGGCCGAGATCTATAAGGCGTCAGTCGACAAGTAGCTTACAGACAGAGAAATGCGCTCAAGGCCGACGGGGTGCGCTGCGTCCCGTCGGCCTTTATTGTTCTGGGGCGAGATCGTCCGTCATGCGATAGGATGAAGCTCCTGTTTGTCTCGCCATGACACGAAGGGGGAAGCTCGCGTGGACATCGGCTCTTTCATAATCCAGCTAGTTCTCTGGTCGCCGAGCATCGTGTTCGGGGCACTCTTTCTTGCGTCCTATCATCGAGAGCCTCGACAGTTCAGAAACGCCATCTACCTGCTGATTTTCGTTCTCTTTACTTCGCTCATACTACTCATGCGCTATGGGCAGCAGTGGATGGTTCTTCCGCTCTTCGTTTTCGTTTTTCTCTTTCCGCTTGTCGCGGCCTTGGCGCTGATTTTCAACGGCGTTGTGGTCGTGCGTCGGAACGGGCTTTCCGTGGCCTCCCTTCTTCCTGTGGTGCTTGCGCTGTTCATCTTGTCGATGTACGCGGTCATTCCCGCAGCGGGCATAGCGAATGCGCCCGGATGGGTCATCTCGATTCTGGGGCTCTTCGTGTGGGAGGGCCTATGGTTCTCGTTCACGCTCGTGGCGCTCTTGCTCTACTCGTGGCTCTATCGTGCTCTTCCGCGTCGCCGCACGTATGACTTTATCATCGTGCACGGTGCCGGACTCTCGGGTACCGAGCTGACCCCGCTTCTGGCCGGTCGCGTCGACAAGGCCCTTGAGCTCTGGGAGCGACAGGGGAGAAAAGGCCTTCTGGTGGTATCGGGCGGGCAGGGCTCTGACGAGGAGATATCCGAGGCCGAGGCGATGTTTCGCTATCTGACGCTGCGCAAGGGCATTCCCACCGAGTCGATCATCAAGGAGGATCGCTCCACGACCACGATGGAGAACCTTCGCTTCTCCAAGGAGCTCATGGATGCACGTGCGGACGGAGCTCCGTATCGCTGCGCCGTGGTGACGAGCGACTATCACGTCTTTCGTTGTGCAGAGTACGCCCATGAACTGGGGATTTCTGCCGATGGCGTGGGGAGCCACACGCGCGGCTGGTACTGGCCGGCCGCCTTTATTCGCGAGTTCGCGGCCATCACACGGGCTCACTTCTGGCCTTACGTGGTCATCCTCGCGCTGTGGGCGCTAGGGATGGTTCTTTCGCTGCTCTAACGGATGCCTGACGTGCTACTTTCCAGATAGGCTCAGCCCATGCTCGAGCCACCCCTTGAGGACGAGCGCGTGGTTGCAGGCGGGATCCTTGGCGGCATAGAGCAGCGTGACGTTGCGATTTGACGCGAGCATCTCACGACACGTGCGCAGAAACGCGGCTGCGGATGGTGAGGAAGCCAGCTCGTCCTCGTAGCGAGCGGAGAACTCCGAGAAGCGCTCCGGGTCGTGGCCGAACCAGCGCCGCAGCTCGGGCGAGGGCGCGACGTCCTTGTTCCACAGGTCAAGGGCGGCGCGCTCCTTCGAGACGCCTCGGGGCCAGAGCCGGTCGACAAGAACGCGCAGGCCGTCCGTGTCCTTGGGCTGCTCGTAGACGCGCTTGATGGTGATGGATGCCATGGGTGCCTCCTCAAATGTAAGCCTAGCGTGGATGTACCCGTTGCGCTCCTCCGAATGTGGGCGAGTCCCTCAGACGAGCAGGCTCACAGATCCGCGCGCGTCAGAATCTCCTGCGGGATGAGACGACTGTTCTCCACGACGTCGCGCAAATAGGCCATCTCACTATTTCTGAGGAGGGGCTCCATCAGGTCAAGCCCAACCAGCGGAACCGCCTCCTGGTCGGTCGTCTCATTGTCAAGAGGATCGGGGAAGCGCTCCATGGCGCGCTCGAGCATGAGATGGTAGGCCTCGGCAAAGGGGACCACCGCGAAGCGCTCCGCGGTCTCTTCGACGAGCTTGGAGAGAATGGCCAGACCCGCGCGATCGATGTCGCCCCAGTAAAGGACCTCGATCTCATCCGCGCCTAGGGTGTCGAGAAGGTCGGGAAGCTTGTGGGGATCGTTGACCAGGTAGCCTGTTCCAAAGATCACGCCGTGCACGCGCTCGCCCAGGATGCGCTTCCTGCCTTCCAGATACATCGCACCGCGCATGTTGAGCCAGGGATCGAGGTTCTCGGAAACCACGAGGCGCATGTGGTCGTGATGGCGTGGGATGTGATGCAGCAGACCGAGCTTGGCTTGTGGATGGCAGCGCACGATGTCGGTGAGTCCCATGAAGTGCAGGAGCTTGCGGCCGTCCCCATCGACGCTCAGGAACTTCTCGTCACCAAAGATCTGGTAGGAGAGCTCGCGGCCGCTGAGCGTGCCGTCACCCAGTGACAGGGCCCCTGTGAGCGCACGATCCAGGGCGATGAGCTCCTTCTCGTAGTTGGTGTAGGCCTCGGGCGTGCTGAGCAGCCAGCCGTTGATCCACAGACGCGGATCGAGTCCGATGATCTTGCGCCTGACCTCGTTGAGCTCGGGGCTCTGCTTGCGTACGCATCCCAGGCCTGTAAGCGAGCGCACGATCTTTCGTTTCTGCACCTGCCGCATTGGCGGCTTAGAGACGGCTGCGGTCGCAATCGCGCGCGTCGTCTTTCGTGGCTGCGTCTGCAGCGCCGTGCGATCTTGCTCTTGTTCATGGGGGAGCACGAGGACGTAGGCGTTGGCGACGCCCGAGCCGGTCGTCTTGCCATTCTCGGGTACGAGCACTCCAAGCTCCTCGAGGTCGCGGCGCACCTTTTTACCGGCGCCGTACTTCTCGAGGACCCCGTCAACGTCTGCTGGTTCGAGACGCTCCTTGCGGAGGCGCACGAGTCCGCTTGCGATGCCTCCCGCATTGCTGCGCTGGTCCGTGTCGAGCTTTTTGCCGAGCAGCTTGGCAAGGGACAAGATCATGCCCTGTTCCTGCTCGGTGAGTTTGTGTGACATCAAAGCCTCCTGGAATCGTCCTGTGTGACAGCATAGCGTGAGTCAAGAAGATCCCCAATCGGAGCTGTCAGGTCAGGTTTTTGTTAGGTGCCTTCATCACAATGAGGGAGCTGGCACAGGTGCGCGATCACGCGCAGAGATGGGGGACGATAGATATGGGCAAGCACGACGCAAGCGTCTCGAAGTCTGGTATGGCAATAGCTGGTCTGGTGCTGGGCATCATCGCACTAGTCAGCTCGTGGATACCCATCCTCAACAACATGTCTGCGTTCATCGCGTTGGTGGGTGCGGTGCTTGCCGTCGTGGGCGTGGTGAGCACCGTGCGAGGCAGGCACTCGGGCAAGGGATTTGCCGTCGCGGCGTTGGTCGTCAACGTGGTGGCCTTTGTCTTCGTTCTTATTATTCAGGCTGCTACCACGGCGGCGCTGAACAAGGTTATCGACGGGCCGAGCGTGTCGGGCACGTCGACGAGCGCTCCCGCAGATGGCGAGAGCTCGACCACGACTTCGGGTGACGGCACGGACGTCGAGCAGAAGGCGACCACGAATCTTGCCGTTGGAACTTCCATCGATCTTGAGAGCGGTCTGTCCATTTCCGTCGATTCCGTTGACGCGAGCCTGACCAACTACGACGGGTCGACCGTCGTGGGCGTGAACGTGACCTACACCAACAACGGTAGCGACTCGGCGAGCTACAACGAGTACGACTGGAAGGGCGAAGACCCCAACGGTGCTCAGGAGTATGCCACGTACTACTCAGACCCCACGGGAGACAGGGGCGACGCCCTGCAGTCGGGAACGTTGGCCGTGGGCGGCTCAAAGTCGGGAACGCTTTACTTCGAGGACGGAACCGTAAAGATTCTGTACTTTGGCTCCATAATGAGCAACGATGCTACGGCGAGCTGGGACATTGCGTAGGAGTGGTCGATCATGAGTGAGCCTTTGACGGAGGAGCTGCTCGACGAGCTCGTCTCGTCTTCCAACCTGGGCGATTTTCTTGAGGAGCATGACCGGGACGTGACCGAACGGTCGCTCTCCGACTATCTCCAGCAGCTGCTTGCCGAGAAGAACCTCAAGCAGTCGCGCGTCGTTCGGATGTCGGGCCTGGCGGAGCACTACGGGCGCGAGATCTTCTCGGGCAAGAAGTGTCATCCTGATCGTGACAAGGTGCTGTCCATCGCCCTTGCGATGGCGCTTGACCTTCGCGAAACCAATCGTCTGCTGACCGCTGCCGGCGTGAGCGAGCTGTATCCCAAGAACCGTCGTGACGCTATTATCATCTTCTGTCTCGACCGGGGATGTTCGCTCCAGAAGGTGAACGAGGAGCTCTATCGCTTTGGCGAGCGGACCGTCTGCTAGGCGGGGCCTCATCTGCGCGCAGGGGGCTGGGCACTGTCTGCGCCTTGCCCCCTGCGTTTGCTATGATTGCCGACATGGAGACTGACGACCTTGACAGAGAGCTTGCCGCCCAGCTAGGTGGGT
Source organism: uncultured Atopobium sp. (assembly GCA_964430985.1). Taxonomy (GTDB): domain Bacteria; phylum Actinomycetota; class Coriobacteriia; order Coriobacteriales; family Atopobiaceae; genus Thermophilibacter. The sequence goes on from CAYSIC010000038.1 coordinate 10,191, forward strand.
TGGACGTTCCCGATGGCTTTCGCGTCGAGCGGGTTCTCAAGCGGAATGGAGATGAGCAGACCCAGCTCGTCTACCTCGTGGCTCAAGATGGCCGTGAGCACGGACCTCTTGTGCGCAAGATCATACGTGACAAAAAGGGTCTGGGTGGTGCGTACGAGACCGTGCGCGCTGCGCAGCGACGAGGCGTGCGTCTTGTGCATCTGCCGCGTATCTACGAGTGCACGCATGCTGACGGCTATCTTACCGTTGTCATGGAGTACGTGGAGGGAGCCACGCTGGGGGCATGCGTTGGTCGATTGGATGCCGCCCATGACCGCCTCTCCTTTGCGCGCTCGTGTTTTCCCGATCTGTGCGATGCGGTGAGCGAGCTGCACACGTGCTGCGGCGTCCCTGTCATTCATCGTGATCTCAAACCGAGTAACGTCATGGTCACGGTGGGCGGCATTGTCCTCATCGACCTGGGGATCTCCCGCACGTTCAAAGAGGATGCCGACCGAGACACCGCACGCTTTGGCACGCTTGCGTATGCTCCGCCCGAGCAGTTCGGATTCGGTCAGACCAGCGTCCGCAGCGACGTATATGCCCTTGGCATATTGCTGTTCTTCTGTCTCACGGGGAGGGAGGCTTCCTCGCGGGACCGTACGTCGGGCTTTGCCGGTTCGGTCGTTTCCCCGGCGCTCAGAACGGTCATCGAGAAGGCTACGCAGTTTGATCCGTCTGCTCGTTATGCCACGGCTCGCCTGTTCAAGGAGGCACTTACCGAAGCGTTTGAGGCGGAAGAGGGTGAGGGGAGAGGGGCGGTGACTTCCACGTTCGCCGCGTCGTCCTCTGACCCTGGAGCAGGTGTGGTCACGGCTGATGCTTCCGGTGCCGCTCGTCCGTCGCTGCTTGCGCGCGTTCCTCGGCTGCTCGGTCTTGTCTGGGACGTGCTCGTGGTGACGACCTGCGCTCTTTTTGTTGCATCCTGCGTGTCGGCCTATGCCCTTGCGGTTCAGGCCGCCAGCGATCCGGCATGGTATCTGATATTTACGTATCTCCTGTGCATGATTCCGATGAGCCTTATCGTGGGCTATCTGCTCCTTGACCGTAGGCCATTCAGAGCGCTGATTCCCGCCCTCTCGAATCTTACGGTCAGGCATGAGACCATCAGAGGACTCAAGATCATTGCGCTTATCTTCGGCGCATGGTTGGCTGCTGCGACCGTGGAGGCCTTCCTCGCTGGCTGAGAGGGCGACGTGGCACAGCTGCTATCTTTAAAACGGCGTTTTTCTCTTGGACAGAGCGAGTTCGTCCCCTAATGAAAGAAATGACGTGCTCCTTCTTTGGGGGATGGAAATGGGGAGCCAAAAAAGAAAACCTCTAGAATCAGCTCAGCCGTTCGATTTCGGTCTCGAGAGCATGAGCGTTTCCCGTGAAGTGAAACGCCTTCATGCCCGTCACGCGTGCCCCTGTACAGTTATCGTCGTTGTCGTCTACGAAGAGGCAGGTAGCGGGTTCGAGCGCATAACGCTCGCAGAGCAGACGAAAGATGGCGGGGTCCGGCTTCATGAGTCGCTCGACCGCCGAGATGACCCGTCCATCAAGATACGGCATCGCCGGCATGTGATTGAGCTGCTCGAGGATGCGCGTCGAGGCGTTGGAGAGCAGGTAGATGCCATAGCCACGTCTCTTGAGGCGGATGGCGAGCTCATTGGTGTCCTCAAAAGGAGCCGAATGCTCGGGCCAGTGAGCGATGCAGTCTCTTAAGTTGGGATGGAGCCGTTCGGGCAGGTGCGCCTTCGCGACGTGGGCCATGGTTTCGTGGCTAATCGTACCAGAGTCAAGAAGGGCCCAGGTCGTGCTCCCAAAGAGCGCCTTATTGAGCAGCGCGGCGTCTGCGGGCGTGTTCGTAAAGAGACTTGCAAAGTAGGGGCCATCGAAGTTCATGAGCACGCCGCCCATGTCAAAGATGACGTTGGCGATGGGCTTGTCCA
>CAYSIC010000039.1:0-11548 GCA_964430985.1 uncultured Atopobium sp.
ACAGGGCCATGCCCGAGGCGATGCCCGCGAACTCGGAGAGCGTGACCGTGGTGTTAGAGATCAGAAGAGCCAGCATAGCCAGGGCGCTCATGCGCATGCCAAACTGCTCGCGGATAAGCGAGGCAAAGCCCTTGCCCGTGACGCAGCCCATGCGCGCGGCCGTCTCCTGTGCCACGATGAGAAGAAAGCACATGACGGGGACGGTCCAGAGCTGGCCAAAGCCAAAGAGCGCGCCCGCGTTGGAGTAGGTGGCCACGCCGCCGGCATCCGCGCCGGCGAGGGCTGCGACCATGCCGGGCCCCATGGCGGCAAGGACGAGCCTTGGCTTCAGCCTTGTCCGCTGGTGCTGAGGTGGGTCCGTCTTACCGATACCTGACATCAGCTAGCCCACCACAGCCCGCAAGGTCCTGACAGGAGCGCCGAGGCGACGACGAAGGTCACCACCGCGACGATCATGGCTAAGATGGAGAGCGCAAATCCCGAAGTCTCGCGGTTCTTGTCGTCGCGATGGCGCAGCACGACGAGGTAGGTCGGCGCGAGCGCGAACGAGACGAAGATCGAGGCCGCGGCCCCGATCCCGCCGGTGGTCAACGCCGGCCCCAGAAGACCGTCGAGGCCGTGCGCGGGCATTACGGGAGAGGAGAGCAGGTTTACCAGGGCCACCGAGACAAGCGCCACGAGCATGCCGGACGCGAGCCCGACGCCCAGGCTCTTGAAGGCGAAGCCCACCAGGGAGGGAGAGTCCTCGTCGTCGGGGCTGTTTTCCAGGAAGAAGTTGGTCACGTAGCTGATGGAGTCATCGGTGAGCACGAGCGCCACGGCAAGGGGCAGGCAGCAGACGAGTGCCTCCTGCGGCCTAAGCCACCCGCCGGACACGAACGTGAGCACGAGGATGCCAAGCGCCCACAAGAAGACCCACACGTTGCGGCGCAGCAGCCACGCGAGGGCGCCCGCGCGTTCGGAGCCCTCGCCGCCGTCGGAGCCCGCGCCGGCGATCTGCAGGTCCTCGGCGTGCTCCTCCTCGAGGACGTCGAGCGCGTCATCGACGGTGACTATGCCCAGGATGTGACCATCGTCGGCCACGACGGGCATGGCCAGGAGGTTGTACTTGGCGATGCCCTCGGCCACGTCTTCCTGGTCGTCCTCGGGGCTTGCGGTGACCAGCTCCTCGGTGCTCATGTCGATGAGGGGGTCATCGGGGTCGGCTGTTATCAGATGGTTGAGCGTCACCACGCCGCACAGCCGGTCGTCGTCATCCGTCAGATAGAGGTAGCGCACGGTCTCGAAGTCCTTATCGAGTCCCTTGAGCAGCGCAATCGCGTCTGCAGCGGTGCCGTCATGGGAGATGGCGGCAAACTCGGAGGTCATGATGCGGCCCGCGGTGTCCTCGCGGTAGCCTAGCAGCTGGCGCACGGCGTTCTGTTCCTTGACGCCCATGAGGCGCAGGAGTTTCTCGGCCTTGTCGTAGTCCAGCTCGCTGACGAGCTCGGCGGCGTCGTCGGGGTCCATCTCGGACAGCGTGCGCGAGGCGTCCGACTCGTTCATGCCGCCCATGAGCTCGGCGGCCATGGCGTCGTCGTCGAACTCGGCCAGGGCGCCGGCACGCTGCTCGTCGTCTAGCTGCGCGAAGACCTGGCCGCGCAGACGCGGGTCGAGCCGCTCGATGATGTCGGCGATGTCAGCGGGGTGCAGCTCGTCGAGGGTCTTGTGCGAGACAGAGAGCTTTACGTTGGACAGGTCGCGCTCCACGAGGTCCATGTAGCTCCACGCGATGATGCGCTCGGACAGGGGGTGCCCAAAGGTGTGCGCGAGCCTCAGGGCCAGGAGCTCCAGAGCGGGATGCAGGGTGCGCAGGATGCCGCGCATGCCCACTTCGGCGCCAAGCAGGCGCAGCTGGGTGGAGCTGGTGTCGGAGAGCTTGAGGTCGTTTACGCGAACCACGCGCATGCCATGGGTGTCCACGATCTGCTTGTTCAGGATGTCGCGGGCAAGAAGAACCTCGTCAGGCTGCAGATAGGAGAAGCGCAGGTCGGTAGAAGAAACCTTGAGGCGCACTTCCCTCTCGTCATAGGCGCTCACGTACTTGCGCCAGCTGATCATGAGGGGCGTGCGTCCGGTGCCCGTAAAGGCCAGGCTCGTTATGCGAGGGAAGACTTCACCCGTGGCAATTCCCAGGTCGGATATGGTACCGACCTTCTCGCCATCGGAGTCAAGAACGGGATTTCCCAGAAGTTGGGAGAGATAGATCATCAATGCTCCTTACGTTTGCGCTGCGCGCCTGCAAAGGCGGGCGGCTGTCACACCCCGCGCGGCGTGACCAGGTGGGAGCACACCGTTGGGGCTATCGACTGTGAGGTCGAGGTTTCATGCAGGCCCTTCTCTTCGGCGAACAGACGGCTCCGCCTACGTGCTCACGTGGCGCAACCGCAAGTTATTGTACACGACGCTTGCGGCTGCCGGACGAAGCCTGCGACTTCTCGTGCGTTGCCTATGCCGCCCCTGATTGCTTGGGAACGACGGTCCGCCCTCCAGCCGATAGGTATCTGACGCTTTTGGCCGCTATCATATAAGCGCTCGTGACGAGACCGGAGGAAGACGTGACCAAGCGCGTTCGCAGCGAGAAGAGCCACGGGAGACGCCGGCGCATCGCACGTGCGGCGGTGGGGGCGGCCTGCATCACGGCGCTCGTCGGACTCGTGGCAGCTAACGCGGCGATGGTGCTTCTGGGCGACACCGTCGAGTCTTTTCTGAGCTCGGACGTCGTGAGCGTCACCCCTGGGCAAAGCGAAGCCACCATGCGGGCCGGCCTCATGCTCGCAGAGCGCGTTGAGGGCGAGGGGCTCGTCCTGGTTCGCAACGAGGGTGACGTGCTTCCCCTGTCTACGGACGTGGGCCAGATCAACGTCTTTGGCTGGTCATCCACGCAGTGGGTGGCCGCGGGATCGGGCTCCGGGCAGGTGGCCGGGGACACCGAGGGCCTTCTCGACGCGCTGAGCAAGAGGGGAGTCTCGTACAACACGCAGCTCGCGGACATGTATCGCAGCTTCTGCGGCAAGCGCGCCTACCAGAGCGTGGGATCCCTGAACAGTCGCGACTCCGAGTTCTGCCGCCTCTACGAGCCGAGCGTCTACGACAAGAGCTGCTACTCGGATGAGCTTCTCTCCCAGGCCCGACGCTACTCTGACACAGCGCTCGTCGTCATCTCTCGCGTCGCGGGCGAGTCGATTGACTGTCCCTCGGTCCAGTACAAGGTCAGGTCGCGCGACGGTGCGGTGTCCACCGATGCCACGCGAAGCTATCTGGAGCTCTCGAGCGAGGAGGAGGCCCTGCTGCGCTACGTGGGGGCGACCTACGAGCACGTGGTGGTGCTCGTCAACTCGACGAACGTGATGGAGCTCGGCGAGCTGGAAACCATTCCCGGCATCGATGCGGCACTTCTTGTGGGCGCCACGGGCGAGATGGGCGCCACCGCCGTGGTCGATGCCCTCTGGGGTGACGTCAATCCCTCCGGTCGTACGGCCGATACCTACGCTTACGCCCTCTCTACATCTGCGAGCTGGTCAAATGCAGGTTCTGCGGGTGAAGGGCTCTATACCAACGCCAACGGACTCTACCCTGCGGACGGTACCCTCAACGCTAACGTCGGAGTGGCCGAGGCGTACGATGACGTGCGCTTCGTAGACTACGCCGAGGGCATCTACGTGGGCTATCGCTGGTACGAGACGGCGGACGCGGAGGGCTTCTGGGACGACGTGTCCAACGCGCACGGCACGGGCTACGACGGCGTCGTCCAGTATCCGTTTGGACATGGGCTTTCTTACACGAACTTCTCGTGGGAGATAACGGACCGTTCCGTGGCCCAGGGCATGGCCGTGGGGCGCACCTCGGACCTCTTCCTCACCGTGCGCGTGACAAACACCGGTCAGGTTGCGGGAAAAGACGTGGTAGAGCTTTACTGCTCGCCCCCTTACGTTGACGGCGGAATCGAGAAGTCCTCAACCGTCCTCGTTGCCTACGAGAAGACCAAGCTGCTCGCCCCTGGCGAGAGTCAGGACGTGACTGTCTCTTTTAGCCTGGATGATGTGGCCTCCTACGACTGCTACGATGCCAATCAGGACGGCTTCACGGGCTATGAGCTCGACGGCGGAGGCTACGTGGTGCAGCTCAAGAGGGATGCGCATACCCTTGCGGACTGCGACGGGGCGCAGACGACCGTCGTCTTGCCCCGGACCGTGCGCTGCGAGGAGAGTCTCGCGACTGGTGCCGTAGTGGAGAATCGCTTCACGGGTGAGGTCGCGGTCGACGACGTGCCCGTTGACGGCTCCAACTCCGACGCAAACATAACCTACCTCACGCGCGCGGACTTCTCGGCCTCCTTCCCTCGCACGAGCGATTCCGACCGAGCGATGACGGATAACGTGGCGGCCCTCAACCTCTACGACGAGCGGCAGATGGAGGCCGACGCCCTCGACTACGAGGACGCGGCAGAAACGACATCCCTCGAGCAGCCCACACGCACGGTCCTGGACCCCACCCTCGTGCTGTATCGCAATGGGAAGCCTACCTACCTGGGACGGCTTCTGGGTCGGGACTACGCGAACGCGGCGTGGGACGACGTGCTTAACAACCTCTCGGTAAGCGACATGGAGAGATTCGTGCTTCACGGCTATCTTGCCACGGGGGCCCTTGACGAGCTTGGCAAGCCTCGCACCAAGGAGGTTGACGGCCCCACGCAGGCGGGATCGTTTAATCAGATCAGCTATGGCGTGGGATATCCTGCCCCCTCGGTTCTGGCACAGACGTGGGACGCCGATCTTGCACGCGCGTACGGGCAGCAGGTGGGTATGGAGTGCGCCGTCTTGGGCGTGGACGGCTGGTACGCCCCCTGCGCCAATGTGCATCGCACGCCGCTGGGAGGTCGCAACTACGAGTACTTCTCCGAGGACCCCCTGATCTGTGGAACGATGGCCTCCTCGGTCGTAGGCGGCTCGCTCGACGCGGGGACGTGTTGCTATCTCAAGCACTTCGCTGTCAACAATCAAGACTCCTACCGAGACTCCCTTTACACCTGGCTTACCGAGCAGTCGCTGCGCGAGATCTACCTCACGCCGTTTCGCCTGGCGGTCGAGCAGGGGGCCACGGGGCTGATGACCGCATACAATCGCATCGGCGCCACGTGGGCAGGCGGAAACAGGGCTCTGCTCACGGATGTTCTTCGCGGCGAATGGGGGTTCGATGGCGCGGTCATCACGGACTACTGCGATCACCAGCAGTACATGAACGCGGACCAGGAGCTGCGTGCCGGGGGTGACCTCTACATGGATGGCGTCTTTCGCAACGGCTCGTTTGCGTACGGATACACTCAGGAGGAGCTCTCCGCCGCAACGGGCACCCCCGATGCGGCGCGCGCCGTGAGCTACCTGACCAACCTGCGTCGCGCCACGAAGGACGTGCTCTACGCCTGGCTGAACGCCCGCGAGACCAATCTCTCCTACAACGAGGACGCCGCCGTCAACGGTGGCGTGCCGCTTGAGCGGCCCGTGAAGACCCCTGGATTCAACTACGTGGGCGCAGCGCTCGCCGTGGCCGATGCCGCTGTGAGCTTGGCCATGGTCGGCTGGGCGCATCGGCGTTTGGAGCGTCGTCGATCATAGGGCTCATGCGAGCGGATATCTGATTGCGAGCCGGACTCCGCTCCGTTCTTTGAACGCCATCGGCAGTTTGCAGGCACTTTTCTCGCGAGAAACTGCCGATGGCGCTCAAAGAACAGGCCCGCCCTCTTTCAATCGCCCACAAAAAGCCCCGTGCCATCAGTTTGGCGCGGGGCTGTGACTCAGTGCACGTATCAGCGAGGACTAGAACTTGACCTGCGGGGCTTCGCGGGCGGACTCGTTGGCCACCTCGAAGCCAGGACGAGGCTTGAAGCTGGAACCGGCGATCAGGCTGCCAGGGAAGGTCTCGATCGCGTTGTTATAGTCCAGGACCACGTCGTTGTAGCTCATGCGTGCGTAGCTGATGCGGTTCTCGGTATCAGTGAGGTCGGACTGGAGCTGGGCAAAGTTGGCGTTCGCCTTGAGGTCAGGGTAGGACTCGGCTACGGCGAAGAGGCTCTTGAGGGTGCCCGTGAGGACGTTAGAGGCCTCCATCTTTGCCTCGGGTGTGGGGGCGGAGGCAACGGCGGCGCGCGCGGCGGTTACGGCCTCGAGGGTCCCGGACTCGTGCGTGGCATACCCCTTGACGGTCTCCACGATGTTGGGAATGAGGTCGTTTCTCCGCTGGAGCTGGGCGTCGATGGTCTGCCAGGCAGTGTCGCACTTGTTGTCCGCGCGGACGATGCCATTACGGATGCTGATGCCCCAAATGACGACGGCGGCAACAATGACCAGGACGATGATGGCGGCAAGCATGGTTCCTCCTTAGGGCGGCGCGCGGACGCGCGGGAACGTGCGGGCGGAGGAGGAGGGATTCGAACCCTCGGAACGGCATGACCGCTCGACGGTTTTCAAGACCGCTGCATTCAACCACTCTGCCACTCCTCCGAGTGCGCGAGCACTAGTATCCTACCCTATGTGAGAGATGCAAAGACGCTGGAGGCGTGATGGACGCAGACGAAATGAACCAGGCCCCCGAGGCGGCGCGCGCGTCCAAGGACGAGAGCTACATGCGCCTCGCCCTTTCCGAGGCCTCACGTGCCGCTGAGGAGGGTGAGGTCCCCATCGGCGCCGTGGTGGTCTGCGACGGCGAGGTCGTGGCCAGCGCGCACAATCGTCGCGAGAGCGATGCCGACCCGTCGGCCCACGCGGAGTTCTCCGCGCTCGTTGCCGCCTCGCACGCGCTGGGCCGCTGGAGACTCACGGGCTGCACGGTCTACGTGACCCTGGAGCCTTGCCTCATGTGCGCCGGGCTCATGGTGAACGCTCGCATCGATCGCTGTGTGTACGGCGCGTCCGACCCCAAGGGCGGTGCGCTAGGCACGCTCTTTGACGTGAGTCACGACGAGCGCCTCAACCATGAGTTCGAGGTCACGTCCGGCGTGCTGGCCGACGAGGCGGCCGAGCAGCTGCGGGCCTTCTTCCGCGCCCGGCGACGTCGCGACTCTTAATGAGCGCAGGCGGGTCGAGCACGATGAGGCCGAACGGTCCCATGTGGCCAAAGCAGGCGAGCGCGCGCCGCCCCGCGCGATTCGGCGCAGCGCCCTGCCGCTGCGCCCTTGAACGCGCGCCGTCCTGTGCATGACGGTGGCTGGGGGACGGAGAAGCCTGCTCCAGGAGGTCTCCCTGCTGGAACGATTTCATATTTTCCACGATTTTGCTGCAGTTTTGGTCCTCGACACATGTTTTTGCAAAATCAAATGTAGTTTGGCCTCTCGATGCGCACGTTTATGAGTCTGAGAGAGAATCTAAACAGCGGGGAAAAACGACCATTTTATATTACCCCAGGTAGAAGAGGCAGAGATGCAAAAGTCTAGAGGACGGTTTGCAAGCTAGTGCCAAAATATTGCGTGTTGGTGCGTATCGAAACGCCAAACTACATTTGATTTTGTAAAAACGTGTATTGAACAGCAAAACTGCAGCCGCTGGCCACATTTAGCTGCCTTTACAACCTAGCTGGCCCCCCAGTTGCTCTAGTAATGGCGTCCGTAGCGGCCACCGCTGATGCCTCGCCCGCGGGAGCGCGAACCCGAGAACATCGTGCGCTTGGGCTTGTTCGTGGAGCGGTCAGCCTGTGGGATGATGCGGCCTTCATCATAGGCAAATCCTGGCAGATCCCACACAGCAACGAGCTTCTTGGTGAAGTATTCGATTTCGCGCAGGGGGCTGATCTCGTCGGGGGCCACGAAGGTGTAGGCGTGACCGGTGGCCCCAGCGCGTCCCGTGCGCCCAATGCGGTGCACGTAGTCCTCGGGGTCCATGGGCACGTCGAAGTTGACCACCGCGTCGATGCCCGAGACATCGATGCCGCGGCTCATGACGTCGGTTGCCACGAGCACCTGCACCTTTCCGTCGCGGAAGCGCTCGAGCGCGCGGGCTCGAGCGGGCTGCGGGCGGTCAGCGTGCATAACGTCGACCTTTATGCCGGCGCTCTTGAGCGTCTTGGAGACGTCGTCTACACGATGCTTGGTCCGACAGAACACCAGGACGCGTTCAGGCCGCTGGCCGGATGCGCCGCCATGTTCGACGAGCGCGCGCAGGAGCTCGGTCTTCTGGCCCTGGGTGATGGGGCAGAGGTGTTCGTCGACGGTATCGGCCGTCTCGCCTACGCGGGAGATCTCCACGACGGCGGGCTCGGTGAGCATGGCGTCGATCGTGGATTTAATCGACGGCGGAATCGTTGCCGAGAAGAGCAGCGTCTGGCGCTTCTTGGGCAGCGCCTGCATGATGCGGCGCACTGACGGCCAGAATCCCATGTCGAGCATGCGGTCGGCCTCGTCGAGCACGAGCACCTTGACCTGGGAAAGGCTTACGTGGTTGTGCTCCATGAGGTCGATGAGGCGTCCCGGCGTGGCTACCAAGAGGTCGCAGCCGCGTTCGAGCGCGTTAATCTGCGTGTCGAACTTGGCGCCGCCCATGACGATGACCGCGCGCTGGCCGGTCTTATCGCAGACGACCTTGACAACGTTGTCGATCTGCGCGGCGAGCTCGCGCGTGGGCGTTACCACGAGGGCGTGCGGCCCCTTGCCCCTGGCACCCGCGACGAGCTGCAGCGCGGGCAGAGCGAAGGCTGCCGTCTTGCCCGTGCCGGTCTGAGCCGAGGCTACGACGTCGCGCCCCTCAAGAACGAGGGGGATGGCATCCGCTTGGACGGGAGTTGGTGTGGTGAAGCCTAGGTCGTCCACCCCGGCAAGAATCTGCTCGTTTAGCCCGAGCTCGGCAAATGAAGTAATCATAGCTGCAAGTATGCCGCAAATCCGCAGGTTCTGCACGGGAGAACCTGCGGATTTGCATGAGATACCGCGGCAATGTGCCTACGACAACGTTAGAACACGGGCACGACGTAGCCCTGGTAGTTCTCGTTGATATAGTCGCGAATCTGATCTGATGTGAGCACCTCTATAAGCGCCTTGGTCTTCTCGGAGCTCGCGTCGTCGGAGCGCACGGCCACGACGTTGGCATAGGTCTGGGCGGCCACCGAGTCGGAGGTCTCGCTTGCCAGAAGGTCCGAGGGGTCGAGGCCTGCGGAGAGGGCATAGTTGCCGTTCGCGACCCCAAAGTCCGCATCAGACAGGGTGCGGGGCACGCTTGCGGCCTCGACCTCTACGATTTCAACGTTATGGGGGTTCTCGACGATGTCGTTCTTGGTCGCCGCGAGGCCCGCCTCGTCGCTCAGCTCAATGATGCCCTGGTCCTGGAGGAGCAGGAGTGCGCGCGCCTCGTTGGTGGCATCCGAGGGAATGGCGATCTTGGCTCCGTCGGGAATGTCGCTCAGACTGGAGCTCTTTCCTGCGTAAAGCCCCATCGGCTCGAAGTGGATGGCCCCCACGCTTACGAGGTCGGCACCGTTTTGGGCGTCGTAGTCGTCAAGGTAGGGCTTGTGCTGGAAGAAGTTGGCGTCAAGGTCTGCCTCGGAGAGAGCCACGTTGGGCTGGACGTAGTCGCCGTACTCGACGACGTCGAGCGTGTAGCCCTTCTCGGCGAGCAGGGACTTAGCCTGGGCGAGGATTTCGGCATGCGGGGAGGGGGAGGCGCCGACCTTGATGGTCTTGTCGATGGCGTCGGTAGAACCAGAGCCGCCGCAGGCGACGAGCGCGCCCGCCAGAGCAAGGGACGCGAGGCCCCCCAGGACGGATTTAAAGCGAGGTATAAAAGACATAACAATTTCCTATCTGATTTTAAATACTATAACTTAGACATGAAATTTGGTCTAGGTGAGGTCTGCGCTCGCTAGGAGCGCATTCGCCTGTCAAAGACGCGGACGAGTAGGTTGCCTATGGACTGAATCAGTTGGACCAGAACCACGAGGATGAGAATCGTGGCAACCATGACGTCGTTTTGATAACGCTGATACCCGTAGCGTATGGCGATGTCGCCCAGCCCGCCGGCTCCGGTGACGCCAGCCATCGCGGAGTAGCCCAAGATGGTGATCGTCACAATGGGAAGGCCGCGCAAGAGGCTCGGAAGACCCTCGCGTAGGTAGACCTTGGCGATGATCTCCCACGTAGACGCGCCCATCGAGGCGGCGGCCTCCACAAGGCGAGGGTCCACCTCCGCGAGCGACTGCTCGACCATGCGCGCTACGAAGGGTCCTGCGCTCACGACGAGAGGGACGATGGCCGCTTTGACGCCAAGCGACGTTCCCACGACGGCGCGCGTAAAGGGGCTGATGAACGCCATCAAGATGATGAAGGGAAGCGAACGGAGCATATTGACGGCCCAGCCCAGGACGGCATAGATCCGGCGGTGCGGATAAAGCCCCCCGGGAGCCAGCACGACGAGCAGAACACCCAGCACGATGCCCACGAGATACGCCCATAAGGTCGAACCAACGACCATGACAACGGTGTCGAGGGTTCCCTGGCCAAGAAGGTCCGCATACTGAGCGAGAAACGCCGAGAGGTCCATCTAGGCTACCCCCTCGGATCCGGTGGAGGCGGCGGCCCCCGCGACCGCAGATGCCCCCGCGCCCTCGAACTGAAGCAGCGCACGCGTGACGGCGGCCTGTGGACTGCCGAGGACCTCTGCGGCGGTGCCCTCCTCCACGACTCGCCCGCCCTCCATGACGGCGATGTGGCTGCAGACGCGTCGGGCCACGGCGAGCGAGTGCGTAATGAGCACGATGGTGACGCCAAGCTCGCGGTTGATCTGGGCCAAGAGGTCGAGCACGGAGCTCGTGGTGAGGGTGTCCAGGGCGCTTGTGGCCTCGTCACACAGCAGGGTGCTGGGGCTCGTCATAAGGGCACGTGCGATGGCCACGCGCTGCTGCTGACCGCCCGAGAGCTGGCTGGGATACGCTTGCTTGCGACCCTCGAGCCCCACGATGCGCAGGAGCTTGCGCGCACGTTCCTCGACCGAGCCCTCCGCGGCCAGGCGTCCGCGCGCGGCAGCGAGGGTCGCGGGAAAGATCACGTTGTCCCAGACGGTGCGCTGCTGGAACAGCGAGAAGCTCTGAAAGATCATGCCGATGTTGGAGCGAAGCTCGCGCAGCTCACTGCCCGTGAGGAGCGTGATGTCGCGGCCATCAAAGATCACTCTGCCTGAAGTGGGCCGCTCCAGCAGGTTGATGCAGCGCACAAGCGTGGACTTGCCCGCGCCGGACTCTCCGATGATGCCGAAGATCTCCCCGGTGGGGATGGTCAGGCTCACGCCGGACAAGGCATGCACGGAACCCGCGGGAGTCGCGAACGACTTGGTTATGTCTCTGAGCTCAATCATGGGGTTGAGTATAGAGCGCTCCCGGCTCCACTGGCACAATAAATAACCTATGACGAGTCATAGCCTATTCCTATGCCACCCGCTTGGATGGCATCCGACCCCTTCGGCCAAGCTCCACCTATCCCCTCGGCCAAGCCCCGCCTATCACTTCGGCCAAGCTCCACCTGCTCCCGACTCCG
>CAYSIC010000040.1:0-10550 GCA_964430985.1 uncultured Atopobium sp.
CGAGGGCGTCACCTACGCTAGCGCCACCGCTGAGCAGCGCGCCGAGGCCGGCTGGTCCTACCAGGGCGTCACGTACGACTCGTCGACCTGGACGATCAGCGTCTCCATAACGGTTGGCGAGGACGGCGCGCTTGTCGCCACCTGGTCCTACTCCAAGAGTGGGGATGCCGCTGATTCGAGCGCGGGCGTCGTGTTCGAAAACTCCTACAAGGTCGAGCCTGTCACTGGCGTGCCTGCCAACTTCAACCTTACCAAGGTGCTCGAGGGCAAGGACTGGGACGGCGACGAGTTCACCTTCACGCTGACGCCTCAGACGGACGGCGCCCCAATGCCCACCGGGACGACCAAGACCGTGTCCGACCCGACCGAGCCCGATGGCAAGACGGCCGTCTTCGACTTCGGCGACATTACCTACGACGCCCCGGGGACCTACGTTTACACGGTCACGGAGGATGCGGGTAACAACGCGGGTATTGAGTACAGCTCCAACGTGGCCATCATCACCGTTACGGTGAGCGACAATGGCGACGGCACGCTCAGTGCAACCGCCGTGGTGGCTGGTGGGGCCTTCACCAACACCTATGCCACGGGAGAGGTGGCCTACGACGCCGCCGGAGGCCTTCAGATCATCAAGACCATGACGGGTCGCCGCATCGACGCGGATGACTTCACGTTTACGATGGCGGCCGGCGACGCGGCGTCCACCGCCGTGCTGGGCGCAGGGTCCAAGACCTTCTCCACGGCTGGCGCAGAGCTCACGGGCAATACCGCGACCGAGGCCGTCCCGGCCCTCATGGGCAAGACGTTCACCAAGGATGACGTGGGTACCTACGCCTATACGGTCACGGAGAACAGCGGTGGTCAGACCATCGACGGCGTGACCTATGATGGAACTGCATATACAGTCGAGATTGTCGTTGAGGACGCCGGCAACGGCGTGCTAAGCGTGACCACGAAGGTCAACGGTGTGGTCAAGGCCGTCTACGCCTCGAACGAGAGCGGAGATGCTCATCCCGTTTCCCTTGCCTTCAGCAACAACTACGAAGCCGCTCCCATAAGCGTGACCATTGTTGCCACCAAGACGCTCTCTAACCGTCCACAGGCTGCGGGGGAGTTCTCCTTCAGCGTGATTGACGCTAAGGGTGGCGTGGTCTCTACGGGGACAAATGACGCCCAGGGGGCGGTGAGCCTTTCCGCCATGAGCTACACGACCGAGAAGCTCAACGCTGACGCTGCGGCAGGCGTTGCCACAAGAGAAGCTATGGCAGCTGGAGATGTGTATACCTACGCGTATACGGTCTCCGAGGACGTGACGAGCCTGCCCGATGGCGTGTCCGCGGTCAGGGGCTCCTTCTCCGTCACGGTCAAGGTGACCGACGATGGCTCTGGTGCCCTGAGCGCAAGCGTCACCTATCCTGACGGATCCGAGAATGGTCTCTTGTTTATCAATACTTATGGTGATGACGCTACAGCAGAGGTAAGCCTGGCGGGCAACAAGATTCTTTCGGTGACCTCTGGCAACAACGCACCCGATATCACGAGTGCCTACACCTTCACCCTGACGGGCTCCGAGGGAGCTCCGATGCCCGCCAAGACCACCGCCACCAACGATGCCAGCGGCACCGTCGACTTTGGCAGCATCGAGTTCACGATGCAGAATGTCTTTGGGATTCAGGACGGAGGGGTGGCCCTTGATGCCGGAGATGCCGTCGATGTCCTCCAGTCCGAGCAGCGATCCGCGACCTTCACCTATGTGGTGAGCGAGTCCGGCTCCGTGACGGGTGTGACTAACGACCCCGCTACTAGCAGGACCATCACGGTTACGGTGACCGACAACGGCGACGGAACCATCTCCGTCCAGAAGTCCTCCGCACCAGGCTCCACCACGGGCATGGATTTCACCTTCACCAACACGTATTCCGTCAATCCCAAGGACAGCTCACTGACCGGTGACGGGGGCTTCACGATTTCCAAGACCCTCGATGGCCGGGATTTGGGCGCGGGTGAGTTCACGTTCGACCTCATCGACGACTCGGGCGCTGTTGTCGCACAGGCCTCCAACGACGCGAGCGGCTCGGTGTCCCTTCCCGCCCTCACCTACTCAAAGCCGGAGGTCTACACCTACACGCTCGTTGAGGCTCCTGGTACGGCGGGTGGCGTCATCTACGACGGTACCGTCTACACGGCGCGTGCCACGGTGACCGACGGCGGTGACGGAACGCTGGACGTGGCGTGGAGCGTCCTTCTCGACGGCGAGGAGATCGCCTCCCCGGTCACGTTCAAGAACGCCTATACGGCAGCTCCCACCTCAATTGCGTTCAACGCAGCTAAGGTGTTGAGCGGACGGGCGCTGAGCGCGGATGAGTTCACCTTCGAACTGCGCGAGAGCGGCCAGATCATCCAGACGGCCACGAACGATGCCGAGGGCGGTATTCACTTCCAGACCATCGCATACCACGAGGTGGGTGAGTACGACTACGAGATTTCTGAGGTGATAGGCTCAGCAGAGGGCGTTACCTATGACGAGACGGTCTATACCGTGCATGTCAGCGTGACCGATGAAGGTAAGGGTCAGCTTAAGGTGACTTGGTCCTACGGAGAGACGGGTGACCCAGTGTTCCGTAACGCCTACAAGGCGCCCTCGCCCTCACCGAGCCCGACTCCCGTGCCCCCTGCTCCGAAGCCGGCACCTCGGGTCCCTGCGACTGGTGATAAGACCGACCTCACGAGTCCAATCGTCGTTGCGGTCATCGGGATTGCCCTTGTTTCGGCTGGCATTATGATTGTCCACCGCCAGAAAAGCTCTAGGTAGTTTGCTGTGCTCGGCCGGCGTCGTTTAGACGCCGGCCGAAGACCCTCCAAGGAGAGGTCGAGATTATGGTCATGAAGAATGATGACGCTCACGCAAGGGAAACCGTTCAGCCTGTCAGACTCACTCCCACCGAGCGACAGATTCTTTCTTTCCTTGAGCTTCATGACGGAAGGTCTTGTACCAAGGCGCAAATCGCCACCAGCTTGAATCGCAATAAGAAGACCATCGATCGCCTCATGTCTCACCTGCGCGCGACTGGCCTAGTGAGCTCCGAGCCCTCTTGGGGCGAGAATGGCGGTCAGTTGGCCAACTCCTACCATCTGATACGCCATCAAAGCTCGGATGTGATTACTGACGTTCAGAAGCCACCCGATCGTTGAATCTATAGGCCATCCGCATCGCAGGAAGCTATCCATGGCTTTTGCTATCGTTTGGCGAATACTGCCGGGGCCGGTCGCCACCGACCGGCCCCGGCAGTATTCGTGCTCGTGGGCGGATATCACGCCTCTTGCGCTAGACTGGTCTGCGCAAACCCCTCGCAGAAATAGAAAGTTGTGACATGGCTCGTCCCTCTCGTTCGCTCTTTGGCACCTTCCTCACCTACTATCATGGTCAGCGACATCTCTTTGTGGCCGATCTTGTCTGCGCCTTCGTGGTCGCGAGCATCGACCTCGCCTTTCCCCAGATCCTGCGCACCCTGACCGGAGGCCTCTTTGCCCAAGGCTCCGATGCCATTCTGGGAGCCCTCTTCTATCTTGCTGTGGGTCTTGTGTGCATGTATGCCCTGCGCTTCGTGGGGCGTTACTTCGTGATCTTTTGGGGTCACGTCATGGGGGCTCGCATGGAGAGCCGCATGCGCGAGGATCTCTTTGACGCCTATCAGCGCATGAGCTTCTCGTATTTTGACCGGCACAAGTCCGGTGACCTCATGAGCAGGCTGATAAGTGACCTCTTTGACATATCCGAGGCCGCTCACCACGGGCCCGAGTACCTGCTCATTGGTATCGTGGAGATCGTGGGCTCCTTCGTGATCCTGGGCACCATCAACGCGCCGCTCACGGGCGTCCTCGTGCTTATCGCCTGCCTGCTCGTGGCATACAACGTCTACGCCAACTGGCGCATGCGTGCCGTCTATACCGAGAACCGCGAGCGCATCTCACAGGTAAACTCTCGCCTTGAGGATTCCCTGGCTGGGATTCGCGTGGTGAAGGGCTTTGCCGCCGAGGACGTCGAGCGCACCAAGTTCCGTCGAAGCAACACCGCCTATCTGGACTCCAAGACCAGAATGTATCGCGCCATGGGCCGCTATCAGGCCGCCATTGCCGCCATGATGGGTGGCCTCAACACGGTCGTGCTGGTCATGGGCGGCTGGCTCATTGCCCAGGGGCAGATGGCCCCCGCCGACCTTGCCACCTACGCGCTCTACATCTCGCTCTTCACGACGCCCATCACGAGCATCCTCGACTTCACCGAGACACTCCAGAAGGCCATTGCTGGATTCAAGCGCTTCTGCGAGGTTCTTGCCACTCAGCCAGACATCCAGGACAAGCCGGGAGCTCCCGCACTCGTGGTGAGCGAGGGCGCCATTAGCTATCATGACGTGCACTTCTCCTATGATGCTGCAGCCGCTGCGGGTACGTCCGACGATTCCGGAGAGGAGGTCATCTGTGGGCTCGACCTGGACATAGAGGCCGGGAAGACCGTGGCGCTCGTGGGTCCCTCAGGTGGCGGAAAGTCTACCACCTGCGCGCTCCTGCCCCGATTCTATGACGTTACCTCCGGCTCTCTTACGATTGACGGGCAAGACGTTCGCGACGTCACCCAAAGGAGCCTGCGTGAGGCCATTGGGCTCGTGCAACAAGACGTCTATCTCTTTGACGGCACCATTGCCGAGAACATCGCCTACGGGTGCCCCGAGGCCACCCTCGAGGAGATTCAGGTCGCCGCCCGTCGCGCGAACATCGCAGATTATGTGGAGAGCCTGCCCGACGGATACGAGACCGAGGTGGGGGAGCGCGGCAGCCACCTCTCTGGCGGACAGAAGCAACGCGTGGCCATCGCGCGCGTCTTTCTTAAGAACCCTCCCATCCTTATTTTCGACGAGGCGACCTCAGCCTTGGACAATGAGTCCGAGCAGGCCGTTCAGGAGTCTCTCTCCGAGCTCTCACGCGGCCGCACCACCATCGTCATCGCCCATCGCCTCTCTACCATCAGAGGAGCTCAGGAGATCGTTACGATGGAGCACGGAAGGGTCGTGGAGCGCGGCACCCACGAGGAGCTCCTCTCCCGGGGCGGTACGTACGCACGCTACTACCGAATGCAGTTCTCTGATGGCAGCGAGGTCGCCGCCTAGGCGTCTGAGCAGCCTATTGCGTATACTGACTCCCGTATCGTGGGGAGTCTGACCGCGCGACAGACGGTTCCGAGGCTCCATGAACGGGAAGAGAGCACATGGCTAAGAAACGCGACCTCGCGCGTGTTCAAAAGGGGGCCCTGTCCGCCGACGAGGCAGAAGAGCTCTTCTCGACGGTCGACCACACCGGCCACACTGACGAGGAGCGCGCCCGTCGGCAGCACAAGAACCGTGCGGAGCGCGGTGTCTCGATAGACATCGACCCGCTTTCCGAGGAGGACCCGTCCGGCTCCGAGGTGGGCAAGGTCATCGCCAAGACGGCGGTCGGCTTTGTCGTCGTGTTTCTGGTGCTTGTCATCGTGGGACAGGTCGCCTTTGGCGTCATCCGTCGTACGAATACGGCTGACCTGGCCGAGAGCGCCACGGTGCGTACCGTGGCCTTGGCCCTGTCTGGTGGCGTTGAGTGGGGCAACGGGTTCACGCAGTTCCCCGAGGACTTCTCTGTCCAAGAGGCCGACGAGAACACCGGGCGCATCGAGGTAACCGTCACCGACACGAGCTCGGAGAATGCCCTCGAGTGCTTTGCGGGCTCTGGTGTCCAGTCCCAGGCCTTCGCCGTGAACGCCCTGCTCAATCCCAAGATCGATACGGTGGTCTATCACGTGAACGTCCACATGGACGCCGAGGGCAACCTCGAGCGCACTGCCTTGTTCGGCTTTCTCAAACCGACCGGTGACGTGACCTCCTACATCACGTACGTGTGGACCAAGACGCAGTCCTCGAACGGGATCCAGCTCTCGCTGCAGGTCACGGGGCTTAACGACTCCATCCAGCAGGAGCTGCGCGACAAGATTACGACGAGCTTCACACCCGTTCAGATTCTCTCGAGCAACTAGTCGCTCGTACGACAAGGTATTTCTCGGCCCGCACTCCATAAGCTCAGAAAGATCGGTCCCATAGGGTCTCTTCTGATATCGTGCAAGGTAACTTCCTTATATTTGGTGGTACCTTAGGTGCCCAAGGAGGCTCAGCGCGTTCGCGCTTGACGCAAGGAGGCTGTCTTGAGGTGCATGAAGTGTGGCGAGGAACTGCCCGTGGGGGCACGGTTCTGCCCATCGTGTGGCGCCACCGTGGAGGAGGGCGTGCCCGCGCCCAAGAAGCTCGAGGAGCCGCTCTCGCCCCTCGAGGCGGCTGCGGTGCCCCTTGTGCCCATAGCCCCGCCCCCACGTGCCACGCGCATAACGCCACGCAACCCGCGCGCGTACGTTCCTCGTGCGAATCAGCGCGGCGCCAAGACGAGCTGGAGCCCTGGGGCGGGTCCGTCCCACGCAAGGCCTCATGAGGAGGGGGGACGCGAGGAGGCGCCTGACGCGTCAGACGCGGACGCGACGTCTTCCTCGCTGCCCGTGGGGCGCGCTCCCCTTCCGCGCGGAAGCCACAGGCTCAAGCTGGTTCACCCCTCGCACGGCGTCATCGTTGGCATCTGCTCTATGGTGGGGGTGGCTCTTCTCGTGGTGCTCGTGCGGGCGTCCCTGAGCTGGTTCGGGCCGTTCGCCGGCAGCTTCAACGGTGGGAGCCCCTCGATCGTGGATACGGATGCAGCGGCCGTCGACGAAGGGGACAACGACGCCTCTTCCGACGCATCCGATGCGCAGACCAACGACGTCGGTCCCGCAATTCGCGCCACGGTCGCGGACTACAGCTGGGACGAGCTCGCCCAGGTGTCCGCGCTCATGGAGGAGGCCCCGACCAACGCTGGAGCCCTAGAGGTGGCCGAGCGCTATAACCTCTGCACGACCGCCGGAAAGCTCGACGGGACGCAGACCAAGGAACTCGAGCTCTCGGACGGAACTACCGTCACCATGCGCGTGGCGGGCTTTCTTCAGGACGAGAAGGCCGATGGCTCCGGCCGCGCGGGCATCAGCTTCATTGCCTCCACCAGCGTTGCGTCCGAGCCGATGAACGCCAACGCCCAGATGACGGGCGGCTGGTCGGGCTCGACGCTGCGTGCATGGCTCTCTGACACGCTTCCGAGCGAGCTCCCCGACGAGGTCTCGTCCCGCCTGGTCGCCGTGAAGAAGCTCACCAACCCGGTTGCCGGATCGGGCTCGACGGAGCAGGTCACAACCGACGATCTGCTGTGGATCCCCTCGTACTCCGAGATTGTGGGCCCTCTGACCTCCGATAGCAAGCGCTATGGGAGCTATGAGGCGGAGGGGGAGCAGTATCGGCTCTTCTCGGACGCCAGCGTGAGCTGGAGCGAGTCGAACAAGCTCCTCGCGCTCGGGAACGACGCCTACTGGTGGCTTCGTAGTCCCGACCCGTCCAACGGCTCCTGGTTCATGTGCGTAACCCCGGATGGGCTTCCCACCTATGGGCACAGGCCCGCTACGAAAAACGCGGTGCTCGTAGGATTTAGCCTCTAGATGGCAGGAGCGCGGGACCGACCTGGCTCTTGCCGGTCCCGCGCTCCCGTACCCGTAACCTGTACCTCTAGGACAAAAGCGCGGTGACGTCACCCAAGACGCTCTCGAAGCTCACGCCGCGCACCTCGTAGTCGGGTTGGTCGCGCGTGATCTGCATGGCGTGGCGCACGAGGGCCCCCGCGAACTCCACCGCGTCGTAAAGGCTGCGGCCCGCGTAGATGGCCCCCGTGAGGCCGGAGGCAAAGAGGTCACCCGTGCCATGGAGCATGTAGGGGAGCAGCTCTGCGGCCACTTCGTCGACGGAGCCCGTGGCCACGCCCACATAGTTGCGAATGACCTTCTCGCCCTTGCGGATTATGCCCTTGAGGACCACCGCCTTGGCGCCCTTTTCCAGAAGCGCGTCCATCATGCGCCTTACCTGCGTTTCGCTGGCGTCCTGCCCAGCGTAGGGGATGCCGGTGAGGATAGAGGCCTCGGTGAGGTTGGGCGTGAGCACGTCGGCGCCCGCGACGAGCCCGCGCATCGCATCGCACATCTCGTCGGTGTAGGTGGGGTACTTCTTGCCGCCATCTCCCATTACGGGATCGACGATGCGCAGCGCGCGGGGATACTCGCGATAGAGCCGTTGGATGATGCCGACCTGCTCGGCCGATCCAAGAAAGCCCGAGTAGATGCCATCGAGCTCGACGCCCTCTTTTTGCCACGCATCGAGGTAGGCGCTCAGGATGGGCGTGGTGTCGTGCATGTAGAACTCGGGGAAGCGTGTGTGCGCCGAGAAGAGCGAGGTGGGCACCGGGCAGACGTCGATGCCAGCTGCCGAGAGCACGGGGATTGCCACGCCGAGCGAGCATTTTCCGTAGCCGCACAGGTCGTGCACGGCTGCGACGCGGGGCAGATACGCGTCTTTCCGTTCGTAGAGGTACAGGTCTTTTGGTTCGTTCACGCTCATGGAAGTCTCCTTGTCCGCGGACTGATGGACCAGCGTACGATTGAACAGCATAGACCCTCTCCAGGGCTGGTCGTTACGTGGCGGCGCCGCTTCTCGTGGACTTCCTATGAGTATTGGTCCCCCGCATGAAGGCTGAGGCTGTGGGTGGCCCGCGCTGCGTCCTAGGAGCTGCGCCAACGGCCGCAAGTCGTGGACAGGTTGCGTATACTGGGGACACGCTGAAAAATCACGGGCGCCGACTCGTGGCGCCGGGGAGGAGCACCATGGCAGACCAGCCACTCGTGGGAATCATCATGGGTTCGAAGTCCGACATGCCCACCATGGAGGCGTGTACCGCCCAACTCGACGAGCTGGGCGTCCCCTACGAGCTCGTTATTGCCAGCGCGCACCGCGCCCCGGACAAGGTCCACGAGTGGGCTGCCACCGCGGCCGAGCGTGGACTCAAGGTCATCATCGCCGCAGCCGGCAAGGCCGCGCATCTGGGCGGCGTCGTCGCAGCCTACACTCCGCTGCCCATCGTGGGCGTCCCCATGAAGACCTCTGACCTCGGCGGCATGGACTCGCTTCTCTCCATGGTCCAGATGCCCTCGGGCGTCCCCGTGGCCTGCGTTGCCATCAACGGGGCCAAGAACGCGGCCATCTACGCCACGCAGATCCTCGGCGCCACCATGCCCGTGTATCACGAGAAGATCGTCGCCTTCAAGCGTCAGATGGCAGAGGCATAAGGATTCATGGCCTCACACTTCAAACAGCCCGATAACGATCCGTCCAGCAAGAGGGAACGCACCGCCCAAAACGAGGGCGTGGGCTTTGTTCCCGTGGTCTCGAATCCCCCAGACGGACATCGCGGACACGACCGCCGCCGTCGCGAGGAGCACTTCACGCAGACCGACCCCTACGACCTCTCGGGGCGACGCAGCCATGATCCCAAGAAGCGCGCTGGGCGCATCGTGTCCGTCGTCCTTTTCGTGGTGGGCGTCGGCCTCCTTCTTACGGCGGCGGGTCTGTGGGCCTACAACCAGTGGCGGTATCGCCAGCAGGATCAGATCAACGAGGAGCTGGCCGCCTACGCCACCGTCTCGGACGATGGCACTACGGCTCCCCAGGTGGACTGGGCGGCGCTCAAGGCCGTGAACGGCGAGGTCGTAAGCTGGGTGCAGATTCCCGGCACCGCCGTCAACTTCCCGGTCTACCAGGCCTCCGACAACGAGAAGTACCTGCACACCAACGCCGAGGGAGACTACTCCGTGGGCGGCCAGGTCTTTTTGGACTACGAGAACGACGCCCCCGGCATGCTCGACGCCCAGAGCATCGTCTACGGCCATCACCTGCGCAACGGGGCCATGTTCAAGGCCATCTCCGACATGGACAACCAGGAGATGTTCGATGGCGTTACCACGGTCTGGTACGTGACCGAGCAGGCAACCTACGAGCTCGAGCCGCTGCTGCTCTATCACACCGACGAGGACGATGCCAACGTGCGCCGGTTCTCCTTCCCCTCCACCGACGACCTCCACGCCTATCTCACGGGGCTTCTTGACACCTCCTTGACGAGTCGTTCCGACGCGGCGCGGGTCATCCCCAACGTAACGCGCGTACTCACGCTCTGCACCTGCAACTATGACAACGGGGACTCGGGTCGCACGCTGCTCGTCTGTGCGCTCAAGTCCGAGGCGGGCACCCCCGAGGCGACCGCATAGGCGAGAGGAACATACCCCTTGGCTGATTTTGTCGACCTGTCCGATCCGGCCGGCGTGGCACAGGACTCCGGCGCGCCCGAGCCCGACGATAAGCTGCACGACGAGTGCGGGGTCTTTGGCGTGTGGGCTCCGGGCAGGGACGTGGCCCGCATGACCTACTTCGCCCTGCGGGCCCTGCAGCACCGCGGCCAGGAGTCCGCGGGCATCGCCGTGGGTGACGGCAAGACCGTTCTTATCCGCAAGGACCTCGGTCTGGTCACCCAGGTCTTCTCCGACGCGGACCTCGCGGCCATGCCCGGACACGTGGCCT
>CAYSIC010000041.1:0-10110 GCA_964430985.1 uncultured Atopobium sp.
TGAAGAACTCCCTTTCCGGGACCACGGCGGTCGTGGTCATCGGGCGCGGCGGCGGCGAGGGCGGCGACCTCTCCCGCGACCTTCTCGCCGACCTGGACTCCGGCGTCTCGAGCAACTTCACCGAGAACGACGAGACGTCCAACTACGTCGAGGGCCAGCACGAGCTCGAGCTCTGCCAGGAGGAGAGGGACCTCATCTCGGCCGCTAAGACGAGCTGCGACAAGGTCGTCGTGCTGGTGAACGCCTCTACGCCGTTGGAGCTGGGTGTCCTCGTGGATGGAGAGTACGCGGTCGACGCCATCCTGTGCGTGGGCTCGCTGGGCGCCTCGGGCGCCACGGGCGTGGGGCAGATACTGACGGGCGTTGTGAACCCCTCTGGCAAGACCACGGACATCTGGGCCGCAGACTTTACTGCCGACCCCACGTTCGGCAACTTTGGGGGCAAGCGCTACACTGACGTTTCGGGCTACTACGCCTCCAACTACAACTCGAGCGCCGCCGAGGGCACCGCCTACTTTGTTGAATACAAAGAGGGCGTCTACATGGGCTACCGCTTCTACGAGACGGCTGCCGCAGAGGCTGCGGCTGGGAACTACGCGGGCTTTGACTACGACTCCGCTGTCGTCTTTCCGTTTGGCTACGGGCTTTCCTACACGACCTTCTCGCGGGCGCTCGACTCCGTGGAGCCGGCTGCGGACGCGATTACGGCTTCGGTGACGATCACCAACACGGGATCAGTCGCTGGCAAGGACGTGGCCGAGCTGTATTACTCCGCTCCCTACGTGGCCGGTGGCGTCGAGAAGCCCGCCGTGGTCCTGGGCGCATTCGGAAAGACGCAGCTGCTTGACCCCGGGGCGTCCGAGACCCTGACCCTGGAGCTTCCTCTGCGCTCCCTGGCCTCCTGGAGCTCCGAGAAGGGCGCCTACGTCCTGGACGCCGGCGACTACGTCATCAGCCTGCGCACCGACTCGCACACCGTGGTCGGCTCCGAGACCCTGACGCTTGAGGCCCAGACCTTCGACACGGATTTAGCCACGGGCACCAAGCTCTCCAACCAGTTTGACGACATGACCAAGCACATGCAGAGCTACTGCGAGAACCTCTCTCGCTCCGACTTCGCTGGCACCTGGCCCAAGCCCGCCGAGGACATGACGGCAGAGTCCGTGGGTCTCAGCTTCGAGGAGTACGACTACTCCCAGCACCTGGATGATGGGGCCCAGATGCCTACGACGGGGGCCTCCAACGGTCTGCAGCTCGTTGACATGCGCGGCCTGGACTATGACGACGAGGCTTGGGACGACCTGCTCGACCAGCTCTCCGTTGACGACATGGCCGATATGCTCAACGATTGCGCCTACAACACCGGCGCGGTCGAGTCCATCGGCAAGCCGGAGACCACCGAGCCCGACGGCCCCGCCGGCTTCACCTCACTTACCGGGCCCACCGGCAACTGCTCGTATTGCTCCGAGTTCATCATGGCCCAGACCTGGAACACCGAGCTCATGGGACGCATGGGCCTCATGGTGGGCCAGGAGGCCCTGGCCTCAGGCTACAACGGCTGGTACGCTCCGGCCATGAACACGCATCGCAGCCCCTTTGCCGGTCGCAACTTTGAGTACTACTCAGAGGACCCGCTGCTCGCCGGCAAGATCGGGGCCGCCGTGGTCTCGGGCGCGGCCGCAAACGGCTGCTACGCGATGGCAAAGCATTTTGCCCTCAACGACCAGGAGTCCTACCGCATCCAGCACGTCTGCACCTGGGCGAGCGAGCAGGCCACGCGCGAGATCTATCTGCGCCCCTTTGAGATCACGGTCAAGGAGTCCACCTGCGAGATGAAGTACATCGCCGACGAGCAGGGCACCGTCAAGACCAAGATCATGCCGGGATGCACGGGCATGATGAGCTCCTTCAATTACGTGGGAGCCGAATGGTCGGGCGGGCGCAAGAGCCTGTGCACCAACGTTCTGCGCGACGAGTGGGGCTTCACGGGCTGCATGATCACCGACTTCAACCTCTACAGCTACATGGAGAAGAACCAGGCCCTTGCCGCCGGCACCGACCTGCAGCTCACCTATTCTGCGATGACGCCCAACTTCAAGGGCACCAACACGCCGACCGTCGTGGCGCAGATGCGCGAGGCAATGCACCGCACGCTCTTCACGGTGGCCAACTCCAATGCCATGCAGGGCATGGCGCCAGGGTCCAAGGTGAGCTACGGAACGGCTCCATGGCAGATGGGCGTCTGGGGGGGCAGCGCCGTGCTTCTGGCTGGAGCGGCCTTCTTTGGATATCGCGCCTACAAGGCCAACCGTGCGCTGGGAGAGGCCAAGAAGGCAGAGGACGCCGAGTAGGGGGACGGCTGATCATTGGTCCGCTTGCGGCTGCTTCCGTTCGCGGCTGTGGTTGCTTACGAATCCGGGGCTGGGGCACGTGGAGAGCTTTTCCACGTGCCCCAGCCCTCGTTTCATGCGCATCTAGCGTCTGTAGCTGCCACAGCCCCGAATTCGTAAGCAGTCCTTGGCATGGTGCCGTCCGCGGCGCCGAGTGCGCGAAAGTCCCCATCTTGCGACAAGGACTAAGCCCTGCCGACTGGTAAAACTTCGCTGAGAAACACACTCTTCTCGTCCCAGAAACCCGACTTTCGCGCACTCGACTTTAAGGCCCCCTGTGCGCCCGCCCCGCGCATAGCCGCTCCTTAAAGTGGGTAGGAAAATAAATTGATAATGACCATCATTCACGTGCGAATGCGAAGCGCCTCCCACGGGAGGCGTTCGTCTTCCGTCACCCGATCTATGAAACGAGGAGCATGAAGTACTGGAACGTTTCCACAGACAAGGTCCTGGAAGAATTGGATACGCGTGTCAAGGAGGGCCTCTCTGCGCAAGAGGCCCGCCGTCGCTTGGACGAGCACGGTGCGAATGCCTACCAGCAAGCAAAACCCGAGAGCGTTGTCTCCATGGTACTGCGCCAGTTCAAGGACGTGGCTAACATCACCTTGCTCGTGGCTGCGGTACTTTCGCTCGCGCTGGCCATTCGCGAGGGACATGGCTACCTCGAGCCCCTGGTGATCTTCGCAATCATCATCTTGAACATGACGCTTGCCGTCACGCAGGAGCGCGGAGCCGAGCGCGCGCTCGAAGCCCTGCAAAACCTTAACAGCCCCTCCTGTCTGGTGCTGCGCGGTGGCGCGCGTCTGGAGATCGATACCGCTGACGTGGCGCGCGGGGACGTGCTCCTGCTCAAGACCGGTGACTTCGTGGCCGCCGACGCACGCCTCGTCAAGACGGTCGGGCTCAGTGTGGACGAGTCCTCGCTCACCGGCGAGTCTGAGCCCGTGGAGAAGGACGCCTCCGTGCTCATCGAGGACGATGCGCCCATCGGCGACCGTTTGAATATGGTCTTCTCGGGGTGCCTGGTCACGGCTGGTAATGCCACGGCCGTGGTCTGCGCCACCGGCATGCAGACCGAGATGGGCAAAATTGCCGGATACCTCAACAACACCCAGAAGCTCCAGACCCCGCTCCAGCGACGCCTCAATCGAGTGAGCCGCACGCTCAGCGTAATCGCTGCAGCTGCGGCGGCGGCACTTCTCGCCGTGGGCCTCAGACAGGGGGAGGAGTTCTGGGCTATGGTTCTGGCGGCGGTTTCCCTTGCCGTCGCGGCCGTGCCCGAGACGTTGCAGCTCATCGTCACGCTCACACTCACTCAGGGCATCAAGAACATGGTGGGCAAGCGTGCGCTCATCAGGAGGCTCCCCGCCGTGGAGACGCTCGGCTCGACTTCGGTCATCTGTTCGGATAAGACGGGGACGCTTACGCAGAACTGCATGAGCATACAGCGCGCCTGGGTGCCGGGGTCCGCGCCCGTAGCGGTGAGCGACGAGGCGGTTGTGGGCCCCGTCCGCGAGCTCATCCACAAGCTATGGCTGGCCAGCAACGCCACCCTGGAGCCGGACGGAGAGGATGGCGAGAAAATCGTTGGCGACGCCACCGAGAGCGCCATCCTACGGCTGCTCCTTTCGGGCGGCGAGGCCTGCGGGCAGCTCAGGGAGCAGATGCCACGTGTGGGAGAGGTGCCGTTCTCCTCCGCGCGCAAGATGATGACGAGCGTGCATGCGCTGCCTAAGGGAGGCTACCTCGTGCTCACGAAGGGGGCCTTCGACCGTATTCCTTTCGCGGAGGAAGACCGGGCCGCGCTCGCTGAGCGCCGGGCCATGCATGATGCCTTCGCAGGTGATGCCCTGCGCGTGATAGCGCTGGGGAGCCGCCGCGTCGAGGAGCTGCCCCAAAGCGGTGACCTCACTGAGCTCGAGTGCGATCTCACGTTCGAGGGCATCATAGGGCTTATCGACCCGCCCCGCCCTGAGGCTGCCAAGGCCATACAGACGGCGCGTCGCGCGGGCATACGTACGGTCATGATCACCGGGGACCACGCAGCCACGGCTGCGGCGATCGCTCGTCAGATCGGTCTCATCGGCGACGGAGGGACGGTGATTACGGGCCGGCAGCTCCAGGCGATGTCCGACGAGGAGCTCGTGGACAACGTGCGCGACTACTCTGTCTACGCTCGCGTTTCGCCAGAGGATAAGATTCGTATCGTCGAGGCGTGGCAGGAGCAGGGCGAAGTCGTTGCCATGACGGGCGACGGCGTGAACGATGCTCCGGCGCTTAAGGCTGCCGACGTGGGCGTGGCCATGGGACAGGCTGGCACCGAGGTCGCCAAGGCAGCGGCCGACATGGTTCTTATCGACGACAACTTCGCGACGATCGTCGAGGCGGTGCGCGAGGGCAGAAACGTATTCTCTAACATCAAGCGTACAATCTATTTCCTGCTCGTGTGCAACCTTTCCGAGATCGTGATCATGCTCGGGGCGCAGCTCGCGGGCTGGGGCATGCCTCTCACCCCGGTTATGCTGCTACTCATCAACGTGTTGGGAGACGGTATCCCCGGCCTGCGGCTTGCTCAGGATGTGAGTGACGGGCGCATCATGGGGCGTAAGCCCATCGGGCGTCAAGAGAGCTTCTTTGCGGGCGGCCTCGTGCGTGTGATTGCGCAACAGACGACAGCCTTCACGGTCGTGAGCATGCTTGCGTTCTGGCTCGGCGCCTTCGTATGGGTGCCGGGTGGAGAAGGCCCTTCGCTCCTTGTGGGTCAGACCATGTGCTTTCTGGTCGTGGCCCTTACGAGCGTGCTGCATATCTTCACGGTGCGGAGCCGGGCCTCCATCTTCAAGCGTACCTTGCGCGACAACCTTCCGCTCGTGTGGGCTGCCGTGGGAATGGTTGTCGTGCTGAGCGGGCTGGTGCTCATTGCCCCTCTGGGTGCGATCTTTGGCCTGGTGCCGCTAAGCCTTGCGAGTTGGGCCTGCGTGCTGGGGCTTTCGCTCGTTCCCACCCTCGTAGCCGAGGTGGTCAAGCTCTGGGACAATCGCTCCGAGTCTGAACACTACCGTCGCCGCCTGCTGCGTCATCGCAACGTGGGCGAGGAGTAGAGTGGGTTTTAATTACGTTCTCTATGTCAAGTGAGCAAAACTCCAGCTAAGTCGGCGGGAAGCCAGTCCGCTCGTCAGATCCTCCGCCTTGGTCGGTGCGGGTTAGGAGAACCCAAAGTTGGGTTCCACGCATTTGATATTGAGGAAGAGTCGGACTTCGCGTGTAGTTTGGACCTTCAATACATGTTTTTTGATTTCTGAATGTAGTTTGCCTCCTCGACACGCACTCTTTTCTGGCCGAAGGGAACAAATAATATATTAAATGAATATTTTTTTATAGAAGAGCAGTTGACATCAGACTAAGATGCATATTTTTTAGATGAGCTGAATTTGACTGCAAAGAAGGTGCGTCACGAAAGCCCAAACTACACGTAGGATAGGAAAAATATGTATTAAAGCGACAAACTGCAGCGCTAGTGGAAGCCGCGGAGGTCTGCTCGGGGAAATGCGATTGCACCTTAAGGTATTAATCGATGTCAGCATGCCTGGGAGTCTGGATGGAAATGTAAGGCGCCTCCCATCGGAGATGACGGCAAGGATGATGGCATGAATCATGCGGGATGAATGAAGGGTCTGACCAAGCGATATGTTAGTGCGTGGACAGGATATATGCGGGGCGCCGGGGGGGGGCTCCTCCGCGCGCATATATGATCAAGGATGGATAGAATTACGCTTGCAGGAAGAAGTGATCGTGATCTTACGTGGGTGAGCCTCTGATTTCCTTGACATAAATGAGGCAATCCAGCTTGCAAGCACGTGCGCTCTTCTCGACGGGGAAATGTTGCCAAGAAGTGAGCTGGGTTAGCCCTCACGTCAAAGACCTGCCCCAATCCGTGCTTAATTTACGGGAGGCGACGAGACGGGCGTGTTGCGTCAGCTCTTATTCCAGAAGCGGCGTCAGCGTGCCCTGTGCGAGTACGGTGACGCGGTGCATCGCGCGTGAGAGGGCGGTGTAGAGCTGTCGGCGTGCGAGCGGGGTGTCGGGATAGACCTCGGCCTGGGCGTCGGGGACAATCACATGATCGAACTCGAGCCCCTTGGCCATGCGGAGGCTGAGAAGGACCACGCCCGTGGCGGGTAGGTCGCTGTCGTGGTCCAGCACCACGACGCTCTCACCGAGCTGCTTGGAGAGCCAGCTCACGCGCGCGTCGCTCTGTGCGATGACGGCGGTGAGGCCCTCGACGGATTCGGACACCGCGGAGCGCAGAGCGCGTAGGTAGTCATCATGCTCGGAAAACGCCTGGATATCCGGCTCGACGCCCTCGCGCTGTACGGAGGCAAGGCGGAGCCGATCGTCGTGCTTGACCAGCCCGGCAAAGAGGGCCGTAATCTCGGGGGAGGAGCGATAGCTCGTAAGCAGGAGGCACTCGTCCACGCTGCCGTGACTCGCTCGAAAGATCTCAGCGACCTGAGAAAAGGTGGCCGTTCCCTCTGAGATGGCCTGGTTCTCGTCGCCTAGAAGCAGGAAGTGCGCGCGCGAGAAGTAGCGCGCGAGCACCATGAGCTGGGCCTCGGTGTAGTCCTGCACCTCATCCACCATGACGAAGCGCGCTGTCTTCTCGCCAGTGCCCGTGAAGACGAGGCGCAGATAGAGCCATTCAGTCGCCGAGAGCGCCCGCTGGCCCAGAAGGCGCATGCCCACGCGGTCGAGGCGCAGCCATGCGAGGCGCTCGATCTGGTCGTGCGCGGCGGAGAAACGACTCTCCACGAGGCGGCGCGTGTACGCGACGGTCTCAGCCTCGCTCTCCGGGGAGATCGTCTCGCCAAAGAGCTCGACCTGCTGGTCAACGTCGAGACTGAGCATCTCCTCCTGGAGATCCTCGTCCTTGGCCATCTGGGTGAAGCGACGATCCAGTCGATCGTGGAGCTCGTCCTTGACCAAGGCGGTGAAGCGCGGGCCCACACCAAAACGCTCGAACTTGCGCACGGCGCCCACTACCTGGCTGGTCTTGAGAAGCACCTCCCCCTCGCAGCGGATCTCGCGCAGGTCGTCGGGCTCGAGGACGAGGTCGCGTGCGGATTCCTCCAGGTGGCGTAGAGTCGCCGTCGAGGTGGAGCGACCCAGGTCGCGCTCGCCAGCCCCCTGCTCGTCTACGAAGCTCCTCCAGGTGAGGGTTTGCGGATTGGCCTCGCCCATGGACGGCAGGACGGTGTCGATGTAGCGTTCGAACACCGCGTTGGGCGTGAAGAGCCAGACCTGGTCCGCGCTGAGCGTCTTGCGCTCGCGATAGAGCAGGTAGGCGATGCGCTGCAGGAGCACGGAGGTCTTGCCTGAGCCCGCGATGCCGTTGACGAGAAGCACGGGCACGTCCTCGTGACGCACGACCTCGTTTTGCTCGCGCTGAATCGTGGCGGTGATGGCCTTGAGCTTCTCGGAGTGATGGCTCTTGAGCGCGCCCAGGAGCAGCGAGTCCTCGATGGCCACGCTGGTGTCGAAGTAGGAGTTGAGCTGGTCGCGCACGATGTCGAACTGACGGCGCAGCGTGAGGTCGACGGTGCGCTCGCGCCCGTCCACGGAGTAGCTCGTGGGCCCCATCTGCTGGTTGTAGTAGGTCTCGGCCACGGGGCTGCGCCAGTCCACCACGATTGGGCGGCTGCGCTCATCGGTGACGCCGGCGGCTCCGATGTAGACGTCGCGCGCGGGGCGTCCTGGACGCATCTGGAGCGTGACCTTAGCAAAGTAGGGCTGCATCAGCAGGAGCATCACGCGACGCAGCTTGTCGACGTTGGAGTCATGGTACTGGTTGTAGACGTCGATGATGTTATTGAGCGTCTCGATGGCGGCGAGGGTCTCGATCTTCTCATCTGCGCCGCCAAAGTCCAGACGAACCTCCTCGCTCATGTCGATGAGGTCCTGGCGTGCGCCCGCATGGTTGGAGTCTAGGTCGCTCGTTATATCGTCGCGTATCTGCAGCAGCTGAGCGTAGACCTCGCTCAGGTGGGCCTGCTCCTCGGCGAGGATGGGGTCATCGTGCTGGTCGGGCGTGGTGTCCATGTTCCTCCTGCACTGACGCAAAAGTCGGATAGACAATGCTACGCTTTGGAGCGGACACCGACAAGTGCGACGGCGCTCAACGGACGATCGCGCAGCCGTGCGTGCCCATCCATCCGCTTCGGGCTTTGGCGTATCCTTGGGCTCGATCAAGGGGGAATCATGCGCGAGCTCATCGAGCAGTTTCTGAAGTTCGGCGTCGTGGGGACCATCGCGTTCGCCATAGATTACGGTGTTCTCATGCTGCTCTCGCAGGGCCTGGTCTGGGATCCGGTCTTCTCGGCGGGCGTGTCGTTCTGCGTCTCGGTGGTGTTCAACTATCTCGCGTCGATGCGCTTCGTGTTCACGCACCGCGACGACCTGAGCCGCCGTGGCGAGTTCTTGATCTTCCTGGCGCTGTCCGTCGTGGGCCTGGTCATCAACGAGCTCTGCATGGCCGCGGGCGTCGCCATACTCGGGGCCTCGGCCCTCATGGTCACCCTGACCAAGCTCTTTGCCACGGCTGTGGTCATGGTCTGGAACTTCTTCTCGCGTCGGCGCTGGCTTGACGCCGGCGATCAGGCGTCCTAGCCCCTAGCCGCGCATGTCCGCGTGGCGCAGCTGTGCGCGGCTGCGCTCGAAGCCCGTCTCGTGCAGGCGCCCGCCCTCGCTAGAGACCACGCGACGGGCGATGTAGACGGGGCGGCCCTTGCCCTCCACGTAGATGCGGGCTACGTACTCGCCGATGATGCCTAATGTGAGCAGGGTGAGACCTCCCAGCAGGAGGATGAGGCAGACGATGGTGGGATAGCCCTCGGGGGTGTTCTGGAGGCCGAACGCATCGTAGAGCACCATGAAGAAGTAGATGACCGACGCAAGAGATGCTGTCGCCCCGATCCAGGTTGCGAGCTTGAGCGGCACCGTCGAGAAGGAGAAGATACCGTCGATGGCGTAGCGCATGAGCTGGCGCAGGGACCACTTGCTGCTGCCCGCCGCGCGCGGCGAGGGCTCATAGGCGAACGGGATCGTCTCGAAGCCCACCCAGGCGAAGAGCCCCTTGGAGAACCGGTGGTACTCGGGCATGGCGAGAAGCGCCTCGGCGACGTCGCGGTGGAACACGCGGAAGTCCGAAGCGTCGGGAATCATCTTGGAGGTGCCATCTGCCATGCTCTTGAAGACATGGTAGAACGCCTCCTTGAGGGCGGCATGCAATGCCCCCTCGTGGCGCCTCTCTTGGTAGGCGGCCACGCAGTCGACCTCGGGGTGAGCCATGAGCTCGCGATACATGGCCACGAGCGTCTTGGGCTCCTGCTGGAGGTCGGCGTCCATGATGCCTACGACGTCGCCTGTGGCGTGTGAGAGCCCAGCGAGCAAGGCCGCCTCCTTGCCAAAGTTGCGCGAGAGGTCCACGCATGTCACGTGCGGCGCTCGGCCCGAGCGGGCGAACTCCACGAGGAGCTGCCAGGTGTCGTCGGAGCTTCCATCGTTGACGAGCACGAGCTCGTAGTCAAGGCCGGCCACGTCGAACGCGGACGTGGCTCGGGCAAAGAGGAGCGGCAGGCACTCATGTTCCTCGTAACAGGGAACAACTACCGAAAGGTCCATGTGCCCCTCCTGTTGCTTGCATGGCAGGTGCGCGTCGGAGGAC
>CAYSIC010000042.1:0-6280 GCA_964430985.1 uncultured Atopobium sp.
GCCCACCGAGGCCGACGTGATGCCGCTGGCACGCAGGCTCGCGGCGGCGGGCGCCAACAGCACCACGTCGCCCGGCTCGGCGGCGCGGTCCTCCTCGACGTCCTCGTAGGTCACCTGATAGGAGAGGAGCTGGTTGATCTGCCAGTCGACCTCGGCCTCGGTGGCCTCGTCGGGGGGCATGTTGATCTGGGGGGCGTCGTAGGACTCGAGCTCACAGACGGGACGCACGCCCACGGTGGCGTCCACGACGTAGTCGACCCCCTGAACGGCCAAGTCCGGGTCCTCGCCAAAGTTGACGCGCCCGACGGGGGTGACGTCGAGTTCCTCGAGCAAAAGCGGCTCGACCTGATTGAGCATCTCATTGGTGGCCTGGGCGAGCACGGACTCACGACCCATGATGCCATCGATTACCGGACGCGGGGCGTGACCACGACGGAAGCCCTGGAAGTTGTACTTGTGGGCGATGTCCTTGTAAGCCTTGGCGATAGCGGCGTCGACGTCGGCGGCGGGCACGCTTACCTTTGCGGCCAGCTTGTCGTCGGACGGCTTCTCAGCGGTGACGGTGATCTTCAACGTTCCTCCCGTGTCTTGTACAGGCGGGGCCATCCCCGCCTCTGTTCTTGCTTGTTGCTGGTGCGGGCGAAAGGACTCGAACCTTCACGGGGTCTCCCCCACTGGAACCTAAATCCAGCGCGTCTACCAGTTCCGCCACGCCCGCGGTCCGCACAGCCTATGAATCATAGCAAACTTCTACTGGATACCCGCCGTGGCCGCGTTATTTCACGTGGACCGTCGACTCACACGGGGAACACGTCAGAGGCTGGGGTCGCGCCCGAGTCGAGGGGGCTCGTCCCGGGTATCAAAGGTGCGCCCCAATCGTGTCGGCGCGAGCGGCGGCGGGAACGCGCCCCTCACATCCCCGCCGCAGCCACGCCACCCGCTACCCCCGCGCGGCCAGGTCCTGCAGGGCCCAGGGGAAAAGCGGTCCCTGGCGCAGGGCGCTGATGGCCTGGACAAGCGCTGTCGCACCGCTCATGGTGGTGGCCATGTCGATCCCTCGGCTCACGGCCTCGCCGCGCATCCTCATGCCGTCCCCACGCGAACTGTGGCCCTGAGGCGTATTGACGATGAAGGCGATCTTGCCTGCGGCCATGAGGTCCACGACGTTGGGGTGCCCCTCGCTGATGGGACACGCGACCTCACAGGCGATGCCAGCGGCCTTGAGCGTCTTTGCAGTCCCGCGTGTGGCCACGAGATCGTAGCCCAGATTCGCGAGCGCGAGCGCCACGGGGGCGATCGAGCGCTTGTCGCGGTCACACACGGACACGAACACGATACCGGACTGAGGTATGTGATAGTCGATGGCCTCGCGCGTCTTGGCGTAGGCCTTGGGGAAGGTGGCGTCGAGGCCCATGACCTCGCCGGTGGACTTCATCTCGGGTCCAAGCGTGACGTCGGCACCCGGGAAGCGCGACCACGGCATAACAGCCTCCTTGACCGCATAGTAGCCCAGCTCGCGGTCCTCGGCCGGCAGGTCGAGGGCGGCTATCTTCTCGCCACCCATGACAAGGGCGGCGTAGTGGGCCAAAGGCACGCCCGTAGCCTTGGACGAGAAGGGCACCGTACGCGACGCGCGCGGGTTGAGCTCGATGACAAAGACCTGCTCGTCACGTATGGCGTACTGAATGTTGAGAAGCCCCTTGATGTGGCAGGCGAGCGCGAGGGTGCGTGTGGTCTCGCGAACGCGTGCCACGATCTTGTCGGACAAGGAGAAGGGCGGGGCGCAGCAGGCGGAGTCTCCGGAGTGAATGCCGCACTCCTCGATGTGCTCGAGAACCGCCCCCACGTAGCACTCGTCGCCATCGCACAGTGCGTCGACGTCAAGCTCGATGGCATCCTCGAGAAACGCGTCGAGGTAGACGGGATGGTCCGGGGAGACCTTGGTGGCCTCGGCCATGTAGCGCAAGAGGTCCTCGTCATCGTAGACGATGCCCATGCCGCGCCCCCCGAGCACGTAGCTCGGACGCACGAGCAGCGGATAGCCCACGCGCCGAGCGACCACGCGAGCGTCCTCGGCAGTCTCGGCCGTAGACGAGGGCGGATAGGCGATCTGGAGGCGGTCGAGCAGGTTCGCAAAGCGATCGCGATCCTCGGCGAGGTCAATGGCCTCGGGCTGGGTCCCCATGATGGGGACGCCCGCGGCCTTGAGCCGTCCCGCCAGGTTGATGGGCGTCTGGCCGCCCAGGGTCACGATGACGCCCACGGGGCGCTCGACCTCGATGACGTTCATGACGTCCTCGAAGGTGAGCGGCTCGAAGTAGAGGCGGTCGGAAGTGTCGTAGTCCGTGGAAACCGTCTCGGGGTTGCAGTTGATCATCACGGTCTCGTAGCCCCTGGCCGCGAGAGCGTAGGAGGCATGCACGCAGCAGTAGTCGAACTCTATGCCTTGGCCGATGCGGTTGGGGCCGGCCGACAAAATGACCACGCGCGGCCTCTCGGCCTCGTGAAACTCGCTCGTACCTCCGGC
This sequence comes from uncultured Atopobium sp., assembly GCA_964430985.1. Taxonomy (GTDB): domain Bacteria; phylum Actinomycetota; class Coriobacteriia; order Coriobacteriales; family Atopobiaceae; genus Thermophilibacter. The sequence continues at coordinate 2,528 of CAYSIC010000042.1, forward strand.
CACGTAGGTCAGGTAATGATAGCTCGTGCGGGCCGCGAACTCCCCGGCACAGGTGTCCACGGTCTTGACGCAGGGACGCACGCCCAAGACCTCGCGCACCGCGCGGACCGTGTCCTCGCGCTGGCCCGTGAGATGGGCGAGCTGAGCATCCGAAAAGCCCAACTGCTTCGCGGCCATCATGCGCTCGGCACCGAGACCCGCCAGGCCGCGCGTAGAGATGGACTGCTCGGCATGGACGATATCAGCGATGCGGTGGAGGAACCACCGGTCGATACGGGTGAGCTCGAAGACGCGCTCAACGCCCCAGCCACGCCTCAGGGCCTCGGCCACGTAGAGGATGCGCTCGGGCGTGGGCGTGGCCACACGCCACTCGAAGTGGGCCTCGTCGAAGTCGTCGACGCCATCGGCTCCCAGCCCCGCGTGGCCCTGCTCCAGAGAGCGGACGGCCTTCTGGAGGGCCTCCTCGAAGGTGGTGCCGATGGACATGACCTCACCGACGGCCTTCATGCGCGTGGTGAGCGTGGCATCGGTGCCCTTGAACTTCTCGAAGGCGAAGCGCGGGATCTTGACTACGCAGTAGTCGATCGACGGCTCGAAGCAGGCCGGGGTCTCGCGCGTGATGTCGTTCTCGATCTCATCGAGGGAGTAGCCCACCGAGAGCAGGGCCGCTATCTTGGCGATGGGAAAGCCCGTGGCCTTGGAGGCCAGGGCACTCGAGCGCGAGACGCGCGGGTTCATCTCGATGACCAGGACGCGACCGTCGTCAGGGTTGACGGCAAACTGCACGTTGGACCCCCCGCAGGCCACACCCACGCGCTCCAGGACGGCGATCGAGTAGTCGCGCAGGCGCTGGAGCTCGAAGTCGTTCAGGGTCTGGCAGGGAGCCACGGTGATCGAGTCTCCGGTGTGGACGCCCATGGGATCGAGGTTCTCGATGGAGCAGATCACGACGCCGTTGCCGGCGGAGTCGCGCATGACCTCCATCTCGATCTCCTTCCAGCCCTCGACGCTCTCCTCCACGAGAACCTCGCCCTCCGGGGACAAGGAGATGCCCTCGCCGGCAATGCGCACCAGGTCGTCACGGTCATAGGCCATGCCCCCGCCGGCACCGCCAAGGGTGAAGGCCGGACGGATCACCACCGGGTAGCCCAGCTCGTCGGCAATCTTCTCGCAGCCCTCGATCGAATGGGCCACGCCAGAGCGAGCGACCTCCAGACCGATGTCGCGCATGGCCGCGGCGAACAGCTCGCGATCCTCTCCGGTGTTGATGGAGTCTATGTCGCAGCCGATGACTTCCACGCCAAAGCGCTCGAGCACGCCCTCCCTGGCCAGGGCGACCGCACAGTTGAGGCCGGTCTGACCGCCCATGTTGGGCAGAAGGGCGTCCGGGCGCTCGCGCTCGATGACCTTGGTCACAGAGGCCACGGTAATGGGCTCGACGTAGGTGCGATCGGCCGTCTCGGGATCCGTCATGATCGTGGCGGGGTTGGAGTTCACGAGCACGACCTCGTAGCCCTCGGAGCGCAACGCGCGACAGGCCTGGGTCCCGGAGTAGTCGAACTCGCAGGCCTGACCAATGACGATCGGGCCGGAGCCGATGATTAGGATCTTCTTGATGTCAGTACGCTTGGGCATCTAGAAGCGCCTCCCCTCTCGAACGTCGATGGCAAGGTAGTCCCCCTCGCCCCGCATGAGCCGGGCAAACGCCTCAAAGGCATAGGTGGAGTCATTGGGCCCCGGCCTGGCCTCGGGGTGGTACTGCAACGAGAAGGCTGGGGAGTCCAGGAACTGAATGCCCTCGGGCGTGCCGTCGTTAAGGTTGACGTGGGTGAGGCGCACGCGGCCGTAGCGTTCGTTCATGACGACCGGCGCCACCCGTCGACGGCTCCAGAAGCGCAGGTCGCGCACGTGCTCGCTCACTCCGTCGGAGAGCTCCGAAACGAGAGGGCCGAAGGTCGAGAAGACCGGACCGTAGTTGTGGTTCTGTGCCGTGATCTCAACCTTGCCGGTGAGGAGGTTCATCACGGGCTCGTTGCCGCCGTGGTGTCCGTACGGGAGCTTCTCGATCTGCGCGCCCGCGGCCAGCGAGATGACCTGATTGCCCAGACAGATGCCAAAGACGGGTACTCGGCCCAGGCAGGCACGGGCGGCCTCGACCACCTCCGGAACACTCCGGGGATCGCCGGGCCCGTTGGAGAAGAACACGCCGTCGGGCTCGCTGGCCAGGACGTCTGCAGCGGGAGTGTCCCAACTCACGACCGTGACCTCGCATCCTGCGGCCGCGAGGCGGTCAACGATGCCAGCCTTCTCGCCACAGTCGTAAGCGATGACGCGCAGGGGACGCTCAGGCGCGTCAACCGTGCGGGCGCCGACCACGTAGCTCTGGTCGCAGGAGACATCGGCCACGTAGTTGTGCTGGGAGATGGGGCCACTGGCGCGCACGCGTGCCACGAGGCTCCTTGGATCTAGGTCGGTCGTGGAGATGGCGGCTCGCATGGCGCCCCCCTCGCGAATGGTCAGGGTGAGGGCACGGGTATCCACGTCCTCGATCGCCACGACCCCTCGCATGGCAAGAAACTCCGGCAGGCTCGCGACGGACTGCCAGTTGCTCGGCGTGTAGCATAGATCGTGGACGACGAGGCCGGCAAGATGAAGCTTGTCGGCCTGCATGTCTGGCTCGTTGATGCCGTAGTTGCCCACCTGCGGGTAGGTCAGTGCAACGAGCTGACCCGCATAGGACGGATCGCTCACAATCTCCTGATAGCCCACCATAGAGGTGTTAAAGACAATCTCCCCGAAGGTCTCCCCCTCGGCGCCGGCGCTTCGCCCAAAGAAGTGGGTCCCGTCCTCGAGCGCGAGAAGCGCCCTGGGATGCGCGCCCTCATCGACCAGTAGGTTCACAGCAACACCGCCCTTTCAGCCCTGCGCCCAGAGGAGCGCCCTCGCCTCCCTATAAAAAAACGGAGCACCCGCCTGGGGCGGAGACTCCGAATAAGGCAGCGACAGCTCTGTTGTGGACGCCTTTTCGGTCTCTCGTACCGTCTTAAAGGTCGTGAGTAGCATACCAGGTCACGCGTTGTTCGAACAGCGCCGCAACGCTTTCGTAAAGAACGGGCCATGGCGGCGCGGCGTGGCGCCCAGCATGGCGGCGCGCACGAATCGGGGGCCGTGGCAGACGCAAACCGGATTTGTCCATGAATTCGGGGGTAGGGCAGCTCCAGCGTGGTGCGTTTGTGCCCTACTCCCGAATTCATGAGTGCCCGTGAGGGCGAGAAGTACCGGCCAGTCGGTATCGACAGGCGACTAGCAGACCCCCTGGGCCATCATGGCTTCGGCGACCTTGAGGAAGCCGGCGATGTTGGCGCCGAAGACGAGGTTCCCCTCATGGTCGTAAGTCTTGGCCGCTGCGCTTGCGGAGGCGTAGATGTTGGACATGATGTCCTGGAGCCTCCCATCAACCTCATCGAAAGTCCAGGGGAGATGCTCGGCGTTCTGGGACATCTCGAGGCCCGAGACCGCCACGCCGCCAGCGTTCGAAGCCTTACCGGGCGAGAAGAAGACGCCTTCGTCGATCAGGTAGTTGATGGCATCCGGCACGGTGGGCATGTTGGCGCCCTCGACCACGTAGGAACAGCCGTGTACGACGAGCGCCCGGGCGTCGTCAAGGAAGAGCTCGTTTTGCGTGGCGCAGGGCATGGCGACGTCGCAGGTCTCGGCCCAGGGTCGCTCACCCTTGTGATAGACGGCCGAGGG
>CAYSIC010000042.1:6290-9869 GCA_964430985.1 uncultured Atopobium sp.
CGTACTCGGTCAGACGAGCGCGGCGGACCTCCTTGACGTCCTTGAGCAGAGTGATGTCGATGCCTTCAGGATCATAGACGTATCCGCTGGAGTCAGAGACGGTCACGACTCTGCCGCCGAGCTCCGTTGCCTTCTGCGCAGCGTAGATGGCAACGTTGCCAGAGCCGGACAAGACGAGCGTCTTGCCCTCGAGCTTCTCTGCGCGCTCGGCCATCATGTGGGTCAGGAAGTAGACCGCCCCGTAGCCGGTGGCCTGAGTGCGAGCGAGAGAGCCGCCAAACGAGAGGCCCTTGCCCGTGAGGACGCCTGACCACTCGTTGCGCAGGCGTTTATACTGTCCGAAGAGGTAGCCGATCTCGCGAGCCCCCACGCCGATGTCGCCGGCGGGGATGTCGGTGTTGGGACCGATATGGCGATAGAGCTCGCACATGAAGCTCTGACAAAAGTTCATGACCTCACGGTCTGACTTGCCCTTGGGATCGAAGTCGGAGCCGCCCTTGCCACCTCCCATGGGAAGTGTGGTGAGCGAGTTCTTGAACGTCTGCTCGAAGCCCAGGAACTTGAGAATCGAGAGGTTCACGGAAGGATGTAGCCGCAGGCCGCCCTTGTAGGGCCCGATCGCCGAATTGAACTCGACGCGGTAGCCGCGGTTGACCTGCACCAGACCGGCATCGTCGACCCAGGGGACGCGGAAGATGACAATGCGCTCGGGCTCGACGAGGCGCTCAAGCAGCGCAGCCCTCTCGTACTCGGGATGAGCGTCGAGCGCAGGCTGCAGCGTGCGTAGGACCTCGCCCACCGCCTCTATGAACTCGGGCTCATCGGCGTAGCGCTCCTTGAGCTCCCTCATGACCCTCTCGGAATATGTCATGTGCACTCCCATCGTTGGCCTGCTTTCGTAGGCCGCGTATAAAAACCCAGACGAGAATAGGTTCGAACGTCAGGGGCAGGCAAGGCGACGCCCGATGCGTAACGGCATCGAACCTGATGCGAAATCTCTTGTACATACGATTGTCCCGCCATCATCATAGCCCTTGCGCACCTCAGAAAACCGACTTGCCGTCGAGGGTCATCTCGCCTATACTTCTTCGCGCGGTACCGGGGCGTAGCGCAGCTTGGTAGCGCATCTGCTTTGGGAGCAGAGGGTCGCTGGTTCGAATCCAGTCGCCCCGACCAGTGCGGCGGTAGTTCAATTGGTAGAGCGTCAGCCTTCCAAGCTGATTGTTGCGGGTTCGAGTCCCGTCCGCCGCTCCACTAAAATAGCAGGTCAGACCTTATTTTTTGGTCTGACCTGTTTTTTTGTCATGCCATGGCCCTCATCACCTCTGACGTCTTCCCAAAAGGGTCAAAGACTTGCGAGAAACACGCGTAGTATGGAGTCCCCGATCACCCGAGAAAGGCTCCCCATGGCAGACTCCCCGCTCGGTCGCACGCTTCTTGTCGCCAACCCCGCCGCACGCAGCGGGCACGGCGCGGCAGGCGCCGACTTTGCCGAACGCTTCCTCAACTCCTGGCCTGCGGCGACCAGCGGATATGACGTCGTGCGCACCGAGGGTCCCGGAGACGCCCTGGCGCTCGCGGCCAACGCGCGCGGCTACGACAGCGTGGTGGCCCTCGGCGGCGACGGCGTAATACACGAGGTCGTGGGCGGCCTCATGCAGATCGAGCGTGAGCATCGCCCCCAGCTCGGCATCGTGCCACTCGGCTCTGGAAACGACTATGCACGCACGCTCGGCATGGCGAGAAACGATGTCGAGGGCGCCCTGGCGCAGCTCGTACGCGGACAGGTGAAATCGCTCGAGGTGGGATGCGTGAACGGGATTCCGTTCATGCAGACCCTCTCCTTTGGCCTTGATGCCGCGATTGCCCTCGACACCACCGCGCGGCGCGCCCACGCGACCTCGCAGGAGGGCTCCGCGCTCTTCGTGACCTCAGGACTCAAGATCCTCTCCCGCGCGCGGGACGGATACCCCTGCGTGGCGCGCTTCGACGTCGAACCGCCACGCGACCTCAAGACCATCATCTTCGCCATCCAGGTGGGTCCCAGCTACGGTGGTGGGTTTCGCGTCTGCCCGGACGCAGACCCCGCAGACGGCCTTCTCGACGTCTGCTACAACGTGAGCATTCCAGCCATCCCCCACGTGCTCGGACTCTTCGGTCTCTCCCGCAGAGGACTCCATGCCCGCTCGCGCGTTGTCGAGTTACGCCGCATCGCTCATGCAGAAATCGACTTCTTCGTTGAACCGCCCTGCCAGGTTGACGGAGAGAAGCTCACGGGTACCCATTTCGACGTCAGCGTCATACCCCACGCCCTCAACGTCATCGTCCCCCGCTAGCCCTCTCCCCTTCAGGCCGCGGGCCACCCCGTGTCCGCAGCTGTCCCCTGGAGAGAAAAGATTTATGTGCGACTCGAATCAACATAAATTATTAATCTATCTACAAAACCCCTGTTGAGAAGCGATTGGGCCCTTGTAGAAAAGATTTATCTGCGACCGCAGTCCCACATAAATCTTTTCCAGTCAGAGCTCCAGTGGTCACCCCGAAGCGCTCATAGCCTCTTTTCCCTTGGTTCTTTGCTCTTCTCTCGGCGAAAGGCCTCGAAGCCGAAAGATGGGGCAGCCCCCTCCTCTCCGCAATTTCTGAGCGCGCTTTATGCGCGAAGCTGAGCGGAAGAGGAGGGGGCTGCATCCCTGGCAATGTGAGAATGAGGACTTTGGCTACCGTGCGGAAGACTGGAGCATCACCTTGACCTCGCTCGCCGTCTTCAGAGCCATGACCTTCTCGGTGAGGGCGTCTGCCTCGGCCTTGGTCCACTCGGAGATGACGCGACGTGTGCGTAGAATCGACGGCGAGGAGACGGAGAACTCTCCCAGCCCAAACGAAATGAGCACGGGAATCAGAAGCGGGTCGGCCGCAGCCTCACCGCACATGCCCACCATGATGTGCTCCTTGTTGCCCGCCTCGATGATGCGCTTGAGCGAGCGCAGGACGGCGGGCTGGTAGACCTCGTAGAGGTAGCCCACGCGGCTGTTGCCTCGGTCGGAGCACATGGTATAGCCGATGAGGTCATTGGTCCCAATGGAGAAGAAGTCGCACTCGGCGGCCAAATCGTCGGCAATGAGGGAGGCGGCGGGCGTCTCGATCATGGTGCCGATCTCGATATCCTTGTTATACGCCACCCCGCGAGCGTCGAGTTCCGCCTTGCAGGTCTCGACGAGGTCTTTGACCTGGCGAATCTCGTCAATGTTGGTCACAAGCGGAACCATGATCTTGACATCGCCAAAAGCAGAGGCGCGCAGAAGTGCCGTGAGCTGGACCTTGTACTGGTCGGGATTGTTGAGGCAGTAGCGCACCGCACGGTACCCCATGAAGGGGTTCTCCTCCTTCTGGAGGTTCATGTACGGAATCTCCTTGTCGCCGCCCACGTCGAGCGTGCGGATGATGACCGGCTGACCCTTCATGCGCAGGGCGACCTTCTGGTAGGCTGCGAACTGCTCATCCTCCGTCGGGAGCTCCTTGGCATCCATGAAGAGGAACTCGGAGCGGAAGAGCCCGACCCCCTCACAGTCGTGCTCGGCT
>CAYSIC010000043.1:0-9771 GCA_964430985.1 uncultured Atopobium sp.
AAGTACGTCCTCGACGTGCGCCCGGAGCGCTTCGCGCAGTTTGGCGTCAACGTCTTTGGCGTGGTGAACGACTTCGACGACGTGCGCGCCACGGCGCTGCGCGGCATCGAGGCCTGGGACCAGTGGTGCCACTCCATCGGCATGCCGACCTCGCTCTCCGAGGCGGGCGTGAACCCCACTGACGAGCAGATCCACGAGATGGCCGTCTCGGCCGTGGAGGCCCGTGGCGGCGACCACGCCGGCTTCTTCAAGGAGCTGCATGTGGAGGACATCGAGCAGATTCTGAGGAATGCGCGCTAGCCTCCGAAGCAATCGTCTTGGATGAAGCGGGCGCGGGGTCGCCATCAGCCTCCCCGCGCCCGCTGCCTTCGTGAAGGGAGTTCCCATGAACGTCTCTACTCGCCGCGCGTGCCCCGTCGACGTCGCCGGCGCGGACCCCGCCGGGCGCCTCCTGCCGCGCGTGCGTCTCGCGGGGAAGTGCGATCGCTACGTCCTCGCCAACGGCGTCGAGCTGCCGTGCCTGGGATTCGGCACCTACATGATCGCCCCTGACGAGGCGGGGGAGAGAGCCGTGCGCTCCGCCCTCGATCTCGGCTTCAGGCACATTGACGCGGCCGCTCAGTATGGCAACGAGAAGATGGTGGGGCACGCCATGGCCGCTTCCGGCGTCGCCCGAGGGGAGCTCTTCGTCACGAGCAAGCTCAGAAACGACGAACAGGGATACCAAGGCGCGCTGGCCGCCTTCGAGCGCTCCTGCTCCGACCTGGGCTGCGACTACCTTGACCTCTACCTCATCCACTGGCCCAAGGTGGGAGGCCACGAGAGCGAATGGCGCGAGCGCGTCTGGGGCAGCTGGAGGGCATTCGAGGAGCTTTACGCCGCGGGACGCGTGCGTGCCATCGGCGTCTCCAACTTCCTCGTGCATCATCTGGAGGCCCTGCTCGAGCGCGCGAGCGTGGCGCCGCAGGTCGATCAGATAGAGCTTAACCCCACCTACCAGCAGCGCGAGACCGTGGCGTGGTGTCGCTCCCACGGCGTCCAGCTCGAGGCGTGGGCTCCGCTCGGGCGCGGGAGGCTCTTCGGGGACCCCCGGATTGAGGCCATGTCCCGGCGACTGGGCAAGGACGTCGGGCAGATCTGCGTGCGCTGGGCTCTGCAGAGCGGGTTTGCCACGATGCCCAAGTCGATGCGCGCGGAGCGCATCAGGTCCAACAGCGAGGTCTTCGACTTCGAGCTCGCCGCGGCCGACATGGCCGTGCTCGACGCTCTCGACACGACGGACAATTACACCTTCCATCCGGATCGGCTCGAGGAGTGGGCCGTCCGCGTGGCGCAGGCGCACGCCGAGTCAGGGGTGTAGAGGGGTGTCCATGACCGTTGCGAGGAGGCGCCCCCTCGTTCTGGGGGCCGGCGCCGCGCTCCTACTGTTTCTGGGGCTCATCTATGCGTACTCGGTCCTCCTGGCGCCGCTCAAGAGTGCCTTCGGCTGGGACGTGGCGAGCATGACGCTCGTCTTCGCCCTCTCGATCATCTCCTTCACGATGGGGGGGATCGTCTCGGGCGAGCTGGTTCGTCGCGGCTGGGAGCGAGGCGGGCTTGTCCTGGGCGCGGCCCTGCTCGCCGTCGGGTTCATCGGGACCTCCGCTGCCACGGGCGCCTCCAGCCTGCTCGTGGTCTGTGCGACCTACGGCGTGGCGGCGAGCGTGGGGATCGGCGTCGTCTACAACATCGTTATCCCGACGGTCACCTCGTGGTTCCCCGACCGGGTCGGCCTGGCCCAGGGTGTCTGCCTCATGGGGTTCGGCTCTGGCGGGTTCGTGCTCGGGCCGATTGTCACCCACCTCTATGCTCTTCTCGATTGGCACGCGGTCCTCGTGGGGGTCGGCGCCGTGCTCGCGGCCCTCGTGCTCGCGACGGCCGTGTTGATGAGACCTCCCAGAGGCGAGGAGCTGCGAGTCGTTTGGGGTCTTCTGGGCGGTTCTCCGATGCCGCCCGTGGGCGATCCTCCTGCCGAGCGGGGCACGGGCGCCTCCGCCATGCTGCGCGACCGAACGTTCTACCTGCTCTATGCCTTTCTCTTCCTCTTGGGGTGCATTGGCATGGGGGTCACGGGCATAGGGAGGGAGCTGCCGCTCTCCTTGGGCGCGTCCGACCTGGCGGCCGCGCTCGTCATAGGATGCGTCAATGTCGGCAGCGGTCTGGGGCGCCTCGGGGGAGGTCTGGCGCTCGACCGTCTCGGCCGCGCTCGCACGATGAGGGGCGTCGGGGCGCTCGGCCTGGTGGGCCCCGTGGCGATGGTCCTCTCGCTTGTGGCTGGCTCGCTCGCCATCCAGGCGGTGGCGTGCCTGATGACGGGCGTCGGCTGGGGAGCCGCGGTGGTGAGCATGCCCTTCGTGACGAGGATGCGCTGGGGACAGGGCTCCATGGCGCGGAACATGGCCCTCGTGAACACCTACAGCGTCTTCGCGTCGCTCGTCGGGTCATGGGGGACGGGCCTGCTCTCGGCGGCCATGGGCTCCTACGTTCCCGCGCTGCTCGTCATGGCGCTCATGGGTGCCGCGAGCGTCGCGGTGGCGCGAGCGCTGTGAGGCGCGAGAGGGTGCTTCTCGGCAGAAAGATATGATCCGAATGTGTGCCGCACTGCCCCTCAACCGAGATATCGCTAACGGGTATCATGGCAGTGCACGTAGCAGACGCGACGCCTGCGAGGCGTCTTACCGTACAGCAAAGGGGATCCACGTGAGCGACTTCGTCAAGGAAGAAAACGTCTTCGTCAAGCAGAGCATCGACACGCGCGAGAACGTGCTGCGCTTCATTTCCGATCGTGCCGCCGCGCTGGGCGTCACCGATGACGCTGACGCCGTCTATGCCGCCTTTCTCGCCCGCGAGGAGATGGGCGAGACTGGCATGACCGACGGCTTTGCGGTGCCGCACGCCAAGGACGCCGCCATCAAGCAGGCTGCGGTCATCGTGGTCAAGAACGACCACCCGCTCGAGTGGCCGAGCTTCGATGACAAGCCCGTGGACATTGCCATATCGTTGCTCGTCCCCGAGGGTGAGGCCGGCACCACGCACATCAAGCTCCTCTCCAGGACCGCCGTTCTGCTCATGAAGGACGACTTCAAGGGTCTTGTGCGCGGCTCCGACGAAGCCCGGGTCATCGCTGACGCCATCAACGCGGGCATCGACGAGGAGTAAACTCTGGCTCCGAGCATCAACCGATGAGAGACCCCTCCGGCATCCGTCGGCGGGGTCTCTTCTCACAGAAGGAGGTTTCCCATGTTCAAGAAGGCAAGCGACAGGCGCGTGGCCGTCTTCGTCGCAAAAGGGCTCGAGGAGGTCGAGGGACTCACGGTCGTGGATCTTCTCTTTCGCGCGGGCGTCCCCTGCGACACCGTGTCAATCACAAATGATCGGCAGGTCACATCCTCGCACGAGGTGACCATCGTGTGTGATCGCACGATTTTTGACGAGGGGTTCTCGTTTGATGATTACGACCTGCTCGTTCTGCCCGGAGGCATCCCCGGGACACCCAATCTGCGCGCTTGCGCACCGCTCTGCGAGGCGCTCGTCTCATTTTCCGCGCGTGGAGCCGACATCGCGGCCATCTGCGCGGCTCCGTCGATCCTGGCCGAGCTGGGTCTGCTCGAAGGTCGTCGCGCGACAGCCAATCCGGGCTTTCAGCACGTGCTTTGCGAGCATGGCGCCGAGCTTGTGGCCAACGAGCCCGTCGTGGTCGACGGCAACCTGGTCACGAGCCAGGGCGCGGCCACGGCCATGGCCTTTGGTCTCGAGCTCGTCCGCCATCTTGCCGGCGACGAGGTAGCCGCGCACGTGGCCGAGGGCGTCGTGTATCGCTCGTAGCCTTCTTGCTCCTCCGCGGCTCCTTGTCAGTCTCCTTCAGCGTCGGGTGCTCGGGCCTTCGCGCACTCGACGCTGAAGGTCGCATGCAGCCGCCGTGCCGTCCCGTGCTCGCTGCTGTCGAGTGTGTCGGGCAGGTGTCCGAATGGGTGCCCTTGTTGACAGTCCCTGTCCTACTCCCTATATTCTCCGTATTAAAAACCGTTATATTTGAATATTAATACCATAATATACAATATAAAGGGGATGAGCTGCATGAGGAGCATACGGGCCTGCATCGTCGGCGCCACGGGGTTCGCTGGAATCGAGCTCTGCCGACTCGTGCTCGCACACCCCTGCCTCGAGCTCGTCATGGTCACGGATCGCAAGGCGGCCGGAACGCTCCTCTCGGAGGTCTATCCGTCGTTCGCAGGCGTCTGCGACCTCGAGCTCTCTCAGCCCGAGCCAGACATCATCGCCCAGCGCGCAGACGTGGCCTTTCTCGCGGTCCCGCATACCGCCTCGCTTAACCTCGCACCGGAGCTGCTCGCGCGTGGCGTCACGGTGCTCGACCTCTCGGCCGACTATCGCCTCCACGATCGGAATGTCTATGAGGCCTGGTACGAGACGCCCCATACGAGTCCCGAGCTCCTCTCGCAAACCGTCTACGGTCTGCCCGAGCTTAACCGTGCAGGCCTCCGAGCCCTGGCCGCTCGCCGCGCCGCCGGCGAGGCCGTGCTCGTGGCCGTTCCGGGCTGCTACCCTACGGCTACCGCGCTTGCCGCCACGCCCGCCCTCGAGTCGGGCCTCGCGACCGGCGACCTCGTGATCTGCGATGCCATCTCGGGGGTCTCGGGGGCGGGGCGCGCGGCAACCGAGCGCACGCACTTCTGCCACGTCAACGAGTCCGTCCAGGCCTACGGTGTCGCATCCCACCGCCACACCCCTGAGATGGAGCAGACTCTCTCCCAGGTCGCGGGCCGTCCGATCTCGGTGGTATTCACGCCGCACCTGGCACCGCTCACGCGCGGGCTTCTTGCCACCGTCTACCTGGAAGCGGCCGCAGACGTTAGCTTCGCCGACGTGCGTCGCGCCTACGAGGATCGCTACGCCTTCGAGCCCCTGGTCACCATGCTGCCCGCTGGCGAGATGCCGGCCACGGCCTCCGTCTTTGGCACCGCGCGCGCCCAGGTGGGCGTGGCCCTTGACGACCGACGACGCAAGACGATCGTCGCCTCCTGCGCCATCGACAATCTCGGCAAGGGGGCGGCCGCCCAGGCTGTCCAGTGCGCCAACGTCATCCTGGGCCTGCCCGAGACGCAGGGGCTCGCCGCCCCCGCGCCCCTTGTCTAAGAGCCCACGTTGAGAGGCCCCTCATGAACTTCGAACCTATTCACGTGCCACCTTGCTCGAATGCCTCCGAGGATGCGGGCTTCGTTGCCTGCGCAGGCGGCGTCTGTGCCTCCTCCGGAATCCTCGCCTCAGGCGTCTCAGCCGGGTTTCGCAGGAATCCCCATAGCCTTGACCTTGCGCTCGTTGCTGCCGAGAAGACCTGTGTGGCCGCTGCCACCTTCACCACGAACCGCTTCTGCGCCGCTCCCGTCACGCTGAGCCGCGAGCGCGCCCGCTCAGCCCGCGCCCGCGCCGTGATACTTAACTCTGGAAACGCCAACGCGGCCACAGGAGAGCCTGGGCTGGCGGCCGCCGCTCTCGGGGCCGAGCTCGTTGCCCATGAGCTGGGGTGCGCTGCCGGGGAGGTGCTTGTGGGTTCGACGGGCGTCATCGGGGTGCCGCTGCCGCTCGGCCCCTACGAGACCGGCGTGCCCATCGCCGTGGCGGCCCTCGCGTCCGACGCTGCGGCGGCTCATGACGCGGCCTCGGCTGTGATGACCACCGACACCCACGCAAAGGAGGCTTCCTTCTCGGGAGACGTGCCCCAGCGCTCAGGCGGGCCCCTGCGCGTCCACGTGGGAGGCTTCGCCAAGGGGTCCGGCATGATCCAACCCACCATGGCCACCATGCTGGCCGTGCTCTCCACGGATGCCCCGCTTACGCCCGAGGCGGCCCATGAGGCGCTTCTCGCTGCCGTGCGCGCCACGTTTAACAAGGTGACGGTTGACTCGGACACATCCACGAACGACTCATGCTTCCTTCTTGCCACGGGCTCGTCCGGCGGCGAGAAGATTGACCTCGACCACCCCGCCTTTCCCGTCGTGGCGGCCGCGCTCGAGCGCACCTGCTCCGAGCTCGCCCGCCAGATCGCCGCAGACGGGGAGGGAGCGACCAAGCTCGTGACCGTTAACGTCATAGGAGCAGCGGACGAGCGGGACGCCGACGCGGTGGCGCGCGCAATCGCCAACTCGCCCCTCGTGAAGACGGCGATCTTTGGCCACGACGCCAACTGGGGGCGTGTCGCGGCGGCGGCCGGCAAGAGCGGCGCAGTCTTTGACCAGAGGTACGTCGACATCGACCTTATGGGCGTGCCCGTCTGCCGGGCTGGCATCACGGTCCCTGCCGACGAGCGGGAGCTGCTGTGTCGCTTCGAGGAGCCCGAGGTCGTCATCACCGTGAGCCTGGGCGTGGGAGAGGCTCACGCGCGCATCTGGACCTGCGACCTCACGCACGACTACGTGACCATCAACGGGGACTATCGCACGTAGGACCCTCTCGTTGCAGCCCACACGTCCCACGAAAGGATGAAGCCATGCAGCAGCGCGACAGAAGGCAGCGCGACCTCGCCTCGTCCAAGGCCGAGGTTCTAAACGAGGCCCTTCCCTGGATCAGCCAGATGTCCGGCCGGACCTTCGTCATCAAGTACGGTGGCGCGGCCATGGAGGACGATGCTTTGTGCCAAGAGGTGGTCGCCGACATCGAGCTGCTCAAGCTCATGGGCATCAAGATCGTGCTCGTGCACGGTGGGGGCAAGGCGATAGACGCCCGCCTGCGCGACCTCGGCCTGCCCGTCACCTTCAAGGACGGGCTGCGCGTGACCGACGATGCCACCATGGAGGTGGTCCAGGAGGTGCTCGTGGGCAAGGTCAACCAGCGCTTGGTCTGGGCCCTGAACGAGTATGGCCACAACGCCGTGGGCATCTCGGGGGCGGACGGCAAGACCCTCAAGGCCGAGGCGATCAGCCCCGATCTGGGGCGCGCGGGACGCATCCGCGAGGTCAGCTGCGACCTCATCCAGACGATCCTAGAGGATGGCTATACGCCCGTGGTCGCAAGCGTGGGCTGCGGCGCAGACGGCTTCTTTAACGTCAATGCCGACGTGGCCGCGGGCAAGATCGCCGAGGCCATGGGTGCCGACAAGCTCATTTACCTCACTGATGTCGATGGCCTCTACCGCGACGTGGCCGACGAGGACTCGATCGTGGCCACCCTCACGTGCTCCGAGACCCACGAGCTTCTCGACACGTGGGCGCTCGACGGCGGCATGATTCCCAAGCTGCGCTCTGTTGCCGAGGCGCTTGACGCGGGCGTCTCCGAGGTCGTCATCCTCAACGGCACCTTCCCGCATGGCCTGCTCCTGGAAATCTATACGGATGCGGGCTGCGGAACCCTATTCACGCAGGACTGACCCGGAGATTCCGGGTTCCCCGAGAGGAGTTCACATGTCTAATCTCACAAACGCCCCCCTCGCGACCGTCCCCGCTCAGGTCGCGGCCGACGATGCCACTTATCTCATGCACACTTATGCCCGGCTGCCCGTGGAGTTCGTCTCCGGCCACGGGGCCACGCTTACGGACTCCGAGGGCAACGACTACCTCGATATGCTCGGCGGCATTGGTTGCGCAAGCCTGGGCCACGCTAACCCGCAGGTGGCGGCAGCCATAGGCGAGCAGCTCGGTCGTGTCTGGCAGGTGGGAAACTACTTCTACGTCGAGAACAGAAACGAGCTCGCCTGCGCCCTGTCGGACCTGCTCTCCACCACCACCGACGAGGGTGGTCACTGCATGGGCTCCACGGGGACCGCCTGGCGGACGTTCTTCTCCAACTCGGGGGCCGAGGCCAACGAGGGGGCCTTCAAGCTCGCGCGGCGCTGGGGCGAGCGCCGGCTCGGCGGGGCCGCGGGCATTCTCTCGGCCCGTCAGAGCTTCCACGGCCGCACCTTGGCCACGCTTGCGGCCACGGGTCAGGACAGTTTCCACCAGAGCTTCCAGCCGCTGCCGGTCGGCTTCGATGCCGTGCCGCTTAACGACGTGGACGCCCTGGCCGCTGCGCTCGAGCATCCGAGCGCGCAGACGGGCCCCGTCTGCGCCGTCCTGCTCGAGTGCGTCCAAGGCGAGGGAGGGGTGTGGAACGCCGACTATGACTTCCTGCGCGCCGTCCGAGCCCTCTGTGACGAGAAGGGCATTCTGCTCATGGTGGACGAGGTTCAGACCGGCTTCTTCCGCTGCGGCTCGCCCTTCTGCTATCAGCGCTCCGGCATAGAGCCGGACGTGGTCAGCATGGCCAAGGGCATCGCCGACGGCTTTCCCATGGGCGCCGTCTCCGCCAAGGCCGAGGTGGCCGACCTCATGGGCCCGGGGGATCACGGCTCCACCTTCGGCGGCAACGCGCTGGCCTGCGCGGCGGGTCGCGCGACCGTCGAGCTCCTGGTCTCTGAGGGCATGGGCGAGCACGTGCTCGAGGTGGGTCGCCAGCTGCGCCGGCGCCTCGCAGCGATGGATCACGTGGTCGAGGTCCGTGGCCACGGCCTCATGCGCGCGGCCCAGCTCGACGCGCCCATCGCCGGCCGGCTCGTGGACGAGGGCCTGGCCGCGGGCCTGGTCCTCAACCACATCGGTGACTCGATTCTGCGCTTCCTGCCGCCCCTCGTAATCAGCCGCGCCGAGGTCGATGAGGCGTGCGACCGCCTTGGGGGCCTTCTCGCCCGCTACGTCTAACTCCGCACACCCGACCAGTCGCGAGCGCGCACGCGATCGATCTGAGATGCTCGGACGCCCATTGCCCCGAGGCGTCCGAGCGGAGATCCTCGTTGGCGCGAAGGTCCACGGGATGCACACGGCACTCATCCTCGATAGTTTCATGCTTTCGTCGGTCTTCCTCGCAGCCGTCGCGGCGGTGGCAAAGAAACCGGTGGCGGTGGAGAAACGCATGCCCTAAGAGTGAGACCGCCACGGGCTATGTGCGAATCCGCGCCCAGGCGCTCCGCTATGCCGCTCCATGGGGCATAATCAGGGCAGCACACAAGACGAAAGGTCTGCCATGCCTGCCATCCTGACTCATGACCTCTTTGGTCGCGGCGTCTTTGACGACGCCTCCGACCTGCTCGGCTTTCGCTCCATCGACGAGAAGGACGCCTTCCTCCTAGGCAACCAGGGGCCGGATCCCCTCCTGTACCTCATGATCGACCCGCTCATGTCCAAGTGGGAGCCGCTCTCGCGCATCATGCACACGACCCGGCCTGCGGCCCTCCTGCTCGCCATGCGCGAGGCCGCCGAGCGCCTGGAGGGTCGTCAGCGCCAGATAGCCAAGGCCTACGTCGCTGGCTTTGCCTGTCACTGGCAGCTCGATTCCGCGGTCCATCCCCTCGTCTACCACTGGCAGTACGGCCTCACCTCCGCGGGGGTCGACGGCCTCGACGAGCGTGCCGCCTCCGAGGTCCACGCCGAGGTCGAGCGAGACCTCGACGAGATGGTCCTCTTCACGATCGAGGGCCGTACCGTCGAGCGCTATCGTCCGCACGAGCGGGTCCTCACAGCCAGCTGGTCGGTGCTCGACGCCGTCAACAAGCTCTACTTCTACGTGACCCTGTGGGTCTACGCGCGCGCGATCGACCCCCGAACCTTCTCGGTGTCAGTCCATGAGTTCCGCCTGGTGCAGCGTGTGCTCGACTCTCCGAGCGGGCGCAAGCGCAGCGCTTTGGGACGCATCGAGCGCATGGTGGGAAGGCGCCCGTTCTCGCTCGTGTGCGCGATGTCGCAT
>CAYSIC010000044.1:0-9236 GCA_964430985.1 uncultured Atopobium sp.
CAGGTGACGCTCGTCTCGGGTCCCACCGCGCTGGAGACGCCGGCCGGCGTCGAGCGCACGGACGTGGTCTCTGCGGCCCAGATGCATGCCGCGACCAGCGCCGCGTTCGAGGACGCCGACGTCGCCGTGTGCTGCGCCGCCGTAGCCGACTACACGCCGGCCGCCCCCGCTGACCACAAGCTCAAGAAGTCCACGGAGCCGCTCCATAGCCTTGAGCTCATCCAGACCGCCGACATCCTCGCCGACCTCTGCGCGCGCAAGGCGGGCCGCGTCGTGGTGGGCTTTGCCGCCGAGACGAGCGATCTTCTGGGCCACGCGTCCGAGAAGCTGCGCGCCAAGGGAGCCGACCTCATCGTGGCCAACGACGTCTCGCGCGCCGACTCCACCTTTGGCTCCGACACGAGCCGCGTGGCCCTGGTCTCGGCCGCGGGCGTCGAGCAGCACGAGACCCTGCCGCTCGCAGAGGTGGCCGGCCTCCTCTGCGACCGCGTGCGAGATCTTTTGGGGGTGCGGGCATGAGCGACGCGACCCCCACGACCCCGATGGCGCCCACGCTCGGCTGCCATCTCTCCGTGGCGCGCGGCTATGCGGCCATGGGAGCCGACGCGCTCTCCATTCGCGCCACCACCTTCGCCTTCTTCACGAGAAACCCGCGCGGGGGCAATGCGCGCGCCCTCGACCCCGCCGACGTGAATGAGCTCCGGGCCCTCATGTCCGAGCACGGCTTCGGGCGGCTCGTCGCACACGCGCCCTATACGATGAACCTCTGCTCCAAGAAGCCCGAGACCCGCGCCTTCGCGCGACGTGCCCTGTCCGAGGACCTCGAGCGCATGGAGTCCCTGCCGGCAAACTACTACAACTTCCACCCCGGCAGCCACGTCGGCCAGGGTGTCGAGGAGGGCGTTCGCCTCATCTGCCAGGGTCTGAACGAGGCCCTGCGCCCAGGCCAGGCCACGACCGTCCTCCTCGAGACCATGGCGGGCAAGGGCACCGAGGTCGGGCGCAGCTTCGAGGAACTCGCGCGCATCATCGACGGCACGGACCACGACGAGCTCCTCGGCGTGTGCCTGGACACCTGCCACGTCTCTGACGCGGGCTACGACATAGCCTCCGACCTCGATGGCGTTCTCGATGAGTTCGATCGTGTGATCGGGCTCGGGCGCCTTCGCGCCCTGCATCTGAACGACTCCAAGAACCCGTGCGGCTCCCACAAGGACCGCCACGAGAAGATTGGGCTGGGCACGCTCGGGATCGCGACCTTCGCGGCCGTCATGACCAATCCCCGACTGGCCGGCCTGCCCATGATCCTGGAGACCCCCAACGACCTCGCGGGCTACGCGGCCGAGATAGAGCTCCTGCGCAGCCTCGCGGCGGGGGAGGCGAGCGCATAGTGGGCATCCTCATCGGTCTCGAGCGCGTGAGCCACGAGTGGCCCGGCAAGCCCGTCCTGTCCGAGCAGTCCATCGGCATCGACGAGGGCGATCGCATCGGCGTCGTGGGCAGAAACGGCGACGGCAAGTCCACCTTGCTGCGCATCGCGGGACATCTCCTCGAGCCGGACGCGGGGTCCGTCACCTGGCGCGGAAACCTCGCCGTGGGCTACCTGGGACAGGACGACTCCCTCGACGGCGACTCGACCGTGGGCCACGCCGTCGTGGGTGACGTGCCCGACTACGTCTGGGCCTCCGACGCGCGCATCCGCCGCATCGTGGACGAGCTCATCGGAGACCTGGACTGGGATGCGCGGGTGGGAGAGCTCTCCGGCGGACAGCGCCGCCGCTGCGACCTCGCACGCCTCCTCGCCAGCACCTGGGACGTTCTGCTCATGGACGAGCCCACCAACCACCTCGACCTGCATGCGATCGAGTGGCTCGCCCACCACCTGCGCGGCCGCTGGCCCGAGGGGCAGGGCGCGCTCATCATGGTCACGCACGACCGATGGTTCCTCGACGAGGTCTGCGAGCGGATGTGGGAGGTTCACGACCGCCGGATCGACCCCTTCGAGGGCGGCTACTCCGCCTACGTGCAGCAGCGCGTCGAGCGCGACCGACAGGCCGCTGCCACGGAGGAACGTCGTCAGAACACGCTGCGCAAGGAGCTCAACTGGCTTTCCCACGGCGCCCAGGCGCGCTCAAGCAAGCCTAAGTTTCGCATCGAGGCCGCTCGCGCCCTCATCGCCAATGACCCCCCGCTCAGAAACCCGCTCGAGCTCAGGCGTCTCGCCATGAACCGCTTGGGCAAGCAGGTCATCGAGATGGACCACGTGACGTTCTCCTATCCCGATTCCGCGCCGATCGTGGAGGACCTCGACTGGCTTATCGGGCCCGGGGACCGCTACGGCATCCTCGGCGCCAACGGAGCTGGAAAGTCCACCCTGCTCCGCCTCATGACGGGTCGTCTGGCCCCCACCTCGGGCACGGTCAAGATCGGGGCTTCGGTGCGCTTCGGGTGGATGTCGCAGCGCCTCGACGCCCTCTCCCAGAAGGAGGGCTGGCGCGTCCTGGAGGTCCTCGCGCGCTACAAGCGCAGCTACGTCGTAGGCGGCAGGGAGCAGAGCCCCACGCAGCTCGCCGAGGGTCTCGGCTTCGAGCAGCGCGAGCTCCAGAGCTTCGTGGGCGACCTTTCCGGTGGCCAGCGCCGCCGTCTGGCCCTGCTCTGCGTGATACTCGACGAGCCCAACGTGCTCGTCCTCGACGAGCCGGGCAACGACCTGGACACGGACATGCTCGCCGTCATGGAGGACCTGCTCGACGACTGGCCCGGGACGCTGCTCCTGGTGAGCCACGACCGCTACCTCATGGAGCGCGTGACCGACGACCAGTTCGCCCTCATGGGCGGCCAGGTGCGCCACGTGCCCGGCGGCGTGGACGAGTACCTGCGGCTGCTCGAAGAGCATGCGAAGGACGCCAACGAGACGCCCGCTGCCGCGCCTCAAGCGAGCGCGACCCCGGGGCCGTCCGGTCTCACCAATGTCGAGCGTCGCGAGCTCAAGAAGCGCTTCGACGCCGTGGGCCGCAGGCTCGAGAAGGTTCAGGACATGCCCAACGAGCTGCGCGCGAGGATGGCGGAGGTGCCTGCGACGGACTACGCGGCCCTCATGGACGCCCAGGCCGAGCTCGATGCCGCCCTTTCCGAGATAGATGACCTCGAGTCCGAGTGGCTCGAACTCTCCGACGAACTCGGCATCGAGTAGGGGAGAGCCGGGACGCGCCCTGGGCGCCCCCTCACGCCTCCCAGGCGCAGCTCTCCATGTCCGCCCGTCCGTCCGGCAGAAACAGGACGCCCTCGCCCTCGAGCAGGCGACGCTGCTCGTCCGGTCCGCCGAAGGCGAAGCCGGGCGCGAGCGAGCCGTCCTTGAAGACCACGCGGTGACAGGGCACGCCCCCGGCCATGCCGGGGCTCGCGTGCATGGCAAAGCCCACGAAGCGCGCCTTTCTCGGCTCGCCGAGCATGCGGGCCACCTGCCCGTAGGTCGCGACCCGTCCCTCGGGGATCTGCCTGACCACCTCGTAGGTACGCTCGAAGAAGGAATCCACGGCCATGGCCTCGCTCTCGTCTTGGGTGCGTGCCCACTCAGGCTACCATGGAGTCACATCGAGCGAGGAGGAAGCCATGCACCTGGACAAGAACACCTGCGCCCTTCTGGTCATCGACGCGATCGAGGCCGTCGGCGAAGACGCACTCTACGATCCGGACACGGCCACGAGGGCCTATCGCACCCAGGTCGCCCGTGCCGTATCGGTCTGCCACCGAGCGGGCGTGCCGGTCATCTTCTGCAACGACGCGCACGTCAAGGGACTCGACCACGAGCTCGAGCTCTGGGGCGACCACGGTGTGGCCGGGCAGACCCGCATTTTTCCCGAAGTCGAGGTGGGGGAGGGCGACCTCGTGATTCCCAAGCGTCGCTACTCGGGCTTCTTCCAGACCGATCTCGACCTCACCCTGCGCGAACTGGGCACAGAGACTGTCATTGCCGTGGGCGCGGACACCAACATCTGCGTCCTACACACCCTGGCCGACGCCTTCTTCAACAACTACGCCTCCGTCGTGGTCTCTGACGCCACGATGACCTTCCTCTGCGGCACGCAGGACTTCGCGCTCGAGCACTGCGAGAAGTGCTACGGCTCCGCGACCTGCACCGTGGGCGAACTCGAGGACGCCCTGGCGTAGGGCCGTCGTCGCGGGCCTCTGGGCAGGAGCCTCCTTCGAGGAGTTCCCTGCTCGCCGATTGGGGCGCTTTTTTGATGCTCAGGGCCTTCTCGCCAGCGCCCAACAGGCCTTTTGTCAGGCGAGAAGGCCCTGAACCCTGTTAAGACGAGGGCTGGAATCGCCAGCACGTAGGGAAGGAAGGCGGGTACCCGCCAGGCTTTTGACTTCGCCTGCGACCCCATGAGGAGAAGGACCGTCGGAACGGCGAAGAGTGTCAAGAGAAAGCTCATGAACAGGAGGTCGATCAGCATAAGAACAGGCGGAACGTCCGTTCCCACAGACTGCGCCGCGACGCCCCCCACGACTGCGACTCCGCTAAGGGAGAGACCCTCCGCGAGGAGCACTCTCACGGATGAGCGGGCTGCTTTGAGTCTTATGCCAATCAAGGCGAGGAGTGCCGACCCCACAAGACACCCCAGGGAGCAGCGAACAAAGACATCGCAGAAACCAGGAGCATCTCCCCAGTCCACGATGAGCCCGCTCGACCCACCTGATAGCTTTGGGACAAGTAGGAATCCCAGGGCCGGGAGGGCAAAGCCCAGTAGTATCGCAAGTAGCAGAGTGGTCTTCTTCATCCAATCACTACTTTAGTCGCTCTCGTCGAGATACTCCAACGCCTTGGTCAGGGCTGATCGGGCCCTGACCAAGTGTTGGTCATCCCAGCTAACGTATTCCCATGGATTATTGTCATCAAGAGGAACAGGAATCCATGTTCCGCCCTCTTCGAGGCCAGGGGCGTCGGTGAGAAATGCACGCAGGCCCCACTGATAGCTGTCGTCGGGAGGGGAGTCCAAGACGACCACCCACCAGGTCTCACCCGGTGTAAGGCCTTCGCCAACCTCGACCTGAACAGAGCGAGTCGGCGTACCAAATTCGAACCTCACTCTGTCGAGGAGGTCGCTGCTGAGCGGATCGCAGCTCATTTCGGCCGTAGCCGCGGCGCACAAAAAAGGGTCGCCGGCACACTACCGACGACCCCTCATGTCTGGTCGGGTGGACTGGATTCGAACCAGCGACCCCTTGACCCCCAGGGCACAATCCTTGATGAATGTCAATAGACAACAAAGGACACCACTTCCACGAATTGTGCTGTTTAACTGGGCATTTGCCGACCTTGGCGAACATGAGGCGACCACAGTCCCCAACATGTAAAGTCGTCCGCAGTACGCAAATAGTACGCCACGTACTATCCACGTACTACACGTACTACGACTGCCGAGGACAGGCGTTTCAGAGGTTCAATCGTTGATGGGGGGCACGATGCCGAGGAATCTGAGCAACGGGTTCGTCTTCAAGGACGAGAGGTCCGGCCACTGGAGGGCCGCGATCAACTGGCAGGACGAGGACGGCAGGCAGAGGAGGATGACGCGCAACACCCCCGTCGCCTGCTACCCCGACAGGGTGAGCAGGAAGACCGGGAAGGTCACCAGGGACAACCGCGGGAAGGGCGCCGCCGAGGACTTCCTCAGGGAGTGGCGCGACGAGGAGGTACGGAAGGACGAGGAGCTCTCCGGCACCGTCTCCTGCGAGACGCCGGTCTACCGCTACGTCCTCGACTACATAGACCTGAAGGAGTCCACCGGCAACATCCTCGCCTCCACGGCAGACGGCTACCGCTGGTACGCGAAGCACCTCCTGGGCACCGAGCTCGGCAAGACCCCCGTTGGACAGGTCACCGCGCGTCAGATCCAGGAGTTCGAGCGCGACATGGTGCAGGACGGCTACGGCGGAAACACGGTCTCGCACACCCACGTGCTCCTCAAGACCGCCTTCATCAGGGCGCGCAAGCTGGGCGACATACCCTCCAACCCCTTCGACCTCGTCGACGCGCCCAAGAGGCCCACGAAGCCGATAAACTCCCTCGACGCCGCGAGCGTCCGTCAGCTCAACCAGACGCTGGGAAGCGTCGCCGACCCGTTCTCGACCGCCGTGCTCCTCGCGCTCATGACGGGGATGAGGCAGGGGGAGATATGCGCCCTCAGGTGGCAGGACGTCGACCGCGTGTCCCGCAAGATCCGCGTCTCGCACGCCCTCACGAGGGCAAACGGCACGTTCGCGCTCTCCACCCCGAAGACGAGGAGCTCGGCCAGGACCATCCCCTACGGCGACGAGCTCGCCCGCGTGCTGGAGGCGAGGGCACGCGCGATGCACGGCGAGCGCGAGTCCATGGGCCTCGACTGGGACGAGGGGCTCTTCGTCGTGGGAAACGCCGTCAACGGCGCCTGGAAGAGCCCGATGGCGCTCGGGCAGGAGTGGAGGGCGTTCGTGAGGGTGGCGAAGCTCGTGGGCTCCCAGGGCGAGGCGCCGCGGTTCCACGACCTCAGGCACACCTTCGCGACGATGGCGATCGGCTCCGGCGTGGACGTGAAGACCGTGAGCGCCATCCTCGGCCACTCCAACGCGGCGATGACCCTCAACGTCTACGCCGACGCGCTCGCAGACAGCAAGAAGGTCAGCATGGACCTCATGGGCAGGATCATGTCCGCGGGGCTCTCGTAGGAACGGGGTGCAGACGGCACCCATCGAAGCATCGGAAGCGGATTCGGGGCGGAAGCGAGTCCGATTGCCGCGGCGCGTGCGGATGCACACCCTGGGGCGAACGGAACGCCGATGGCGACTTTGGAGGATCGCATTATGGAGTATACGATCGAGGATGTGTCATATGTAGAGTGCTTTCGCTATACTATTGCCATGGCTAAGATAGACGACATATACGGGGCGGCCGACGACTACGGCCTCGTGACGTCCGCGGACGCGAGGGCGCTCGGCGCCTCCGACGCGGAGGTGGTGCAGTACGCGGCGCGCGGCAGGCTCGAGCGCGTGGCCAGGGGCGTCTACCGAGTGCCCGTGTGGCCCTACCAGGAGCAGGCACCCTACGCTATCGCCGTTAGGGCCGCGGGCGAGGGCGCCTACCTCTACGGCGAGTCCGTGGTGGCGCTCCTCGGGCTCTGCCCCACCGACCCGCGCGCAATCCGGGTGGCGACGCCCAGGAGGACCAGGCGCAGCCTCGGCGAGGGCGTGAGGCTCGTCTGGCGGAGGCACCCGGACCGGGTCACGCTGTACGAGGGCATAGCCTGCCAGGAGGCCGCCGACGCGATCCGCGAGGCGGCAAGGACCCTGGGACCCGCCCGCGCCGTCGACGCGGCGCGCGAGGCAGCGCGGATGGGCTACGTCACGCCGGCCGAGCTTGCGGAGATCGAGGGGGAGGTGGGCGCCCATGCCTAAGCGCCCGAACAGCATGAGGCACCTGGACGACGCCATCCGGAGGGCCTCCGGCGGCACCGCCGACGGCTACGTGCGCATGCGCACCCTCGTGGCCAGCGCCATAGTGGCGCAGATGCTGCCCGACGGGGTCGTGAAGGGCGGAAGCGCCGTCAGGATGCGCTTCGGGTCCGGGGCCACGCGCTACACTACCGACCTCGACACCGCCACGGCGAGCGACCCGGACGAGTACGCTGCGAGGCTCTCCGATGCGCTCGCCGCCGGATGGGAGGGCTTCACCGGCCGCGTCGTGCGCCGCGAGCCCGCCACGCCACCGGACATCCCCGGCGAGTACGTGATGCGTCCCTTCGACGTGAAGCTCTCCTACCTGGGAAAGTCCTGGTGCACGGTGCCCCTCGAGGTGGGGTTCGACGAGATCGGCGACGCCGAGCGGGCAGACGCGACCAGCCAGGCCGAGGCCTCGGACGCCCTCGGGAGGCTCGGGTTCCCCGCCGTCGGGGACGTGGCCCTCATGGACCTCTGCTACCAGGTTGCCCAGAAGCTCCACGGGCTCACGAGCGGCGGCGACCGCGTGCGCGACCTCGTCGACCTCCAGCTCATCATGGGCAACGCCGACGTGGACCTGGCGCGCACGAGACAGGTCTGCGTGAGGCTCTTCGCCTACCGGAAGGCACAGGAATGGCCGCCCAGGGTCGTCGCCGGAGAGGGCTGGAGCGAGCTCTACGCCGACCAGGCGGATGGGCTCGACGTGTTGCAGGACTTCGCGGAGGCCATCGAGTGGGCCAACGGGCTCGTCGCCCGCATCGATGCCTCACGGTAGCGGGAAGTCGCAAGCGACTCAGTCCTTCAATACCAGTCGCCAGCCCCAGAATGCGAGCACGCCGCCACCGTTAGCACGGCGACGTCCAGACCACGAATCCGATTGACCGCCAATCCCGGCTGGTTAGAATGGAACCAGATGTCAAAACCCGATAGGGTTTTATGTGGCGGGGACGCACGAGCGCCTCCGCCTAATTTTTGCTCGAAGGCATCACTGGCATAGCCACCAAAACACATGGATACGAGACATGGAGTCGGGACGATGAAGTGGATCTATGATTCCGACGGCAACGCGGACCTCGAAGAGGTCGCGTTCGCGGAGAAGGGCATCTCGGCAATCCTGGAGAATGTCGACCTCTCTTCGGCGCCAAGTGACGCTGCGGACGCCGCGATGTGCCTCCTGGGGCGTTTGGTAAGGGAGCTCGCCGAGGCGACCGAGGCGCACTCCCATGCGGGAGGCGGCTTCCCTGCGCGGTAGGGTCATCCCACCGTGCGGGCCAGGTGCTGCGTGAGTTGCAAGTCGGTCCCCACGATCCTGCGGGAGCGTGGGGACATCGGGCCGGATGTGCCCTTCCGACATCCGCTGCGCCGGGGACATCGTCGGCATCCCCTTTCCTCGCGGTCGTCGAAAGCGCCCGGCCGGCGCGGCAGCGGAGGTCGCCCCCGCGCCGGGTCGGTGCAGAAGTTCGCCGCACTTCCGCGCCAACACCTCCAATCCCTCCCTCGCCCAAGACGCTGGCACAGGGAGCAAGCACCTCTTCCCGCTCCCCGACGGCCCGCGCGACTGGTCGGCGCCGCGCCACGCCCGCAAGGGCGCGCCGCCCCGCCACGCGGGCCTTGCCGCTCGTTGGGCGAGGGAGGGCAAAGGGCCTTCCCACGTCCTAGGGAGGTCACCATGACCGAGAAGACAGAGAGCGCCGCCGCAGTGACCGATCGTGTCGCGAAAGTTGGTGTAAGCACGTTCCCCTCAGGCCTGAAGGCCTGAG
>CAYSIC010000045.1:0-8657 GCA_964430985.1 uncultured Atopobium sp.
AGAGCGTCTTGACGAAACCATCCCCGTCCATCTGCCTCAAGGTCTCGGTGATCTTGTCCGCCGTGACGGCGTCGCCGGTCTTGAGGCCTACCGCGTAGTGCTCGCTCGAGAGCTGCTCGTCGAGCTGGGAGTAGGCGTCGGGCTTGGCGGTGCCCTGGTAGGCGGCTATGGAGAGGTCGCAGGCCACGGCGTCCACGGCACCGGACTCGAGCTGCATGAAGGCGGTGTTGTAGTCGCCGATGGTCTCGAGGCTGGCAAAGCTGGCTGCGAGGTCGGCCTGATCGTCGGTGAGCACGTCGTAGGCGGCCGAGTCGACCTGCGTGATCACGTTCTTGCCGGCGAGGTCGGAAAGCGAGGAGATGCCGGAGCCGGCACGGGTCACGATAACCTGTGCGTTGAGCATGTACGGCTCGGAGAAAGTGTAGTCATCCTCGCGGCCCTCGATGGTGAAGCCGTTCCAGATGCAGTTGACGGCACCGGACTGCAGGAGAGTGTCCTTGGCGTCCCAGTCGATGGGCTCGAGCTGGACCTCCCAGTCGTTGCGGCTGGCGACCTCCTGGGCGAGCTCGAGGTCAAAGCCTGTGTAGGCACCGTCGTTGCCCACGTAGCCATAGGGTGGGTAAGAGGAGTCGAAGCCCACTACGAGCTTCCCCGTGGCGGCGGCGCTCTTGTCGTCTGAGGCAGTGGCGTTGGAAGTGCCGCTTTCGGTGCTGGTGGAGGGTGATCCACCGCACCCGGCGATAAGAGCCACGGCGAAGATTGCGGCCACAAGACAGGCCAGGACGGAGGTGAGACGGCGCTTCTTCATGGGAGTTTCCCTTCTCGGTGCTCGGACTTAATACTTTACTTAGATAAAGCGTGAGGAAGAATATACACTTTAGTTTGGTGGAGTGCAAGGGAGTTTGAAAAACTCTCAGATTCGAGTGCAGGCATGGTGCGCATGCGAGAGGTGTGACGGGACACGTACGCGAGCCCTATGCTATGATGCTCGGCCCGCGAGGGAGTAGTGGCATGCGAGAAAGCATGTGATGCATTCAACACGCTGGCCTCTGGCCTGGGTGCATCGTAATCAACGAGACTCGTGGCGACCCCGTGAGGGAGGGGTCGCCACGAGTCTTTTTTGTCAGGGGCCGCTCGTGGCGGCAGGTGAGAGGGGTTGCTATGGGGTTTTTCGAGCTTATGCTCGTGGCCGTAGGCGTCTCGATGGATGCCTTTGCCGTGGCCGTTTGCAAGGGACTGGGCATGCGCACGGTCAACCTGCGTACGACCGCGGAGCTCGCGCTGTCCTTTGGGGGCTTTCAAACGCTCATGCCACTTGTCGGGGGAGCTCTGGGCAGCCAGTTTCTGTGGCTGATCGCGCCGGTGGACCATTGGATCGCCTTTGGGCTTCTGGGCTGCATCGGGGCCAAGATGATCTGGGATGCCGTCCATGAGACCGAGGGTTGTGGGTGCGAGAACACGAGCCACGTCAGTCTGCGCGAGATTTTGGTGCTATCGGTGGCCACCTCCATCGACGCGCTCGCGGTGGGAATCTCGTTTGCCGTGCTTGCCGTGGACATCGTGCCCGCCGTGGTCACGATCGGGCTCACCACCTTTGCGTTCTCGCTCGCGGGTGTGGCGGTGGGCCACTTCTTTGGTGCGTGCTTCGAGCGCCCCGCGAACGTGGTGGGTGGTGTCGTGCTGATCTTGATTGGGTTCAAGATTTTGCTGGAGCATCTGGGAGTGCTGGCGTTTTAGAGACTGTTTCTGGGCGGGCTATGCCCGCCCGTGCATTTGGAACTCAGAATTACGGCGGGCCATACCGCTGGGTGTGGTTGGTAAAGTAGAAGAGCCCCTTGGAAGGGGCTCTTCTTGCGAATCAAGGTTGCCACCTACGTGGCGTCCCGAGGGACATTTTTGGCAAAGCCGTATTTTGACTCGCAGTGACGTCCTGACTGGTAATCAAGACTGGACTATGATATCACAAGATTAGTTCAGATTTCTACGAGACTGTCAAGGAGTATCCCATGAATCTCCGCAACGCCAGTAGCTATAACGTAGGCCTCGATCTTGGGACCGGATCGGTTGGCTGGGCGGTGACGGATGAGGATGGGGAGCTCCTGCACTTCAAGGGTAGGCCGACGTTGGGCAGTCGTCTCTTTCCTACGGCGGAGACTGCTGCCGACACGCGTTTGAAGAGAGGGCAGCGTCGTCGCTACGAGCGCCGCCGTTGGCGTCTCAATCTTCTGCAAGGTCTGTTTCAAGACGAGATGGAGCAGGTGGATGATGAGTTCTTTATTCGTCTGAACCAATCGCGTTTGCTTCAGGACGATCGTGCGGAGGGTCATGCTGACTACCATTGGCCGCTCTTCAATGACTCCGGCTTTACTGAACCAATCTACTATGCGAAATTTCCCACGATCTATCATTTGCGCGCCTGGCTTATGAAGACCGACGAAAAGGCTGACCTGAGGCTCATCTACCTTGCATTCCATAATATTGTTAAGGCGCGAGGTAATTTTCTGCATCAGAGCAACCCTAACCTCAGTGCCGGAAACGCTGATATGACAGATTCTGTTGAGACGTTATGCCTGGCATTGAGCGACTGGTGCGAGGCTCATGACATCGAGACCGCGTGCTGTGACCATGTCGATGACATATGTAAGGCGCTAGAAGACTCCTTCGTGAAGCGCGGCGACAAGCAGAAGTCCGTGCAGAGCCTCTTGAGCTTGGACAAGGAACACGAAAAGACTCTTGGAGTTCAAATCTCGAAGGCATTTGTTGGATACGTGGCGGAGTTCGCATCTATCTTTCTTGAGGAGGCAGAAGGTTCGAAGTTCTCCCTTTCCAACGATGACGCTGTCGAGGAATACCTTGGTCACATACCAGATGAGGGAATGGCGTTATTCGATGCCATTCGCGGGGTCTATTCAGCGTTTGTGCTATCGGGAATTCTGAGCTCGGGTGATGGCGAGCCAATTTCCTCAGGAGCGCTCGACGGAGTAACCGGCAAGACCATCTCCTACTGCAAAGTTCGTGAGTATGTGCAGTATGGACATGATTTGTCGTTACTTAAGCAACTCGTGCGCACATATGTGCCTAATGCATATGACGACTTCTTCCGCGGGGACTTCTATGATGACAAGTCTGGTTATGATCCAGCTAAGGCATCCGGTTACACTAAGTACAATTTGGTTCGTGGCGGCACCTCATATGAGGATTTCAAAAAAAGCGTTGCAAAGCTCTTTGATAAGACCGCAGCAGAAAACGATGAGCACTACCAACAGATGATGGCCGCTTTCGACGAGGAGAAGTTCCTCCGTCGGCTGAAGACGAGTGACAATGGCAGTGTTCCGTATCAGCTCCATCTTGAGGAGATGGATGCGATTATTCAGAGTCAGGGACGCTTCTATCCATTTTTGCTGGAGCAGAGTGAGAAGATCGAGTCTCTGGTGAGCTTCCGCATTCCCTATTATGTCGGACCGTTGACGCTAAAGAATGCGGCTGTTGGACCGGATGGCAAGCCGCGATTTGCCTGGGCAAACCATCGTCCTGGTAAGGAGGATGAACCGGTCTACCCTTGGAACTGGTCCGAGATTATCGACAAGAACAAAGCTGCTCAACAGTTCATTGATCGTATGACGAGCGATTGCACCTATCTTTTGGGCGAGCCCGTACTACCCAAGTGCTCGCTGCTCTATGAGGAGTATTGCGTGCTCAATGAACTCAACGGTGCTCATTGGACGCAGGACGGTGACCGTCAAGAGCGTTTTGATGCTGAGGATCGCCGGGGAATTATCGATGGTCTGTTTAAACAGAAGCGCAGCGTGACTTATAAGAGCGTTGAGGACTGGATGCGCGAGCATCGAGGCTGGCCTAAGGTTTGCGTTTCAGGAGGCCAGGGCGAGACCAAGTTCGAGTCTGGTATGGCGTCATATAGATTCTTCTGCAAAGACGTGTTCCATGTTGACGAGCTCCCAGACGCTTACGTCCATATGGTTGAGCAAATAATCCTGTTGAACACTCTCTTTGAGGACCGTTCCATCCTTAAAGAAGAGCTTAAACGTGCTTATGGTGACCGTCTTACAGACGGACAAATCAAGACTATATGCAAGAAGCGTTTTACCGGATGGGGGAGACTCTCCAAGAAGTTCCTTACGGGGATTAAGGCTAATACCGACAACGGGGCCAAATCAATCATGGATGTTCTTCGCGACGGCTGCCCCACCAATGGTAAAGGTAGCCGTGCCATGGTGCTCATGGAGGTTATCCATGATGAGGACCTCGGATTTGAGAAAATCATTGAGCAAGAGAATCAAGAGAAGCTGACGTCCAAGGGACAGCTCGACGTTAATGACCTCCCGGGCTCCCCGGCAAACCGTCGTACTGTCAATCAAGCTATACGCATCGTAAAGGAGATTGCCGATATCGCCGGGAGGGCGCCAGCGCATATTTTTATTGAGACAACCCGAGATGAGGATGCAAAAAACAAGGGCAAGCGCACGAGACGTCGCCGGGACAATATCAAAGATGCGCTTGCTGTTTTTAGGACCGAAAATGCTGAGCTCAGAGCGGAGTTCAAGGAGAGAGACCCCAAGGAGTTCGATGACGATCGTCTGACGCTCTACTTCATGCAGGGCGGCAAAAGCCTGTACTCGGGTAAGCCTCTCGACATCCGGAGACTGTCCGAATATCAAGTCGACCACATCATTCCCCAGTCCTACATCAAGGACGATAGCCTTGAAAACAAAGCGCTTGTACTGTCGAGTGAGAACCAATCAAAGACCAACAGCCTGCTTATTACCCCTCAGACTAGGCAGCGCATGGCTGGCTACTGGCGAGAGCTGCATAGGGCAAAGCTTATCGGAGACAAAAAATTTAATAACCTTATGACATCAGAGATCAGCGAAAGAAAAATCAAGGGGTTTATTGCTCGTCAGCTCGTTGAGACTAGTCAAAGTACCAAGCTCACAAAGATTATGCTTGAGAGCTGGTTCCCAGAGACGCGCGTGCTTGGTGTCAGAGCAGGACTTTCTCACGAACTGCGTGAGGCTGAGAACTATGTAAAATGTCGCGAGATTAACGACTTTCATCATGCCCATGATGCGCTGCTTGCTGCCGAGGTAGGGCGATTCATTCTTAAGCGCCACTCGGGAATGTACGACAACCCCATCGGCTATACGCATGTTGTAAAGGACTTCGTACACGTTGAAGCAAAAGAGGCAAAGCGAACCGGGAGGATGCCTGGTTCCTCCGGCTTTATTATCTCGAGCTTCTTGCGTTCGGGATTTGACCCGGAAACAGGGGAGATTTTCAAAGACGACTGGAATGCTAACTTTGAGTGTGAGCGTATTAGGAAGTTCCTCAACTACAAGCAGGTCTTTATTTCTCGTATGCCCGAAGAGACTAGTGGAGCTTTCTGGAAGGCGACAATTTACTCGCCGCGCAATAAGAAAAAAACAGCCCTGCTACCTGTAAAAAGTTCTCTTGATATAAGAAAATACGGAGGGTTCTCTGAGATAAAATATTCGTATTTCTTTATTTATGAAGTAAGAGATAAGAGAAAAAATAAAAAGCTAATTTTTTCTCCTGTACCCCTAAATATCGCCGAATCACTGACTGTGAACCTAGACGCATTAGAAGTATATGCTTCGAAGGAAGCCTTAAGGACAGGTAATGAGTTTCTTGGGATTGTTCGTAACAAGGTGTATAAGTATCAAAAAATAAAAGTAGGATTCGATTATTTCTATATCACTGCTGCCGATGAAGTTAGAAATGCTTGTCAGCTATCATTCAGCCAAGAGCAGACATGTCTTTTTAAGACTATGTTGAAAGAAAGAAATAATACGGTAAACACGAATAGGTTATTTACTGAGCTAAAGGGAAAGCTTACTAAGCGGGCCCCTTCGCTTAGTAAGAATATTAAAATTAATAAAATAGAGGAAGAGTTTGTTAAATGCAGCTATGAAGAGCAGAGCGACGTCTTAAAGTCCATAGCTGGAATCTCTCATGCTGATACTAATAAAATTGACTTAAGAGCAGTAAAGGGCGTGAAAACCGCTGGACAGTTAAAGAAAAATTTTAATAACCTACTTAATTCTAAAGAAGGTATAACATTCATTGATCAATCCGTAACGGGCATGTTTGAGAGGCGCACCCACATTGGGCTTTAGAACGATTTTCATCGAGAGCCAGTGCCGCCTCTCATATACGAGCGGCTACCTAGTTGTGCGGAAAGAAGATGATACGACTAAGATTCACCTTTCGGAAATCTCTTCTATTATGCTGCAGACTCGTCAGGTCTACATCAGTGCGTATCTTATGGCCGAATTGTCAAAGAATAAAATCTCTTTGACAATTTCCGACGAGCAGCATAATCCAGTTGGCCAGTATTTGCCTCTTTACGGAGCACACAATACGAGCAAACGAATTATGGAGCAGCTTGCATGGGGCGAGCCCATAAAGAAACGCGTGTGGCAACACGTAGTACGGGAGAAGATTCGTCAGCAAGCAGCTCTTCTCAAGGCAAGGGATCTTCCTAGCTATAAGACTCTGAAGAGCTCCATTGAAGAAGTCCGTTCTGGAGATGTAACAAACCGTGAAGCTGCCGCTGCTCGTATCTATTTTCAGGAGTTGTTCGGTACCGGCTTCACGCGAGATGTTGACTGTGTGGTTAATGATGCGCTGAACTATGGATATGCAGTCTTGCTCTCGGCAGTAAATCGAGAAGTTGTTATTCGCGGCTATCTAACACAGTGTGGAATCTGTCATCGAAACGAATACAATCAATTTAATCTTGCATGCGATTTTATGGAACCGTTTCGCCCTGTTGTTGATCGTATGGTAGATGAATGGGTTGGCGCATCTTTTGACTCCAACGCGCGTCGGCTCCTCGGTGATCTCATGAACAATACTGTAGAATACAAAGAAGGGAACTATAAGCTGGGCTCAGTAGTTTCTCTGTATGTGCAAGATTGTCTCAATGCCTTAAATAAAAAAATCGCAGTAAACGATATTGTCGGTTTTGATGTCGCATGAGCGAGAGGATTCGCTATATGAGACTCGTTCTTTTCTTTGACTTGCCAGTTGGGACTTCCGTTCAGCGTAAGCGCTATACCCAGTTCCGTAAGAGGCTGATTAAGGAGGGATTTCTTATGGTGCAGCAGTCTATCTACTCAAAGCTAGTGATAAACGACGCATCAGCAAGTGGATGCATTGACCGTTTGAGTAAGTATCGACCTCCAGAGGGCCTCATCCAGGTGCTTAAGGTAACCGAAAAACAATACTCAACTATGGTGTGTATTAGTGGTAAGGAGACTGTGCACGAAGAAATGGATACCATGGATGAATTCGTGGTGCTATGAAAATTGTTTTTTCGGGTTTTGAGAGTCCCATTGAAGTGTCGGACGAATATATCCGTACGATAGAAATTGAGAATAAGACGCTATTTACCAGGCTATGTACTGCCTTGCTCTCTTGCAAGGGAGGTCTCGCTGCGGAGCCCTATTCTTTATGGGATGACGACGAATGTGAAATTGTTCCGTCAAGCGCTTTTCTGACAGTGAGCGACCCTCTTTCGCTGCCTTGGGACAGCAAGGATCTCGGAGGGGTATTGTTTGAACGGATGAGTGCACTTGCGTTAGAAAATGAAGAGGCGAGAAGTCAAATCGAGCGACTCGATAACGAGATGAACTCACGTCTACTGGATTTAACTCATCAAATAAACGGTGACTATACCTTTGGCGTAGAATGGAATCTGCAACGTTATCTGAAAGCTTTCTGCTTTTCAGTATCACGCCCTGAGGGAGCGACGTTCCTTGAAACTTTGAATATGTTTATTGACTTTTCCGCTGATATGTCTCTTCAGAAAGCCCTTCTCTTCATAAATTTGAAAGAATTTCTGTCTAGCGTGGAGTTTAAACTGTTCTTAGAACGCGTTTATTTTCATAAATTGTCGGTAGTTCTTCTTGAAAGCACTTTGGATGGCGTAAACTATCCGCTAGAGAGAAAAACCCTGATTGACCGGGACTTTCTTGAGACCTGTTAGCATGTCCAGGCAGGATATCCGTCTCCTTTGCAGAGGAGATTTTGAGCCAATGGTTTTGGCGCAGTGACATCCTGACTGGTAATCCAACATTCCAAGAGTCGGGCTTCGATGATTACTAGTTTTGGCGCAGTGACATCCTGACTGGTAATCCAACAACAGTATCGAGAGTGTCGTGAAAGCTCCGGTTTTGGCGCAGTGACATCCTGACTGGTAATCCAACGCGTCGGTCGGGTACGTCGGATTGTCAGCGAGTTTTGGCGCAGTGACATCCTGACTGGTAATCCAACGGTCATGAGCGCAATGATGACTGACGAACTGTTTTGGCGCAGTGACATCCTGACTGGTAATCCAACGAGGTCAACCGTGGCTCCGTGGCGAAGCTCGTTTTGGCGCAGTGACATCCTGACTGGTAATCCAACTCTATAACTAGCCCGAAAATCGCCTACCCTGTTTTGGCGCAGTGACATCCTGACTGGTAATCCAACAGGCGTACGCCACGGCGCAGGACGCGGCGCGTTTTGGCGCAGTGACATCCTGACTGGTAATCCAACCAAGAATGGCCTAGTCATTGCTCACAAGACGTTTTGGCGCAGTGACATCCTGACTGGTAATCCAACCACCGTCTCGTCGG
>CAYSIC010000046.1:0-4021 GCA_964430985.1 uncultured Atopobium sp.
AAGACGCTCTGCGAGAAATACGCCGACCAAGGTATCTCCTATGAGAACTGGTGCCTCGAGTAGCCTTGGACCATCTATCCTTGTGGGGCAGGCGTCCACGCGGGCGCCTGCCTCGTTTGTCAGCTGAGGGGAGTCGCGCGTGGACGTTATGACCATGGTCAGCATGCTGGGCGGGGGCTTCCTCGTGAGCCTGCAGATCTTCGCTTTCACGCTTGTGGGCTCGCTGCCACTTGGCATGCTCGTGGCCTTCGCGCGAATGAGTCGCGTGAGGCCGTTGGCTCTCCTCGCTCGGCTCTACATCTCGCTCATGCGCGGCACCCCGCTCATGCTGCAGATGTTCGCCATCTACTTCGTGCCGTACTACGTCTTTGGCATCGATCTCTCCCCCGACAGCAAGTGGCAGGCCACGATCGTGGCGTTCATCGTCAACTACGCCGCCTACTTCGCCGAGATCTATCGTTCGGGCATACAGTCCATCCCGCGCGGCCAGTATGAGGCTGCCGAGGTCCTAGGCTACTCCAGCGCGCAGACGTTCACGCGTATCGTCTTGCCCCAGGTAGTCAAGCGCATCATGCCGGCCATGACCAACGAGATCATCACCCTGGTCAAGGACACGTCTCTTGCGTTCTCCATCGGCGTTATCGAGATGTTCACGGTGGCCAAGCAGCTCGTGGCCAGCCAGGTGAGCATGCTTCCCTTCATGATCGCCGCCCTGTTCTACTGGGTGTTCAACCTGCTCATCGAGCTGGTCGCCTCCCGCGTCGAGAGAAAGTTGGGCTACTACCATGACTAGCGCATCCGCACCCGTGGTCAGGCTCGACCGCGCCCAAAAGAGCTTCGGCGGAGTGCCCGTCCTGCGCGACATCTCCCTCTCGGTGGATGCTGGCGAAGTCGTGGCCATCATCGGTCCCTCTGGCGGCGGAAAGTCGACTCTTTTGCGCTGTCTCACCCTGCTTGAGCGCCTTGACGCGGGAGATCTCTCCTACGGTGAGGTCGAGGTGGCTCGCGGCGGGTCCTACGCCGATAGGCCTACCCTTGCGCGCGCCCGTGAGCGCTTTGGCCTGGTATTTCAGAACTACAACCTCTTCCCGCACTTCTCGGTGCTCAGAAACGTCATGGACGCCCCCGTGTGCGTGCAGGGGCGCGACCGCGCCCAGGCGGAGGCCGATGCGCGGGCCCTCCTCAATAAGATGGGGCTCTCGGGCTGTGAGGACAAAGTCCCCTGCCAGCTCTCCGGCGGCCAGCAGCAGCGGGCGAGCATCGCGCGCGCCCTGGCCATGAACCCGCAGGTCATGTTCTTCGACGAGCCCACGAGCGCCCTGGACCCCGAGCTCACCGCCGAGGTCCTGCGCGTCATCAAGAACCTTGCCGTCGAGGACATGACCATGGTCATCGTGACGCACGAGATGAGCTTTGCGCGCGAGGTCGCCGACCGCATCGTCTTCATGGACGGCGGCGTAATCGTGGAGCAGGGCCCGGCCGAAGCGGTCATCAACCACCCCCGAGAGGCTCGTACGCAGGCATTTCTCGCCCAGCGCGAGGGGTAGGCGACCGCGCACGCTCCACCCGCGCGACACTCAAAAGATTCTGCTCTCAATGCCACGTATTCGGATTGGGATCTACTTTTAAGCTCCTAGAGATTGCGTACGAACGCCTGGATGACCGCGACCTCCTTCGAGGGGTCCCCCGTGTTCCTGATGCGATAGGTCCCCACGCACTCCGGGACGATGAAGGTCTCCCCGTAGTGCACCTCCAGGGAATCGAAGGATCCGTCCAGGCTCTCCACGACAACAGACTCCCCCTCGACGAGGTTGAGCTCGTTCACGCTCTGGAACGTGGAGAGGGTCGCGGCGCGCTCGAACCAGTAGCGCCTGGTCTCGATGAACTCCTCGTCGGCGAGGCCGGTCTTCTCCACGCGCACGCCGGGCTCCCGGGAGAGGTCCTCGTGCGGGGCGCGAGCACGATCCATGAGACGGCCTTCGGCGCACGCGGTGTCGCGTTCGACCAGAACGTTACGCTCTCCGTGGTCCAGATGGACGGGGCGCGGGAGCCCATCGAGCCCCACCCGGCCCCAGTCCCAGAGCTTAAAGGTGAAGATGTAGGGCGTCGCGCTGATCTCTAGGATGACGGTTCCCGCACCGCCCGCGTGCACGGTGCCAGCGGGGATGTGCACATGGTCGTGCTTGGCGACCGGAATCTTGTTCACGTAGCGCTCGTCTGCGAACCGCTCCCTGCCGGCGGCGGCGCGCCTGAGGGAGGCGAACATCTGGTCCTTATCGGTTCCCGTCTTGACGCCAAGGTAAACGCAGGAATCAGCGGTCGCGTCCAGGATGTAGTAGCTCTCGTCCTGCGTGTAGGCCACCCCAAAGCGGTCCTGGACGTACTCGGTGAGAGGATGGACCTGCAGGCTCAGATTCTCGCCGCCCATGGTGTCCAGGTAGTCGAAGCGAATGGGATAGTCCGTCCCAAAGCGCGCGTGGACCTTGGGGCCCATGAGCTCGACGGGATGCGAAAAGACCACGTCTTGCGCGGGCACCTCCACGTCCACGCCGCCAAAGTCGAGAAGGACCGAGTTCTCCTCGGGCACCCCGTCGAACGCCCACCCAAAGTTGGAGGCGTCTGGATCGAGCCCAAAGCGATCCTGCATCCAGTGGCCGCCCCATACGCTTGCGTCGAAGTACGGCACGAGGCGGAAGGGCTGGCTTGCGACCTGGCCCAGGGCCGCACGGTAGGCATCCCCGCGCACCATACGAGGGTCGCCGGAGACGTTCGCGTCGATGAGAAAGTCAATCACGTCAAAGAGGGAGCGCTTTTGGCGGTCGGCCACGCGCCACTCAAAGAAGTAGCCGCGCTTGAACTTGCGTAGCGCGTCCTCGTCGGAGTTGTCAGCCTTCCAGTTCGCGAGGCCTCGACGATAGCGGCACTGAACCTCCCAGCGCGTGAGGCTCGCGTAGACCACAAGGTCAGGCTCGCACAGGACGGTCGTCCCCATGCCATAGACCACGACGAGCCCTTGAGCTTCGGCAATCTTCTGTCGGGCCTCCTCGATGCGAGGCGCGTCAAAGAGCTGATCGATCGTGTAGTGGGACATCACCCCGAAGACTCGGTCCTCGGTGATGCAGTCCTTGATGCGCTCCTGTACCTGCGCAACGCTCTGCGCGTAGTCATCCGCAAAGAGCGCGAGCGAAGGATTCAGAGGTTCGACCAGCTGGGCGAGAAGCTCCTCGTGGTCCGTTCCCGGGTAGCACTCGAGCGCAAGGATCACGCGGTCGGAATGAAGCGGCGCAACCTCCCCCACGGCATGCGCGAGCCTCTCGCAAATGGATGCGTACCCGTGCAGTACGGTCTCCCGAGCGTTCACATGGACCTTGGGCCGTGTAACGTAGCTACTCATTGCAATACCTCTCTGACGCGGAAGTCAATCCACTCCTGTGCGCCATTGCTCGTCTGCTCTCATCTTACCGAACGAGGTCGCAGGGGCCACGTCCAAGCACTTGCCACCTTGCCGACCATGCCCGAACGCCTATTTTGGGCCGATTTTGGACCTCAAACACGCGTTCGGTCATGGTCGGCAAGGTGGCACCGTCTAATCCGCGCTCTTGAGGGCCTCTACCATATCCACGCGGTCGAGCGAGCGGTTGGTGAGCACGTTCACGATGAGCGTGAACGCAAAGGCGAACGCTGCCGAGATCACGTAGGTCGCAGGGTCAACTACCACGTCGAAGTAGAGCGAGGGCATGCGCAAGATCCATGTGAGGCTGCGTGCCAGCGCGTAGCCCAGAGGCAGACCGCAGACCACGCCCATCCCCGTGAGAATCAGCGTCTCCTTGTTGATATAGCGATGCACCTCGGAACGATTGAACCCAAGGACCTTGATGGTGGCAAGCTCCCGCTCGCGCTCGGAGATGTTGGTAGTGGACAGCGTGAAGACAACCGTGAACGAGAGGGCCGCCGCTAGGACAATGACCACGTAGACCACCGTATTTATGAGCGTGAAGGCACTGGAGAAATCTGACACGAG
>CAYSIC010000046.1:4031-7917 GCA_964430985.1 uncultured Atopobium sp.
GTGGAGACCACCGAGAGCATCCGGCCGTCCTGAGACAGCTGGTCGGCAAAGGCCATCTGATCGTTGGGCGAGCCCATGAGGTGCACGAGCACGGTGTTGGGCTCGCAGGTCGAGCCAAAGGCAGCCTCATAGGCGCTTTCCGTCATGAAGACGGTGTTGCCCAGGTAGTTGAGGGCGATGCCATCCACCTGTGTGCTCGCCTCGGCGAGCGTCGAGTCCTGAAGCTCGAGCTCGTCTCCTGTCGAGAAGCCCAAGACCTGCTCTGCGTTCTTGGTGACGATAGCCCCCGTGCCCACTCCCGGATCGAGCTCGGCTCCCGCGTCATCAACGAGCCGCACGTAACCGTCGAGCGAGGAGTCGTCGGGCACCACGATGAGCTGGACGCTCTCGCGCGTGCCCCCATAGCTCGCCGTCACCTGATCCACGTAGGCACGCCGCAGGTCCAGGACGGCGTCCTCTGAGGAGAGATCAGACGCCACCGCGTCGAGGTCGTCAGGAGAGGTCACGGCCATGAGATCGTAGCCGACCACTTTCCCCGCACCGTACTGGCGCACGGGCAGCGAGAGCACCGTGTCACGAATACCAAAGCCGGTCACGAGCAGCGCCGTGCAGCCCGCGATGCCCAGGACCGTCATAAGGAAGCGTCGCTTATACCTGAAGATGTTGCGCGCCGTAACCTTGCTCAAAAAGCTGAGCCGACGCCAAACGAAACCGATGCGCTCGAGGAAGATGCGCGAGCCCTGCTTGGGAGCCTTAGGGCGCATGAGCGAGGCGGGCGACTCACGCAGCTCGTGGGAGCATGTGAGCATGGTGGCGCCTACGATTCCGAGCGCGAAGATCGCAACCGACCCCAACGAATAGGCGGCATCAAAGCCGTACACGAATCCCGGGAGCGCGTACATGGTCGAGAAAATCGTGAAGAGTACGGCTGGAAGCACCACGAAGCCCAGAAGGTTGCCCACCAGCCCGCCTGCGACGCACGCCGCGAGGGCATAGAGCACGTACTTGAAGAGGATGCGCCCCCGACTGTATCCAAGCGCCTTGTACAGCCCGATAAGCTCGCGCTCCTCTTCCACCATGCGCGTCATGGTGGTGAGGCTGATGAGAACGGCGACCACAAAGAACACGACGGGAATCACGGTGCCAATGGACTCGATGGACGAGGCGTCCGAGTCCACGCTCGCGTAGCTCGCAAGGCTTGATCGATCCTGGACGTACCAGACGGCGTTGGGAATGTCGTCCACCTGGTCGCGCGCGTCGGCGATCTGCGCGAGGGCGTCGTCACGCTCGTCTTCGAAGGTGGCTCGCGAGGAGTCGAGCTCATCTTGGCCCTCGGCGAGCGTGGAGGCGCTCGCCTCCAGCTGCCCCCAGCCGTCTGCGATCTGCGCAAGAGCGCTCGCGCGCTCGGACGAGAGCTGGGTCGCACCGGCGTCGAGCTCGGCGCGGGCGGCCGCGATCTGCGTCTGACTTGCGATGAGCTTCTGGTAGCCGGCCCGGGCCTCGGAGAGCTGCTGCTCGCCTGCCACAATCTGCGCCATGCCCGAGGCGAATCCCCTGACCTGGTCGAAGGTGCTTCTCATTTGTGTCTGCACAGAAGTGAGCTGCTCGACCATCTGGTCCTGTGACATCCCCAGGATTGCCTGCAGGCTCGTGCGCACCCCTTCGGGCACGTCGGCGAGGAGGTCCTCGAGGCGTTTTTTGACCGCATCGGGGAGGTTGTCGTAGGCATTGTTCGCCTGCTCCAGGGCCTGACCAAACTCAGGCGAGCTCACGTAGGCGATAAGTTCTTCGAGCGAGCTCATGGTCGTATTGATGAAGGGATCGAGCTTCGAGTTAAAGTCCGCTGCTGCGGCATCGGCCTCCTCCGCGGTGGTCGCAGACGAGAGGCGCGCCCACTCGTCGGCTGGCCAGGCGTCACCCATGAGCGACGAGAGCATCGTCGCACTTGTCTCGGCACTCGCCCGCCCCGCCACGAGCTGGTCATGACGGGCGTCCAGGGCCGCAGGGATGCCGCCCACGTCGCACCCCAGCTCGGAGGCCAGCAGCGCCAGGCCAGAGTCGACCTTGTTCTGCGCCGCGTTTATCTGCGCGTAGCTCGCGTCGAGCTGGGCCTGGGCGTCCGCGAGTCGCGCGTTGGCGGAGGCTTCCTGAGAGGAGAGCTCGGAACGCCCCTTCTCGAGTTCGGAGAGACCCGCATCGAGCTGGGCCTGGGCGTCATCTATCTGGTTCTCGGCATCGGAGAGCTGGGAGAGGGTGTCGGCCTCTTGCTCGTCGATCTCCTGGTTGGCGTCGGCGCGCAGGCCCGCGCCCCGCGCGACCTCGCGCTCTTCTCGGGCGTCTTCGACGCTCTGCTTCACGGGCTCCACGACGTTCGTGTAGTCGTCCGAGTAGCACAGAGGGTCGCTCGCGCCGTCGACGGTAAGGTAGGCCACGGTATATGCGTCCGCGGCGTCTGCGGTCACGCAGGAGGGCAGGACAAAGAACGAGTACTGCGCGCCTCCGCTCGAGCGAAACGACATCGAGCCCTCGCCGGCATTGATGTCCATGGGGTCGAGCACGGTCGCGATGATTGTGTACTCCTTGCGCTCGAAGACCTCCGTGGAGCCGTCCTCGCCGTCGCTGTCTCCATGAAAGGTGAGCGTGTCGCCCAGGGAGAGCCCGGACTCGTCCAGGTAGCGCTGGGTGACCGCAATCTGATCGTCGCGCGTGGGCAGATGCCCCTGGAGCACCACCGGTGCGTTCATCCCCGTCGAGGAGAGAGCCTTGACATCGACCTTCTCGGAACCCGAGCCCACGGTCGTGTAGACGCTCTCCGACCAGCCTCCCTCGACGGTCCCGACCCCGTCGAGGGAGGCGAGAGCGGCCACGTCCTCGCTGGTGAGGCCGAGCGTGGACTGAACGCGCACGTCAAAGAGATTCTGGTCGTCAAAAAAAGCGTCGGCTGAGGTGCGCAGGTCGACGCAGGCGGCCTTGAGACCGATGATCATCGTCACGCCCAGGGCCGTAATCGTGGCAAGCGCCACGAAACGCTTGAGACTTCCCCGAATCGTGCGCAGGACGCCGCGATTAAAGGTCTTATGAGAGCTGCTTCGGGAGGAGGCCATGGGCTACCACTCTATCTGGGAGATGGGCTGTGGGCTCTGGTTGACCTCCATGTCAGTCACCCGTCCGCTCTTGAAGCGGATGAGGCGGTCGGCCATGTTCGCAAGCGCCGCGTTGTGCGTTACGATAATTACCGTGATGTGTTCTCTGCGGCAGGTGTCCTGCAGGAGCTGGAGTATTTGCTTTCCAGTTTGATAGTCGAGGGCACCGGTGGGCTCGTCGCAGAGCAGGAGCTTGGGATTCTTGGCCAGGGCGCGTGCGATGGAAACGCGCTGCTGTTCGCCGCCCGAGAGCTGCGCCGGAAAGTTGTCCAGGCGCTCGCCCAGGCCCACTTTGCCCAAGGTCTCGGCCGCGTCGAACGAGTCGGGGCAAATCTGGGCCGCAAGCTCCACGTTCTCGAGCGCCGTGAGGTTGGGCACGAGATTATAGAACTGGAAGACAAAGCCTACGTCGGCACGACGATAGAGCACCAGCTCGTCCTCATTCGCATCGCTGATGTCGCATCCGTCCACGACGACCTGACCGGAGGTGGCCCCGTCCATGCCCCCCAGAATGTTGAGGGCCGTCGTCTTGCCCGCGCCCGAAGCGCCCAGAATGACCGCGAGCTCGCCTCGCTCCACCGTAAAGCTCGCCTTGTCGAGGGCGTTTATCTGAGCGGCGCCCTCACCGTAACTACGCACGACGTCCTTGAACGCGATGTAGGGCATTCGGCCTCCGATTGCTCGACGCCCGAGCTACACGACTGCTCGACAGCGTGTTGTCTACCTTAGAAGTATACTGTTCG
>CAYSIC010000047.1:0-6884 GCA_964430985.1 uncultured Atopobium sp.
TTTCCGAATTGACCACCTTATCGACCAGTTCTTGAAAAGAAATCTGTTCCCTCATGATCCATGCCCTCCAATCGGATAAAGGCAATCTGTACGGCCAAAGTAAGTATCTTCCTCAAGCCTGACGCAATCAGACCGCTCAAAACCTTCTAACTCGCCGTCAAATGCTAGCAGCCACCCTTTGGTAAGGGCATGCCACTCGCTGCAGCCCGGAGTGATTTGGACAGTGGTGTAAATACCGGACTTCTGCTTCTTCAGTCTGTCCTGTGGCAGGTACGGCATATCCTCGGGAGTCAGGTACCCAAAGGTGGCACTGCAGTCCTTCAAACGCACTTTTCCAAGACCCTTGGCGCTGCCAAAACCTACACTAAGCCATCCATCGGCTAGGTCACGCAGAACCAGGCATAGCCAGCCCAGCTCCCAGTCCCGGGGATTGTCCAAATGGATGCTTATTTCGAAAGCAGGCTTCCACAGGGCAAGAGCATCAAATTTCGCCCCCTGGGCTCCGCCGCCGGTGAAACGGTCAATGGCCAGGAAATCCAGCATCTTGAATTCGGGCTTATCGCCTCTAAAAGGCGCATCCTCAACTATCAACCTGCTGCCGAGACGGGTAGTGCCGAAGAGTCGGCACGCCAGGCACAGATCCTTCTCAGGATCGTGGCCAAGTTCTTCAGGTTGGCAGGACCCTTCCTTCCTCTTGAGAAGGCTGTCGCAGTTTTCCAATGCAATCGCTTCATCATTCTTGTCGGTTGCCCGCCGGTTTGGATCGCAAGC
This sequence comes from uncultured Atopobium sp., assembly GCA_964430985.1. GTDB lineage: Bacteria > Actinomycetota > Coriobacteriia > Coriobacteriales > Atopobiaceae > Thermophilibacter. The sequence goes on from CAYSIC010000047.1 coordinate 772, forward strand.
AGGACAATGGGCCAGAAAGTTGTCCTTCTTACTGGCCTCAGACTCCCGGAGAGCTCTCAGCGTAGCCTTGGTACGGGCAATGCGCTCGGCATGGGAACGCAGGACTCCGCGCAATCCAGACCCTGTGAGTACAGGCTTCTCCCACTGCCTCATCCAGGCAAAGTGAGGCATATGGTCAAAGCCGCTCATTACAGCTTCAGTTTCATCATTGGTCAGCAAGGGTCCCTCTGCCTGCAAAACCCCTGTGAGCCTGACCCATCCGCGACAAACTGCCTTAGGCGTGTCACAGGTATATGGGACAGGATATAGCTCCTGCGTCCGTTCCTGCAGCCATCCATCCTGCTTTACCGCATGCTTCCAGGGCTCAGCGCACTTCAGAAATGCCATCAATCCATCGACTTCCTCAATATCTTGCACTCCGTATTCCAGTTCGGTCAGACAGAATGCCCCCAGCCCGCGAGCGACCCCTCCCCCCAGCCACATGCGCCCGGCTTGCCACTCAGCCAGCCCGGCTGCCAAAAGGCGCTCGCCGTCCGGAGAAGGATCTTGCAGCTCCAGACGCAGTTCGAATTGTATCCCCGGCGAAAGTACTTCCAGGTCAAACTTGGCACTTGCGGCCCGGGCTGTAGTCTTTGATGCACGATCGATTCCAACGCAGTCTCTGATCGAAACGGCTGGCTGGCCCGACGCAGGCAATACCGCATTGAAAACCAGCAACCGTGAAGCAGCTGAGAAAGAATCCTGCTGATCAGAAGGGTTTACGTCACCGAAGAGATGACAGACCTCACAGTTGCAGGACCTGTCCCGTTCTTCATCTACAAGCACAGCACAGGGCATAAATCCGAGCCGCGGAGCCAACCGGGTCAAGAGAGAACGCAGGGCTCCTGCAATGGCCGTACCAGGGATAAAAGGAGCACCCCGAGGGTCCCTTCGAATCAATGCATCGGTCACCTCATTGCCTTTTCCACTGCCTATATGCACACCTGTGCGTGCTTTCAATTTGGCTGTAATCACCCGATACATCATGTTGCACCTCCAGTGCTTTCGCCTTCCCGTACCAGGGCTGCCAGGCGATCAGCCAGGCTGGCAATACCCTGCGGCCAGTTACGCGGTTCGAATCCACCAAGAGATTCCAGGGCCCGGCGGATATCATGTATGTCTATGCCGTCCTTGTTCTCCTTCTCAAAAACGTTTGGCTTACTCCGGTCTCCATACTCGCCTATCATGGTCTTGAGCCGCTCATCAGGTTGTCCAAGTGCCTCCAGAAGCGCAACAAGTTCCTGAGGAGGGGTAAGGTTGTTCGAGTGGAGCCAGCGGGAAACCGCAAAGAACTCACGGCCAAGCCTCTTCCCTGCAGGCAGCAGTCCGTCCAGCTGCCTGTCCCAACCTTTGACAAACAAGTCCATGCTGCTTGAAGCGACCCACATCTTTGGTTCTAATTGAATGGCGCTGTCTCCGAGGGTTTCGCAGTTGTTGTATACAGGATGGTTAAACGCCACGCGGCCGAAACCCTCATTGCGACGCATGCCTATACCTTCGGTCTCAATCTTTGCGAGTCTGTCCAAAAGGTCCACCGGAGGAGACTTCAGCGTGAACCTAACTGCAGAACCGGCTCTGAGAGCAGTATCTCGCCATCGAGGAAGGCCAAGGTGTGCGTTGAAACCGTCTACAACCCGGTGACCGGCAAACACGTCACATATACGTATGGCACCCAGGGAAAGAGCTTCCGCCAGCCCTTTTTCTGCAAACCCGGATGCCTGCTGGCCCCACCTATTGCCAATGATCGTGTCGGTTAGGAGGGTCATGGTAAGAGTCTGTAAGCCGTTGCCAGCCTGGTCCTCCAATCTGCCTTCCACTCTGTCTTCTACCGGCAACTGGATCCACAGAGGAGGTCTATCCTTGCACTGCTCCAACCAAACGGTTGCCTCCCCATATCCTCGGCTGCGCGCTTTCCCGATCCGCCATGCGAGTGCGGTCTTTTCTACGATACCGGTCGCATCTTGAAGGTGCTTCCACGTATGCTCGCCATAACACACCAGCTCGCCCACGAAATACTGACCGGGATTCAGTGCAGTGTAACCGTACAACTGCCCGGCTTCCACGCGCCCTGTGTCTTCGTCGATCCTGATGTGCGTCTCGGAAGACTGCCCGGGTTTGAGCGTGTACGGAGGTTTAGAGCGGAGGACCACGAATCCCCCGAGTGGCTCCAGCCGGCTGCCGCATTCAGCACACGTTTCCCTGAGATCCCAGGCCGGGTGCATCCCATGGTACTCATCCTCGTCTGCGGGCGGGCACGCGCTGCAGACATGCAGAGCAAAAGGCACAGGTATTGCCGGATAGATGCTGCTCTGCCAATGCCAGGCAGGATAGAGAGTCGGAAACAGGACTTTTCCCCGAAGAAACAAAGCGACGAAATCGTCGTAGCTGCAACGCTTCACCCTTGCAGCCATGCCTGCCAAGGTCCCCAACAGCACACTGCCCGGGATGTAAGGCAGTGAGTAGTATTGGTTTCCTGCCAACCCCCGGCTCGCAATTATTGTGGGTTCATCCAGGCGCATGATAACACGTATGCGGATGGGGTCGTCCTTTTCCTGTGCACCCTCAACTAAAGACGCCTGCAATTCACCGGGACCGGACCAAGAACCTTTGAGGGCTGCTTCCGCAGGCTTTCCCTCAAGCCAGGACCTCCTGAACCTATCCAGAAACCAATCTTCCCAGGAAGAGCCATTAGGCTTTTCTACGCTAACCCCTTCCGCATCATCAAGCTTGATGATGCATTCACCAAGCCCACGTCGGCGCGACCGCCCTATCCCCCGAACAAAACGGGCTGCAGCAACCAAGAAAGCGGCGTCATCTACGACAGCTTCGTCATTTTCAAGAAACGCAATCTTGAACCGGAAAACTGACCCGCTCAGCCCTTCTTCCTGTACAAACAGCTTGCCTGGTTCGGCCCGACGGACCCGGGGATCTATTCGAACGCGCTGCACGTCCTCGGCCTCCCGAATCAACGAGGCGCCGCTTCCCTTTACGAGCCTCGCCGTCGAGATCTGCCACGCCTTGGGAAAATCAGCGCTCCCGAACAGACGAGTCAGAACATCGCTCCGGTCATGCCCCCGGCGCTCAAGCGGCCCCAGCCCGAGGAGCCGGTATGCCCCGCCACGAAGCAGCCCTGCCAAAGTGGCCCCGCGAATCACGGGCTTACCGTCGGAGCCACGCAAGAGGGCTGAATCAACGTTAAATCCCTTGCCGTACCCGGCACCTATGTGGTAATTGGATTTCAGTTCAATCTTGAAAGTCAAGGTCAGCATCACGATCCCTCCTCGTATGCCCGGCGTGGTACGCTGAGATCCAGCGCAAAGTCCCAGGCCTCCAAAAGGTCCGGCATCCCGTGTCCACGCCACGGGGATTCAGGTATTCTGCCTACCTCCAGCCAAAAATGGGGCATATGGCTGCCCAGCACCTGCAGGGCTTGTCTTACTAGCTCTGCATGCCGTGGGTTTCTTCCAATCCGTCCCAGCAACCGGTCCAGCCGCTCTTGCCATGGGCCCATGTCATCGGGGTTGAGTGACTTTGGAATGTGCTCCGGATCGTACAGCTCCTGCAGTTCCGCTAAGCGCTTTCCCGGGATGCTTGAAAGTTTCATCCGCTGCTCTATCAAACGATGTGGAGAAAGCCCCCATGCAGGCGTTCTCGACAAGTCAGGCGCTTTTTGCCCTATCTCGTCGCCCGTCAGGAGGTACGGCCGCAGGGTGGAACGGAACCTGGGGCTATTCCCGTTCGAGGCCTGCCGCTGACTGTCCAACCGGCCGCCGACAACAATCTCAAAACTGAGCGCGGACACTGGATTTTCCTGGTTTCTCCTAAGCAGGAATTGCCGGCTCAGACGCTTGGACTCCTTTAGACGCTTCAACCCTGTCTGATAAGCAAGATGATAGGAGTGCTTACTCTTGGCAACCACGACAGCCACCGAGACTGTAGGTCGCGGCACCCCTTCCAGGCCGATGCTTTCCAGCGTCTCGGCCATTTCCTTTTCGTATGCCCGGGCAAAACGCCGGGCAAAATCCAAAGCCCAGGGTGCGGGTATCACGGCAAATACATCGTCACCGCCCAGGATAAGGGGCAGTACGGGGATGAAGTTGGGCAGGCCATCCCGCGGATTGCTCTCCATCAGTATTCTCGTAGGTTCTGCCAGAGCACGGCGAATAACTTCTTCAAGGCGCAAAGACAGCTGCTGCATCTGATTCCGGCTAGTGCATGCTCCGAATACTTCGCCCATCCTGTTACCGTCAGCCACCAGATAAGCTACATATCTGCGGGGATCGCCCTGTGCAATATCCTCTAAAGGGTCCTTCTCGCCTATGTCCTCCCGCACAGCCTTACCAGGCCATTGGTACTGTTCTAGACTATCGTCCCCTGCGACTTCCCGGTAGAACTCACTTAGAAACACGCCCGGCCCCTTGAAAGGACGCTCCAAGCCCTTGTTGAGACACGAGCGGCACTGATATTGGCGCTCTTCACCGAAATAGTAAGACCAGCGGGTTACAGCTAAGCCTATTCCACATGAAGAGCAAAACGCCATATACGGAGCTTGCTCCTGGCTTTGCCACCCCCAGCCTCGCTGAGCCCCTGTCTTCTCGGGGGTACTAAGTTCTGACAGCCCCGGAAGGTGTGAACTCTCCCTACCTAGCCAGCGTTTAGCCTGGCGCAAGCTCTTGTCAGCCTCTCGGTTAGTTTCCTGAAAACTTCTTGTCACCTGTACCGGCTCAGCTACAGTAAGAGAACCGCCTGTAGCCAGTCGGTAGACCTCGGCCAGACATTCACCAAAAATCTCGGCCGCCTCCTTTGTATCAAAAAGAACACGAAAGGAGCCGCCATCGCTCACAATGATATCGTCTTTGGAGACCCCCAGTTTGCAGGGAACTTCTCGACAAAAACGCGTCAGCAACTGGCTTGCTCCAGCAACCTCGCGCAACCGGGCAGAACGGAAAATCAAATCCTGAATCTTGTCAGCCTCGGCGGCAAAAAGATATCTACTCATGACTATCACTCTCTTTTCAGCGCATGCGGCAAAAACTCACTGATACCGGACAGTTCGCACAGTTTCGGCCAGGGAAGTGCCTCTGTTTTGAAGATACTACAATTCCCTGATCCCCCCAGACTTTGAAACCAGTCTTGTACGTTAGCTCTGACAAACTCATAGGCGTCTTCCGCCCACTTTCTCGGCACCGAAAAATACCTGTGGGTCAACTTGTCTCTAATATCCAGGAACTGCATCCAGCCATCATTCTCACTTTGGTTCGCGTTGTCTTTGAAAGTAGTTTGGCTCCACCAATCTTGCATGGGTGTATTGGTCACCGTGATAGCTGGTTCTGGGCCATGATGCCACGAGATATCGAACTTTCTGTTCTTACCTATCGTCAAGCTCGTCTTGGCCAAACCCCCAAACACCTGACGTGCAGTGGGTGTACGCTCATCCAGAGCATCCAAGAGCCTTTGCCGCTCCTCTCTGCAAGTTACAAGAACAACCAAGCGTCCCAGCATGACAATCTCGTTAAGTGCCCCCGCCCTCAGGAACGCTGAACGGTAGTCTTCATTAAACCTTATCAGCCTGCATACCCGGGACAGCTCGTCGCACACGTATGCTTTGAGTTTATGCTCGTGTCCGTAGAGACCTTTCGGGATCTTCCTGAACTCGTAAGAGTTGGCCTCAATTTCAAACCAAATATCCCCCAGCTCTGTTACGGCGGTAGGCTGGCTAAAGGAGAACTTATGAGACTTTGCGAACTGCTCTATTCGAGTTCCTACACGTCTGGCTTCTCGAAAGTCCCCCCTATCCCATGCTTCGTAGTACTCCATGAATTCGACAAGCCTCTTCATGGAGTCCTTGGAATTAGGTAACCTCTGTTCCATAACGGGCAGGATGTCTTCTCCCAGGATCTCACCGGCCTCGCGAAATTGGTAGCGGTTGTATAGAGACCTGACCCTTTCCCAGTCCCGTAGAGCAAACTCACGGTATGGATCACTTAGTTTGTCGATCCAGCAAGTGTATCCGTAGGGGCGCCGGCGTTTTGGATCGTATTTGTCAAAGTCCACATACGAGATCTCAACCCCGG
>CAYSIC010000048.1:0-6715 GCA_964430985.1 uncultured Atopobium sp.
GCTTCTCCGGAATCTGAGGATCTCCGGCCAGGCCGGTATCTTCCAAGGCATCAATGGTATTGACGGCTTCTCCTACAGCATTGATGGCGCCGCCGTCCTCTTCGCCAACATCCGGTTCCTGGAAGAGCGCCCAAAGAACTGCTCTTGCCGCTGAAATCTTCAGTTCCTGCGCAGAATCCCGCGCTTGTTTGTCCAATCTGACATGATTGATGGCAGCCGTTTTGAACATTGAAAGGGTTTGTTGCGACTGGGGCTCCTGTTTCTTAGAATTATGTGTCCTTGCTTTTTTCGCGGCTTTTTCGGCTTCCTTCGCGGCTTTCTCAGCTTCTTTGGAAGATTGTTTCGCAGCCTTTTCAGCCTCTTTGGCGGCCTTTTCAGCAGCTTTGGCAGCTTCTTTTGCGGTCTTCTCAGCAGCTTTGGTAGTTTCTCTTGCAGCCTTCTCAGCAGCTTTGGCAGCTTCTCTGGCAGCTCGCTCAGCAGCTTTGGCAGCTTCTCTGGCAGCTCGCTCAGCAGCTTTGGCAGCTTCTCTGGCAGCTCGCTCAGTAGCTTTGGCAGCTTCCTTGGCCGCCTTTTCCGCTGCTTTTTGTGCATCTTTGAGAAGCTTCTTCTCAAGATTATCAAGGGCAGGACCCTCTTTCACCGGAATTACTCCGATTACCACTTCCGGTTGCTTGCCTTCCTGCTTGGTTTTGAGCAGCGCTTCCACGGCGTAGTCCACTGGCTTCATGTACAGGTTAAGGGAGTGGGCTATTCGTTCGCCCTCCTCATCGAAATACGTAACGGACTTTATTAACCCCTTATCGTTTACTTCCAGTTCCATGCTTCCGGGTGAATCAACAAGGTCGATTGTTACCCAGGCAAGTGCCGGCCGTGCTTCCAGGTATTGTGTATATCCAAAGAATGAGGCAAACAGAATCAGAGAGGCTACCGCTGCAATGGGCAGCAGCCGCCTTCTCAGGAACTGGGGAAGCGTTTGCCTGCGAGCGGGTTTTGTGGCTGGAAGTTCTAGAAGCGCGGGCAATGTTATTTGCTCTCCAACCATGTACAGACAGTTTTTGATTGGAACATATACAAATCGCCCCTTAGATGTAAGAACCGTAACCCCGTTTCGGGACTTTTCAACCACGATACATTGCTTGGCTCGCAACTCAAATCACCACTCTCATTCAGAAACCTCTAAGAAACTTTCCATGCTGGGGTAATCACCGGCCATGGCAATGGCCACTGCAGCAATATACACTTTTTGCCTGTCTATGGTTTTTCTTGAAACACGCCTTTTCTCAGGCACTCGCGAAAGCAATTCATCAACGGGGATCCTGCGAGTCTCAAAGAATAATTGTTTCAACTTGGCGTTTTCAGCAATTAGCCTGGCCATATACATAGCTCTTTGTCGAGCGTCCCTATGTTTTGGAGTAGCCTCAACCACTTGCCCTATGGTCAGGCCGAATTCTTTCAGTGTCTCCTTCCAGTTCTCAATGTCATCCCTTCGTTCCACTACGGCTTGCCAATCCTCTGTTGTATATGTCAAACAAGACGGATCCCAAAAACCCTCATTTTCACTCTTGGGTGTACTCATTGTTGAAAACGGTATTTCCCGGTGCCTGGTTTGCTTTCTGTAAAGATCGATAAGCCTTCGCTTTATGACTGTAGCGGCAAAAGCAAGAAAGCCAGGCCTCTTGCTCTTGAACGCGTCAATGGCCTCGTTGAAAGCTGAAAGGGCCACACTGGCCTCATCATCTTCTCCTAGGACTACGTATCGTCTAACGCACGAAGCGGCTGTTTTGAGAATGAAAGGGGTATAATCCCGGATCAGGCCATCCCTTGCCTGGATATCTCCATCCCGGGCCCGTGCTACCCGCGCTTCGACTGTTTCCTCTTCAACTTGCCTTGTTATTTTCAAAGTCAAAATTGCATTCACCATCTGAGGTTTTCGCTTCACCTGCTTTCAAATCCTGCACTTCTGATATCTCAAACTGCCTGTTTATCTTTGATCCGTAAGACGCCACCGGATTGTTGCTGCTGCTTAACAGAGCCTCGAAAGCCTTCATGGCGCGCTTCTCGCCAACTGGAGAATGGGGCACCGTGCTTCATGTTCCGGCCAATATTTCCCTTTGCTTGATATTCCCCCTAATTTACCAGGCAGGTACTGACGGCGGCAAACACCATCTTGGTTATTTATGATAAATATCGAAAAGTTCCGATTTTTTCTGGTAGGAAAGAAGGACTTTTGCATACAATGAGCGTATACACATATATGTGATAGACATATATATGGCACGAAGTGTACCAGGTGTACTGAGCAAACCCTGCATGAAAATGGTACTAATCGCATTAATCGCACCAAACATACCGCTTGCACCAGGTGTACCAAACCCACTGGCAGTACCGGCAATGTCCGGCGCAGAAGCCACAAATAGCCCGGTGTTGATCATTGGGCAGGCGACTGCAGTTACCTGAAACCTGAGAGAGGAGGGAATGAGTATGACTTATGACAGAAGTGGAGAAAACGGAGGTGAAAAGCACAAAGGCGACAAGCACAGAGGCCATCACGGCTGGCATCGTCCGGGGCATGCAGAATGGGTTGTGCGCCCTGAAGGTTTTATGGAGCCGTGCCTCTTGCTTCTATTGACAGAGAATGTCACTTACGGGTATGACCTAATTTCGCGGCTGAAGGAATTTGGGTTCGGAGATAATCAAGATCCGGGCATGGTGTACCGGTATCTAAGAAGGCTCGAGAAGCGGGGCATGATTGAGTCCAGGTGGGATACCACAGGTACAGGCCCTGCGCGAAGAATGTACAGGGTAACTGCCGACGGTGACGAGTTGTTGTCTGTATGGGCAGAAACCATCAAGTTGAATATCAGGATACTTCAGCAATTCTTGGAGCGGTATGAGTGTGCAATCCAGGAGAATTGCAGTAGCGAAGCGAACGGCAATAACAAACAGAACGGCAGTAACTAAGAAAATCGCAGCAACGCCGGCAATCCTTGGAAACACAAACGATTGCAGTCACAAAAGCAACTAAGTATGATAGTATTTCGTGTGGCGATATTATCTGATCGCTAAACGATTGCTGTAAGTACAGAAATAAGCGCCGGAGGGAGGGTGGCATTTGAAAGTTCTTCGAAGGCTCCTGAAGTTTGCATCTCCCTATTGGAAGAAGTATTTGCTTTCGTTCGGCTTAGTGTTTGGAATCTCAGCTCTCAATTTGCTGCAGCCAATGGTTATCAAATGGGTTATCGACGATATACTCGAATCCAAGAACTATACATTGCTGTTGTACGGCGCCCTGGCCATATTGGGTGTAGCGGCCGTCAAGGGTATTTTGCAGTTCTTTCAGCGTTTCAGCATGTCTTATGCAGGGCAAGAAGTGGTTTTCGATATAAGGAATACACTATATCGCCACCTGCAGCAGCTTTCTTTTAGTTTCTACGACCAGGCCCAAACCGGACAGATTATGTCCCGGGTTACGTCTGACGTAGAGACAGCGCAGAGGTTTTTGTCGAATGGGCTTGTGCAGATGGTTTCCATGGCTGTAACATTTGCTGCAACATTTGCCTTGATGATATCCCAGCACAGCAAACTTACTTTCATGGCATTGGTTCCTGTCCCGCTGCTGGTGTGGCGTGTACAGGTTTACTCTACCCAGGTTCGGCCTATGTTTTGGGATATCCAGCAACAACTTGCGGTGCTTACGGCCAGGCTGCAGGAGAATATTACAGGCCAGCGTGTAGTAAAAGCCTTTGCCAGAAAAGACTATGAGCTTGAGAAATTCGAAACGGACAATATGGCGCTATTGGCCCGCAATGTGAGGGCAGAGAGGCTGTCTGCAGTGAACTGGGCCCTTATGCGGCTGTTTACGGAAATGTCTCTCGCAATAATTCTGTGGTATGGCGGATGGCAGGTCATGTCGGGAAACCTTACTTATGGAACCCTGATAGCTTTTAACATGTTGCTTGGGCAGCTAATCGGCCCTATTCGCAGGCTGGGATTCTGGGTGAGCATGGCACAAAGGACAATTGCATCAGGCGAAAGGATATTTGAGATTCTTGATACAAGAGCTGATGTGGAAGATAAGCCCGGTGCCAAACCAATTCCACCTATAGAAGGCAGAGTTACGTTGGAGGATGTAGGTTTTGCATACGAGGGCGACCAGATGGTTGTTGACGGCATAAACCTGGACGTAAAGCCCGGACAGACCATTGCCGTACTTGGCGGCACAGGGTCCGGAAAATCTACTCTCATAAACCTGATACCGAGATTCTATGATGTTAGCAAGGGCGGAGTGCTAATAGACGGTATTGATGTTCGCGATGTCACTATTGAGAGTTTGAGAAGGCAGATTGGCATTGTCACTCAGGAGACTTTTCTTTTCTCGGCTTCCTTGCGCGACAATATCGCATACGGCAAGCCGGAAGCGACTGAGCAAGAAATCATCGAAGCTGCTCAAGCGGCACACATAGATGAATTTATTTCGAACTTGCCTGAAGGCTATGACTCTGTAATCGGTGAAAGGGGAGTAGGGCTTTCAGGGGGGCAGAAACAAAGAGTCGCCATTGCCAGGGCCCTTTTGATGGATGCGCGCATTCTCTTGCTTGATGAATCAACATCAAGCGTAGACGTGGAAACCGAAATGCGGATACAAGAAGCTTTTTCCCGGCTCCTGGAAGACCGGACATCATTTGTCATTGCTCAAAGGCTTTCTACAGTGCGAAATGCTGACTGGATCATTGTCCTGGATAAGGGCACTATTGCTGAGCAGGGCACTCATGAGGTTCTCCTGAAAAAGGGCGGAATCTACGCCTCTATTTATAACCTGCAGTTCAGGCCACAAGAAGTGCAAGTTGGAGATCCTGAACAAGCCGTCCTTGAGGATACAGCAAGCCAAGGGGGTGGAAACTAATGGGACGATATCGTGGGGGTTTGGACATAGGAGATATAGATCGCAAAGACGTAAATTTTGTTCACCTGCCTAAACTTAAGCAGTTTGTTATTCCGTTCAAATGGTACTTGCTGTTTGCCTTGGCCCTTGCTGTCGGCATCTCGCTTCTGGGTACTGTCGGGCCGCTGCTTGTGCGCAAAGCCATCGACATTGACATTCCTGCCAGGGATTTCGACCAGGTAACCAAGACTGCCCTGACCTATTTAGGGGTAATGGTAGTCATAGAAATTTTGCGTATTACCCAGCGGTATGTCATGTCGTGGACGGGCCAGAAAATGCTCTATTCTATGAGGCGGGAACTATTCATCCACCTGCAAGACCTGGGCCTTGATTTCTATGACAAATTGCAGGCCGGGCGGATTATGTCCCGTGTTACCGGAGACGTTGAGTCCTTGAACCAGCTGATATCGTCAGGAGCCCTTGGACTCTTGAGCGACCTTGTTACGCTGGTGGCTATTATGGTGATTATGCTGCGGTTGAATATCCAATTGGCTTTGGCCACACTGACCGTTGTTCCCCTCTTGTTCCTGGTCGTATGGAGCCTTAGAACCAAGATGACCAGGGCATATCACAGGGTAAGGCGTAGAATTGCCGACATTAACGCTAACCTTCAGGAATCAATATCCGGAATGAGAATCGTGCAGGCGTTTTCCCGAGAAGACGTAAATGCTGAGAAATTCAGCGACACTAACTATGAGAGTTTTCAGGCTCAAGTGGAAGCAGCGCGGCTGCATGCTTTGTTCCATCCTTTGGTTGACGTAATAGGCGCCGTGGGTTCAGCGCTAATCGTTTATTACGGCGGCCTGCGGATGTCCTGGCTTGATCCAACGGTTACCGTAGGGACCATAGTCGCATTTCTGAACTACATGACCCGGTTTTTCTGGCCAATCAGGAACCTGACCGAAGTGTATAATCTGATGCTGCAAGCAGGAGTATCATCTGAAAGAGTGTTTGAGATTCTCGACACCGAGCCCAATGTTCAGGACAAAGAAGGCGCATTGGAACTTCAAGATCTTGAAGGGCACGTTCAGTTTGACAACGTAGTGTTCGGATACGAGGCTGGCCTGCCTGTACTTCACGGGGTAAGCATTGAAGCGAAGCCCAACGAAACCATTGCCCTTGTCGGCCCTACAGGTGCAGGCAAGAGTTCGATTATCAATCTGCTCTGCCGGTTCTACGATGTGCAGGAAGGGGAAATTCTGGTAGACGGTATTGACATACGAGACGTGACGCTGGAATCGCTGAGGAGAAATCTTGGGATAGTGCTGCAGGATACGTTCATATTCTCAGGCACGGTTCGGGAGAACATAAAGTATGGACGTCTTGACGCTACAGACGAGGAAGTTAAGGATGCTGCGAGAATCGTTGGCGCTCACGATTTCATCAGCCGCCTGCCCGAAGGCTACGATACGCAGGTTAGAGAACGGGGTTCCAGGTTGTCTGTAGGCCAGAGGCAGCTCCTTGCTTTTGCCAGAGCGCTTCTGGCAAACCCGAGGATTCTCATATTGGATGAAGCTACGTCATCTGTTGATGCCTATACCGAATTCCTTATCCAGCAAGCCATGGAGAGATTGTTCGAGGGCAGGACTTCCATTGTGATTGCCCACAGGCTTTCTACAATACGCAATGCAGATAGGATATACGTAATCGAAAACGGCAATGTAGTGGAAATAGGCAACCACGAGGAACTCATATCCAGCGATGGCCTTTACAAGTCTCTCTATGAGAAACAGTTTGCCGGGGCTCCGCTGATAGGCGAAGAACAAGAAGCAG
>CAYSIC010000049.1:0-6021 GCA_964430985.1 uncultured Atopobium sp.
ACCGACTATGACATCGCCGAAAAGCAAGCCCAGATCGAGCAGACCCAGCAGGAGCTCGAGGACAAGCAGGCGGAGCTGGGCGGCAACATGCGCAGCTCCTACAAGTCCGGCTCGCAGACCACGCTCGACTTCGTCCTGGGCTCCACGAGCCCCGAGGACCTCGTGAGCCGCATCTACTACCTCGACAAGGTCTCCGAGCAGCAGGCCTCCAACATCGCCGAAGTCCGCCAAATCGAGGACCAGCTCAAGCAGGAGATGAGCGATCTCGAGGACCAGCAGGCCTCCCAGCAGGCGCAGGTCGACGCCATGCAGACGCAGGTCAGCGAGTACCAGTCCCGCGTCGCCGAGGCCACGAGCCTCTACGACTCGCTCGATGCCGAGGTCCAGGCCCAGCTCGCCGCCGAGGCGAGCTCCAACGTGGCCACCGCGGTCGCCGCCGTCGATACGAACAACGCTGCGCTCGCGGCCACGGACGGCGCGGCGGGCACGGGCGGTGCCACTACGACGCAGACTGCTACGGGCACGGGCTCAGGCACTACGACAAACGCCACTCCAAACACGAACTCCAATACGAATAGCAATGCGAACTCGAACAGCAATACGAGCAACGGGGGAAGCTCCTCGAGCTCTAGCTCTCCCAAGCCTACCGCCCCTGTGGGCGGGGGCCTTTCCACGGCCCGGGCCCAGATAGGTAAGTCCTACGTGTGGGGCGCCACAGGTCCCAACTCCTTCGATTGCTCGGGCCTTGTGTGCTACAGCTATGGCTACGCCCGCGGACGCGACACTTACTCCATGATCTCCTCGATTAAGGCGTCTGGCGGATGGAAGGCCTCCCAGGATCAGCTAAACGTCGGCGACCTTGTTTTCACAAGTAATGGTGGTCATGTAGGCATCTACACCGGCAACGGTCAGATGGTTCATGCGGCCAACACAACTGTCGGCGTCATCGAGGGTCCCATCTATAATTTCATGGGCGGAGGCTCCTATTACTAGAGGAAGCGAGTGACCATCTGGCATGGTAGGCGCCCCACAACAGCAGCATCATCAGATCGCACGACGCCTCTCTCGTCGCTTCCAGGTCAGCCTGGTGGTCGAGGGAGGCTTCGTGGGCCTTGTTGCGGGAGCGCTCGTCACGCTCTACCGACTCTCCCTCTTTGGCGCCGAGCGGCTTCTGCGCACCCTCACGAGCGCCGCAGCAGGCGACCTGCCCCTCATGGCGGCGTGGTTCGCCGTGCTCGCCGCGATTCTCGTGGTGGTCTCGCGCCTGCTGCTCTGGGAGCCGTTCACCTCGGGCTCGGGCATCCCGCAGGTTGACGCCGAGATCATAGGGCGGCTCGACATGCCTTGGCATCGCGTCATCCCCGCCAAGTTCGCCGAGGGGACGCTCCTTGCCCTCGCGGGGCTCTCCCTGGGCCGTGAAGGACCGTCCGTGCAGTTGGGGGGCATGTCGGGGAAGGCCGTCTCACGGGCGCTCGGACGCAAGAGGGGAGAGGAGCGCCTCCTCGTGACCTGCGGGGCGGCGGCGGGCATGTCGGCGGCCTTCCACGCGCCGCTCACGGGCGTTCTGTTCGCGCTCGAGGAGATCCACAAGGAGTTCAGCGCCCCGCTCATCATCTCGGTCATGTGCGCGTCGGTCGTGTCCGACTTCCTCGTGTCGCAGGTGCTCGGCATCGCCCCCGTCCTGAGCCTCACCTTCGTGCGCAACCTCCCGCACCCTGACTATCTCCTTGTCGTCATCCTCGGGATCGTCTGCGGGGCGCTCGGGGCCCTTCACAACCGGGGGATGTTCGCCTGCCAGGACCTCTTCGGGCGCATGCGGGCGCATCTGCCGTACGCACGCCTCGCCGTGCCCTTCGCCCTGGCGGGTCTCGCAGCCTTCGTCTGGCCTGACCTCATGTGCGGCGGCGATGCCATCGTCGAGCGCGTGCTCTCGCCCCAGGGACTCGCGACGGGCACGATCGTGGCGCTTCTGGTAGGGAAGTACCTCTTCACCACCATCTGCTTCGGGTCCGGGGCGCCCGGCGGCACCCTCTTTCCGCTCGTCGTCATGGGAGCGCTCGTGGGCGGGCTCTTCTCCGCCCTCGCCACGAGCGCTACAGGGGTGCCTGCGTCCTTCTTCCCGAACTTCGTGGCCCTGGGCGTAGCGGGGCTCTTCTCCGGGGTCGTGCGTGCTCCGGTTACGGCCGTCGTGCTCGTCTTTGAGCTGACGGGGTCGTTCGACGCGCTGCTCTCGATGTCAATCGTATCCATTCTCGCGTACGTGACCGCCAACCTCCTACGCACTGACGCCTTCTACGACCATCTCCTCGCCATGCTCCTTGGTACGGACGCGGACGACCCTTGTGTCACTGGCCTTTCGAACGGTGGCGAGAAGGTCCTCAGAACGGTGCACGTGGCAACGGCGAGCCGTCTGGAGGGCAGGCTCGTCTGTGAGATACCTTGGCCGGATAACGTGCGCATTATGACTGTCGAGCGCGCGGGCGTGGAAATCGTGGCCACGGGAGACACGCGTCTGTATGCCCTGGATGAGCTGCTCTACATCGTGGACGCCGATGCCGCAGAGGACGCCTCGCTCAAGCTTGGTCTCATGTGCGGCGCCCATCTGAGGGAGTAGGAGCTCTCAATTCCTCTGTACGCCCTTGTTATCGCTACTTTACATAAGATATATTATCACGGTTTTATATAAGCATAAGAGAAGGACCCCGGAGGCTCTGAACGCCCCTCCGGGGTCCTTCTAGAAAACACCATCTGGACAGAAGCTCTCTTTTTAACCTTCGACGGGCTGCCCAAGGAAGGCCGCGGCGCTCGTGGCAGCCGCCGCTCCGTCTGCCGCAGCCGTGACAATCTGTCTGAGCGGCTTCTGGCGCGCGTCGCCGGCTATGAACAGGCCTGGTGTCTTCGTGGCCATGCGCTCATCCGTAATCGCGTAGCCTGCGCGGTCACGTTCGATGAGATTGGCCACGAGCTCGGTCTCCGGCACACGGCCCACGAGCACAAACACACCGAACGACCCTTCCTCGTAGGTCTCGACGTGGGTTTCGCCCGTCGCGTTGTCGCGGAAGGTCAACGTGGTCGGCAGCTCATCGCCATCGACTTTGGTGAGGCTTGTGAGCAGCCGAACCTCAATCTTCTCGTTCTTGTCGAGCTGCTCTATGACGGAGGCTTGCGCCCGCAGGTGATCCTTGCGCACGATAAGTGTGACCTTGTTGGCAAATCGAGTCAGGAAGATAGCCTCCTCTGCTGCCGAGTTTCCCCCACCAATCACGAACACCTGTTTGTTTCTGTAGAACATGCCATCACATGTGGCGCAATATGAAACTCCATGGCCAGAATAACGCTCTTCACCCTCAAACCCGGCGAGGCGCGGATGGGCCCCACTTGCCAGGATGACCGAAGTCGCATCATAGGTGTTCTGAGCACCCTTGACGGTAAAACGTCCCGTGCCCTCATCATGGGAGATGCTGCTCACGGACTCCATCACGATAGTGGCGCCGAGATCCTCGGCCTGTGCGCGCATGGCATCGGTCAGCGTGAACCCGTCCGTGTGCGGGGCACCGGGATAATTGTCCACCTCGTTCGTGAGAATCATCTGGCCGCCGAGCGCCTCGCGCTCGAGAGTCACGGTGTCAAGAAGGGCACGCTGGGCATAGATGGCAGCCGTGAGGCCGGCGGGGCCGCCGCCCACGATGACAAGGTCGTGCTTCTGAGTGGCGCTATCGGACATATCAGTCCCCTTTCGTCTCATCTTGTCAATTGAGATACCCACGCAATCCCCGTTCTAACTCCACGTGAGACAAGACTCCCCCGTCGCGGCACGCTTTTAGGAGCCAAACGGGTCTGTCAGTGGCTCTTTGCTCTGCCGATGCCGACGGCTCCGCCTATCGGCACGAGAGGTCACCTGAATGTGCAAGAACGGCGGCCCCAGATGCGGACCGCCGTAGAATCGGGCATATGGAGCGGAACTAACGGAGTCCCTACCTAGGCCTTAACCTCATCTGAGTCTGACCCTGGGGAGGAGGCCGGCAGGATGAGGTTCAAGGCGATTCCAACGAGCGTAGAGGTTGCCATGCCAGGCAGCGTGTAGTCACCAAGGGGAATCGAGATGCCGGCCGTCTCCATGCCCACGCCCAAGATGATGACGACCGAGGCGATCATGAGGTTTCGGTTGACGTCGAAGTCAACCTTGTTGCTGACGAGCATGCGCAGCCCATTCGAGGCGATAAGGCCAAAGAGCAGGAGGCACACGCCTCCCATGACGGGGCTCGGAATGGAGCGGATAAGCGCTGCGAGCTTGGGGCAGAAGCCACCCACGAGCAGAGCGAAGCCGCCTGCATACCAGAAGATCTGCGTCGAGTAGACGCGTGTGACGCTCATGACGCCGATGTTCTCGGCATACGTGGTCGTTGGGGGACCACCGAGAAAGCCCGAGATGATCGTCGAGATGCCGTCGCCTGCCAAGGAACGCGGCAGCATCGGACGATAGTCCTTACCCACGATCTCACCAACGGCGAGAAGATGGCCGATATGCTCAATGACCGTGACCAAGGCCACCGGCGCGATGAGCGCAATGGCGCCCCCATCGAAGTGCGGGGCCGAGATGTTGGGAAGGCCTATCCACGCCGCCTGCTCCACGGGGCCGAGCTCCACGAGTCCCAGCGCAATGGACACCAGGTAGCCAACAATGATGGCCAGAAGAATGGGAACGGTCCCGAACACGCCACCCATACCCGAGAAGACGACCGCGGCGCACAGCGTGAGGGCCGCGACGAGGGCTCCCGTGGTGAAGAACACGGAAGTGCCATCGGCCGCATCGGTCATGAGAGCCATCTTGGCGGCGGTGGCAGAGAGCCCCACGCCGATGACGATCATGACGGAGGCCACGAGCACCGGGGGCAGAAGGCGGTCGAGCCAGCCGGTGCCCACGAGCCGAATGATGCCAGCTATGGCGAGAAACACCACGCCGGCGACGATAACGCCCGACATGGCGGCGTCGAGGCCGCGCGTTGCTCCCACCGCCAGAATCGGGCTGATGAAGGCAAAGGAGCTGCCTAGGTAGCTGGGAATCTTGTTGCCCGTCACCAGGAGATAGCAGATCGTGCCTATGCCCGAGCACATGATAGCGACGTTGGGGTCAAGTCCCGTGAGAACGGGGACAAGCACCGTCGAGCCAAACATGCTCATCATGTGCTGGATGCCCAGCGGAATGGCACGCCCCACAGAGACGCGCTCGTCGACGCCGATGGTGCGACGCTCCTTTGAACCCATGTGTCACTCCCCTTTCGAGTGAGGATGAATAGCAAAAGGGGCCCGAACAAGTCCGGGCCCCTGACGCAAAACGTTTTCCTACGCGATGAGGAAGTAGACGAGGAAGGCTGCAGTCGCAACCCACATGAGCGGCTTGATCTTCTTGATCTGACCGGTAACGGCTGCCACGATGACATAGGCGATGAAGCCGAACCCGATGCCGTTGGAGATCGAGTAGGTCATGGGCACACCGATGACGATCATGAACGCCGGGAAGCCCTGGAGCAGGTCGGACCAATCGATCTCGACGACCTCGCTCATCATGAGGAAGCCCACGAGCACGAGAGCACCGCACGTAGCCGCTGAGCTCACGATCGAGATGACCGGCGTGAAGAACGCCGCAAGAATGAAGAGGACACCCGTGGCGACGGAGGTCAGGCCAGTACGACCGCCGTCAGCGGCACCGGCGGTGGACTCGACGAAGGTGGTGATTGACGAGGCGCCTATCAGTCCACCCACTGCGGCGGCAGCTGAGTCAACAATGAGAATCTGCTTGATGTCCTCGACGTTTCCGTCATCGGTCAAAAACTCGCCCTGCTTGGCGACGGCCATGGCGGTGCCCATGGTGTCGAAGAAGTCGGACATCATGAGCGAGAACGCAAAGATGAGCAGCGTCGGGTTGGTAACGACCTTCGCGATCCCCATGACGCCGGCCTCGTCGGCCTGGAAGGGCGCGCCGAAGGTGGTGAAGTCAAGGCCGGAGACGATGCCGGAGGG
>CAYSIC010000050.1:0-6012 GCA_964430985.1 uncultured Atopobium sp.
TCCTTCATGAGGAAATTGACAAGAACAGAACTACTAGTGTTGGACGACTGGGGCCGTGGTGCGTTTACTGCTACCGAAAGCCGGGAACTCCTTGAAGTCTTGGAAGCCCGAACCCAGCTGAAATCAACTGTGGTCGCCAGTCAACTGCCGGTGGAAAAGTGGTAGGAGCTCATACCCGATCCGACGGTTGCAGATGCGATCATGGACAGGCTGATTCACAGATCTCATAAAATCAGCCTTCACGGTGAGTCTATGCGGAAAACGACTTCACTTTGCCACCAAAAAGGGGGTGATACTTGAACCTGAATCGACCAGTGCAAGTGCGGACTCGAGTTAGAAAGTGCCTCTGGCCAGGACCTGACTGGGGCAATCTTAGAGGTAAAGAACATGCCAACCGAGAAGTATGAGACACTGGCGCAGAATGCCAAGGCCGGAGCGTTGGATTTTGATTTCAAGGTATTATCAAAGAGGCTGATTGACCTTATCGAGAGAGTAAGGTTAGAGGATTGACTTTGAGGTTAGGTGCCATGAGAACTCATGTACTGATCAAATTGGGTAGGTATGCAAAGTGAGTGACAGGTCAGCAATTCGCGTGTTCAAGTTAGCTGTAAAGAGAGTACTGGATGTAGCGATATCTTCTGTACTGCTCATAGTCTCATCCCCTTTGCTCATTCTAATCTCAGTAGCCATACATATTGAGAGCGGCTGGCCGATTGTTTTTTCCCAGCAAAGACCCGGGCACAGAGGGAGCCCCTTTTTGATCTACAAGCACCGGACTATGGTGAACTTGCGTGACGAAAAGGGCGATCTTTTGCCCGATGGCCTTAGGATTACTCCTGTGGGGCGGTTTTTACGGTCAACCAGTTTGGACGAGTTCCCGGAGTTAGTCAATGTCTTGAAGGGCGATATGAGTTTGGTAGGCCCACGACCTTTGCTGATGGAGTACCTTCCTCTTTATACACCCGACCAGGCACGCAGGCACGACGTGAAACCCGGGATCACCGGTTTGGCACAAGTCAGTGGGCGCAATCTATTAACATGGGAAGAGAGATTCGAGCTGGACCTTTATTATGTAGATAATTGGTCACTGGGGCTGGATTTCAAGATATTGTTGCTGACAGTCTGGAAAGTGTTGAAACGAGAGGGCATAAGCCAAGAAGGCCATGCTACCATGCCGCCTTTCACTGGAAGCAGCGATAGCCAATTAACTGAACATAGCACAGGTCCGCTTATATCTTGATGTTTGATTCGGAGCAATGCCACAGGACAGGAAAGGGCACGAAGCAGAGATTTTCAGGAGGAGCATCGGTGACTCGGAGGTGATAACGTTTGCCATCAACTGGGTTGAGATAATTGGGTTTCGAGGTTTCGCGGATAGCGGACGTATTGAATTTGCCATACCTAGTGGGAAGCCTGGCAGCGGCTTGACTATCATAGTTGGGCCCAACAACTCAGGGAAGTCAACGGTTATTGAGGCCTTAAGTGCTTTGTCGCAAGAACGACCACCGAGCTTTTCTGAAGGTAAGAGGAATGCCGCAAATTCCGGCCGTATATCGATTAAGTTGTGCAATGACAAAGGTGAAGTCAAGAAACTCTCCACTGTTGAGGCTGGAGGCAGTGAGACTGAGTGGAGCAACGTGGCAATATCGCCCAGGCCAGAGCAGATTTTTACACTTCCCGCCAGAAGAGCATTTAGCCCTTATTTTCATAAGTTCGAACTGGACAGAAGCGCGTACGTAAGAGAGTACGGACTGCACGGTGATCGCGGCAAGGTCATTGACCATTTTAATGTCAGAATCTTCCACATGCACAAGAATCAACAACCTTTCAATAAAGAACTTGCTCGGGTTCTCAGCCCCTTACCGGAATGGACAGTGGACCAGGCCGACAGTGGTTCGTACTACTTGAAGTTTACATACGACAATCAAACGCATAGCAGCGAAGGATTGGGCGAAGGTTTGATAAGTCTCTTTTTTATAGTGGATGCCCTCTATGACTCCAGTGAAGGCGATATTATTGCTATTGACGAACCAGAGTTGTCTCTGCATCCATCATTGCAGAAAAATCTAGCTAATCTGCTTGCTGACTATGCGAAAACCCGGCAAATCGTTCTTGCCACCCATTCGCCCCACTTTATTGACTGGAATTGGATATTGACTGGAGCTAAGGTAGTTAGAGTGGTAAGAGAACCAAACACGATATATTGCCATCAACTTAAGGATACGTATCTTCACAAAGTGGAAGGTCTCTTACGGAACCTAAATAATCCTCACATTCTGGGGCTAGAGGCCAAAGAGGTGTTTTTTCTAGACGACAACGTCATACTTGTTGAGGGCCAAGAGGATGTGGTTTGGTATAAGAGGATTGCTCATGATCTGGGTGTTGAACTTTCGGCAGAGTTCTACGGTTGGGGTGTGGGAGGCGCCGGAAATATGTCTATCATTGCCGGTATCTTGAAGGAACTAGGGTTTAGAAACGTAGCGGGCATTTTAGATAAGGATAAGCAGTCTGAATGTGACAAGGTCTCAAAGGAGTTCCCTGACTACATGTTCAAAGTGATTCCCACAGATGACGTAAGATCCAGAGGACCAGTCAAAGCCAAGGATGCAGTAGAGGGACTCGTGGAGGGTGACTGTCTGAAAGAGGAATATCAAACTGACATTCTGAATATGTTCAGCGATATCAAGGCGAGATTCGCTCTTTGAAGACCAGAGGCCTAGTGACTGAGAGTGACTCTTATGACTGGTGGGTGCTTAGTGATGAGGAATGCTGACTCTGCAAAGAGAGTAAGGGCTTCACTAATAATAGTGGGTGCAGGCGGACATGGGAAGGTAGTGGTTGATGCTGCCATATCGGCTGGCTACAAGGTCATTGGTTTTATCGATGATGTCGCTGACAAATCTCCTTTACGAGGTCTCGACTTTCTAGGGAAAACCGGCGACATTCCCTCCGTCCTATCTAAGTTTCCTGGTGCGTCTGTAATAGTAGCCGTAGGCGGCAATGCTATACGCCAGTCAATCGTATCTAGGCTCAGAGAGTGGCAGGTTCGGTGGGGTACTGTGTTGCATCCGAGTTCGATCATATCCCACTATGCAAGAGTTGGAATCGGAACAGTGGCTATGCCGGGTGTTGTGGTCAATGCAGGTGCACGTATAGGGGGCCATGTCATCTTGAACACTGCTTGCTCAGTAGATCATGATTGTATTATACAGGACTATACTCACATTTCGCCAGGCGCTCACCTAGCGGGCAATGTCATTATTGGCACAGGGGTTCACATTGGAACCGGTGTGTCGATTATCCCTGGGTGCTCTGTGGGGTCTTGGTCAGTTATTGGTGCAGGAGCTTCGGTAGTCAGCGATATTCCTTCCGGAGTGGTTGTGGTGGGAGTCCCGGCAAGAGTTATTCGCTCGTTAGATGAGGATGAAATTTGTGATTTTGCTTAGTGGTGTGCTCGAAAAAACGGTTCAAAACACCTTACCACTTTGTCTAATCTCACCGTTGGGGGTTGTTATTGACAATGAGAGTTCATCTTGCTCGTCCAGATATCACAGAAAAGGAAATAGACATCGTTAACAAGGTTGTTCGCACACCCGTGCTTGCGTTGGGGCCATATCTGAAGGAATTTGAGGCATCTATAGCCACCTTCATTGGCCGGAAGCATGGAATTGCGTGTAACAGTGGGACAAGTGGTCTTCACCTTCTTGTTCGGGCCTACGGCATCGGGGAAGGGGATGAAGTCATTACTACTCCTTTTAGTTTTATTGCTTCCAGTAACTGCATTCTGTATGAGAGGGCCAGGCCTGTGTTTGTGGACATAGAGAAGGACACAGGCAATATCGACCCGGATCTCATTGAGGACGCCATTACTTCCCGGACCAAGGCCATCCTACCGGTAGACGCCTTCGGCCAACCGGCAAGGCTTGACTCCATCCGCGAGATAGCAGACCGTCACGGCCTTGTGGTTATCGAAGACTCATGCGAATCGCTGGGTTCCGAGTACAAAGGAATCAAAGCAGGCCATGGTGCGTTCTGCCATGGCGGTGTGTTTGCCTTCTATCCAAACAAGCAAATCACCACAGGGGAAGGCGGCATGGTTGTCACCGACGACGACAACATAGCCCGCCTGTGCCGGAGTATGTGCAATCAGGGAAGAGGCCGATCAGAAGTCTGGCTATCCCATGAAAGGCTGGGCTTCAACTACAGAATGGACGAACTATCGGCTGCCCTGGGAGTTGCCCAGATGGAGAGAATCGAGGAGATCATCCAGAAACGCCAGCATGTCGCAGACATGTACAATGAAAGACTGTCTCAGATAAGCGGTGTGACACTTCCTTATATAAGTCCCGAAGTCACCAGAATGAGCTGGTTTGTTTATGTAATAAGGGTAGGGGTGGACGAACCTAATCCGGACCGCCAGGCCCAAATCCGTGAGCACGTCATGAAGACTTTCATAGACAACGGTATCGGCTGCCGGCCGTACTTTACGCCAATTCACTTACAGCCTTTTTATGTACAGGAGTTCGGCTTCAAACAAGGTGACTTTCCCAACACAGAATTCGCCGGCAGAACCAGCATTGCCATTCCGTTCCACAGCAACCTGAGCCAGGAAGAGGTTGAGTATGTGGCTCAGGTGTTGGAGGAAGGGTTGAGAGAGTCTAATGGTCTTTAATCTCGCCAATGCATCGATATCATAGTGGAGGTTGGTTTATCGGTTGATATCAGCGTTCACCAGTTAGTTGAAGGGTCTTGACTGGATAGAGTTTGTTTGTGCCAGTTACGGAGGTGGCATGATGAATCCGATCGAGCAAAATGCAGTTAAGCTGCTGAACCTAATGTTTGAAGGCGGACTCGAGCAGTACTCCAAAGAATGGTTTGAGGACAATATGGAGATGGTTCCACAAGATATTAACGATGCAATGGATTATCTTAGCTCAATAGGTGCGGTTCGTCTGATAAAAACTCTTGGGACTGCCCCGTTTGCGTTTTCTGCAGCCCTATTTCAGTCGCGAGGTAGATATATCTACCATCAGATCAAGGAAAAGGAAGAGGAGGCGAAACTAGCGAGAGATAGTAATGGCAAATTACCGTCAAGACCTATCAATCCAATTGGTTCCCCTTACGGATTCACAGGCCAAGACTGGGAAGAAGTCGCGCTAAGAAAAGAAGACGACAAGACTTTGTTTGTTGTCTTGGGGATGCAGTTCAAATCAAGCATATATGACACAGAGACGCTTATAGCAAACATGAAGAAGCACGTTGAAATGACTGTTGAAAGATATAATACAAAGCACCCCAAACGACTGATAAATCTTGAATTTGAACCGCTTGGGGCGGGGTTAGGAGAACACTTGTTTAATGAAATCGCTCGTTCGATTATTGGGGCTGATATTGCTTTTTTTGAAACATCTGATTTAAACGCCAATGTTATGTTGGAAATGGGTGTGGCCCTGACCTGGGGCGTGCGGGTTATTCCCATAAAGGAGCGAAGTCAGAGCAAGCCGCCGTCTGATATATCTGGACAAACGTGGGTCGACTATAAGGATTCTGGAAAAGACATCTGTGATAGGCGATTCTATGATATGTTAGTAAAAGCCATAGAAAGAATTGTGGCCATGAAAGCAACCCAGTGAAGAGACTGTTCTTCTCGTGCAAGCAGGCATGGATCCGGCGGATGTCTTCCGTCGTTTTCTGAAACAGATCTGTATGCGGTACCGAGCCTGGGGTTCAAGAAACAATATTTGTTCAGCACTGTAACTACATTTGCCTCCAACCTAATCGTCATGGCAGGAATCATACTCGTATCTATGCCTAGCATTGCCTACGGGCATGATGTCAAGTCGGTTTTGCAGCTCAGCAACGCCAGCTGTCTTATCGGTTTCCTGTTGTGAGCAGCCATAGTAAGATCCCCATAAGAGGGTGCGGACGTTTTCTTGGACTCTTTAAGCCGCCAACCTAAGACTTCTCCTGTACTGCAGTGGACTCTTTGCACCCAACGACATCTTAATCCTT
>CAYSIC010000051.1:0-6000 GCA_964430985.1 uncultured Atopobium sp.
GCGCTTAGTTTTGGCGCAGTGACATCCTGACTGGTAATCCAACAGGACGGAGAACCAGTGATCACGGTGAACTGTTTTGGCGCAGTGACATCCTGACTGGTAATCCAACCCACCCGCTTCACGTTCTCGAGCTCCAGCGAGTTTTGGCGCAGTGACATCCTGACTGGTAATCCAACCTCATAGGGTCAAACAAACAAACGTCGGTAGTTTTGGCGCAGTGACATCCTGACTGGTAATCCAACAAGCAGACGCGACTAAAAATAAGGACGTCAGTTTTGGCGCAGTGACATCCTGACTGGTAATCCAACCGCGACCTGCGCAAGGCGCGCGAGTACCTCGTTTTGGCGCAGGACATCCTGACTGGTAATCCAACTACTCGACAAGCGCTGATTACCACCCCACCGTTTTGGCGCAGTGACATCCTGACTGGTAATCCAACAAGCACAGCCGCAGACAGGGCGGACGCATCGTTTTGGCGCAGTGACATCCTGACTGGTAATCCAACATGACCGACGAGCTGGCAGGTGGTGCCGAGGTTTTGGCGCAGTGACATCCTGACTGGTAATCCAACGCCCCGGTCTGTGCGTGGTGGTCTAAAGCTGTTTTGGCGCAGTGACATCCTGACTGGTAATCCAACGGCCTTGCGTGCACGGGGCGCTCCGACCTGGTTTTGGCGCAGTGACATCCTGACTGGTAATCCAACTCGCCGGTGGACGACGCTGAGAGGGTGTACAGTTTTGGCGCAGTGACATCCTGACTGGTAACCCAACCTCTCACCACCTCATGGGCGCGGCACACCAGTTTTGGCGCAGTGACATCCTGACCGTTTTTCACGACGGCTTCTTTAACTAAACGAACGAGCCTCTGAGTTGGCAGTACGTTGATCTCATAGAAAAACTTATGAGCAGGAGGGTTGGGAGTTGCTTGCTCGTCCGCATCTGCAGCATAAGTAAATTCACAACAGTCTGATAGCTTAGCGGTGATTTCCTCTTCAGATAGCCCATTGATATTTTCCAGCTCGCACTTGATCTCTTTTGGCAGCAGGTCGTCAGCCGGCATTGGTGGAAAAGCCATCGTCTCGATCTCATAGCGTCGAGCTAATAGCTCTTTGGTCGCGTATCATCAAAGAAAAAACCCGCTCCGCCTAAGACGACTACCTTTTTCATGCGATCCTCGCCTTTTCCATAGGGTAATTCCACGGTCGACATCAATAACAGATTAGGGCATGTGGCGAGAAGCGCCAGATGCTACGAATGGGACTAGCTTAGCAATATCCTCTGGATTACCTGGCTAGTTGTTGTCGAGCAAGATGACTGCCGCCCGTGGTGACACAAACTGACCTTCGATCGTTTGCTGGCTGACCCCTTGAATCAGTGGCGTGGTGATTCCGCCACCCCCCTGTGAGTTATAGAGCAATAGGGGCGTACACGTTTTCTTTACTACAGAACGGGCTTCCAATGGTCTGATAATCATTTTGCCGAAGGGCACCCCATCACGTGTGGAATAACTACCTCCAGTTGCTGCAGGGTTGACGGAGGGGCACTTGTAGCACAGCCTGCCGAGAGGCCTTCCCTGCCGCCTTCACACGAGCTTACGCAGCCCGGCGCGATCGAGCACGTCAACGGACCCGCGCGAGAGCGCCACGAGCCCCTCGCGCTCAAAGTACTTGAGCATGCGTGAGACCACCTCGCGGGCGCTGCCCAGGTGCCGAGCGATCTTGTCGTGCGTCACCATGAGGTGCGTCTCTCCCGTGCGGGCCAGCTCATCAAGGAGAAACGCGGCGAGTCGCGCGTCAAAGCTCGAGAACAGCACCTGCTGCATGACCCACATGCAGTCGCTGAAGCGCAGCGCCGTCTGTCGGTACGCGAAGGCCTCGACGTGCACGTTCCTCTCGATAAACTGAGAAAAGAAATCAGGGTCCACGACGAGCAGCGTGCAGTCCGAAGCGGCGTCGAGCGCGATGTCAAAGCCAATCATGGGCAAGATGCACGAGGCAGCGAGTACGCAGCACTCACCTGCCTCCACACGAAAGAGCGTAATCTCTCGCCCCGACTCAGAGAGCATGTAGGCCCGCAGGCTGCCTTCCGCCACGAGCAGCACGCCTGCGCAGCCTGCGTCTCTTCCCTGGATGTGCTCACCCATGCAGAATTGTCGAACATTCGTATGATGGGCGCACGCAGCGCGCTCCTCGCCCGTCAGATCCTCCCAGACGGGAAGAAGACGGGCGAGGAGCGTAGAGGAATCAGTGGTCACAAGGCTCCGTTCGGGACAAGAAACCGTAGGGTTTACATCCCGATTGTAGCGCCTTGCCGGTTGGAGACTCCGGTATTACGAGACCGCCCCACAAGGACCAGCAGCGTTGCCGATAAGGGCCTGGTCAAGCGCGCTAGCCTCGTAGAAGCCATAGCCACCGGCGACGTTGGCGCACGAGAAGCCCAGCTGCGTGAGCATGCGGCAGGCGACATAGCTGCGCAGGCCGCTCTGGCAGTGCACGTAGAGGGTCTTGTCGCGCGGGAGCTCGTCCGTGCGGTCGCGCAGCTCGTCAAGGGGAATCCGCAGCGAACCTTCGATGCCGCCGTGAGCGACCTCGCTCGAAGTGCGCACGTCCACGAGCGCGGCGTCCTCTGGCAGGTTGGTGACCTCGTCCCAGCTTACCTGCTTGACCAGGCCGTCGAGGATGTTCTCGATGAGGTAGCCGGCCATGTTGACCGGGTCCTTTGCTGAGGAGTAGGGGGGCGCGTAGGCAAGGTCGAGCTCGGTGAGGTCAGTCGCGTCCATCTGGGCGCGAATGGCCGTAGCGAGCACGTCGATGCGCTTGTCGGCACCGTCTGTGCCCACGATCTGGGCGCCGATGATGCGTCCGCGCCGCTCTCCGGAGCGCTCGAACAGCACCTTCAGGGTCATCGAGCCGGCGCCGGGGTAATAAGTCGCATGGCTCGCCGGCGAGAGGACCACGGCGTCGAAGTCGATGCCAGCCTGGGTGGCCTGGCGCGCGTTGAGACCGGTCGAGGCAACGGTGAGGGCAAAGAGCTTGAGCACCGAGGAGCCCTGAGAACCGGTGAACGTGGTGTCGCGGCCGCAGATGTTATCGGCTGCAATGCGTCCCTGCTTGTTGGCGGGGCCGGCGAGTGCGATGAGAGCCGGCTGGCCCGTGACCACGTGGCGCACCTCAATAGCGTCGCCCACGGCAAAGATATGCGGATCGCTCGTCCTTAGGTGTTCGTCCACGCGGATTGAGTCGTGCAATCCCAGCTCCAGGCCGGCATCCTTTGCGAGCGCGCTTTCCGGGGCAACGCCGATGGATAGGATGACCAGATCGGAGGCAAACTCCTGACCATCGGCGAGTTGGGTGACAAGGGCGTCGCCCTTATCCACGAACCCAGTTACGACTGCGTTGAGATGAAGGTCAACACCCTCGCGTCGTAGTTCGTTATGCAGGAAGGGGGCCATGTCTGCATCAAGGGGGGGCATGACCTGGGAGCTGCGCTGTACGAGCGTGACGTCGATTCCGCGCTCGCGCAGGTTCTCGGCCATCTCGAGGCCGATGAAGCCGGCGCCCACCACGGTGGCGCGCTTGGCCTGAATGCGCTCGATGAAGTCATGGATGGCAAAGGTGTCCTCGACGGTTCTCAGCGTAAAGAGGCGCTTTGAATCCACTCCGGGCAGCGTCGGGACGACGGCATGTGCGCCAGGGGAGAGTATGAGCTCGTCGTACGGCTCGTCATAGGTCGTCCCGTCCTCGAGGCGCCGGACATGCACGACCTTCTGGGAGCGGTCGATGGAGACGGCCTCCTGGCGGACGCGTACGTCTATGTTGAAACGTTCCCGGAAGCTCTCGGGGGTCTGGAGCGTGAGCTTGGAGCGGTCGGTGATGGTGTCGCCTACGTAGTAGGGCAGGCCG
This sequence comes from uncultured Atopobium sp., assembly GCA_964430985.1. GTDB lineage: Bacteria > Actinomycetota > Coriobacteriia > Coriobacteriales > Atopobiaceae > Thermophilibacter. The sequence continues at coordinate 3,902 of CAYSIC010000051.1, forward strand.
CAGTTTGCGTAGGAGACGTATCCGCTGCGCTCAAGGATGACGATGTGTGCCTGCTCGTCCAACCTGCGCAGGCGCGCCGCTGCGGTGGCGCCTCCCGCGACGCCTCCGACGATGATGACCTTCTTCTCGCTCATGGTTAAGCTCCCCTTACGACGTCGCCGCGCCAGCGGTTGATGCCGCCGGCATTGATGACGTTGGTGTACCCCATCCGGGAGAGGGAGCCTACGGCGCTGCTCGCGCGCGCCCCGGAGAGACAGTAAACGTAGACGGGCGTGTCGGTGCTCGGGACTACGCGTTTGACGGTCGAGATGGAACCGACGGGGACGTTGATTGCCCCCGCGATGTGACCACTTGCGAACTCGTCTGCCTCGCGCACGTCCAGGATGACCGCGCCGTGAACGTCGTGTGCCTCCGCAAGACACGTGTTAATGTCTCGCGCCCCTGCGCCTCCGCCAAAGATTGAATCGAAAAAGCCCATGATGCCCTCCTATTGAATGTCTGCTCTGGGAAGGCTAGCACGAGCGGCGAAGGCGGTTCAGTGACTTAGTCACCAGAGTGAGATCGCGACATCGCCGCCGAGATGGCGCGGCTACCGCACGCGCTCGACGACCTCCTCGATCGGGCGGCGCTGCTTGGGATGCGAGCGATGACTCGGGTCGTGGACGCCAAACTGGGCAAGCACGCTGACGCCCCATGCCTCGGGATCGACGATACCCTCTTTGACCAGAAGATCGTTGAGGGCATCGGAATCGTAGCCCTCGACGGGCGTGGCGTCCACGCCCAGAAGCGCCGCTGCGGTAAGCATGTTGGACAAGGCGATGTAGGTCTGCTTACCAGCCCAGTCGAAGAGCGCGCGGTCGCTTTCGAGCACGCGGAGGTCGTCTCTCTGGAAGTTCTCGAACGTGGCGAGGCGCGCCTGCTCGTCTTCCGGGGAGAGGCCGAGGACCTGCTCGCAGATCTGGTGCGCCCACGAGCTCTGCGCATCCATACCTCGGCGAGCCAGGATGATGACGTTGCGATCGGCGTTCCTCTTGGCGCCCCAGCAGCAGCCGAGGACCTTGCCCATAAGCTCGTCGCTCTCTATGACGAGCAGCTTCCACGGCTCGAATCCGAAGGAGCTGGGGGAGAGCCGTCCGGCTTCAAGAATTGCGGAAAAATCCTCGTCGGAGACATGGCCGTTCGGATCGTAGCGCTTGCAGGTGAAGCGCTTCTCGAGCGCGTTGATGAGGGCTGAGCCATTCTGATGCTCAACGGCAGTGCTCATGGGGGCTCCCTTCGCAGAGACATTAGGTGGAGTTCTTCGTACCCCATCTCCCGTGGCGCCTTCTTGTCACGAGCGAGAACGTGAATGGGGCTCGCGGGGATCTGGCGGGCACGTAGTCCTAGAGGCAGGCGGCTGCGACGCGGCGACGGAGCTCGTCGATGCCCTCGCCGGTGGCGGAGGAGGTGACCACGACCTGCTCGCGCTCAACGCCGAGCTGTCGAGTCAGGGTGGCAATCTGCTGGTTTTGCTTGGAACGGCCGATCTTGTCGGCCTTGGTGAGCGCGACCACGAAGGGAAGTCCGCTTTCGTGCAGGAAACCCATCATGTCGAGGTCGAGCTGCTGCGCCTCATGGCGGATGTCCACGAGGGCTATTACGAGGTTGAAGCTGCGCTCCTGGTCGAAGTAGCCGGAGATGAGGTCCGTCCAACGACGCTTCTCGGCCTTGGAGACCTTGGCGAAGCCATATCCTGGAAGGTCCACGAAGCGGATGCCATCGACGGAGAAGAAGTTGATGTTGGCGGTCTTGCCTGGCGTGCTGGAGACCTTGACGAGGTCCTTGCGCGCAAAGAGACGGTTGAGCAGGGAGGACTTGCCCACGTTGGAGCGACCGGTAACGGCGACCTCGGGGGTCGTGGGCTCGGGAAGCTGGGCCACGGTGCCATAGGAGGCCTCGAAGCGTGCCGTCTGGTAGTTGATGCTGGCCATGGGTCCTCCCCGCGTCGGTTACGTGGCTATTGTACCTGCAAGCCTGCTGAGGCAGTCGACGTCCCCGCGACTTTGACTCCTGCAAGAGGGGAAAAAGAACCACTCAGCTCGAGGTAACGAGAGCCTCGC
>CAYSIC010000052.1:0-5552 GCA_964430985.1 uncultured Atopobium sp.
TACCGCCAAACTATTTTGGGTTATTTCCATCATGGAAGGCGATCGTCATGCATACACAAAAAAACGGATTAGATTTGCAATTTGAGGCATAGTTTTTTCCCAGCCCCTCCTTTTTTTGTGCTTAATGATAACCGCATGTGGTAAAATTGTACGGTAGAGCAGTTAATTGTAAGATAGAAAATTTTGGGGCTGATTTTATGCAAAAAGAACCTGAAAACAAGTCTAGTCAGATTCCAGAGTTCTTGAAGAACGAGCAGTTGAGAAAGCTGACCCTGATTCTTTTTGGGGCAGTTGTTTTGTGCACTGCATTTGCTTTCATGCTAAATGCAGTGTTCGGATTGATTATTCTTGTTTTAAGCATAATAACTCTTGTTGTTGCTTACAACGGCTTGAAGCAGATTGCTTCCGATACGTCCGAATATATCTCTGATCTGTCTTATCGCATCAAGCGCGGTGAGCAGGAGGCGTTGATCAAAATGCCGATCGGGATTTTGTTTTATGATGATCATGAACGCATCGAATGGTACAATCCTTATATGCAGCGGTATTTTTCGCGCAAGGATATTTTGGGAAAGAGTCTGAGCGAAGTTGATGAGGAGCTGGCAGATCAGCTCAAAAACCATCGCGACGAAAAGAAGGCAAGCGAGGTCAAGCTTCACGGAAAGTCATATTCGTTCATCGTTCAAAAAGACATAAATGCCGTTTTTTTGATGGACGTTTCATATTATGCGGCCATCAAAGAACAGTATGAAGATTCGCGAATCGTTTTGGGACAGCTGTTTTTGGACAATTATGACGAAGTGACCAAAGTCATGAATGACAAGGACTTGTCAAATCTTGACAACTTCATTACGAATACGTTGTCTGATTGGGCACGAGAATTTGAAATCTTTTTGAAACGAGTCGATGACGATCATTTCTTTATCTTGGCCTATACCGGAGCGCTCAAGAAGCTTGAAGAAGAAAAATTCAAGATTTTGGACGTGATTCGTGAACGCACGTCCAAGCGAAACTCGCCGTTGACGCTCAGCGTCGGAATTGCTTATGGCGGAGACGATTTGGCGGAACTTTCGCGACTTTCGCAAAACAATCTCGATTTGGCTTTGGGACGCGGCGGAGATCAGGCGGTTGTCAGAGAAATTGCTGGCCAGGCCCGCTTTTACGGCGGCAAGACCAATCCGATGGAAAAGAGGACACGTGTCCGCGCACGGATGATTTCCCAGGCGCTGAACGAACTGATGATGCAATCTGATGATATTTTCGTGATGGGCCATGCTTATCCTGATATGGACGCCATGGGTGCCTGTCTTGGGTTGAGGCGGATTGCGACCATGAACGGCAAAAAATGCTGGATCGTCTTGGATAAGGACAATCTTCATTCCGACGTGCTACGGCTGCTTAAAGCTCTTGACCAGTATCCTGCAATCAAGGGGGCGATTATTTCGCCAAAAGACGCGTTGGAAAAAGTTCAAAGGAACAGCCTGCTCATCATGTGCGACCATTCGAAACCATCGATTTCGATTTCGCCTGAGTTATATGAAAAGATGCAAAATCGTGTCATGGTGATGGATCACCACCGTCGCGGAGAGGAATTTCCTGATAATCCGATTTTGGTCTATATTGAACCATATGCAAGTTCGACCTGCGAACTTATCACGGAAATGTTTGAATATCAAGGCCGAGACGGCGAGCCGATCAACGAGATTGAAGCAACGGCCATGCTGACCGGAATCATTATTGATACCAAGTCGTTTTCTCTTCGGACAGGCACGAGAACGTTTGATGCCGCAAGCTACTTGCGCTCGGTCGGAGCTGATCTCGGAATGACACGGCACTTCATGAAAGAAAGCGTTGCAAGCTATATGCAGCGAAGTCATTTGATTGAACGCACTGAATTTGATGAACACGGCAATGCGATTTGCTGCGGCGAAGACGGCAAAATATATGATCCGGTCATTGCCGCTCAGGTTGCGGACTCTTTGCTCGGTGTTTCGGGAGTCGAGGCTTCATATGTGATCACGTTCAGAAAAGAGGATCTGATCGGCATTTCGGCACGAAGCAACGGTGAATTCAACGTTCAGGTCATCATGGAACAGATGGGCGGCGGCGGACATCTGTCAAATGCAGCGACACAGATCAGCGGAAAAACGATTGCTGACGTGCACGAAGAACTGCTGACGATTATTGGAAACGCGCGTGAAAATCAAGAATAAAACGGAGGAACTGAAATGAAAATTATTTTTACACAAGATGTCAGAGGCAAAGGAAAACGCGGAGAAGTCAAGGAAATGGCCGATGGGTATGCCAACTTCCTGATCAAGGAAGGCAAAGCCAAGCGTGCTAATGCTCAGGCAATGAGCGAACTCAAAGGTCAAAAACGTGCTGAGGCAAAGAAAGAAGCCGAACTTTTGGCTGAAGCAAAAGAATTAAAGGAAAAACTCGAATCAGGCGATTACGTTGTTGAGCTGAAGGCGAAAGCCGGAAGCGACGGCCGTTTGTTCGGATCGATCACGTCAAAACAAATTTCACAAGCAATTCAGCAGCAATTTGGTTTGAAAATCGACAAGCGCAAGATGGAACTTGCTGCTCCGATTCGCTCAATGGGGTACGTCAACGTTCCGGTCAAGCTTCACAATGACGTAACGGCTAAAATTCGCGTTCATATTTCAGAAAAATAACCGCGATTCAAGTTTTCGGAAAGGATGAACAGTTTGGATAACGATCTTTTAGCGGGCAACATGCCGCCCCAAGACATCGGGGCCGAAAAGGCGATTCTGGGTGCGATTTTCCTGAATCCGGAAGCCTTGGCCGATGTCATGGAACAAGTTGAGCCGGATGATTTTTACAGTCGTCAGCACCAGATTTTGTTTCAGTCGATGATTGAACTGAACGATGCCGATCAGCCGATTGATGTCTTGACTATGAAATCTTCTCTGGAGACTAAAAATCAGTTGGATGATGCCGGCGGTGTTGCTTACTTAGCGGAATTGGCCAACTCGGTTCCTTCTGCCAGAAATGCAGCTTACTATGCCAAAATCGTGTCTGCAAAATCGCGCTTGAGGCAGCTGATCAGAACCTCGACGGATATCATTGCCTTGGCACAAAAGCAGGACGATGACGTTGAAAATATCCTTGATGAGGCGGAACGTCAGATCATGGACGTTTCTGAAAGGCGCAACAAAGCAGGCTTCAAGCCGATTCGAGAAGTCGTCGACGAAGTTTACAATCATTTGTATGATTTGTCGAATAATAAAAGCGATATTACCGGTCTTTCAACTGGTTACAAAAACCTCGACAAGATGATTTCCGGGCTTCAGCCTGACAACCTGATTATTTTGGCAGCACGCCCTGCCGTTGGTAAAACGGCATTTGTTTTGAATGTTGCCGAAAACGTCGCCATCGACTCGGACGTGCCGGTCGCAATCTTCTCGCTTGAAATGAGCGCAGAATCGCTTGTCAATCGTATGCTTTGCGCAAGAGGACCTATTCAGGCAGATAAGCTCCGCGATGGCAAGCTTGATGATGACGACTGGGACAAGCTTTACGCTGCGACTGATGCGTTGGCCAGAACAAAGCTTTATATCGATGACACGCCGGGAATTAAAATGGCTGAAATTCGTGCCAAGTGTCGCCGGCTTGATAAGGAAACTGGCGGGCTAGGTCTGATCGTCATCGATTATCTTCAGTTGATTGAAGGATCCAATAAAGAAAGTCGCCAACAGGAAGTTTCAGAAATTTCCAGACAGCTCAAGAAACTCTCAAAGGAACTTTCAGTTCCGGTCATCGCCCTGTCGCAGCTTTCGCGTGGGGTTGAACAGCGTCAGGACAAGAGGCCGGTCTTGTCCGATATTCGCGAATCAGGCTCAATCGAACAGGATGCCGACATCGTGGCGTTTCTTTATCGTGATGATTACTATGAGCGCGAAGAAGGCGAAGAAGATTCTGATGATGTAAAATCCGGTCAACAAAATGACAACGATGCCGGCGAAGTTGAGCTCATCATCGAAAAAAACCGTGCCGGTGCACGCGGAACGGTTCATTTGGTTTTCCTCAAGGCATTTAATAAATTTACGTCAATCGAGGCCAGAGAAGATCCTGGTCCGTTCTGATCGATTGCAAAAAGATCTTGAAAATATGCTTCAAACTAAAAGCCCGGATGATTCAAAATTCGTTTGCGAATCATCCGGACTTTGGTGTATACAGGAATAATCAAAAGGTTTTTTTCTTTCCATGGGTCAAAACTGATAAAAACGGGGACTCAGGAGAACCATCGAGGACAAGTATTTACGGTCAAATCCCAAGAATCGGCGTTTTGCCCGTAAGCCAGTTTTGCCGCATTAATGATTGAGCCGGTGTTTCGCAGCACTGCATTTGACAAAAAGAAAAAGCCTTGTGATGCCCAAAGAGGCTCAATCTGAAATTTCAGGTTTAATTCGTTGCTTCGATTGCCGCTTTGATTGCGCATTCCAGGCACTTGGATGTTTCCTCAAGAGACTGCGAGCTTGTTTTTTTGTCATGAACCTGTTCCGGCATGAACGGAACATGAATAAAACCGCCACGTGCTTTTGAAGCACCGGAGGCTAAAAGATGGAGCAGGCGGTACATCGTATCGTTGCAGACGTAGGTTCCGGCATGGTATGAAAATTCGGCTTTGAAGCCGGCTTTTTTACAAGCGGCAATCATTTGAGAAAGCGGGAGCGTCGCAAAGTAGGCAGCCGGACCTTGTCCAATGACGGGTTCATCATGCGGCTGATTGCCGTCGTTGTCAGGAACGGAAGCATTTTGACAGTTGATGGCAATTTTTTCAAACGTCAGACCGCTTCGTCCTCCGGCCTGACCGACGCAGATAATGATGTCCGGATCAAGTTCATCGATGTTTTGTTTAAGCAATGCGCCGTTTTTTCCAAAAACGACTGGTAGGCGGAGAATATGTATCTTGGCATTGGCAATTGTTTCAGGTAAAAGTTTTAAAGCTTCATATGAAGGATTGATTTTTTCGCCTCCGAACGGCTCAAAACCGGTTATCAAAATGTTTTTCATCGGTTTTCCCCCTTTTTTTGACATCTTTCTTCAATTATAACAAAAATAGTTTATAATGTTTTTTGTTTGATTTTTTTCGAAAGGACTATTCATAAATGAAATTTACCAAATTTGAGATTATCGTTCATGTTGTTGCGTTGGTTGCGCTTTTGATTACGCTCGCAATCATGTTGGTTGCATCGGGAAAAGGTTTTTCAATTACGCTGCTCTTGCTCGGAGTACTTTATTACGTCGTTTGCGTCGTCTTATTCAAACTTTGGATAATCTGGCGCGCAAATCATCGTCGTTAAGCAAAGGGAGGCATTTAGTTGACGCGAAACCAGATTCACGTAATGACGATCGGCCTGCTCTTGTCCAATGTGATGTCAGGACTTGATGCGACGATTATAAATACGGCACTTCCGGCCATTATTGCCGATTTGCACGGGATTTCCTACATGGGTCTGATCGTTTCCGTTTTTTTCATTTGAAACTCCCTTTGTATATTATATAATTTTATTTCTTAATTTACT
>CAYSIC010000053.1:0-5529 GCA_964430985.1 uncultured Atopobium sp.
CTCGTCTTGTCGCACGTCCCCACAGTGAGGAACCACCATGGATATGACCCACGTTACCGGTTCGATAACGGCCCTCGTCACCCCCTTCTCCGAGGGGGGCGAAATCGACTTCTTGGGCCTGGAGAGGCTCGTCGACTTCCAGCTCGCCAACGGCTCCGACGGCATTCTGGTGCTCGGCACCACCGGGGAGTCCTCCACCATGACCGACGAGGAGGACCTCGAGGTGGCGCGCTGCGTCATCGAGCGCGTCGCCGGTCGCATTCCGGTGATCGGAGGAGCCGGGTCCAACGCGACCGCCGAGTCCATGCGCAAGTCCGCGGCGCTGGTCGCGGCGGGCTGCGACGGGCTCCTGCTCATCACGCCGTACTACAACAAGTCCAACGAGGAGGGCATCTACCAGCATTTCAAGTATGTGCTCGACCGCGTTGACGTGCCATGCGTGCTCTACAACATCCCCGGCCGCACGGGCTGCTCGATCTCGGAGCACAACGTCGCGCGCCTCTCGCGGCACCCCAATGCGTGGGCGATCAAGGAGGCGTCCGGCTCCATCGAGTACGCGTCCTTGGTGGCGCGTCACCTCTCGGACGACTTCCGCATGTTCTCGGGAAACGACGACATCGTCATCCCTCTGATGTCGCTGGGCGCGAGCGGTGTCATATCCGTCTGGGCCAACGTGGCCCCCAGGACCGTTCACGACATGTGCGCCGCGTTCCTCTCCGGGGACCTCTCCGCCGCGCGTGGGATCCAGCTCGACAACCTCGAACTCATCCATGCTCTGTTCTGCGAGGTCAACCCCATCCCGGTGAAGGCGGCCCTGGCCAGGATGGGCATGATCGAGCCCGTCTGGCGCCAACCGCTCTGGCCGCTCTCCGAGGCCGGAGACGTCAGGCTCGCCGCGGCGCTTAGGGCGGCTGGTCTCGTTGGCTAGCGGAGTCGGCGCTCCGGCGCCCGCCGCGAGGGTCGTCGTCGTGGGCGCGGGGCGCATGGGCGCTCTCGTGGCCGCCCTCGTTGACCAGGACGAGAGCCTCGAGCGGGTGGCCAGCGTCTCCTCGGTCGACGTGGAGCGTCTGGACGAGGGCCTGCCTCCTGCGGACCTGGTGATCGACTTCTCCTCCCCGGACGCGCTCCCGCACGTCGCGGCATACGTGCGGCGCACGGGGGCGGCCCTCGTCCTGGGTACGACGGGACTCGACGAGGAGCAGCTCGCCGAGGTGCGCCGCCTTAGCGGGCGCTCGCGCGTGGTCCAGGCGGCGAACTTCTCGCTGGGCGTTGCCGTCCTGCGCAGGCTCGCGTCCGAGGCGGCCCGTGCGCTTCCGGGCTTTGACGTCGAGATAGTGGAGACGCACCACGCCCAGAAGGCCGACGCCCCCTCTGGCACCGCCCAGGTGCTGCTGGCCGCCGTCGACCCCGATGGCCGCAGCGACGTGGTCTACGGACGGCAGGGGCGCGTGGGGCCCCGACCTCCGCGCGAAGTGGGGGTGCACTCGCTGCGCGGGGGCACCGTCGCGGGCACGCATACGCTGTACTTTCTGGGCGACGGCGAGGAGCTGGAGCTCACGCACCGCGCGACGAGCCGCTCCGTCTTCGCCGTGGGCGCCCTCGCGGCCGCGCGCGAGCTGCTCCGGCGAGGACCCGGGCTCTATACCTTTGACGACCTCGTGCTTGGCTGACAGGAGGGCCAGATGGACAAGACAAACAAGACGGATAAGACGGACTCCGCCACGGCGGACATGGACGCGCAGGCAATCATCGACTTCATAGCTCGCTCCGAGAAGCGCACGCCCGTGCGCGCCTGGATACGGGAGAAAGACCCTCAGGCGAACCCGATCGACCTCGGCGCCGGGGGTGGCGATGACGCGTCGGAGCTGCATGTCTTTGGATTGGGAGACAAGGTGGTCATGGGCGAGTGGGACCGCGTTCGGGACCTGCTCGAGGTCAATGCGGACCGTCTGGCCGACGTGGTCGTCGACTGCGACCGCCGCAACTCTGCCGTGCCGCTGCTCGACCTCAAGGGCGTAAACGCCCGCATCGAGCCCGGGGCGCTCATCCGGGACCGTGTCATCATCGGCGACGGGGCCGTCATCATGATGGGTGCCGTCATCAACGTGGGGGCGGTCGTGGGCGAGGGCACGATGATCGACATGGGTGCCGTCCTGGGCGGTCGCGCGACCGTGGGGAAGCGATGCCACGTGGGGGCGGGCGCCGTGCTCGCGGGCGTGGTCGAGCCGGCGAGCGCCATGCCCGTCGTCGTGGAGGACGACGTGCTCGTGGGGGCCAACGCGGTGATCATCGAGGGGTGTCGCGTGGGGGCGGGCGCCGTGGTCGCCGCCGGCGCCGTGGTCGTGGGGGACGTGCCGGCCGGCTCTGTGGTCGCCGGGTGCCCCGCGCGCGTGATCAAGCGCGCGGACGAGCGCACCAGCTCCAAGACCGCCCTCGTGGAGGCGCTCCGCACGCTGTAGGGGGCCGCGCGCCGCACGCGGGCAGGCTAGGGGAGAAGCGCGAGCCTCTCGTAGGCGCAAAGGCCCGATGCGAGCACCGACTCGTCAAAGTCGAAGCGGTCTGAGTGCAGGCAGGCGCCCTCTCCCGTGCCCAGCAGCAGGTAGACGCCAGGGATGCGCCGCTGATACCACGCGAAGTCGTCCGTCGTGTAGGAGGGGAGCGAGACGGGGGCAAGGTCGGGAAGCGCCGTGCGCGCCATCTGGAGCAGGAGCGCGTCGTTGTCGACCGGGGGGTTGCCCTGCGAGAAGCTGACGTGCGCGGTGCAGCCGACCGCTGCCGCCTCCTCGTCGGCGATGCAACGGATCTCGTCCATCGTGCGAGCGCGCATGCCGGAGGAGAGGGTCCTAAGCGAGCCGGACACAAGCGCCTCGCCGGCCACCTGGTTGCGGACCTGCCCGCCCCGGCCGCAGCCAAAGCGCAGGACGAGCGGCTCCTCGCGGGAGAGCCCGTCGACCGCATGGTAGGACGCCGTCAGAAATCGAGCCGCAGCCTCCAGGGCGTCGGCGCCCTCCTCGTGTTGGGCTATATGGACGGGCGTGCCCGAGAAGACCGCGTCCACCTCGTTTCCGGCCGCGAAGAGCGTGCCGGCGCGGGAGGCGATGACCCCGGCGGCCAGGCCGGGCCAGAGGTGCATGCCAAATATGCGATCGACGCCGCAGCGCTCCAGGACGCCGCTCTCGCAGACGCTGAGGGAGCCCCCCTGCTCCTCCTCGGCGGGCTGGAACACGAGCAGCGCGCTCCGGCGAAGCCTCTGCGGGTCACGCGAGAGGCGCCGGGCCAGACCCAGGAGCATCGCTGCGTGGCCGTCGTGGCCGCAGGCGTGCATGCGGCCGGGATGGGTGGAGGCGTAGGGCGCGTCGGTCCGCTCGGTGATGGGGAGGGCGTCGATGTCGGCGCGAAACGCCGTCGCCCGGCCGCCCCCGCGGTCGAAGTACGCGCAGAGGCACCCCCTTGAGGGCTCGAGGACGCTGAGCACGCCGTCTTGGCCCGCGGGCGACTCTCGTGCGAGGCCCTCCAGGACGTTGCGGACGTAGGCGAGGGTCTCGGGAAGGTCGAACCCGCACTCGGGAATGCGGTGCAGGTCGCGGCGCCACTCCCGAAGAAGGCTCGCGTCTGTCGGCGTGCGCGCGGCTTCGGCTTCCTGTGCGTCCATGGGATCCTCCGTGGGGTTGAATTCATCCCCTTGAGTCTACCGCCGCCGCGGACCCTTTTCCCCCTGACCGCTTACCGAAAATCAGGTTCCGCTCGGCAGATTAGTGGACTGTCTAGTGGACAGCTAGTGGACCCATAAAAAAGAGGTCAGAGCATATGCTCTGACCTCGTCTTTTGTGGTGGGCGTTAGAAGATTTGAACTTCTGACCTCTTCCGTGTCAGGGAAGCGCTCTCCCCCTGAGCTAAACGCCCGAAGTGTTTCTCGCCACGTGGGGTCGCAGCGCAGGGAGTATCTTAGCAAGGAAGGCGTCCACTGCGCAACCCCCAATTTTTTTCTTTTTCGCTGTGGCAACGATGTGAGGACGCCGGCTCCCACGAACCCGGGCCTTTCTCGGCGCCTATGCTCAAAATCGGACCATACGCGAGAGGAGTTTCCATGAAGCATCAGTGTAAGGTGACGGTCCTCGAGACAAAGTGCTTTCCCGACCTCCAGAAGGAGTATCTGGCAGACCCGGACAGCGGGCCTTGCCCGTGCTTCGAGGTAGGCCAGGAGTACCTCTTCGAGCGTGAGGACGGCAAGGACGACTTCTGGCACTTCGGGCGTGACCTCGACCCCAAGTTCCCCTGTGCCGAGGCATGGGACTGCATCAGTCGCTACATCTATGCGGCCCTGCAGGGCGGAGCGATCATGCGGGGATGGACCAACGACGAGCGCATGATGATTGCCTGCTGCAACGACGGAACGCGTCCGGTCGTCTTTCGCATCGAGCGCATCGATGTTCCCGAGACCAAGGAGGACCGCGCCTGGCTCGCCTCCCACGACTTCAGCTTTGGCGCCGAGGACGCCTACACGGGGGCGTAGGGGGAGTCCGGTCACTCTCCAACCCCAATTACTCGAGCTTTTGGCTCGTGATGAGATGCGCTTATCGCCGAGCCTGCCGCTGCGTACAGAACGTCACCCTTAGAGGATCATTCTGTGCACGGCGGCAGGCTCGCGATCTTATGATTCGCGGCCTTCTCGCTTGTGACCTCGATGGCCCCTACTCCGTTGGCGCGAACTGCGACTCGTAGATGTCGCGATAGAGACCGCCAGAAGCCAGCAACTCGTCGTGGGTGCCGCGCTCGGCGATGCGTCCGTCGCTCATCACGCAGATGAGGTCGGCGTCGCGCACCGTGGAGAGACGATGGGCCACGATGAAGCTCGTGCGGCCCTCCATGAGCCGCCCGAAGGCGCGCTGCACCAGAAGCTCGGTGCGGGTGTCGATGTTCGAGGTGGCCTCGTCGAGGATGAGCATGGACGGCCGTGCGAGCATCACGCGCGCGATGCACAAAAGCTGGCGCTGACCTACGGACAGGGACGCCGAGCCGTCGAGCAGCGTATCGTAGCCTCGGGGCAGTCGCATGATGAAGCCGTCGGCGTAGGCCTCGCGTGCCGCTGCGCGGACTTCCTCGAGCGTGGCGTCGGGCCGCCCGATTGCGATGTTCTCACGCACGGTGGCATGCCTCACCCAGGTGTCCTGCAAGACCATGCCCCACCCGGCGCGCAGGCTGGCACGGGTGTAGGCGCGCACGTCATGGCCGTCCACCTCGACCGATCCCGCGTCTACGTCGTAGAAGCGCATGAGCAGGTTGATGAGGGTGGTCTTGCCACAGCCGGTGGCGCCCACCAGGGCGATTCTCTGACCGGGGGCCACGTGCAGGTCCACGTCGGTGAGGACGAGGCGTCCGGGCTCGTAGCCAAAGGCCACGTGGTCCAGGCTCACCTCGCCGCGTGGGCTCTCGAGCGCAAGCGCACCCGTGGCATCGGGTTTCTCGGTGGGGACGTCAAGGAGGTTGAAGAGGCGCCGGGCGCAGGCGACGGAGTTCTGCAGCTCAGTC
>CAYSIC010000054.1:0-5303 GCA_964430985.1 uncultured Atopobium sp.
ATGAGCAACTTGCAAAAGCACTTGAACTGGCCCGGGCTGAAATACAAGAGACGATGTAGCTCTGGCATCTATCAGTCATACGAAAGGGGCAATGAGGGTGGGCCCTTTATTGGAACTTGTGAAGTCGATCTTGCGTTCATATCCGGGGATATTCTCCAATACAGCCGTAGACGCACTCTATCTGGTGGTCCTGGGTTTGGTCGCGAGCCAATATGCAAGGATCCAGCGTACTGAGGAAAAGCTTTATGGAACGGCGGCCAACAAAGCATTGTACCAGACACTGGCCGCAGTAGGCTTAGGGTTGCTCGGAGGGTTGCTTGCCAGTTTGCTGTTGGTGCTAATCGGAGTATCGGTAACTGACAGCGGCATTGCCTATTTGATGCCTCTGGCGGTATTGCTGTACCTGTTCAGCCCGAGGCTTCTTTGCTATTCTTATGCAGGCGGGTTGGCCGGCCTAAGCTACTTGCTGTTTGGGTGGCCAAAGGTGAATGTTCCTGCCCTCATGGCGCTTGTAGCTTGCCTCCATGCTGCAGAAGCTTTTCTAATAAGGCTCTCAGGGCATACATGTTCCACCCCTGTATATGTTTCCCATGAGAACGGAGATGTAGTTGGCGGTTTTGCCTTGCAGCGGTTTTGGCCTATCCCCATAATCGTACTCTTCCTCATAAAACTGCCTGACCTGTCACACATAGCGGATTTGATCCATCTTCCTGATTGGTGGCCTCTAATCAGGGCGCCTGAAATTGCGGGCCCAGGCAAACCTGTGTTTGCCATGATGCCTGTAATTGCCGCACTCGGTTACGGAGATATTGCCATAGCCAGGAATCCCAGAGACAAGGCGAAGAGCACCTCAAATAATCTCATGTTGTTCAGTGTTCTGCTTCTCATGCTTTCGATTGCTGCTTCAAGATGGCACCTGTTCGCATGGGTGGCGGCGCTGTTTTCTCCCATTGGCCACGAAATCGTCATCAGAGCCGGGCTTCATGAGGAATTTGGGAAGGAACCTATATACACACCTGCTGAAAAAGGAGTTTTGCTGCTTGACGTAGTGGCGGGCAGCCCTGCCAAAAACGCCGGGCTTAAGAGTGGCAATGTAATCTGCCTGGTCAATGACGTTGAAGTTGGCAACAGGGACTGCCTTGAATCTACCATCGCCAATGCACCCGGGCCTTTGACCTTGTGGGTCCTGGAGTCCATTGAAAGCAGCCGGCTGCACAGAGTCGAAGTCGAAAGGCAATCCAATGAGGGCCTGGGCCTTATCCCGGTGCCTCAACCAGGCGACCAACCTATGGCAAGTTCTTACACAGAAGGCATTTTGCTCAGGTTCTTAAGGAACGTGGCCAAGGGGAAGAAATCTGACAAGTAGCAGGCCACCCCGGTTTTTTATTCCATGGCTAAATCATATATAGAACATTTGATTGCATTGGCTCGTGAAGTTATAATGATTTGGCGGGGGAATGGAAATGCCGGAATTTCATCTAGTATCAGAATTTACACCCAAAGGTGACCAACCTGCGGCTATCGATGCTCTGGTTTCAGGGGTGGAAAAAAGGTACAAGCACCAGATCTTGCTTGGAGTAACCGGTTCAGGCAAGACTTTTACCATTGCCAATGCAGTAGCCAGGCTAAACCGGCCCACCCTGGTTATTTCCCATAACAAAATTTTGGCTGCCCAGCTCGCTTCTGAGTTCAGGCACTTTTTCCCGAACAATTCCGTGGAATATTTCGTTAGCTACTACGACTACTACCAGCCTGAAGCATACCTGGCTCACACTGATACCTATATTGAGAAAGATGCTTTGGTCAATGAAGAGATCGACAAGCTCAGGCATTCTGCAACCTGCGCTCTTTTCGAACGGCGTGACGTTTTGGTTGTTGCCAGCGTCTCGTGTATTTACGGCCTGGGCTCTCCTGAAGATTACAAGGACCTGGTCTTGTCTTTGCGTACAGGAATGGTTAGAGATCGTGACAGAATACTCCGGCGTCTTGTGGATATTCAATATACTCGAAATGACATTGATTTTCAGCGGGGCACTTTCCGGGCAAGGGGCGATACTATTGAGATTTACCCCGCAGGGTCTTCGGACAAGGCCATAAGGGTTGAGCTGTTTGGCGATGAAATAGACAGGATTCTTGAGTTTGACGTACTCACAGGCCAGGCCCTTTCAGAAATGAACCATGTCATGATTTATCCGGCCAAGCATTACGTGGTAAAAGATGAAAATATGCAACACGCGTTCGTGTCAATCGAAGAAGAGTTGAACCTTAGGCTGAAGCAACTTCGAGATAACGGCAAGATTCTTGAAGCATACCGCCTTGAGCAGCGAACCAGGTTTGACCTGGAAATGCTTGAGGAAATGGGGTACTGCCCGGGCATTGAAAACTACTCGCGGCATCTTACAGGACGGGCACAGGGCCAACCTCCGTATACACTTCTGGATTTTTTCCCGGAAGATTTTTTGGTTGTAATAGACGAGTCTCATGTAACCATTCCTCAGATTCGTGCAATGTATGCCGGTGATCGTTCCAGAAAGGAATCATTGGTAAACTATGGCTTTAGATTGCCGTCGGCTTTTGATAACAGACCTCTTACTTTCGACGAATTTATGGACAGGGTCGGCCAGGTGATTTATGTGTCTGCTACGCCGGGGCCGTTTGAACTTGAGAGGGCATCTCAAGTTGCAGAACAAGTGGTCAGGCCCACAGGGCTGGTTGACCCCAGGGTTGAAGTAAGGCCGGTCAAAGGCCAGATAGATGATCTGGTTTCCGAAATACGGAGTGTAACATCCAGAAACGAACGGATTCTGGTTACTACCCTGACAAAACGAATGGCAGAAGACCTATCAGAGTATTTGCGCGATATTGGGATTAAGGTAAGGTACATGCACTCTGATGTTGAGACCCTGGAAAGAATGGAAATTATCAGAGACTTAAGGTTGGGAGTGTTTGATGTGCTTGTAGGCATAAACCTCCTTCGTGAGGGGCTCGATCTTCCCGAGGTCTCTTTGGTTTGCATACTTGATGCCGACAAAGAGGGATTTCTCAGATCAGAGACGTCGCTCATACAGACCACCGGCCGCGCTGCAAGAAACGTTAACGGTAAGGTCATAATGTATGCAGATGTGATAACCGGTTCAATGGAGAGAGCTATCAAGGAAACTGAAAGGCGCAGGGCCAAACAAGCGCTCTACAACAAGAAGCACGGGATTACCCCCAGGACAATCCAAAAGCAGATTCACGATGTCATTCAGCACCAGAAGCCTTTGGCCCCTGAGTCGTTGCTTAAGGATGAGGATCTTAAGCAGATTCCCAGGAAATCCATACCGGAACTTGTTGACAAGTTAATGAAGGAAATGAAAGAAGCTTCATCCAACCTTGAATTTGAAAGGGCGGCAATACTAAGAGATATGATATTTGAACTGGAGCAGGAAACTAAGAAGCCATCAGGGCTAAGGGGAAACAAAAATGTCTCACGATAAGCTGATTATTAAGGGTGCGCGCCAGCATAACCTGAAAAACATAAGCCTGGAGATTCCCAGAAATACCTTGACGGTAATAACAGGGTTGTCGGGCTCCGGGAAGAGCTCCCTGGCTTTTGACACAATATATGCTGAAGGGCAAAGACGGTATGTAGAATCCTTGTCTGCATACGCCAGGCAATTTCTTGGGCTCATGGACAAACCCGACGTTGACCATATTGAAGGGTTATCGCCGGCCATTTCGATAGACCAGAAATCAGGAACCCGGAACCCACGCTCAACTGTGGCTACAGTCACAGAGATATATGATTACCTTCGGCTTTTGTACGCCCGGATAGGCCACCCCCATTGCCCTAAATGCGGCAAACCCATTTCCCAGCAAACAGTGGATCAAATCGCAGATCAGGTCTTGTCGTTTCCCGGGGGAACCAGGTTCTCTGTATTGGCTCCTTTGGTAAGGGGCAGAAAAGGGGAACATGAGAAGGTATTTGACGATATCCAAAAAGCAGGCTTTGTAAGGGCCAGGGTGGATGGTGTTACTGCAGAGGTTTCAGAGTTCGCGGGAAAAAGGTTGGCCAAACACAAAAAGCATACAATAGAGGCTGTAGTCGACAGGCTTATAATCAGGGATGGTATCAGGCCGCGCCTTATTGATTCTCTTGAGGTTGCCCTTTCTGTGTCCGGAAACCTGGTGGTTATGGAAATTGCAGATGGTGAAAACAAGCAGGACGTTATTTTCAGCCAATCCCTGGCATGCCCCGATTGCGGCATATCAATCGACGAACTTGAGCCCAGGTTGTTTTCGTTTAACAGCCCATTTGGAGCGTGCCCCTCGTGTAACGGATTGGGTGTGAATATGGAAATAGACCCTGAGATGATTATACCGGACAAGAGAAAGTCGATTTCTGACGGCGGAATTGCGCCATGGAACGGTACTACTGATGGATATTATCCACAGTTGCTGGAAGCCGTGGCCGGGCATTTTGGGTTTTCTACAGATACGCCTATTCAGGATCTGGCACAAGAGCATGTAGAGATTATCTTGTACGGGGCTCCCAAACACAAAATCCGGTTCCAATACGAAAGCCAGTACGGCCGGCGTTCTGACCGTATGGTTACTTATTCTGGAGTCGTGCCTAACCTTGAGAGGCGGTATAAGCAGACGTCAAGCAATTATATACGTCAGTGGATAGAAGGGTTCATGGCTTCCGTGCCCTGCCCTGTTTGCCAGGGGCAGCGGCTCAAGCCGGAAGCTCTGGCTGTTACAATAGGCGGGCTCAGCATAGCTCAGCTTACACGCATGCCGTGTGAGGAAGCCCTTGAATTCATCGATGAGCTCAAACTCACCCACCGGGAAAACCTTATCGCCGGCCAGGTAATCAAGGAACTGCGCGCAAGGCTTGTGTTTCTTATTGACGTAGGATTGGGGTACCTAACGCTAAACAGGCAAGCAGGCAGCCTTTCCGGTGGCGAATCTCAGAGGATACGCCTTGCAACCCAGATTGGCTCCGGGCTGGTAGGTGTGTTGTATGTGTTAGATGAGCCCAGCATAGGGCTTCATTCAAGAGATAACGGAAGGCTTCTGAACACTTTGAAGCGCTTACGTGATACCGGCAATACGGTCATCGTTGTGGAGCATGATGAAGAGACCATCAAGTCTGCTGATTACGTAGTGGACATTGGCCCCGGCGCAGGGGAAAACGGCGGCCATGTTGTGGTTGCAGGTTCCGTTGCAGATGTGCTTGATTGCCCGGGTTCGCTTACAGGGAAGTATCTTTCAGGAAAAAAGAAGATTCCTGTTCCTAAAAAGCGCCGTGCTTCCGG
>CAYSIC010000055.1:0-5070 GCA_964430985.1 uncultured Atopobium sp.
CGACCTTCTCCTGGTACTCGCCTATGTCCTTGTGGACCGCGACCGAGAGCGACGCCATGGCAGCCCCCTAGGCCGGGAGCCAGGACGTGTCGAGCATCCCGAAGTAGACCGAGGCGGCGATGATGATCGCCCCGCCCGCGATGGTCGATATGGCGCTCGCGATCTGCGCGCCGCCCTGCTGCTCGCGTATCGCGAGGCCCAGGCTCACGGCGCCCCACACGACGAGGAACCCGCCGAGGAACGAGACGCAGCCCGAGACGAGCTTGATGATTTGGTTGAGCAACTTGCCCTCCGAAGCGTAGGGGTCCATGGTGGCGGCGTTGTCTCGGCCCGGCGCCGCCGCCGACTCGCCGGGCCGCCCGGTCATTTCATCGCGACCACCCCCCCGCGCCACGCAGGGTGCCTCCTGGGGTCGTACTTCCTGTCCATCACCGGGTCCGCGCCGGCGATGAGCACGATGGCCTTGCGCCTGTCGAGCCGCGCGAGCTCGGAGGGCTGTATGAGGTCTCGCTCCGCGGCCTGCCTGCTCTGCGTGGAGCTGCTCGAGGAGCCCCTGCTCTCGCTCGCGCCGATGACCGAGACGGTCTGCTTGCCGACCTTCTCCGAGATCCCCCTGTTCGTCTCGTTGGAGTTGCCGCCCAGGAAGAGGGTCGTGTCGCAGCAGTCCACGATCGTCTGCGCAGACTCCCCGTAGCGGGCCTTCAGCTGCGAGAGCGACTGGAGGATGACCGAGACGCCGATGTTCCGAGAGCGGACGACGGCGATGGTGCGCTCGAAGTCCGGGAGCCTCCCGATGTTCGCGAACTCGTCGAGCACGAGGTGGACCGGGGTCGGGAGCGACCCGCCGTGCACCCTGAGCGCCCGCTCGCAGAGCAGGTTCGTCGCCTGCCAGACGAGGAGCGCCAGGAGGAACGAGAACGTCCCGTTCGTGTCCGACGTCGTGGCGAAGATGGCGACCCTGCGGCCAGGCTCGCCCATGAGGTCGATCCCGAGGTCGTCGCCCGAGAGGACGCGCCGGATCTCCTCGCCGCCGAGCGGGGCGAGGCGCGCGTTGCAGCTGATGATTATCGACTTGAGCGTCCTGCCGGCGGCGACCCTGAAGGCCCGGTAGCGGCCGAGCGCGAAGTCGTCCTCCGGCGCGAGCGGTTCCGCGACCCTGACCCACGCCACGCGGGTGCCGCCCGTAAACGAGCGCGCGCCCTCCTGGCGGGGACCCTCCTCCCCGGCGACGCACCGCTTTCCGGTCTCGAGCTCGTCGAAGAGCACGTCGAGCGGGCTCTTGTAGCCCTCGTCCCCCTCGCTCGCCGACGCAAGCGAGAGGAGCGTCATGAGCCCCGTGAGGTTCCTGTCCGCCTCCGGGCAGTGCCATACGAGGTATGCGACGAGAGCGCTGTACAGGAGCCTCTCGGCGTTCTCCCAGAACGGGTCCGCCGAGGACGCGCCCTCCCTCGTGGTGTTTGCGATGATGCAGTCGACGACCTCGAGCACGTCCTGCTGCGTCCGCACGTAGGCGAGCGGGTTGTAGCGGGCGGAGCGGCCGAAGTCCACGGTGTCGATCCTCGCGACCTCGTAGCCGGCGGCGCGCAGCGCCGGGCCCAGCTCTGCCTCGAGCGTCCCCTTGGGGTCCGTCACCAGGAGGCTCGCGTTCATCTGGAGGACGTTGGGGATCACGTAGGAGCGGGTCTTGCCGGACCCGGACCCGCCGATCACCAGGACGTTCCGGTTGCGCTCGAACCTGGGGTCGTGGTCTGCCCTCGACATTGCGAGGGACACGCGACGCGTCAGGATGATGTTGTTCGCGGGGTCCCTGCGGTCCGCGAAGGCCCTTGCCTCCCTGGGGCTCGCCCACCTCGCGCTGCCATGCTCCTCGCCGCTCCTGTGCTCCCCAGCGAGCGAGAGCCTCCTCGCCCAGCAGAGCCACACGCCCGCGGCGCAGGCGAGCCCTACGGCGAGCGGCAGCGGCTCCGCGCTCGGCGCCGCGTTCCCGGCGAGCACGCTCGCAAGCGCCTCCCGCGCCGCCAGCCCTGGGTCGGTGGGCGCGCCCGCGGGGACTGCCGCCGTGGCGACGTCGCCGATCGCGAACGCGGCCGCCGAGAGCCCTGCCGCGACCACGGCGCCAGCGCCGCGCGCCCTCACTTCGACCTCGTCTCAGCGCGGTTCTGCTCCGGCGCGCGGCCGCGCTCCGCGTCGTGCGACTGGACATCGGATGCCCTTCTCGCGCGCTCCGCCCTGTCCTTGAGGGGCTCCCTGTCGCGGTCCGCGGCGCGGGACCTGTCGTCCCGCACCTGCTCCTGGCGCATCCGCTCCGCCGCCCTGCTCGCCGCTTCCTTTGTGTCGGAGACGAGCTGGTCGAAGGCGGACGCCACCGCCGGGGCGTCCGCCGTCTTGAAGACGAGCCAGGGCGTGCCGCCGTCCTCCGTCATCCCGTGCCATATGTCGTTGGCGGCGAGCTTGGCGTCCACCGCCGAGATTATCCTCTGGCCGTCCTCGAGCGCGGCGAACTCGGACATGTCGAGACGGGCGAACCTCGTGTCGGTCCGTGCCGCCTGCGGGGCTCCGCCCGATGGCCCGGGCTTCGCGCCTATGGCGTCCCTGGCGTTCTCCAGAGCGACCTCGAGGCGCCCCATCGCGTCCTCGACGGCGCGCTGCCCCGCAGCCCCGCCGCCGCGGCGGTACCCCTCCATGCCGAGTCGGAGCGCCCAGTCGAATATCTGCCGGCCGGCGTCGTCGCCGAAGTCGTCTGCCATGTCCCCTCCATGGCGGGCGGCTCGTGGACGGGCCGGCTCGCGCGGCCTGTCTCTCTCGTCGTGTGCTGGGTGCCGGTTGCGGCCCGCCGCCTACGATTCAATGCGAGGCGGCTGTCCGTATGGGCCGCGTTGTCCGCGGTGGCCGGCTAAGTACCTGCTGCCGGGCCTCTGAATTGCTAGCATCTTATGGCAGGCAGGTTTGGCGCTACCGGAACCGCCGCTTTATATACGCGCCGCGGACCTCGCCCAAGGGTTCCGAGTGCTCGATTACTGGGAGCGTCTCATGGAGTGGATAGGAATCGATTCTCAGATGGCCGCAGACGCCATGATGGAGCGTCTCGACGGAATGCACGACTGGTACGTCTCGGGGTTTTCATACGACCCGTTGGGCAGGGCTGGCGGTACGGATTTGAGTCTAGGCCGCTTCAAGACCGAGACGGACTCGCTCGTAGTCGGCTTCAGGTACGATTCGGAATCGCGCGACGGGGTGTACCCAGAGTTCGAGATGATGTTCCAGGAGGTGTACCAGCTCTCCTTCTCCTCCAACAGAGACCCCGACCCGATATACGAGGCAACGCTCAGGAAATCAATCCAAGGGGTCTGGATCTTTGCGGATGACTCGGGACTCACCGACAAGGAGATGGACGACGAGCGAAGCTGCCTGGGATGCTTCTGGGTTCGCTGCGGTGCCGTGTTCTGGCGTCCCCTTACCTTTCCAGATGCCGAGGACTGGTAGTACCAATGTGGTAGGGAGAGCTTTGCAGAAGACAGCCAGAGCTCTGTGTCGAAAGTAGACTTAGAGCTGAACTACTTCCGATACTTCGGGCCATCACGATAGGCCCAGTTCTCATACATGATGCGCATGCCATCGATCCGGCCCAGAGCAAGGTCTCAGCGACATGGGCCAATATGCCTAACTACACCAAGGTTATCAAGTTCGCAACGGCATGATAAGGTCTTGGTTGGGCTTAAGGCTGACCCCGCAGACATGCGGTGATTGAGGAGGAATGTACCTTGGGTGTGCGTTTTCGGAAGAGCGTCAACTTGGGCGGAGGATTCCGCGTCAACGTCAGCAAGAGCGGCATCGGGTACAGCTGGGGCACGAAGGGCTACCGCTACACGAAGACAGCGAAGGGCTCCTCGCGACGGACGTACTCGATACCGGGCACTGGGCTCTCGTACGTCAGCGAGAGCGGCAAGAGTAAGCGCCCGAGCTCAGAGAGCCACGCCCGTGGAGCAAGCCATTCGCAGCAGGCGGAGGTTTCGAACGCCGTAAGCACGGAGAGCGTGAATGCTGGCGACTACCAGCCGGCGGAGTACGAGGAGCTGCTGGCCCAGATGAGGAAGGCGCAGAGGCTCGATTACCTCAGCTCTTGGCTGATCGCGACGATAATCCTCGCAGCCCTCCCGCCCTTCATCCTCACGGCGTTCGCTGGCGCCGTTCTCAAGATTGTCGTCCGCTCGAAGATGAGGGTACCGATGGAGTACTCGTTCGACGACGAGTCACGGGCCGCCTATGTAGACCTCTCCGCGATCTGGATGAGCCTAAACAAGAATAACAGGTTCTGGCAGACGGTCTCCGAGACCAGCCTGGACAGGAAGACGAGCGGCGGGGCGGCGCGCGGCGTCAAGAGGATTCCGGCCAGGGCAACCAACAAGCTGCCGTTCTTCGTGGAGTCCAACGTTCAGCCGTTCGGCCTGAAGCTGCGCAAGCAGCGCGTCTACTTCCTGCCCGACAAGGTCCTCGTCGTCGCGAGGACAGACGTGGGCGCCATCAGCTATGCGGACCTCGACATGGACTTTGGCATGTCACACTTCGTGGAGACGGACTCTGTCCCCAAGGATGCGAAGGTCATAGGGCAGACGTGGCTCAAGGTGAACAAGAACGACAAGCAGGTGCCTATCTGTGAATACGGAAGCGTGCTCGTGACGTCGAATTCGGGTCTGCACATCGAGCTGATGTGCTCCAACAGCAACACGGTCAGCGAGATGCGCACATCTGCGAAAAAGTTTGAGACTTTCCTACGGTAAAGCAGATCACCGACATGAGACAGTGAGGAATGGAGCAGCAACTTCAGATGAATCTGAGGCTGCTTTCATAAACGTTGGGCTTTGAATGGGCCCTGTGTCACAAACGGTGACACAGGGCCAATTTCTGCTGGCAGATGTCAATCCGCCTGTTGCACAAGCTCTTCTCTGTGGTTCACTGAACAACGGACAGGAACATCGACAAGCCGCTACCTGAAATTGTCGAGCTTTGATCGTTTCGCAACATCACATGTCCTTTGCATAGTCTGCATCCCAAGAGGTTTCCAGGCGTCCC
>CAYSIC010000056.1:0-4742 GCA_964430985.1 uncultured Atopobium sp.
GCAAAAACCAGAATCAAGATAAGAACGGCGAAATATGCTGAAGTCTGTGCAATAGTTCTCTGCAAAGATTCGTCAGGGAGCATCTCAAAGCCTTTTTGGCGCTCTGCCTCTTCTGCCCTAAAGATCCTCGCCATAAGAAGCCCTATGACAATCGAGAATACTATTGCTCCGATTGCCCTGGCAAGGCCAATCTGCCAACCTAGAATTCGCGCTGTCATTATGATAGCCAAAACGTTAATAGCCGGGCCTGAATAAAGAAAGGCGCTTGCAGGCCCCAGGCCTGCCCCTCTCTTGTAAATCCCCATGAAAAGCGGCAGTACAGTACATGAACATACGGCCAGGATCGCTCCCGAAACTGATGCAACTGCGTAAGCAACCCATTGTTTTGCCCCTTTGCCCAGGTACCTCATAACAGACTTTTGCGACACAAAATTCTGCATTGCCCCTGCTATGAAGAAAGCAGGTACAAGGCAAAATAGCACATGTTCTCTGGCATACTCCCGGAGCATATGAAACCCTTCCAGGATAGCGCCTTGCATCCTGATGCTATCAAGTGGCGCAAAATACAAAACCAGAAAAACCGCTATTATGAGAACAAGCTTTTGTGACTCTGTCATTAGCTTCACCCCGATTCCTGTCTCTACTTGATTATCAGCCAGATTACAGGCTTAATCATTTGTACCGTGACACATCACAGAAGGCCGGGCGTATTATGGTATGGTCACCCGCTACTTTCTTGTGTTATGCCTTTGGCTCCGCTTGGACACGCAGTGCACAATGTGCCTTCGCTTGAACAAGATTGAGATCCGTCCATCACATGCTGCACACATTTCAAAAACCGGTAGACACACGGCATACTCAGCCTATAGATGACGTTCAACCCTTCTTTGCGCGATGTGACAATGCCGGCCGCTCTAAGCACAGACAGGTGTTTTGATATGGTTGACTGGTCAAAGTCCAGTCTGTCCACAATCTCGCATACACACTTTTCACCTTCGTTAGCGAGTATGTTAATTATCGTTAGCCGGGTTACATTCCCCAGCGCTTTGAAAACTGCAGCTTGATATTCCTCAGTTGTTAACCGAAGCACTTGCTCACCTCCGAATAACTCTTTCTGACCCAGATTGGCGCGGCTAGATACCAAGCACACCTTGCTCTTTCCGTCAAACATTTGGTTGATTTCCTCTTCCGTATCTTGTACCGCATCTTCGACCGAATCCTATATGTATTTTCCACCGCAACTGCAATACCGCCCAGCAACCCCTGACTGCTTTCCGGCTATATTACCCTAACCATATTCTTATATTGCCATTTCGCCATATAGAATGTCAACAGCAAAAGCGATGGCACTGACGAGAGGCCAAACGGTTACGATAATACCCTTTCGGAAATATCGAGTCGTTGTAGGCTTGCATGGACGCGCTTTATGGAACTTTTAGGACCGTCCCCGATGTGTCAATCATAGGACGGTCTCTTGGGGAAAGTCTGAGTCGCGGCAGGCCTGCCACAAGCGTCCGATGTATAAGCGGGTATAGTACCGCTCTAAGAAGTGATACAAGAGCAAACCTCGTTCTGTGAGGCGCATGGCTGGCCTGGTGGTAGCGGTGGCCGGAGCGGCAGTGGCTGAAGGCGCCGTTTCAACTAAACCTAACCTGCCCGCCAGGCGAGACAGCCGGGAGAAGTTCTTCAAACGGTTAATCTCTGGGGAATTCAGATCAACCTCACCTTCATAGCACCTCCAAAACAGCCAGTACAAGGCAGATTCTTCCGGAGTAAGGGCCGAGTATAAGGCAACGGGTGGCTTCCCTGAAAGAATGCAGTCAATGTAGGCCGAAACGTGGAAAGTATTGAGGCCGAAGTATCCATCCAGGTATGTTGCCGCCCCTGCCCCAACACCTGCAAACCGCTCCCGGGTTATGGATGTATATTTATCCGTATGCGGCTTAGTCCAGGTCCACACTGATGAGCGCTTGTATCCTCTGGCATGCCCGGCAGCGGATAATGCTGACAAAACCCGCAGCTGATCCCATGGTGGATATGAGGACACAGGCGAGGTGAATGAGAAATCCATAAGAGGATAAGCCGAAACCTGCCCAACACCGTATTCAAGCAGACACTCAAAATCATCCGTTGTCTGTTCCAGGGACTGCCCCGGAATACATGTCATGAGATCCACGTTGACTGTTTTGAACCCTGTACCCATAACAGTTTCAATGGCAGCGTGGGCCGCCTCTGAATCATAGCCTCTTCCCAAAATATCCAACACTCCCTGGTCAAGAGACTCAATTCCCAAACTGGCCATGGTCACACCGGCCTGCCGGAGCCAGTTCATAATCTTTGGTTTCGCGTCCATTGGGTGAACCTCAACAGCGATCCCTGCTCCGGATACCAGGTGTGGGCTCATCAAATCAATCATAGACTCAATGGCTCCGGGCAGGGTCAGCGGAGTTCCTCCTCCGAAATAGACCGAAGAGACCTTGGAACCGTTCATCTGTTTGAGCAGCATAGCAGCTTCAACACGAAGGCAATCCAAATAAGTACCTGCAATACCAGGAGAATAGAGCATTTTCGTGTAAGGGCAAAACGAACACAATCTACGGCAAAATGGGATATGAACGTAAATGCCAATCTCATCCGGAAACATGATTACATCATTTTCATCCTTGCCGCTCTCATGAAGGCCATTTGGCAAACCACCGGTTGCGGGCCCGGATTGTCCGGGGCAAAACGTGAATCTTCCCCGGTTTCCTGTTAGGGCCCGGTACAAAATACGATGCAGCAACACAATCACTTCCTTTGCCAAAACACCGGGTGAAACACCGGGAAACCTCGGGGACGCTCCTAACCGTTTCATAAACGTTTCACTGAAATACCCGGGACGGCCTTAAACGTTTCACGTTATGATTTTGAAACACCCTACTTGGAAACCGGGCGCCGCTCCTCGCGTTCTTCCATCTTGAGCCGGTTGTAATAATCCTGCCATTCGTCAAAAGTCCGAAAGGTAAGCCGGCCTGCTATTTCCTCCCTCTGCCGATCTAACATGCGCTCCATGGGAAACCGCTTCCAAAGGTCAACGCCTGCCGGGCTAAGATCTATAGTATCCCTTGCTGATGCAGATTTGCGAGTGTGGGGCACTATATACGTAACCTTTCTATACCCACATTCGGGGCAAACGTAAGAACGTTCGACAATCGGAGCCAGGGCGTAACCCTCAACGTCCCGGCCTCCGCCAAAAACCACTTCATCGCGTATTTCAGTAACAACAGGCAATAAGGGATTGGTTGTGCAGTCAGGACACCTTACTCCGAAAAGCGGAGAGACGAAAGCCTGGGCAAACCACGCCACTGCCAGCACAATGCCTACAATGCGCAAGTAATTCGAAAATGTGATACCCGTCCAACCCTCTAATGCGCATCTCGCCGGCTCTCCCTGAGCATCGAAAATAACAGTCAAAAGCCAGGGGTAACCTCGATACTCCAATCCTATGTGAATTCTGAATGCCTCCCCCTGAACCTCTGCTCTTGACTGCCTGGCGCTCATAAATGTTCCTTGGCTTGCAACCGATCCGGCCCGCGAATCGCTGACCGCAAACTCCAGGGCTGCCTGAACCAGGGAATCCGACCGGCCCATTAGCTGGCCGCCTCCACCTGTCGTATACCGGCGAAGGCCAAAGGAAAAGGCGATGAGAATTACAGCCAGGACTAAAACCCCATATCGTCTCCGCACAGGTAACACCTCCTGCTTCTTTTTGTTCTTGGCTGCCCGGAAAGGCCCGGGCACAATGGTTGCGCAGCCTGCTGAAAACTGGGCGCCTTTAGAAGGCGTTTTGGGTGTTACTGCCCAAGGCAGGCGCTGCCGACCGTACCGCTGAAATCAGCCGTCACTCACATAAACATTACGAAACAATTGCTTGCATGTAACTTCAAGAATCTCAGGCAAAACTTGCTTCCGGGCTTACGCCGGCGGAATTCCATGCGTTGTTGTGTAAAGCAGCAATTCTATGGATATTAGAGGCGATATACACATAAACAAGCAACCGGGCAGCCAAACAGCACGTTTTTCGGGTATTTAATTGAACAATCTGTGTTTTTATAATATCATACGATAAATATGCACATGAACCTTTGAATAGGCTCTTAAGGTTGTGGGCCCTTCGTCACAGAGCCTGTGCCCGGGTAAAACAGTTCCATTGAGGTATTCTTCCAGGCTGTTTCTGGATAAAAAAGGAGTTTCACAACCATGTGCAGAGATGTAACATAATGAGGTGGCAACCATACCACGGGAAAACCACCAACTAGATGCACTAACTAAATGTACTAATTTTGGGAGGGGAATCAATGCAAATCAAGAAGACGGCCGTGGTGTTCACCTGCGTTCTGCTTGTTGCTTCACTACTTGCAGGTTGCGGGCCAAAGAAACAGTCACTGCCGGCAATCAGGTTCCTGGCTGATGACAGCGAAGCCGCCAAGAAGTATGCACAGGGGCTTCAGGAAATCTTCAGAAAGAACCTGGGAATTGAGCTGGTACTGGAAAACGTCGACTTCAAAACACGTTTGCAGAAGATGAGAGACCAAGACTTCGATCTCGTCTTTGCAGGATGGGGCGCAGACTACAACGACCCCATGAGTTTCATCGACCTTTGGGTAACAGACGGCCCTTACAACGACGTGGGCTGGTCAAATGAGGAGTTCGACGAACTGGTAGCTCTGGCCAAAACATCCACTGACCAACAAGAACGCATG
>CAYSIC010000056.1:4752-5023 GCA_964430985.1 uncultured Atopobium sp.
CTGGATGAAGCACCTATTATCCCTGTCTACTGGCGCCAAAGAAACTTTGCAGAGCACCCCTGGGCCAAAGGCATTGTCAGAACAGCCTTTGCTCCGAGCAACGAGTGGAAATGGGCTTATACAGAAGGCAGGCCCGGCGGAGACAATAAGCTTAACCTAAACCTTGGCGAAGAACCCCCGGATCTTCAGTCTGTAACTTGTACCGATACAGTTTCTATTGACATTCTTAACGCCACCCTGGAAGGCCTTGTTCGAATGAACCCTGACGGGG
>CAYSIC010000057.1:0-1746 GCA_964430985.1 uncultured Atopobium sp.
CGCCGAGTTCACCTATGAGGACGAGACCGGCACCGAGAGGACCGTGGACCTCATGTCACTCTCGGACAAGGAGATGACCCCTCTCAAGGGCAATCACATCGCCATGGTCTTTCAGGACCCACTCACCTCGCTCGACCCTACGATGACCATCGAGCGCCAGCTCGCCGAGGGTATCGTCCATCACACGAGCCTGAGAGGGGAAGCCCTGCATCGGCGCTGCGTCGAACTTCTCGACCTGGTGGGCATCACTGACGTCGAGGCGCGCCTCGCGAGCTATCCTCACCAGCTCTCGGGCGGCATGCGCCAGCGCGTGGTCATCGCCATCGCCTTGTCGTGCAATCCTGACCTGCTCATCTGCGACGAGCCCACCACGGCTCTCGACGTTACGATTCAGGCCAGGATCTTGGAGCTCATCCTCGAGCTTCAGAGAAAGCTCGACATCGCCGTGATCTTCATCACGCACAATCTGGGCGTGGTGGCCAAGGTTGCCGATTACGTCAACGTCATGTACGCCGGCAAGCTCGTGGAGGCCGGGACCACCGTCGACGTGTTCTTTGACCCGCGCCATCCCTACACCTGGGGGCTGCTCTCCAGCATGCCCTCGGTGAGCGCTCGGCGCGAGGAGCGCCTCTTCACGATCAAGGGCAATCCCCCGAACCTCCTGAACGAGGTGGTGGGAGACGCCTTTGCCCCGCGCAACCCCTACGCGCTTGACATCGACTTCGTCAAGGAGCCCCCCCGGTTCAAGATTAGCGAGCATCACTGGGCGGCGACCTGGCTGCTCGATCCGCGCGCGCCTAAGGTCGAGATGCCGCCGCAGCTCGCGGAGCGCATCGCCCAGATGAGGGATGAAGGGAGCGTCGCGTGATGACGGACGCCACGACGGTAAACCAGGCAGCAACGCTGTCAGACGAGAAGCCCCTGCTGAGCGTTAGGGACCTCAGGCAGCACTTCAAGATCCCGGGCGGCAACGTGGTGAAGGCCGTGGACGGCATCTCCTTTGACATCTATCCCGGAGAGACCTTCGGCCTGGTAGGGGAGTCGGGTTCCGGAAAGTCCACCACAGGTCGGGCCGTGATTCGTCTGGATGACATTACCTCGGGCTCGATCACCTTCGAGGGACGCGACATCTCGGGCAGGCTTGCCCCCGAGGTGGAGACGATGCTGCGCTCCGACATGTCCATGGTCTTCCAGGACCCCATGGCCTCGCTCAATCCCTACCATAAGGTCATCGACACCATTGCCACGGGCTTGGACGCTCACTTTCCCAAGATGGACCGTAAGGAGCGCGCCGAGCGCGTGTATCGGATGATGGACCGCGTCGGCCTCTCTCGCTCGCAGGCCAATCGCTATCCCAGCCAGTTCTCCGGCGGGCAGCGTCAGCGCGTGGGACTCGCCCGGGCCCTCATCATGAACCCTCGGCTCGTCGTGGCCGACGAAGCCATCTCGGCCCTCGACGTCTCCATTCAGGCGCAGGTCGTGAACCTCATGAAGGACATACAGCAGGAGATGGGCACGGCGTACCTGTTCATTGCGCACGACCTCTCCATGGTGCGCTACATCTCACGCAGGATCGCGGTCATGCATCTGGGTCACATCGTCGAGACGGGCTTCACGGACGAGATCTTCTCGGCCCCCGCTCACCCATACACCAAGTCTCTCATCTCGGCCATCCCGCGCTTCAATCCCGAGACCGAGCGGTCGCGCAAGCCGCTCGTCTATGATGTGGGTGCCGCGAGCATCCGC
>CAYSIC010000057.1:1756-4571 GCA_964430985.1 uncultured Atopobium sp.
GAGGGAACGTTCCACCCCATGACCTCGAGTCACAGCGTCTTGGCTACCGACGAGCAGTTCGAGGAGTGGACTCGTTAGGGTTCATATCGTTGGAGGAAGCTATGACAGCGCAGGAGAGCAACCTCAGGAAGCGTCGCGAGTTCGCCCTCGACTCCACTACTAATGGCCTGCTCTATCTCCAGCTCGAGACGGAGCTCAAACAGCGCATCCTTGATGGTTGCTACGCGGTGGGGGAGCGTATCCCCACGGAGCCCGAGCTGTGCCGCCTATCGGGCATGAGCCGCATCACCGTGCGTCGCGCCGTGCAGGACCTGGTCGAGGAGGGCCTCCTGCGCAAGGTGCAGGGGCGTGGCACCTTTGTGGCCATCCCCAAGCACGTCTTGGGTATGCAAGAGCCCGAGAGCCGTGGCTTCGGCAGCGAGCACGGTCTCGATGGGATTGCCTACAGGCAGGTGCTCGAGAAGAGCGCCGAGCATGCTGACGCGGAGCTGGCTCATCTGCTGGGCATAGACGAGGGGGCGGAGGTCTACTTCATACGCAGGCTCATCTGCGAGGAGGACTTCCCCATGGCGATTGACAGCCTCTTCGTCTCCGCGGAGCTCTTTCCGGGGCTTCTCGACCTAATGGCCGACGAGGTCTCGTTCTACGAGCTCGTTGACGAGCGTTACGGCTACGAGTTCGGCATGGAGGACCTCACGCTCGACGTGTCCATGGCCCGCGGCGACGAGGGAGAGCTCCTGCAGTGCCCCGGTGGGTCGCCCCTCTTCATTCTGAAGAAGTGCATGGAGCGTGCGGACGGTGTCCCCCTGCACTACTCCAAGTCCATCGTCCGCGGGGACCGCGTGACCTACCACTTTCAGGTCGATAAGAAGGGCCGCGTGGTCAATCGCGGCAAGGAGTTCTCCCTCACGGTCGGGGACTAGGGCGCGCGCGGGCGGGGCGTCTGCGGCCAGCAGGAGGCCCATGGGATCGTTGGGGTGAAAGCCGTCCCCCAGGCACGAGAGCGGAGGCGCCGATTTCTTGACCTCCCGTGAATACGACTCCCCTGCGAAACAATGAGATGGTCGGGTTGATGCCCCCGGTTGCCAAAGTGTTACGTCTGCCGGCTTTGCCTTGTGCGCGCGGGCGGTGCCCTCTAGATTTTCCAGAAGAGTAGAGGTGCGGATAAGAAGAGCCGTGGGAGAGCCGGCGGGCTATGACCCCACGAGGAGGCGAATTCCGCCGAACCTCATGCGTCGGGCGCGACGCGAGGGGTGGGCCTGCGATGAAAACTCGCAGGACTGTCTGCGGGCAGGCCCGCAGGAGTGCTACCCGTGAGCTTCCACGAGACGTGGGACGCCGGTCGGGGCTAGCGCTCCGGCCGGCGTCTTGGTTTTCGGGAGGTCAGCGATGGAGAAGGTCAAAGGGCACATGAGCGAGGTCGACCCGGGGGCCGGACGGGGCAAGCGGCCGTTCGTCTCGCTCGAGCAGATCGAGGAGGTGGCCCGCGACCACCCGACGCCCTTCTATCTGTATGATGAGCGTCAGATTCGCGAGAGGGTGGCCCTCCTGCGGGAGGCCTTCGCCTGGAATCCGGGCTTCAAGGAGTACTTCGCCGTCAAGGCCACGCCCACCCCGGCCATCATTGCGCTTCTCGCCGAGCTCGGCTGCGGATGCGACTGTGCCACCTCGACGGAGCTGCTCCTCGCGGACGCCTGCGGCGTGACCGGCCACGACGTGATGCTCTCGTCCAATAACACGCCTGCGGCCGACTTCGTGGCCGCAGACCGCATGGGCGCTCTGATCAACCTGGACTCCTACGACTTGGTCGACTGTCTGCGCACGGCGCTCGACGGCCGCCTGCCCGAAACCGTCTGCCTGCGGGTGAATCCGGGAGGCACGTTCGCGGCCTCCAACCAGATCATCGGCACGCCCGAGGACTCCAAGTTCGGAATGACCGTCGAGCAGGTCCTGGCAGCGGCGCGCGAGCTGTCTTCCTCGGGCGTCAGCCAGCTCGGGCTGCACGCGTTTCTCGCGAGCAACGCTCAGGGTGACGATTACTATCCGGCACTCGCGCGGACCCTGTTCGAGCTTGCCGCGCGCGTGCGGCGCGAGGTTGGCGTGCGCGTGGCGTTTGTCGACCTCTCCGGTGGGGTGGGCGTGGCCTATGGGTCCGAGGACGTGCCCGTGGACATGGCCGCCGTGGGACGTGGCGTCAGGTGCGCGTACGAGGAGATCCTCGTCCCGGCCGGGATGGGCGACGTTGCGGTGTTCTCCGAGCTTGGCCGCTGGCTGCTCGCCCCGTGCGGGGCGCTTGTCACCAGGGTCATCCACGAGAAGCGGACCTATCGGGACTACCTGGGGGTCGACGCCTGCGCGGCCGACCTCATGCGCCCGGCCGTCTACGGGGCCTATCACCACATCAGCGTCATGGGCGCCGATGGGCATCCGGCCAATCGCGTCTACAACGTGGTCGGGGGCCTCTGCGAGAACTCCGACCAGTTTGCCCGCGACCGAGAACTCCCGGAGACGCACGTGGGCGACCTGCTGTGACGCAGGTGCCCACGGGCACTCCATGGGCTACAACTACAACGGTCGGCTCCGCTCGGCCGAGCTGCTCCTGCGTCTGGACGGGCGAGCGGAGCTGATCCGCCGCGCCGAGACCCCACAGGACTACTTTGCGACCGTGCAGGTGGGACCCACCGGCGAGAGGGTCAAGCGAAAGCTCGAGGAGGCCCGGGCCACTCACGACTAGTCCGCCCGGCGCCTCCCCCTCGTCTTGTCGCACGTCCCCACAGTGAGGAACCACCATGGATATGACCCACGTCACCGGTTC
>CAYSIC010000058.1:0-4414 GCA_964430985.1 uncultured Atopobium sp.
GCATGAATTGAGTTCAGCGGAACTGCTTCTTTTGCCTGAAGATTTGAACCGTTTCACCACAAGCCTTCACCTTCTTTCGGAAGAGCCAAACCTGCGGCCACACCGTATTCAGCGTCACACTGAATCAACTCCGGGCCGCACACCTGGGTCTCGATACCCACTTGCTCACTTAGGTAATCGGCAATGAAACCGGCAGAGTCTGATGAGCCCAATACAGTTACATTTCTTGTGAGTTGGCCTGGCCCCGAACCGGCAATAAACCGGGCTGAACGCGAGACCTCGCCGGCGAGAATCTCGGCATTGGCAAGAAAATTGCCGGGGTTCATGGGGATTTCCCTCATAAGCCAGGGGTAGTTGTCAATGGCCAGATGCAGAAGCGCTCCGTTAGGCCGTATATCCAGGGCTACGTTAAAAATTGCATGCAGGCTGTCATCTTGAACACGATCAAAATCTTCTTCAACCGGCCTGGCCAACATCCAACGGCTTATGCGACATGCAGGGCTTGCAGGAATTTCAACACCCACTGGTTTGGCCCCTGCCATCTTCATTAATCTTTCTGCGGCCCTAACCAAATCTGCCTCGGCAGCTGCCACCACATACGTTTCTCCATTTGCCGGAGCGCCGGATGAAGGAGGCAACACCAGCTGGGGCGGCCATTCCTGCACAGCCATTCTTACGTTATGTGAACTACCGGGAACTATGCGCTCTAGCTGAAGCCGTATAGCTTCCTTCAGTTCCTTCTTGCTCATGGATGGTAGTGACACTGTAAACAGAAAACTGCCTTCAACAGGGAGCCCGGCAACAGCATGGGGCCGGACCCTGTGAGGTTTCCAAAAATCCTTGATTTCAGAAGCAAGAGAATTCAGTTCTTGCCTGGAATCCGGGTCGAACCCGGTACGAGCCGTCATAGATGCAATTACGCTGTCAGACGTCTTCGAAAAAAGAACAACCCGTACAGGATCTGAAAGATCAATACCCATACGCAAGCCTGTGCCCGAAGCTGCCATAATCCACCTCCGCTTCCCCGGTTACCCACATATCTGTCCGGGCATGTTGCAACTACATTAACCAACTTATGGCCTGTCCAACGGTGCGAACCGTTGCGCAAGATTCTGCGCCCTAAAACGGCTCACAGGTGCTATTGATTGTCCAGGGATACTCTATATTTCAAGTTATCCCCGGCACTACTGCTTTGGCCAGCCTTGAGTCAGCGCGCCTTGCCCTCCGCCCAATCCACAATCCGGTACGAGCCGCCGAGAAGCGGCGTGTAGTCTTTCCAATCAAAGCCCCCGGCATGAAGATGAACGTTTCCGGCACTGTTCTTAAACTCAATTTCCGTATCTTCCACTGAAATGAAACGGCACGGGTCTAATATAACATCTCCACTCCCCTTGAATATTGCCTCAATTTCCTCTGCATACACAAACAAAGAGTTCTTGGCCTGAGGAGTATCAAAGACGGTAAGTTCAATCTCTCCCACGGATATCAGGCAAAGCCCGCCCCGCTCGCCTTCTCCAAGCCCGACTGTGAACTTCTGTTCTTCTTCTGACAGGGTAATGATAATACCGCTCCCTGAGACAGGTACATTGTCATTGGGATTGATCTTTATGCTCCCGTCGCGAACAATTAACACACCATCTACCCTTAAATCGGCTTGGCCACTGCATTTAAAGTCATCATCTACGACAACAACACCGTCGATTTGCACCTTGGAATGTCCACTGGCCTTAAGATCACCCTTTACGTGTAGCCAAGCGCCCGGCTCAACAACCAACTTGCGGTTTGACACAGACAGATCCCCTCTGACAATTGTGTCATCATAGACTACTATGTCATTGTTGCCGCTGCCGTCCAGTTCATACCAAATGCCGCTGTTCAACTTCGGGTCAATTCTTGCCTCGACGTGCCGCTTTACATCTTTGGGTTCCGGGATTCTAACCGGGTAATTCTCAAGTCTCTGGCCGTGTACTTCAACCTTCTTGATGTCCCCCTTGATGGACAATTCATCACCGGCATAAATATTGCCATGTACTTCCAGGCCCTGAGCCTTGTTCTTGAATTCAACCTCCACGTCATCGGCAGCCACGATTACGCCGTCGGAATAAAGATCCAAGAAAAAACACGGCTCCAACTTGACTTGCACTGTTTCAGATACTCCCGCGAGCCTTGCTTCGCCAACTATGCAGATGAAACCGTCCAGGCCTTTGCCGGCGGTGGCAGTAGCTATCCAGTTTTCAGCCGTATCTTCCGGTTCTTGTGTGATCGTGGAAGTACCGGAACCCTGGGAGTAATTCGGACACCTCGAAAGGTCAAACCCATTTGTGAATAAAGCGCTGAGCATCTCGTCCACTACCCCCCGGGCCAGGTCCAAAGCTTTTCGCCGTTGCCCGGTTTGTATATTAAGTGCCTGTGCACTGCCTTGATGAGATACAGAACTTGCAAGGATAACCACGAAGACACCAAACAAAACCAATACGTAGACAAGGGCGAAACCGCTTTCGCCTGCTCTCCCTGGAGCAAATAACCGGCGCACACGTGTTCTTGCGCCTTCGCAAGCTGCCCGTCCTCCATGCGGCAAGAAACGTCTCGCCCGGCCTCCGGCACTTCTCCTGCTTAGGCCTTGGTCAGCCACCCTGGCCTCCATACACTGCAAAGGCCGCCTTGAATGGCCTTGATATTCCACAAACATCCTCTCCCAGATCAAACTGTACAACTATGACGTCTGCACCACTTGCTTCCGGTTCTGAACCGTCAACATAACCGCCGCCAACCAGGGCTTTAACCTTGACATTGCTGCATCTGAAGTTACCCCCGGGCCAGTACGATACAGTTGGTTCACCGGCTTCTGTGCTTCCTGAGCCGCCGGCAGAACCCTCAACTGCTTCCAGTTTGGTGACTGTCAGTGCCAGTTGGCAGTTATCTTCATCAAAAATCAGCCCTACTTCATACGAAGGCCCTTTAGCGCTTATCTGGGTATCAGCTATATCCGTAATTTCTCCGCCATACTCCAGAGCCTTCCTGAAACTCTTTTCTATGGACTCAACTGCAAGGAGCCCTGAATCCCTGATCTCCCGTTCAATCTTGAGCCGCCGCAAAATAGTCGCGGTTCTTGAGCAAAACCCCACCACAACACTTAACAGCAAGATTCCAACACCGATTGCTACAACCAGCTCTACCAGCGTAAAACCCAGCTGGTTATTCTTGGATCTTGCCTGTGCACGGATTCGCCGGCGCGGCCGCACTCCTTCTTGCATCGATAGCTGAACTTGCCGGCGTCCCAACGAGCACACCTGCGATTCCAAATCACATCTGACAGGTTCTGCGCTTGATGAAGCCCCCGGTTGTGAACCCCTGGCCTCATTGCCGCCCCCCGGGCGGTACCCTCTGTTAGTATCCATAACCCACCTACGATCTGCTCCAGGCACGCAATTGCACACAGGCACGGCCCTCATGGCTGCACCCAAACCGTAGTTTGAGTGGAATACACTTCTGAATCCTTCTTGTCATAAATCCGCACAACTACTTTATACAAGGCATCTTCCTGCCCTGAAACCCGTTCAACGGTAAACGTCCCGCGGCCTAGCATGTGAAAATCCGCAAACCAGGCTTTGTCATGGCCTTCCGGATCTTCCGATGGAAACTCAACAGGGTTTCCGCCTTCGCCTGAGAAAGCGCTGCCAGGCCGCCCGGACCTGAGTTCTTCGATCTTGATACGGGCAGCCATGAGCCCCTGCACCCTGGCATCTTCCTGTTGTGATACCCGGGTAATGAATACCAGCCGGCCAACGGCCATCATGAACAGGAAAGATACCAGGGCCAGGGCTATTACAATTTCAAGCATTGCTGAGCCGCGCTGGCTATGTAAATCATTCAAATCGTTCACATCTTCCACTGCGGCGGCGCTGTGCACCGCAAAACTGCAGGTGCACAGCGGAGCCGCGTTGGGGTGATCTATTCTCCCTTGGTTGCCTTTCCGTCTTTGTCAAGAGTCAAAGTAACGGTAGTTGCCAAGTCCACAGGTGCCTTCTTACCCGTGGCAGTGATTACGTAACCGTTGCCCACAGATTCGCCCGAAAAGCTCCAATAGTCGGATTCCCCCGCGGGTGCAGGAAACGTTGTAGGCCACTCTGCATGCTCAAGGTAATGGCTCCACACCTCAACCCGTATCTCCTGCATAACAGCCAATGCCTCGGCCTCATACGCCCTCTTTCTTATGTTGGTGTATGTTGGGTACGCAATCACGGCCAATATAGCCATAATCGCCAAAACCACACCCAGCTCTACCAGCGTAAACCCACGTTCTGATCTAAGAATTCTTTCGCTCCGCTTTTTCATTTCTCTCCCCCCAAAACACATTCATGCACTGACTTGCTCCGGTACACTAAACTGCCAGGAATCATAACCTTTCCAGCCT
>CAYSIC010000059.1:0-4366 GCA_964430985.1 uncultured Atopobium sp.
ATCATCTATGCAAAGGCTGTCTGATCTAAAATGCCCAAGGATATTGATCAAGACGCTTACATAGTCATGGGCTGCTTTCGAATTCTAACCTGCCAGCTAACGTAGCTAATGCTTTTAAAAGACCCGTTCTAATACTTCTGTGATCTACGCAATTCCAAAAACCAATAACCGATCCCCTCATGTGAACCGTGACAGTCAACGACGCACAGAGGGGATCCCATAAACTAAGGAGGATTCCAGCACCCTAGTTTAAAGCAAACCATGAGCACATATCGCTCGATTGCTTCTCATTTACCTTTACCTGCTGAGCCAAACAGCTCAATGTAGTGTCGGAGCATTTCCTTGTATCCGGTTACTCCAGACGCATGGATATTTGTCAGACTTGGATAAGCTTCTGTAGAGAGGTATTCTTGGACTGAGTCTACCCCGCTATTGCTTAGATCCGTAAACAAGTTCACCTTAGATATTCCTAGTTCTATGGCTTCTTTGAGATTCTCATCGCCCGTGGATGAACCCCCATGTAGAACTAATGGAACCGGGCTAACTCTGTTGATAACTTCCAGTCGCTGAAAATCAATACTCGGAGTCCCCACATACCTTCCATGAGCCGTACCGATAGCAACTGCAAGACAGTCAACTTCTGTCTTTTCCACAAAGTGCACAACTTCTTCGACTCTGGTTAATCCGACATTCCTATCTTCAGCATACTGCACACCACGTCCAACATGTCCTAACTCAGCTTCTACCGAGACTCCAACAGCATGGGCCATTTTACAGACTTCACTGGTTCTTAATATGTTGTCTTCAAGTGACTGTTCGGAACTGTCTATCATAACAGAAGTAAAGCCAGCCCTTACAGCCCTTACAGCGTCTGCAAAAGTCCTTCCATGGTCAAGATTGAGTGCGATAGGAACGTCAGGATACTTGCCTGCATAGAACCGAGCCAGCATTCCTATTTCCATCATAATACCTTCGTCACCGGGAGCATGGTACCCAATTATGAGGGGGCTCTTCATCTCTGATGCAACCATGAAGCATGTGTGAAGCGTCTCCAAGTTAAACGCATTTGGCGCAGCCACCCCGTATCCTTCTGAACGTGCTTTTCGTAGGATCATGTCCATTCCTACTAACATACAACCTCACCTCTTTATCATAAATTGCAGTCTCCATAGCCTAGAACACAATCACATCAATATAACCGTTCTATATATGCCACCTTTGACCGTCTCCTCGAATGCAACTTGAATGTCATCTAGCTTCCACGTCCGCTGTACGAGTTGTGACAATTGAGGTAATCCTGCCGAAATGATGCCAGCCGCTCTCTCAACATCCTCAATAGACTGGCTTTTCGTCCCGGTAATAGTGACCTCCATTTCGTGTAGAATACCGGGATCAAACGTTACAGGTACTTTTCGTGGGTGGAAGCTTGCATAGCAGTTGATTAGAGCTCCCTTACTTGCTACAGAAATTGCTGATTCTAGAGCGGGTACCGCACTTGTCGCCAAGGCAATCTTCTCTGCCCCGTTTCCCTTAGTAAGTTCACTGACTTCTTCTCCAAATGCAGGTGACGTAGGATCCAATACTGCGTTTGCGCCAAAATCTTTGGCATTGTCCCTTCTCCCTGCGTCTGGCTCGGCCACAACCACATAAGCTCCCCGGCCTTTTGCAAACATCGTATGAAGAAGACCCATGAATCCGGCACCAAACACTAGTACGTTATCACCAGGTCCGATCTCCAGACGGTTTATGCTGCGAGTTACACAGGCCACTGGTTCCACCAAAGCACCATGCTCAAACGGAGTGGCATCTGCTAACCTAAAAGCCTTGAAGGCAGGAACGCATGCATACTCAGCGAAACCTGCAGGCCTCTTTAGTGGATCAGACACTGTTGTAACGGGCACATCACATATGTTGTCAAAGCCTCTACGACAAGTCCGGCAAGTCCAACACCTGTTTAGACCAATAAACGAGACCCTGCTACCCACAGAATAATTACTGTCAACACCAGGCCCCACCTCAGCAACAACCCCCGAAGACTCATGGCCAGCCAAAGTTGGGTAAGTAGACCATTCTCCTCTAAAAATGCGCTGATCGAAAGTGCAAATGGCGCACGCACGGATTTGAATGAGAACTTCTCCGGGACCTGGAGAAGGGAGCAAATCCTCTCTAAGCTCAATACGTCCTGGTTTAGTAATTACCGCCTTCTTGAATGTCTTGCTCATCAACCAAAACCTCCAATCAGGCCCTGGTATACCCAGGGCCCTTGCATATGAGTTGCTCAACCGAGAATTCCAGCCCAGCCCAGAATCATACCTGCAATCGCCAGCGTAAATAGAACTCTAAGCATGGACTTTCCTTTTGATAACTGTCGCCATGAGAATATGGCAACTAGTAGTGGGATCAAGTTAGGCAGAATCTTGTCAAAAACGTCAGGGCCTAACGCTACTGTGGTTTGCCCTACTTCTAGTACTAACGGAACCTGAACAGTGATAAAGCGTACAATCATGGTCCCCACCACCATTAGACCCATCACTGAAGCTGCCGTAGTGAGTTTCCTGAGAAGGCCGCCTTCGAGAACTGTCTCGATAGCTTCATGTCCGCGCTTATACCCTGCCATGAAGGTAGTATACGTTATGACTATTTCGGCAACTACCATTGCAATCGGATAGAAAATGGGACCGAGCAAATTGCCTGTTGATGCCCAGCCTAGACATATAGCCAGGATAATCGGAATGTACAAAGCTTGATGAAGTGTATCCCCAAGTCCTGCGAGGGGGCCCATAAGCGACGTTTTAATGTCACTGATAGACTCTAACGGAATATCTGCTCCCATTGCCCTTTCTTCTTCCATAGCAATGACCAATCCATGAATAACTGCACCATACCTAGGTTCCGTGTTAAAGAACTGCATATGTCTGGTAAGGCCTTCAGCAACTTCCTCAGGTTGGTTAGGGTACAACTTTTCAAGCAGAGGACCCATCATGGTAGCAAAAGCACCGCCTTGGAGTCTCTGATAGTTATAAGCGCTATGACTAAACAAGATCCAACGTACGAATGCCATAAATACATCTCGTTTGGATAAGAGACGTTTTTCACTGTTGACACTCAATGTCGCCATTATCTGTACCTCCAATCCGTGCTTATTTAATATTCGGGTTCAAAGATACATACAGTGTTCCGGCTACGGCACCAACCATTGCAGTCAGCATCAAATCAGGGGTACCGTAAGCTGCCATCAGAAACCCAAGGGCCAGGAAGGGAATAATCTCCCTACGTGCC
The DNA here is from genome assembly GCA_964430985.1 of uncultured Atopobium sp. Taxonomy (GTDB): domain Bacteria; phylum Actinomycetota; class Coriobacteriia; order Coriobacteriales; family Atopobiaceae; genus Thermophilibacter. The sequence goes on from CAYSIC010000059.1 coordinate 3,280, forward strand.
ATATACTTGAGAAGCATACCTATACCGAGAGCAGGAAAGAGCCCTCCTGTAGCTTTGAGCCCATTGATAGCACCTAAAGGGAGTGCATCCAAAATGCCCTCGACCACGTGAGGCCCGTAGGTAATAGCCAAAAAGACGGGTAAGACTCTAACTATCAACACAACAATTTGGTTTGGGATCACTTGTAACAAGGAAATACCTTTAATATCTCCCTTTGCAGCAAGTCTATCTTGCACGCTTGGCCAAAACGAGTTGATTGTCATTCTGGCCGTATGAGCGTATGTGCCAAGGATACCTATGGGTACTGCGAGAGCCATCGCTTCCGGAACAGTCAAATTGGCCTGGAGAGCCAGAGCGGTACCAACAAACCCAGCCATCTGTTTGTCAGCCGGTTGAGCACCTCCAGCGCTAATCCAACCTAGGTAGATAGTGCTGATTGCTGCACCGATAATAGCTCCTTGTGCTGGTTGCCCATAAATAAGGCCTACAACGGCCCCGATGAACATGGGTTCACCAGCAGCCCAACCGAAACCTGGTATGATTGGCCAGCCAAAGATCCACATGGCAAGCGCTACTAAGAATCCTTCTCTCAATTGTGAACAACCTCCATTCTCGCCAATTTGCACTTGGCAACTTCACCGATCTGTTACTTAATGAGATCCTTCAGTTTGGCTCCCTTCTCACCACTAGCGTCAGGAATCACCTTGAAATAGACTTCAACTCCAAAATTCTCAATCTGATTGAGCGCTTCGAGATCCGCTTCCGAAACAGATATGTTTCGATAAATAGGGCGTGACCCAGGCTTAGCACCTATTCCTGCTATGTTCAATTGCGGTGTTCTTACGCCTTTTTCAACTAGCCTAAGCGCATCTTGCGGTGATTTGACGAGTAGAATGCAGCGTTCATCTGTACTGGTCGAATCCCGAATTCTTTGAGCCGCTTCTATAATAGGATATATCTCAACTTGAATACCTTCGGGTGCTGCTAACTTCATCACGCGACTCAAGAAAGCATTTTTTGAAACCTGATCGTTAGCAACAATGATTAGATTGGCTTGAAGAAACTTAGACAAGTGCGTCATCACTTG
>CAYSIC010000060.1:0-4347 GCA_964430985.1 uncultured Atopobium sp.
AACCCCTGACCTCGTGACTGCCAGTCACGCGCTCTCCCAACTGAGCTAATTCCCCAATCTGGTGGGCGATGCTGGATTCGAACCAGCGACCCCTTCCGTGTGAAGGAAGTGCTCTACCCCTGAGCCAATCGCCCCCGCGACGCGCTAGAGCATCATAGCAAAAGACGCGCTCGCGCGGGCGGGAAATTTCATCTCTCTGCAAAGGCCCCGTTCTCCTCGCATGTCCCTAACGCCCCGTAATGGCACGGCGCAGCATCATGACGTAGGCCTCGGCCCCCTCGGGGCGCAGATGGGTACCGTCACCCCAGAACCACTCGTCGTGCCCCTCGCTTTCGGCGTACCAGTCGACGACCTCCACGTTATCGTAGTCGGCAGCCACGTCCGCGAGGGTCTGGTTGTTGAGACTCTGCAGCGCAAGCGGCACGCGCACTGTGACGAGAAAGACCCTCTTGTCCGCTCCACTGACGTCGATGAGGGCCCTGACCTGCTCCTCGCGCGCCACACCATTGTCCGCGACCGACCACACCACGTTGTCGGCCCCATGTCCGTCGGCCACGCACTGCTCGTAGACGGCGGGCGCATCGTAGATCTGGCGGCCCACCTCGGCGTCAATCCAGCCGTTCGGAAAGACGTCCTGAAACTGGGAGGCGGCGCCCGCCGGGACCGAGTCCCCGATCAGAAGCACACTTGCGTCGGTGGCGCCGGTCTGGGCGTCCACCGCGTAGTTGAGGCTGTTTATCGTGTCCACAGCCGTGGCGAAGGCGGTTCCGGCCAGATAGGTGCCCGAGACGTCGTAGCTCAAGGCCTCGACCTCGGGCGCTGCTGCAGAGCGATCTTGCTGGTCTGCGGGCACGCCCGTCGCAGTAGCGTCAAGGGGGGTCACGGCCAAGACGACCACGGCCAGAACCCCCAGGGCCTCGAGGACCAGGGCAGGCGCCGACTGACCGAACAGACGAGCCCTGAGCACGCCCCTTTCGCTCGGATGCTCGAACAGGTGCCAGGACAGCTCGGAGACGGCGGCTATGAGCGCGAGCTCGAGGGCCCAGCCCCACCAGGGCAGCGCCGTCGTCCTCGTGGCGGGGTTCATGACGAGAAGCAGTGGATAGTGCCACAGGTAGAGGGCAAAGCCGCGTCGTCCCGCTGCGGCGAGCGGAGGCCAGCCGACTACACGCGAGACAAGCCCCGGCGCGGGTCGTGCCACCACCCCTACGAATACCGCTGTGAGAAGCGACACGAGCAGGATGCCGCCACGATAGGCAAAATCGGAATAGCCGTTGAGCGTCATCATCATGAGGCCAATCAAGGCGAGCGACGCCGCTCCAGCCACGTCGTACGCCCAGTCGGGAAGGGGCCGCGGCTCGCTGGGGCCCGCGGCTCCGGCATGGGCAGGGAGGCTCACGCGCCACCCGCGGCCGCGGGTCAGAAGGGCACAGAGCGCGCCCACGAGCAGCTCCGCGGCACGCGCATCGGGAGCGTAGTAGATGCGGGCGGTGTCGCCGACCGGATCGTAGAGCAGCGCCATCTCAACGGCCGAGGCGCACGCGAGCGCCGCGACCACGACGCACGCGGTGCGACGGTGACGCGCGACGCGCGACAGAAGCTGGAGCGCGAGCGGCCACACCAGGTAGAACTGCATGGTGACGCCAAGAAACCAGAAGTGCGTGAGCGGGGAGGGGAGTCCCGCCGCGGCGAAGTAGGAGATGTCGCGCGCCAAGTAGGAGAGATTGCCCACGAACAGCAGGCTGGGAAGGGCGTCGCCCTTCACCTTGGGCAGAAGGGGGACCGCAAACAGGACGCAGAGCAGCGTCGTCACCCCCACGACGGCGAGCATCGTGGGAAGAAGTCGACCCACGCGCCTCATGAGGAAGCGGGGGTAGTCGAGTCGGCCCGCGCGGGCGATCTCGCGCTCAACGGAGAGCGTGGTCAGGTAGCCGGTCAGGACGAAGAAGACGCTTACGCCCAGGTAGCCGCCGGGAAGCCAGGTGGGATTGGCGTGATAGGCGACGATGGCCGCGATGGCGAGAACCCGGAGGCCATCGAGGGCATCGATCTTGCGGGAGGTTGGCATACACGCTCACTTTCAAGGTGCCGCGCCGGGGGGCGCATCGATTTCTCGCCTGCCATTCTATCGCCTCGCACGGCAAAGAAATCTGGAGCTTGGGCGCACGGGCCGCTTCGCGCACGCGAGGACAGGGCTTCTCGCGTAGTTTTTGGGCAGCCCCGGCGCAACCCCTATACTGGTGAGCGTTTGGAACACGAGCAGAAACGAAACGCCTTGATAGCACTCGCAGACAAGATCACGAAGTCCTTCGGCGGCCGCGTCCTGTACGCGGCCGCCACGCTGCAGCTCAACGCTGGGGAGCGCTGGGCACTCGTGGGGCCCAACGGCTCCGGAAAGACGACGCTACTCAAGATCATCATGGGCCTCGAGTCCGCCGACGAGGGCAGCGTGAGCTTCGCTCGCGACGCCACCATCGGCTACCTCGAGCAGGAGGCCACGCTCGCCGGCACCAAGTCTGCGCTCGCCGAGGTCGTCGACTCGGCCTGCGAGGTCAAGGAGGTCGAGCGTCAGGTTACGGAGCTCGAGCGCAAGATATCGACCACCAAGCCCGGAGAGGCCCTCGACGCCCTGCTCGAGCGCTATGGGCACGCCCAGGACCGCTTCGAGCGGCTCGGCGGCTACGAGCTGGAGAGCCGGGCTCGCGCCATCCTTGCCGGGCTGGGCTTTCCCGTCGAGGACTTCGACAAGCCCGCACGGGACTTCTCGGGCGGCTGGCAGATGCGCATCGCCCTCTCAAAGCTCCTTCTGCGTCATCCCGACCTACTGCTGCTTGACGAGCCGACCAACCACCTCGACCTAGAGAGCGTCAAGTGGCTCGAACAGTTCCTCGCTGGCTATGACGGCGCTGTCCTGCTCGTCTCCCATGACCGCGCCTTCATGGACGCCTGCGTCTCCCACGTGGCCGCCCTCGAGAACCGCACCCTCAAGACCTACACGGGAAACTACGTGGGCTATCTGCGTCAGCGCGAGGACAACCTCGAGCAGCTCCGCGCCAAGCGCGCCGCCCAGGAACGCGACATCGCCCACATGGAGACCTTCATTGAGCGCTTCCGCTACAAGCCCACCAAGGCACGCCAGGTCCAGGAGCGCGTGAAGAAGCTCGAGCGCGTCCGCAAGGAGCTCGTGGTCCTGCCCGAGAGCTCCAAACGGGTCCACTTCCGCTTTCCCGAGCCCCCCCGCACCGGCGACATGGTCATCCACCTCGAGGGTGTCTCAAAGTCCTTCGAAGACAACCACGTTTACTCAAACGTGGACCTCACCCTCTACCGGGGTGACCACGTGGCGCTCGTGGGCCCCAACGGCGCAGGCAAGTCCACGCTCATGAAGCTTGTGAACGGAAGCCTCGCGCCCGACCAGGGCAACGTCACCCTGGGCCAGAACGTGACCCAGGCCTACTATGCGCAGCACCAGCTCGAACAGCTCAACGAGGCCAACACCGTCATGGCCGAGATGGACGCCGCGGCCCCCGGCTGGACCGCTCCCGAAGAGAGACGTCTGCTCGGGGCGTTCCTCTTTCACGGCGACGACGTCGACAAGCGCGTGAGTGTGCTCTCGGGCGGCGAGCGTGCCCGTCTCGCCCTGGCCAAGATGCTCGTCTCGCCGGACCCCCTCCTCATGCTCGACGAGCCGACCAACCATCTTGACATAGACTCGGTCGACGTGCTCGAGCGCGCCCTCGTGGACTTCCCAGGTACGATTGTGGTCATCTCGCACGATGAGCATCTCGTGCGCGCCGTGGCCAACAAGGTCGTTGACGTGCGCGACCACCAGGTGAGCGTCTACGAGGGAGACTACGACTACTACCTCTTCAAACGGGCCGAGCTCGAGGCCGCGGGGATGCGTCCGATCGACGGGGCCGAACCAGAGCCCGCCTCCCACGCTCGAGAGAGCGCGACGGCCGCGTGCGAGGGCGCCGGACGCAACGTCAAGACGCGAGAGCAGCGCCGAGCCGAGGCCGAGAGGCGCAACCGCAAGAACCGCGCGCTCAAGCGCGAGCGCACCCGCCTGAAGGAGGTCGAGTCCGCGCTCGAGCCGGCGAGGGTTCGCTACGACGAGCTCGTGTCCCTCATGGCCGACGAGACCCTCTACAACGACGCCAAGCGCTTCGACGCCTGCCTAGCCGAGTACAACGCCCTGTCCAAGAAGATCCCCATGCTCGAGCAGGAGTGGCTCGAGCTCTCCGAGCAGCTGGAGGAGGCCGAGCGCGATGCATAGCCCGTGGGCTTCGCGCGCCCTGGGTGCCCTCGCCGCAATCTCTCGCTTGCTCGCCTGGGCGCTCGCGGCGC
>CAYSIC010000061.1:0-4325 GCA_964430985.1 uncultured Atopobium sp.
AGCAACGCCGGCACCTATCCAATCACGTTCAGCCCAACCAGTTTAACAGCAACTAACTACACCGTAACCCTTAAAACCGGCACGCTCACCATAAATCCAATAAAACTAACCAAGCCAACTATAGACGGTGCCAATCAATTTACCTATGATGGCAATGAAAAAACACTAGGTATTTCCGGTTACAATTCTTCCACCATGTCGGTTACCGGCAACAAACAAACGGTAGTAGGTTCCTACACAGCGGTAATTTCTATCAGAAACAAAACTAACTACACCTGGACGGATGGCACTACCACTAACGTTAACTTAAGCTGGAGTATTGTTTCGGCAACTATTGCAAAACCAAGCGTTACCGGCACGCTTACCTACAATGGCTCCGCTCAAAGCCCGAACATCGCCACACATGCTCAGTACACCATCACCGGAAACTCCCAAACGGATGCTGGCACCTACACGGCAACGGTAACCCTAAAAGACAAAGCCAACTACACTTGGGCGGACGGCACCACCGCCGATCTAAAACTAAGCTGGACTATCAATAAGAAAACACTTGCCGTTCCAACCGCCTCCACCACCAGTTACGTTTATAACGGCGCTAACCGTACACTTGGGCTAACCGGCTTTGACAACGATACTATGAACATAACTGGCGAAACCTACAAAAACGCCGGCTCTTACACTGCCTCCATCACTTTAAAAGATACAAACAACTACCAGTGGCAAGGCGGCACCATCACGGCTAAAACTATAGGCTGGAGTATAACCAAAGCCGCACTAACGGTAACAGCGGTTGATAAAACTATGACTTACGGCTCCAACCCACCAACCTTTACAACGCTATCAACTAGTGCCAGTGTTGACGTAACCTACAGCGGGTTTGTAGGCAGCGAAACCATCGGCACCTCCGGCATCACCGGCTCATGGAGCATTACCACCAACGCCACCTCCTCCTCAAACGTTGGGGATTACACCATCTCCTTAAAAATTGGTTCCGTAACCTCCAATAACTACAGTTTCACCCTAAACGACGGCACGCTGACGATAGATCCAAAAGGAAATATTGTAAAACCATCGCTGTCTAAAACGTCGTTAGTATATAACGGAGCAACGCAATCGGCACCGGCATTAAACAACTTTAATTCCGATATAATGACTCGCACGGGCGGCGCAAGCGGTAAAAATGTTGACACTTACACGATAACAATAACACTTGATAACAACCACACTTGGCAGGATAGTGGGGCAAAGTCTTTCACGCTCTCATGGAGTATTACTAAAGCAACACTAACCATCACGGCGGAAGATAAAACAAAAACCTATAACTCCGCAAACCCTGAATTAACCTACAACGTAAGCGGCTTAAAAGGCACCGACACCATTGCAGTAGTAACGGCATTCACTCTTACCACCACGGCAACTACGGATAGCAACGCCGGCACCTATCCAATCACGTTCAGCCCAACCAGTTTAACGGCGGCTAACTACACCGTTACCACCAAAACCGGTACACTTACCATAAATCCAATTAAACTAACCGCGCCAGTTCAAAGTGGCGCAACCTCCTTCGTGTATGACGGAACAAGTAAAACACTAGGCATGACGGGCTTTAGTTCCACTACTATGAATAGGTCAGGGCACACAGGTACTACCGTTAACTCTTACACGGCGGTAATCTCCATAAAAGATAAAACCAACTACACCTGGGCGGACGGCACCACCACCGATATCTCCTGGGGCTGGAGTATAACTCCTGCCGGTATTGCAAAACCGAGCGTGACTGGGTCGCTTACCTATAACGGTAGCGCACAAAGCCCGAACATTGCAACGCACGCTCAGTATACTATTACCGGCAACTCTGAAATCAATGCCGGCACCTACACAGCAACGGTAACCTTAAAAGATAAAACCAACTACCAATGGGCGGGCGGCGGTACGGCCGACCTGAACTTAAGTTGGACTATTAATAAGAAAACTCTAGCCATCCCAACAGCCTCCACCACCAGTTACGTGTATAACGGCTCCAACCGCACTATTGCTTTAACCGGCTTTGATGCTGACACCATGACTAAATCTGGCGATGTTAAAAAGGACGTGGGTAACCACACCGTAACCTTTACTCTAAACGACACCGCTAACTACCAATGGGGAAGCGGCACACCAAGCATTGCATGGAAGATTACTAAAAAAGCACTAACTATCACCGCGAAAAACAAAACTAGCACTTTTGGCAACGCTTTAACATTTACAACCGACGCTAGAAACGCAAATGTAGACGTAACCTACAGTGGTTTTGCCGGCACCGACACGGCGACAACGGCACTAAGTAACAACGCTTGGAGTATTACTACGAGTGCAAGCGCAAACAGCCCAGTTGGCAGTTACACCATCACCGTAGCGGCGGGCAGTGTAACATCGGCTAACTACTCGTTTACCTTTAAAACTGGCACGCACACCGTAGCGGCGGTAACCAACATCACAAAACCAACGCTTAAAGCAACTACTCATGTTTATACCGGCGCAAATATCACAAAAGCCGACACCGACTTTAACAACTACAACTCGGCTATCATGAGCCGCACCGGCGGGGCAACCGGCAAAGACGTTAACACCTACACCATTACTATTACTCTAAACTCCAACTACCGATGGGTGGGCAGCACCAGCGCGGATGATAACGTAATAACTCTTTCATGGACTATTACAAAAGCCACACTAACCATCACCGCAGCAAACAAATCTAAAACCTATAACACCGCAAACCCTGAACTAACTTACACGGTAAGTGGCTTAAAAGGCACTGATAGCATTGCAGTGGTAACATCCTTCGAACTAACCACCACGGCAAAAACAAGCAGCAACGCCGGCACCTATCCAATCACGTTCAGCCCAACCAGTTTAACAGCAACTAACTACACCGTAACCCTTAAAACCGGCACGCTCACCATAAATCCAATAAAACTAACCAAGCCAACTATAGACGGTGCCAATCAATTTACCTATGATGGCAATGAAAAAACACTAGGTATTTCCGGTTACAATTCTTCCACCATGTCGGTTACCGGCAACAAACAAACGGTAGTAGGTTCCTACACAGCGGTAATTTCTATCAGAAACAAAACTAACTACACCTGGACGGATGGCACTACCACTAACGTTAACTTAAGCTGGAGTATTGTTTCGGCAACTATTGCAAAACCAAGCGTTACCGGCACGCTTACCTACAATGGCTCCGCTCAAAGCCCGAACATCGCCACACATGCTCAGTACACCATCACCGGAAACTCCCAAACGGATGCTGGCACCTACACGGCAACGGTAACCCTAAAAGACAAAGCCAACTACACTTGGGCGGACGGCACCACCGCCGATCTAAAACTAAGCTGGACTATCAATAAGAAAACACTTGCCGTTCCAACCGCCTCCACCACCAGTTACGTTTATAACGGCGCTAACCGTACACTTGGGCTAACCGGCTTTGACAACGATACTATGAACATAACTGGCGAAACCTACAAAAACGCCGGCTCTTACACTGCCTCCATCACTTTAAAAGATACAAACAACTACCAGTGGCAAGGCGGCACCATCACGGCTAAAACTATAGGCTGGAGTATAACCAAAGCCGCACTAACGGTAACAGCGGTTGATAAAACTATGACTTACGGCTCCAACCCACCAACCTTTACAACGCTATCAACTAGTGCCAGTGTTGACGTAACCTACAGCGGGTTTGTAGGCAGCGAAACCATCGGCACCTCCGGCATCACCGGCTCATGGAGCATTACCACCAACGCCACCTCCTCCTCAAACGTTGGGGATTACACCATCTCCTTAAAAATTGGTTCCGTAACCTCCAATAACTACAGTTTCACCCTAAACGACGGCACGCTGACGATAGATCCAAAAGGAAATATTGTAAAACCATCGCTGTCTAAAACGTCGTTAGTATATAACGGAGCAACGCAATCGGCACCGGCATTAAACAACTTTAATTCCGATATAATGACTCGCACGGGCGGCGCAAGCGGTAAAAATGTTGACACTTACACGATAACAATAACACTTGATAACAACCACACTTGGCAGGATAGTGGGGCAAAGTCTTTCACGCTCTCATGGAGTATTACTAAAGCAACACTAACCATCACGGCGGAAGATAAAACAAAAACCTATAACTCCGCAAACCCTGAATTAACCTACAACGTAAGCGGCTTAAAAGGCACCGACACCATTGCAGTAGTAACGGCATTCACTCTTACCACCACGGCAACTACGGATAGCAACGCCGGCACCTATCCAATCACGTTCAGCCCAACCAGTTTAAC
>CAYSIC010000062.1:0-3865 GCA_964430985.1 uncultured Atopobium sp.
TCTGTGGTATCCCCCGCCTTGATACCGAGTTCCTTCTCGAGCCTTGCAAGCACTTCAGGAGCTCCCCTGACATAACAAGCAGTACCCTGACAGGAAGAAATAATGAATTTGCCCCGGGGCCTCTCTCTGAAAAGAGAGTAAAAAGTGATCACTCCATATACTTCGGAAAGAGAGACATCCAAGGTTTCCGCGATTCTAACCTGAATGTCTTTGGGTACATAACCTAGACGCTCCTGTACATAGTGAAGAACTTGCACCAGAGCTCCGCGTTCGCCTTTGTGCTTCTGGATAACCCGGTCTATATCCAGGTAAGCCTCGGCACATTCGCATGTATGCTCTGTATTTTCAGACATTGCTTTCCCTCCTTCCAGTGATATACAAACAGTTCTTGCGAACTGAACTGTCCATGCTTAGTCACTGTACGCCAACCCTGGATATCCGCAAGCCTGCAAGTGCCGAGAAATCATTTATGCCAGGCTGAACTGAGCATCACCGTTTGCTATGCAAACTTTGATACAAAAGCCCTGATATTTCAAATTTCCCACGGGGAGACCACAGAATGGTAACCCCTTCCCTTCTTGCCCTTTCGCATGTTTCCTCCGGCACTTCCCGCTGGCATACTAAAATACACGCTATATCCAGGAGACTGGCAACGGCTACGATATTTTCGTGTGTCTGTACCGTTAGCCAAACGTAACCGGGCTTAGCATAAGCCATCACATGAGATAACACATCGCCTGAGTACCCGCCTTCAACAGCCTTAAAACGCCCTTCTGTTGAAATGGCCTTTTCCGCCAGGTCAAATTCGGAGATCAAGTCTTGTACCTGCATTGGATCGTCCTTTCTCACCCTCTTGGCCGTTTTCTTCAGGCTCTCCCATTGCAGGAGGCCGCTTTCCTGCCAGGTCTTTCACTTCCTGCGCAAGGTATTCAAGCCGCTGTCGCAACTTGAACGTACAATCCCACAAAGAACCCCGTCCGAGAACTACATCTTCTGCGAATGCCCTGCATGTAGGGGCCCCGCACGACCCGCAATCGAGCCCCGGGAGCTCACTGAATACCTCTTCCAGCCTAGCCAGCTTGTTCTTGGCTTCCTGGGCATCGTAATCGAGTTTGAAGATGGGCCTTGGAAGAAGCTCCACGCTCATCCAAATTGCAGGATCGTCTTCTGAAATATCTGTGACAAGAGGGTTTGGCGGCGCGTCTTGGTTGTCTTGAGCCAGGCCATTGATTCTTGCTTTTGCCACAAATGGATTGGCCACCGCAAGGCAACCGCCGGCACATCCACCGATGCACGCCTGTGCTTCGATAAAATCAACGTCATCCAAAATACCTTTTTCTATCTCATCAAAAACTGATGAAACCTGTGTAATGCCATCCACTGCCAGCCCCTTTAACCCCAAAGCCAGCAGTTCACCACTTGACCGACCCCATCCGATTCCAAACCCTGTAGAGCTGGGAAATTCGGCCTCTGTTTTCACCTGGGCCGCATGCTGTTTCACCCACGTATAAGCGGAACTCATGGAGAAGACCGCATCAACCATTGACCTGCCTCTACCCACAGGCTGCCTCGCAGCTGTGATTTTTGCAGGGCACGGTGAGATAAATACAGCTGCCGGTATTTTTTCAGGATGCTCATTCTTGGCTTTGGTTTTGGCCAGCCAGGCCGCAATCTCCATGGGTGCTTCACAAGGTATGAGATGCTTTAGCAAGGATGGGTATCTTACCTGAAGGAGCCTGACTACAGCCGGGCATGCACTTGAGATAAGAGGCCTAATGGTCTGTCTGGCCTTAATGTACTCCCTGGTAGCATCTGTTACCAGATCAGCTGCTATGGAAACGTCAAAGGCCTCATCGAAACCTCCGTCAACACACAAAGAAGCTTTTACCACACCAGGGGAAACATCGGGGAATTGGCCGTAAAAAGAGGGTGCTACCAGCGCTATCTTGTAATCGAAAGTTTTCAGGACATCCCACGTATCGGTAACAGCCACCTTAGCGTTGTTGGGACACCGCCTAATGCACTCTCCACAGTCTACGCACCTATCTTCCAGAATAAAAGCTTTTCCGCTTCTTACCCGGATTGCCTCAGTGGGGCAACTCTTTATGCAATTGGTGCACCCTTTGCATCTTTCGGTTTCCAGCCTTACAGAGTGAAACTGTGGCAGCGCACTGGTTTCTTGTTCCCCCGGATATATATGGCACACTACTTGAGTACCTTCGCCCACAACCGAGGTAATCTCCATATCATCCGAACGTGCTCTGGCATTAGGCAGCCCCATGCCGGCCCCATAGCCCATTTCCTTTACATGGGTAGGAGCTGTTGAATAGCCTTCTTTCATGGCCATTTCAATATCGTCAATTCCAGGGCCCGTATCTGTTACCACTATCTCCAAAGCACCGTCTTTCCAAAAAGTCTTAACAGTGCCTCCGCAGGCGTGAATCACGATGTTCATACCCAGTTCGTACGCTGCAATCAATGCGCGTCTTGAGGCATCAGACGGAAAACCTATGCTGAGCAAGGCACGCTTGAGCTTGGAGGTTTCCGTACCTACTGTGCCAAACTCCCCCTGGCTCACAGAGTACTGGTATAAGAGTCTTTCAGGAGGGAATACGGCCATGGCCATTGCTCCCAAACCTTTCCAGCCCGCGTAAGATGAGAGAAGCCAAAACGGCCCCTGTAACAGCGGTTATGAGTTGGGTTACAGTCAACGAAGCATAAGCAGGCGCCGGGATTTGCGTTCCCCGTGCAATGAGATACTTGATTCCAAGGGTCATCACCACGTATTTCGATAATGCACCCAAACCCATTCCAACATACCTGTTATACCTGCTGAGATATCCGGAAACAAGTGCCAACGTTGCATTTCCGGCCATGATAACCGGTACTGCAGGGGTTAGCCGCATTATTCCCGTAGTCAGGGCAATCCAGGGGGTCAAGAGCCCTATCAATACGCCGCTGACAGGGCTGATGTATATTGATGCCACGTACAAAATCGCGTTTATGCCTGGGCCTGTTATAGGTTGCCGTAAGTTAAGCGCTTGAAAAGCAATGGCCAAGGCTGCGATAACTGCAGTTCTTGCAATAGTTCGCAAATCTATGTTCAATCTGACAACTCCCTCTCGCCCGCGCTCGATCCTGCAGAGTGCTAATTATGTTTTCCCTTCGCCACCTGCAGATTCCCGCCGCGTACCTTCTCCTCTTGTATCCGGCACATCTCCGCTGAGCGCCTGGACCTGGCCGGCGCTTATCGCGGAAGCAATTATGACTCATGTGCCATTGAGGCCCGTCTGTCTCTTGCTTCTTGCTCTTTACTGTTCTCTAATACACTGGGACGAGGTACCAACTACGATATTGAGTGTGAGATCGAAAACCTATTTCAGGCTCGATTGCTTTATTCGGTGTATTGTGCTGTAGTTCCTGTTTGTGACGATGCTCACTATCTCGGTAATTTTATCACAAGGAAGATGCGGCTGCAATGCAATTGAAACTTTGGGGACGGTCCTATGAGACTTTGGGGACGGTCCTAAATGTTTCATTCATTACGGTGTTTCTACCGGGAGATCGAAGAGGCGTTTCAGATAACCCAAATTCATGGAAAAGTTTTTCACTAATCCGATTTGGCTAAATACATTATCGTACAATGTTTGGCCCATAGAAGATAAAGCACCAAAAATCAAAATAGAGAGGTCCGTTCTAAGAAACCGAAACAGACATTGTAAATGAGCAGCACATAAGGAATCTTTAGCGTTAGATTCATCAAGTCCAGACATATGGCTTCCCATGTATGCGTAGGTTGAAAGCCCTGCCAGGGGTAAACTACGGCAAATTGCTCAGTAGATAGTCTGGCCTGTAATATGGTTCA
>CAYSIC010000063.1:0-3816 GCA_964430985.1 uncultured Atopobium sp.
AGATGTCGGAGTTCCTCGGACTTCTGGCCCAAGAGGGTGAGGCGAGGTTTCTGGACCTGCAAAGCATGGTCGAGGGGATAGCCGGTGCGGAGGGGCTTGGTAAGGACGTTGTAGACGAGGCGCTTGGCAGGATTGCGGGGGCTAGGGAAGCATTGGGAGGTGGGGCGAAGTGAATGCACGATATGAATCCCGCGAGAGGCATTACGCTCAACAAATTTTGTGCCATTATTTCTCTTTGATAGCCGAAAGAGCCGGTATTAAGTGGGACTATGACAACGACCATGAAGTCAATGGGGTAGTAGATAGTATTATTGAAGCCGTCAAAGACGAGCTAAGGCATGAGCTACCCAAGGTAGGTGTAGTCTCATGAGCGCCCTACCTCAGCGAGCCTTATCAAACCAAGAGACTTTGCGCGGCACTATCGCCAACGTGCGTTTCTACAATCCAAAGAATGGCTGGGCCGTATTGACCCTGCACACCTCAAACGAAGCTATATCAGCCGTTGGCAATGTGGTTAACCCCCGGGAGGGTGACGAATACGAGATCACCGGGGCCTGGATAGTGGATAAGAAATACGGCAGGCAGTTTCAGATCCAGGGGGCAGAAGTCTTGCTGCCCTCGACCAAAAAGGGCATCATCCGGTACCTGGCGTCAATTGCCCATGGGGTGGGCGAAGTCAAAGCAGCACGCATCGTCGGGGCCCTGGGCGAAGGCTGCCTGGACACGCTGCAGGCAGACCCCGGGGTCCTTGATACCCTTACCTTTTTGACGCCGGCCCAGCGCGAGGAGATCAAGCAGCACCTCCGTGAGCACTCCACCGTGGCCGAGGTATCTGCCCTCATTTGCAAGGAGGGCATCACTCCTAACCTGGCGGCTAAAGTGGTAGCGCATTTCGGGGCTGATGCCGTAACAGTGGTCAAAGAAGAACCGTACCGGCTCACCGAGATAGACGGCATCGGCTTCCTCACGGCTGACAAGGTCGCGATGGCGGTGGGTATCAAGCCCGACGCGCCGGCGCGGATACAGGCAGCAATCACGCACATTCTCTCTGAGGCTGAGAACGACGGGCACTGCTCTTTGAGGCCGAATGATCTAGTTAAGGAGATCCCGGCTCTGTTGGGAACGGACGTCGGGGTACCCAAGATAGCTGAGGCCGTGACGACGCTCATCGCCGCGGAGATATTGGTCAGGGACGGCGATGACATCTATCTTACAGAGTTGCACGAGGCGGAGACGAAGGTGGCGGAGTGGGTCAAGCAGCTAGCTGCAGAGAAGCCCGCGGGGATAGCAAACCTGGAAGGTCAAATCTCAGCGCAGGAAACGGATATGGGGGTGACATTTCACCCCAAGCAGCGCGAGGCCATTCGAATGGCGCTGTCGTCAGGGTTTTCAGTGCTGACGGGTTCCCCGGGGAGCGGCAAGACGTTAATCACTCGTTGTATAGTCGCAATCTACAAGGCCGAGCATCATGCGCTGCCTGTGTACTTATGCAGTCCAACGGGAAGGGCGGCCAAGAGGCTATCGGAGGCCACTGGCCACGAAGCCTCTACTATCCATCGGCTGCTCGGCTACGTCCCCGAACCCGGGTTTATGGTCAATGAGCAAGAGCCGTTGAAGCCGGGCCTGCTCCTCGCCGACGAGGCAAGCATGATGGACGTGAGGCTGGCCAGGTCTCTCCTTGCGGGGTGCGCTCAAGGGATGCAAGTCGTGCTCGTGGGCGACGTCGACCAGTTACCGTCGGTGGGCCCAGGGAGTGTTCTTCGGGACATCATCGATTCCGGCGCAGTGCCTGTGACAAGATTGGAATTCATCTACAGGCAAGAAGAAGGCAGTGGTATTTCAGCGTTGGCCCACCAAATTAACCAGGGCCTGATGCCGTCGCTGGTTAGCGATAGAGACGTAACCAGCATCGAAATCCATACTCCTGACGAAGCCTTGCCACTAGTTATCCAGCACGCCAAAGAAGCGTGCAAAGAAAGCGGCCTCTTGGGTTTCGGGGTGTTGGCGCCTGGCCATCGAGGCTCCGCCGGAGTGAAAGCGCTCAACGAGGCTATCCGGGCTGCGGTGAATCCGGGTCATTCCACGCGGAATATTGGCATCGGCGACAAAGTCATGGTTATAAAGAACAATTACCAGCATGACGTGTTCAATGGAGACCTGGGTATCGTTCGGCGCACAGATGACGAAGGTGACTCGGTCGAGGTTGACTTCGGAGACAGTTGGGTCACTTTCGGCACAGAAGACGACCAGGCACCACTGGACATCCTGCAGCTTGCTTTCGCGTCTACAATTCACAAGGCCCAAGGCGGAGAATACCCCGTTTGCATCGTGGTTTTAACTAGGCAGCACTGGATAATGCTGCAAAGGAACTTGGTCTATACAGCTGTTACCAGGGCAAAGAAAAGGCTGGTTGTGATTCATCAGGCCGGAGCGCTTAAGCAGGCCATAAAAAACAACAAAATAGCTCAGCGAAACTCGAGGCTGGCTGAAAGATTGAGGAGGTAGCAACAATGCCTAATGCGCAACGGATACAACAGCTTCACGAAGCGAAGCAGGCACTGTCCGTAGCCCAAAATCATTTCGATTTTGCAGAGCCTGAATTCATAGACTCCGCTGTCTACAGCCTTACATCGGCAATCTCTCGTTTTGATGCCGTCTACTCAAGGCTTAAAAAATTTTGCCCTAATGAGCTGGATAAAGACGGTAACAGAGGAAAGGCGTGCTAATGGAGAGATATCATACCCTGCCCCGTACGCGACGGAGGGTAAGGAGTGGTGGGAGGGTGAGCCGGGAGTAACGCTCCGGCTAGGCGGCGGGGTGGGGGTTACGCAACATTACGCAAGGCCGTTTTCGCAGGTAGGGATAGTAAAGTAGCACAGAAAACGGCCCTTAAGGCGACGAATTTGCGCAAGGGTGCGCAAGGTGACGAAGGGGTTAGAAACAGAGAGAAAAAGAGCAGGCAGAGATACAGATTTAGGAGGAGGAACCATGCCAATCAAGCCTATAGAAACGATATACAACGGCTATCGGTTCAGGAGCCGGTTAGAAGCGCGCTGGGCAGTGTTCTTTGATGCGCTGGGAATCAAGTACGAGTACGAGCGCGAGGGGTATAAGACTCCGCACGGTTGTTACCTGCCCGACTTTTGGCTGCCTGAAATACAGACTTTCGTTGAGATAAAGCCCGCAACACGCGAACCCTCCGGGGCGATGAAATGGCCGAGTGATGCCAGGTGGGGGGCTTTATCGGACCACTTCCGGCTAGTTGTTTTGCGTGGTACCCCGGGGTCTATCGATTTTGGCAAAGGTGGGGGGTATCCCTACGAGGGGTTTTGCTTTGATGAATGGGGCGCCGACTGCTCTTATTACTGGGGAGAATGTCCCGAATGCGGCTGCATCGACCTACAATACGAAGCCCGCACAGAGCGTAACCGAAATCACAAGCAAGGGTGCTCGATCCCTCAGCAAACTCGGGCGCACAACCCTGATACTCCACGCTTGAAAGATGCCTATTCAGCAGCGCGTCGTGCTCGGTTTGAACACGGAGAAAGCGGATGGCGGTGATACCCATGGCAGCAACCTTAGAAGACATAGTGGCAAGGCTGGACATACGAACCGTGTTTGCCCAGGCCGGGGTGAACATCGTCAAGGAACGGGGCGAGAAGTTTGAGGGTTCTTGCCCCTTTTGTGGGGATCCCAAGCACCTATCATTCAACGCACAGGGCCTCTATAAGTGCTGGAAATGCAACGAGTCAGGTAACCTTATAACATTGGTCGCCAAAACACAAAGCGTCTCAAACGGCCAGGCTTTCGAGCATC
>CAYSIC010000064.1:0-3728 GCA_964430985.1 uncultured Atopobium sp.
GCCTGGAGCGCTTCGGTGCCAGTGGGCCGGGGCAGGAAGTAGTGGAGCATCTTGGTTTCACGATTGAGGCTTTGAAGAAAAGAATCAAAAAACTAGTGAAATAGTTAAGATGAAAGGGCTGCCCATGGGGCGGCCCTTTTTATTGGTACACACGTAAAACCCATTTAAACGAATAATCCGGGGCCCGCGACTCAACTGACGGGCAGTTTCTTACCGGACTTGCTTTCCACATCTTTGATGACAGTGCTTAGATAGGTCTCGTTGTGTAAAATAGTATCATCGTTTGGCCTGAATTGTCTAGCGGCCTCGTTGTGTAGATAGGCGAGGTGATAGGCTTGCAATTTGCTATAACAAAAACACAACTGTAGATGGGGAAGCCAGGTTGAGTACGCCAAATTAAGAAAACCAAGCTGGCTTTGGTCCGGTTTGATTTTAGTTGCTAGTTTGAACCAATAGATTGCGGTGAGGTAATCTTCTTTTTGCAAAAAGTGCTCTCCCAAGCGGCAGCAAAACTCCGCTCTCGGGCTGGCATAACTTAGAGTGCGTAGGATGCTGAGAATCGCCTTTGCGCTTTGGCCCGTTTCGTAGTAGCAATCCGCCAGTTTCCCACAGCAGGTGATATTATCTTCAACCCACCCCAGGCCATTATTGAGAAACCTTTCATAAACGGATATGGCCTCCTCATATCTGTGGTGATCCACCAACTCATTACCGAAATAATAAAGATCGCGGGGTGTGAACGGCTCATCGTTTTGCAGCATTTTTTCATAGATCCTTAGGTTTCGATCGCAGCGGCTGTCCTCGCTTTTATGAACGATGGCTGCATCACTATGGAGCGTCTGCCCGTAGACCTCAAGATATTCGTGCACCTTTCCCCGCCATCGAAAGTTTCTTTCCCTTTTAACCAAGCGATTGCGCCGCAGCGAGAAGCTGAGATTACCGTATTCATCGAAAGCTAAATGGTAGGGCATTGTAACAACATCTACTTGGCGGTCAAGCGACTCCTTCAAATTGCTGAACAGCGCTTGGGCCTGCTCATCTAGAACATCATCTGCATCGAGCCAGAGTATATATTCCTGGGTGGCTTGGTCGAAACTATAATTTCGGGCCGCGGCGAAGTCGTCTATCCAAGGAAAATCGTAAATACTGCAGTTGTATTGTTCAGCAATCATTTTAGTCTGATCCCTTGAACCGGTATCCACGAGGATTATTTCGTCAACCAAGTGAGAGACGCCGTCCAGGCAGCGTGCCAGGACGGCTTCTTCGTTTTTGACTATCATGCATAAACTGACCGTAACCATACTATGATCACCTCAACTTAAGCGGATTATCATTAATCCGGCTCCCAAGGCGTTATTGGTCAAAACGACAGTGCTGATTAAACCGAACAATTGTAGTGAGACGGTTGAACCCGCCGCAAGGTTAAGGATAACTTCGTTGCGATATTTGGGCGTTACTACCGCGGGAGCGATGGTGCTGGGAAGGAGGGGGGTACCATTCACTACTAGCCTAGCCCCTACTAGCAACGATACGGTGGTATTAATCTGATATGAAAGACGGTAGAGGCCCGCTGTGTTTATGGTGAACTTGTTGTTTGCCGGATTAGCTACAATGTTTGTAGGCAGGATTTGGGCGTTAGGCAGTGGGACTAATGCCGGCGTTAAAACGGTAACCGCGATTGCGGTACCGGACGTATTGGCGGCAAACCCCGCCGTACTTGTGGGATTGGGCCCGGGAGGCCCTGTTCCACCCGTTGGACCCGTTTGTCCCGGGGAGCCGGCATTGCCGGGGGCCCCGGTTATTCCGGTGACTCCCGGGACGCCTTGGATTCCGGCCTCCCCTTCAGGTCCCGCATTACCGATCGGCCCCTGATCACCGGCTATACCGGTAATGCCCGGTGGTCCCGCGGGGCCGGTTGATCCGGTGGAGCCTGTCGCTCCCAGAGCGCCACCCTGCCCGTCGGTACCCTGTTGTCCTTGGGGTCCGTCGTCTCCTGTTGCCCCTTGCGGACCTGTAGGGCCTGTGGGCCCGGTCAGGCCCTGGGCTCCTGCGGGACCCATTGCCCCCATTGGGCCGGTTGCACCGGTAGCCGGCCCCTGCGGTCCTTGCGGACCTGTGGCTCCGGTGGGTCCGGGGCTAACGGGCGCTTGCACCGCGGCCGAAAACTTGCTTGTGAGAATCATCTGCTTTTGCATGATGGCGTTCACCATACCCGCGGAGCTTTCGTTAAGGTTTAGTATTTCTGCAATAGTGGGAGGTTCGCCTGCTAGGCCGGGAAGCGTGCCCAGGGCAAATTGAAGCTTTTCGCCTTCCGCGTTTAAGATGTGGCTTAGTCCCACTTCTTCCAAGGCGATTGAGGTGATGATCAAATTTAGGGCTTCCGCTCTGGAAATGGGCGGCTCAGTGATGGGAAAATTGGGTTGTGACATCTTGTAAACCTCCTTTCAAGAGGTGGGTTAACTTAAGCGCACGATCGTTAGAGAAGCACCCACAGAGTTGGTAGGCAGTGTGACCTGTGCCGCAACGCCGAACAATTGTAGTCCGACTGTGGTTGGGGCCGTGATCTGAACGATGAATTCGTTAGAAAAATAGGAAGTATTCACCGAGGGTGCAACAGTTGATTGTGTGACTGGACTACCGTTCAGCAAAATGCGCGTGTTCAATAATAGGGCAGCGGTGATGTTGAGATGGTACGAAATGCGGTACATGCCTGTTTGAGTAATGTTAAATAGCGTGTTCCCGGCCTGGGGCGTTACTTCTGGCGGCATGTTTTGATTGTTGGGCAGCGGTAGCATTACGCCGCCTACCACAACTCCGATAGTGCCGTTGGAAGTATTGGCGGCAAAAGCTGAAACTGCGGTCACGTTAGTTCCGGTGGGCCCTGTAGGTCCTGTGGGCCCCGTGGGTCCGGTTGCTCCTGTTGTACCTGTTGCTCCGGGTGCTCCGGGTTCGCCCTGCAGCCCTGTGACACCGGTCGCGCCGGTGGGCCCTGTAGGTCCGGTTGCCCCCGTTGTACCTGTTGCTCCCGTAACCCCTACTGGCCCTACTGGGCCTGTGGCACCCGTCGCACCCGTTGCACCTGTTGCGCCTGTTGGGCCAGGTAGGCCATCTGCACCGGTAGCACCGGTCGATCCTGTCGAACCTGTGGGGCCCACAGCACCGGCTGCACCAGTAGACCCGGTTTGTCCTGTTGGTCCCGTCGCACCCGTTGCCCCGGTGGCACCGCCCGCGGGCCCGGGAAGGCCTGTTGGACCTGTCGCGCCTGTGGGGCCTTGCATGGTGGAAGAATTTAGTGCTGTTTTCAACTTGTTATTCAGAAAGATCTGATATTGGGTCAAATCACCAAGCAGTGTTTTCACGCTATCGTTAATGTTGAGAATATCCTCGATAGTGGTGGGCGGAGCAGTTACCCCGGGGATTGTTCCTAAGGCATATTGGATCTTTTCACCTTCAGCGTTGATGATATGGCTAAGACCGAGCTCTTCCATGGCAATTGACGTCAAAATCATGGAAATGGCATCTTCTCTGTCAATCGGTTCCGGAAGTGTGGGAAATGATGGTTGGGACATATTTTTAACCTCCTTAAACGTTTCGCTACTCGTACAGTATGTAACGAAGTGTTGATTGTGCGGGGGCTAAAGTCCCGATTCACCGTTAAGCGGGTGCTTCATAGAATGACAAAAGGGGTGAAACCATGTCAATGCCCAAGGTTCCGGATATTACGCCCG
>CAYSIC010000065.1:0-3219 GCA_964430985.1 uncultured Atopobium sp.
GCTTGATCACGGACTTGCCCACCACGTGGTTGGGCAGGCACGCGAAGGGCTGCGCGCAGACGATGTTGGGCGTTCCGCTCTCAATAAGGTCGCACATCTCGGCCGTGAGGAGCCAGCCCTCGCCCATGGTGTTGCACAGGGACAGGACCTTCTCGGCCTTTGCGGCCAGATCGAAGATGTCTGGGTAGCCTTCGAAGCGCTCGGACTTCTCGAGCATCTTGTTGATGGGCTCACGGTACCCCTCGATGAGCTTGATGCCCGCTTGGTGCGTGACACGACTCATGGCCTTAGTGCCCAGCTCACGGTTGGTATTGATCGCGTTGGTGAGCCCAAAGAGGAAGAAGTCAACCAGACCCGGCACGTTGGCCTCGCAGCCCTCCTGCTCGATGACCTTGACCAGCTGGTTGTTGGCCGTGGGGTGGAATTTGACCAGAATCTCGCCCACCACGCCCACGCGCGGCTTGGAGCGGTCGTCCATCAGGGGCAGAGAGTCGAACGCGTCAATCGTGCGCTGGCAGAGCTCGTAGAAGCGCTTGCGGGTGGCCGTGAGCATGAGGCCCTTAGCCTCGGCCATCCAACGCTCGTAGAGCTCGTCCGCAGCTCCCGGACGGGACTCATAGGGACGCACGCGATAGAGCAGCTGCATGATGAGGTCACCATAGAGCAGGGCGTAGAGCGCCTTGAAGAGCAGATCGGGCTTGAAGATGTTGAAACCAGGGTTATCCTCATCCAGACCAGACGCGGCGGAGATCGAGATGACGGGAACCTCCGGATGGCCTGCGTCCTTGAGCGCCTTGCGGATGAGGGCGATGTAGTTGGTCGCGCGACAGCCGCCACCGGTCTGGGAGATCAGCACTGCGGTGTGCGAGAGGTCGTACTTGCCGGACAGGACCGCCTCCATGATCTGGCCCGTGACCAGGATGGAAGGGTAGCAGATGTCGTTGTTGACATACTTGAGGCCCGCCTCGACGGCTCCCTGGTCCACGGACGGGAGCAGCACCACGTTGTAGCCCTCGTTCTTGAGAAGCTCCTCAATGAGCTCGAAGTGGATTGGAGACATCTGCGGGGCCAAGATCGTGTAGCCGGCCTTTTGCATGTCCTGGGTGTAGCGCACCTTCTCGAACGTGGCACTGGCCGTCTTGCGATAGACCGGGCTACGGCGAGTGGTGTCAGTGGTGCGAGCACGCTCGAGCGAGCCGTCGGCCAGATGCACGCCGATGGGCTCGACCTCGTGGGCCTCGCCCTCGCGCGTCTGACGTTCGAGTTCGGCCTGCTGCTCGGAGAGGGCGGCCATGAGGGAGCGGACGCGAATGCGTGCGGCGCCCAGGTTGCTCACCTGGTCGATCTTGAGCACCGTGTAGATCTTGCCGGATGCCTCCAGAATCTCCTGAACCTGGTCGGTGGTCAGGGCGTCGAGGCCGCAGCCAAACGAAAAGAGCTGAATGAGGTCCAGGTCGTTGCGGCTGGCCACGAAGCGTGCCGCGCGATAGAGACGGGAGTGGAACATCCACTGGTCAACCACGCGGATGGGTCGCTCGGGCTCCATCTTATGCGCGACAGAGTCCTCGGTCAGCACGGCAAAGCCAAAGGAGTGCACGAGCTCGGGGATAGCATGGTTGATCTCGGGGTCGTTGTGGTACGGACGACCCGCGAGCACGATGCCGTGGGCGTTGTGCTCCTCGATCCAGGCGAGGGTCTCGTCGCCCTTGCGGTGCATGGCGTCCTTGAACTCAAGGTCGGCCTCCCAGGCATCGTTCACGGCGGCGTCAATCTCGGCGCGCGTGATGTGCTCACCCCTGAAGCGACCCTTGCCATTGGCGGCGTCCTTCTCGCGTTGCTCGCTTATGACCTCGTAGAGGCGGCGCTTGAGCTCCCTCTTCTTGTCATAGGGAAGGAAGGGGGCGAGGTACTCGACCGAGGGGGCGGAGAGCTCGTCCACGTTCAAGCCCAGCGCCTGCGGATAGCTCATGACGATCGGGCAGTTGAAGTGGTTGGTCGCGCCATCGTCCTCCTGGCGCTCCCAGCGGATGCAGGGCATCCAGATGAAGTCGGGGTCCTTCTTGAGCAGGTTCATGATGTGGCCGTGGCTGAGCTTGGCCGGGTAGCAGGCCGACTCCGACGGCATGGACTCGATGCCGGCGTCGTAGGTCTTGCTCGACGTCTGGTCGGACAGGACCACCGAGAAGCCCAGCTTGGTAAAAAATGTGTGCCAGAAGGGATAGTTCTCGTATAGGTTGAGCGCCCGAGGGATGCCCACGGTGCCGCGCGGGGCCGTGTCTGCATCGAGCACGGGACGGTCAAAGAGCAGCTTGTTCTTGAAGTCAAAGAGGTTGGGGGCATTGTTCTTGGACTTGCGCGACCCGCCTGCGCCCTTCTCGCAGCGGTTACCCGTGATGAAGCGACGACCGTGCCCGAAGTTATTGATGGTGAGCAGGCAGTTGTTGGCGCACAGACCGCAATGCGCGTTGGTCTGCTTGACCTGGAGGTTATCGATCTCGTCCTTGGAGAGGAGCTCGGATGTGCCGTCGGCACCGGCCCGGTCGCGGGCGAGAAGCGCCGCACCGTAGGCTCCCATGGTGCCGGCAATGTCCGGGCGAATGACCTCGCGCCCCGTGAGCAGCTCGAAGGCGCGCAGGGTGGCGTCGGACATGAAGGTGCCGCCCTGGACCACGCAGTACTCACCTATCTCGTCGAAGTCACGTAGCTTGATGACCTTGAACAAGGCATTCTTGATGACGGAGTAGGACAGGCCCGCCGCCACGTCGCCGATGGTCGCTCCCTCCTTCTGCGCCTGCTTGACGCGGGAGTTCATGAAGACGGTGCAGCGGCTTCCCAGGTCCACGGGGCCCTTGGCGCCCACGGCGACCTTGGCGAACTCCTGAACCGACATGTCCATAGAGACCGCGAAGCTCTCCAGGAAGGAACCGCAGCCCGACGAGCACGCCTCGTTGAGCATGATGTGCTCGATAACGCCATCCTTGACCTGCAGGCACTTCATGTCCTGGCCGCCGATATCCAGAATGAACTCGACGTCGGGCACGAAGGCCTTGGCACCGCGCAGGTGGGCCACGGTCTCGATCTCGCCGGAGTCCGCGCGCAGGGCCTCGATGAGAATCTGCTCGCCGTAGCCCGTGGTGGTCACGTGGCCGATGGTGCAGTCGGCCGGCATGTGGTCGTAGACGTCATCCATGATGATGCGCGCCGTGCCGAGCACATCTC
>CAYSIC010000066.1:0-673 GCA_964430985.1 uncultured Atopobium sp.
CGTCATAACTTCCACTATAGACATTACCGTTATTGTCTACAGCAACAGCACGCACCCAATGAGTATGTCCAGTAAATCTCCATATTTCATTACCGTCAGGACTTATCTTTCTTACTGTCTTGTCATCACTTCCACTATAGACATTACCGTTATTGTCTACAGCAACAGCACGCACCCAATGAGTATGTCCAGTAAATTGCCATACTTCTGGTGCAATTAGATATTTACTTGGATTTAAAATATCTCCTATGCTGTAATCTCCAGTTTTTATTGCTCTTATTGAATTTGCTAATTCAGCAAAAGTATCGCTACCACTTGCACTTTGCCCCATGTCAGTGATGGCGGTAGCTATTAGAGATTTACCATCACTGACAGACGTAAAAAGCTCATCCATTCCTCCTTCTAAGTTGGTAGAGCTAAAATTACTGCTTTGGAGCTTAATGTTTTTTGCCAAATGTGCTTGTGTCGCTTCCTCTGCCTTATGCGCATCAAGCTGGGCCTCACTGGCCGCACCTGCCACCAGCTCTACCTTTGTTTTGGGGTAATACTTATCAAAGCCCCCATCAGCCCTTTTTCGTTGCATCTGTATATGTTTATCAGCCATGTCTATACCTCCTTGTACCACCAGTCGCCAACCTGTAACCCGCTTGGCTCACTGGTGCCGACGGCGATC
>CAYSIC010000066.1:683-3215 GCA_964430985.1 uncultured Atopobium sp.
CCTGCTGTCATTGCCCTGGCACACCGTACCGGCTGCAGTACCAAAGTTTTTGTTGAAGGCCGTGTTCTTCGTGAAAGCAGGTTCCTTGCTGTTCCAGTTTGTCTTTTCAGTGTCGCTGACAAACCGCCTGGTGGCTGACTCTGTAATCATACTGGCAGGGTGATTTGCCGGGTGAGTGTACACTGTATCCTGCCCTGGGATGCCGAGGGCGGTAATGTCTGCTTTGGTGATGGTGCCCGTCTTGCCGTTAATGGTGGTGACCGTGTCGGTGAACTTTGCATTGGCGGGGACGTTGGTTAGGACTTGAGTTTTGTCGGCTTTGTCGTCTAACTCGCTGGCGAAAGGCACCCTTTGCCACGCTCCCCACGAGCTTGAATATGAGCGTATCCACATACTCGGCTTGGCTGTTGGATAGTCTACTAAAATTTGTGTTGTAAGGGATCCTGATCCCTTTGTACCCCTTTTTGCAACTAATAGTGTAAACGCACTAGTCCCGGTGGGTCTGTTGGTTACCGTTTGCCCCACGCTTGATGATGCCGTCCCATAAAAACCCAAAGCCGTATAATCGTTTAGGTCCGCATTGGAGGGTACGGCGGTGTATAGGTCCGATATATCGGTTTTTGTATGGGCATGTCCACTGAAACTAACTCCTTGCCCCTCTAAATTAGTGTAGTTATGTGCCCTTATACCCTTTGACACGTTTGTACCTACGGCTAGTTCGTTTATAGCTGTTAATACTGTCCCAGAACCCCCTCCCAACTCACCGCTACATATAGAATGGGCGATGGCATAACCCAGTGCAGGGACTGTTTGTATATAGGCTGACGATGCTATATCTCTTTTGAAATTAACTTCCACCCATGACCCTTCATCATCTTTAGTGACTCTCACGCCGCTCCAATACGATATCCCAGTCATGGCGTCTACTATTAAAGTTGCTCCACTTGCCCAATCTCCGTGATATCTTATTATTAGCGTTTGTGGGTTATAGCGCCCCCCGGCGGTGTACACAGTGAATATAGCGTCGCCCCTGCCAGCCAAGGATGTTATTTTAGCTACTCTATACCATCCGGCGGCCGCTACTGTAAAGGTCCCCTTTGTTTCATGTCTATGGTTTTTATTCGCCTTATCCGCCGGGTTAAAATTCCCCTCATGCCATACCTCTTTATCCCCAATTCTCAGTCCATTCTTGCCCACGTACTTCATGTGAGCACCTCCCTTCGTTACCCGATGACTGTGGCCCGGAACTGGTTGCTTGCCGGAGCCTGGGCGAACATCAGCTTGACAGCGTTTACGCTGGTCTTGATGACGTCCGCAAAGACCATCTCCCCGGTGGCCACTTCCTCAAGCCCAACTGCTATATCCTTGGTGCCTAGGTTGTGCGTGAGTGTGAACTCCGTAGCCGAACCGTTACCCACATTGGCCACGAACTTGGCAGGCTTGGCGACCCACGATGTCCGCTCCGCTGCCGTGATGTGCTTGGTTGTATCTGTGTTGTGAGCGTCGAACTCAGTCTTTGTGGCCTGCTTTGCGTTATCGACACTACCAAGACCCACATCGCCTTTGGCTAAGGTGACGGCACCGGTCTTACCCGCTACAGATGTCACTGCGTTGACTTGAGCGCCCGCTGCGATGCCCGCCAGTTTGGTCTTTTCCGCTGAGGTGTAGTCCTCGGTGGATAGCCCCTTGCCGGACACCTTGTCCACCTTGCCGGTCACTGTGTTCCACAAGGTTCTCTCTGCCGCTGTGATGTGCTTGACAGTGTCGCTGTTGTGGATGTTAAATTCCGTTTTCGTGGCTTGCTGAATGTTGTCTACGTTACCTAGCCCGACATCACCCTTTGCCAAGGTGACTACCCCGACCTTGCCTGCCACGCTTTGCACAGGACTGTCGGGGTTTAAGAGCTCCTGCCAGTTTGCCAGGGTGCTTGCAGGCTCCTGCTTGAGGATGTAGGTCTTACTAATATCCGTCCTCACGCAGATGTCGCCTGTTTCAGCCACCAAAGCCAGCATGGCCGCCTGGGTGTTGACCACAGATGTCTCTGAGATGGCGATTTTGGGTATGACCAGATCGTCCAGCTTGCCGTCAGTGCCCAGAATGGGCACCTGCCCCGATGCTGTGCCTGTATTTTTGCTTGCGACGGTGCCAAGCGTGGGCTTGCCCGACAGGTCGCTGTAGCTACCGCTGGTGGCCACTGTAGCAAGCCCTGTTATCATACTGGCGGGGTGATTAGCAGGGTGGGTGTACTTATTGGCCCCAGCTTCAACCCCATCTAGCTTGCTCTTGTCGGCCTTCGCCATCAACCCATCTGCTGATGTCGTGGCTTTTGGTATCGGGTCAACCCCGCCGGTCAAATGCTCATTTGCATGGTATGGGAACGGATTTGAGCTGATAACCTCGATGTATTCGACAATAATGTCAGTTCCAGCTTCTAGGCCACCTGCAATACTGAAAGTAGTCGGTGAAACCTCAACGAGTGCCTCATTGGGTTGTTTTTGTCCGTACATATACCAAAATATCCTACCGTTGTTG
>CAYSIC010000067.1:0-3173 GCA_964430985.1 uncultured Atopobium sp.
CTCGGGGCCATAGCGGTTAGCACCTGTCCCAGAAATGTAACCGGCAGTTATATGCCGGTATTTTTAGCCGGCGAGGGTGCAGCCCGTATACTGTCCAGTGTTAAGGGAATACCTCTTTTTACCTTCAGTCATCAGGAAGGGCATATCGCGGCCGGGCTTTTTGCATCTGATCGGGAATTACCCGAACGCTGCCTGGCGGTTCATTTTTCTGGTGGAACTTCCGAGGTGCTGTTAGTTGAGCCTGGGCATGTGAATTATTACACGATCGAGGTTCTGGCAGCCACCACAGATTTACATGCGGGGCAGCTGGTGGATCGGGTAGGAGTTAAGATGGGTCTGCCTTTTCCGGCGGGTAGATATTTGGAAGAGAAGGCCCGGGCGTTTACACCAAAAGATAAGAAAAAAATTAATATTCCCGCCGCAGTAAACGGAGACCGCTTTTCCTTTTCCGGGGCTGAAACCCGGGCCCTCAGATTGATAGAAGCCGGGGCAGCAGAGGAAGAAGTGGCTTTTGCTGTTTTGCGGTGTATCAGTAACACTTTGATTAAAACCATTCGTAAACAGGCCGAAGCGTTGGATATAAGGGAGGTTCTGTTGGTGGGCGGGGTTATGGCTAATTCTTTGATCCGGCAGCGATTGGAGCAAAAGTTGACCCATCCGGCGGTGGGACTAAGATTGCATTTTGCTTCCCCTGGTCTCAGTACTGACAATGCGGTAGGGATCGCTGAACTGGGTCGGAAAAGTTGGCTGGAGACCCGATAATCCGATAAATAAAGAGAGGAAGTGTATAAGAATTGGAATCAAACATTTTATATGGTAAGAGCCTGGCGGATAAGATAATGGCTAACGTGGCTCAGGAGGTCAAGGAACTGAAGGAAGAGGGGTTACATCCGTCACTGATGACGGTTATGGTCGGTGATGATCCGGCTTCCCGGGTATACCTGACTTCTCAAAAACGGCAGGCGGAAACCGTGGGTATCAACTGTGAACTCGTCGAGTTGTCAGCTTCTACTTCGGAACAGCGTTTGCTGCGTACCCTGGATAATGTAAATTATGATCCGGCCATCAACGGTGTTATCTTACATATGCCGCTGCCATCCCATATTAACAGCAAGGTAGCCCAGTGGCGCATAGCACCCGAGAAAGATGTGGAGGGTGTGACCCCTTACAGCCTGGGGCGTTTATTTCTGGGGGTGCCTAATCTGGCTCCTTGTACAGCGCTTTCGGCGGTGGAGCTCATTAAGTCTACCGGGATAGATCTGGCAGGCAAAGAAGCGACGGTAGTGGGGCGCAGCGATATTGTGGGGAAACCAGTGAGCTTGATGTTACTGCAGAAAAATTGTACCACCACGATCTGTCACAGTTTTACTTCCAAGCGGGGCAGCCTGGAAGAGCATGTACGGCGGGCGGAGATATTGGTGGTAGCTATGGGAAGGCCCCAGTCGATAAAAGGGGAATGGATCCGAGAGGGAGCGGTGGTTATCGATGTGGGCATGAATGCGGTGGGAGATCGGCTGGTAGGTGACGTAGAGTTTGAGGAAGCTCGTAAACGGGCAGCTTACATAACCCCGGTACCGGGTGGAACCGGTGCAGTTACGGTGGCTTTTCTCCTGCAGAATCTGGTACGGGCTACCAAAATGCAGGCCAGGCCTGAGCCGGAGAGAGTGGGGTAGATAATATGGATACTAAAATGATTCAAGGCCAAGAAATTGCAGCGGAGATAAAGGAGAGACTGCGGCAGGAGGTCAGAAAGCGGGGAATCGTTCCGGGTTTGGCCGTCATTCTGGTGGGGGATGACGCAGAAAGTATGCACTATGTACAGCTGAAGCAGAAGGCGGTTGAATTCATCGGGGGTCGCTGTGAGATAATCAATCCTTCGGCCGATATCAGCCGAGCCGATTTAATTGAACATATTGAGCAGCTGAATCAAGATGAAAAGACTCACGGTATACTGGTGCAGCTGCCGCTTCCCGGGTCCCTAAATGCGGATGAGGAAATGGTGTTGGCTTCCATAGATGTAGGTAAGGATGTGGATGGTTTTCATCCCTTTAACCAGGGCCGCTTGTTTACCGGGCAGGCTCAGCTGGTGAGCTGTGCTGCTTTGAGCTGTATGGAATTACTCGAAAAATGTGTGGAGCCAGAGGGTAAACATGCGGTTCTTATTGGGGATTCCATGGATCTGATTCAGCCGTTAGCCTTGCTGCTGCTGGCCCGGGGCAGCCGGGTGGAGATTTTCCCTGAGGTTGATGGATGGGAGGAAGCAGCCAGACGAGGTGAAATACTGGTGGTGGAAAAAGGAACCCCGCAGATGGTAACGGCAGACAAGGTTCGGGAAGGAGCCGTGGTCATCGATGCCGGGTTTTACTGGGAGCCGGGCAAGGTCTGTGGTAATGTTGATACCGAATCGGTGCAGGGGACGGCGGGCTGGTTGGCTCCGGTGCCAGGAGGTATAGGCCCGGTGTTGATCGCCAAGCTGTTGGAAAACCTGGTGAAATCAGCGTTATTCTGTGGCTAATCAATTATAGGTTCCATTTTCACCGGGAGGTTGGGTATGGAGAGGAAGCGGGTACTTTCGGTCAGCGAACTGACCGGTCATATTAAAACGATACTGGAGCAGGATCGGCTGCTGGCGGGGGTGTGGGTCAGAGGGGAAATCTCAGGGTACACACTCTACCGGCAGTCAGGGCACGCCTATTTCAGTCTCAAGGACGAAGGAGCGGTCATCAGTTGTGTGATGTTCAGGAGCCGGGTTCGGCACCTGCGCTTTCTTCCGGAAGATGGGATGAAGGTGGTGGCCCGCGGCTATATCTCGGTATTTGAGAAGAACGGCCGCTATCAGCTGTATATAGAGGAAATGGAGCCGGATGGACTGGGGGCGCTCTTCTTACAGCTGCGCCAGCTGCGCGACCGACTGGATCGGGAGGGGCTTTTTGCCCTGGAAAGAAAGAAAACTCTGCCGGTGTTTGCGCGTCGAGTTGGGGTGGTAACTTCGCAGGATGGGGCTGCTTTTCGTGATATCGTGAAGGTGATCAGGCAGAGGCACCCGGGGGCTGAGGTGGTAATTGCCCATAGTGCCGTACAGGGGGCTGCGGCTCCGGCTGAGATCAGCGCTGCCATTCGGGCTCTGAATGAGTATGGCCAGGTAGATGTCCTCATCGTAGGGCGCGGCGGCG
>CAYSIC010000068.1:0-3019 GCA_964430985.1 uncultured Atopobium sp.
TAAAAAGCTGCAATAAAGTCCATCGTTTCCTGGACTGTCATCCATCGATAAAGATTGTCTACTTCTGGAACAAAAGCTATGTTAGCCTTGGCCCTTCTAGAGAAGGGCTCTTGGCAGATCTCAATCCGGCCAGCGTCAGGGCGAACCAGCCCTACGAGGCACTTCAGCAGCGTCGATTTCCCACTGCCGTTTGGTCCAAGGAGTCCCCATATTTCTCCCCTTGACAAGGTCAAGTCAATACCAGCTAGGGCATTCACCCCTGGATACCTTTTTTTGAGTCCCTCTATTACAACAACTCTTTCAGAATCGATCATTGATCTTTCACCTCTCTATCCTCAAAAAGTCCATCTCCCACTCGTTTGAGTATTTCTTGTTCACTACACCCCAAAGAGCGCATGGACTGAAGAAAATCATTCACTAGATTTGTGAGCATCTCCTTTCGAGTACTCTCCACGATTTGATGATCGTCACAGATAAATGTGCCCTGACCCCGTAGGGTCTCTACAAGTCCCAGTAATTCCATTTCCCGATATGCCCTCTGGACTGTATTGGCATTCACTTTCAGCTCTGCCGCTAAATCTCGTTGGGATGGGAGTTTATCCCCAGGCTGTAGAGTTCCCGTGGCAACCAACCGCTTAATTTCATCAATAATCTGCAGATAAATTGGGATTGATTGATCAAAGTTGATTTCCAAGCAATCATCACCCCCGCAAAGCCATAGTGCACTAGTTAGCTAGTGCACTATTAGTATATGTCATGATATTCAATTTGTCAACTAGTATTGTTCTTTTACTTCTTGGTTATTACTAACGATAGGGGAGGGACTGATGTTATGAGTAAAACAGCAGGTACACTAGTGTTCAAGTTTGTAATGACTCTGCTTATCGCTCTACTGACTCTATCACTTTTTGATAGTAATCCATGGCCCATAGTAACGCTCTTTGCCCTAGTTGCTGCTGCAGCCAATTATTTAGTAGGTGATCTCGTTGTTCTACCTGCTGCAGGAAATATTACAGCGTCCATAGGTGACGGAGTGATGGCTGGATTGATTGCCTATATCATGGATTTAGCATCTCTCGGTTTTCGAACCACCCTAGGAACATTAGTAGCTCTAGGTTTATTCATAGCTCTCGGAGAGTATCTTTTTCACCAGTACTTAGAAAACACACCCAAGGTTGCTCCTTGACAAACCAAAATGTAGACTCGGAGGTGATAGTAATGGCAAGAACGATTGCTGTAGATGACAAGTTGGCCAATGTACGGCAGGCATTAGAAAACCAAGGATACAATGTGGCAAGCTTAAAAGAAGGACTAGATAAGGCTGCGGTAGTTGTAGTAAGCGGTATGGATGACGATCTCTTGGGAGATCAATCTATTACGACCAAAGCGGCAGTTATTCAAGCAGCAGGTCTTAGTGCAGAACAAGTTATTAATGAAGTAGAAAAGGCAATACAGCTGAGATACTAGAGTAAATGAAAAAGGAGACCTCGCTGGAGATCTCCTTCAACTTGTTCCTTAATCACTGATTACTTTTACGTAAATCGTTCTAGTGCGAGGTCCATCAAACTCACATAAGTACAGCCCCTGCCATGTACCCAGTTTCAGCCTTCCATGTTCCACTAGAACAGTGATCGACGAGCCCATTAACGAAGCCTTAATATGGGCATGGGAATTACCCTCAAAATGCCTGTAATTCCCCTTTTCTGGAAATACGTTTTCAAGACTAGTTAAAATATCATGGACCACATCTGGATCCCCATTCTCATTGATGGTTATGCCAGCTGTAGTATGAGGAACAAAGACAGTCACCATTCCAGAGACAACCCCTTGTTCTCTAACGACTTCTTCGATTCGCCCAGTGATTTCAATGAATTCCTGTGGTCGCGTTGTTTTGATTCTAAACATGCCAACCCTCCATTGCTTTCTTAATGGACCGGCTCATTTCTCGAGCAAAGTCGGTCCCGAGCTTTCGAGCATACATCAACTGACCGAAGTTTTCAGCTTCATAAGGATTGTCAGGCATAATGCTGCTCTCCTTTTGGGCAAACATCGCCTTCAAATCTATCGGTTCTAGTCTTTGATAGCGCTCCTCTGAAACAATATACTTTTTGTCAAACCGCTCCTTCGGTTGAAGGCGTCTCCCTTTGGGATAATAGCCCAAACACAACATTGCTATCGGAAAGACATAAGGCGGCAGTGCCAACAAGTCTCTATGAATCTCATAATTCTCCATTATATCCCCTATATAGCATGATCCAATTCCTAGGCTCTCAGCAGCTATGACAGCGTTTTGGGCAGCAATTAGGGCGTCACTACATCCTAGAAACAGCTCTGCCACACTGGGACCTGTGAATTCTAGATCTCTCTTCTTGCAGTATTCACCTACACTGCTTAATTCAAAATAATCATACCAGCGCTGCAGATCAGCTGCGAATATCATTATTAGAGGGGCTTTAGCAATAAACGGCTGATTATCACATGTCTTAGAAAGGATGTCCTTGGTGTCCTGGTTTTCTATTACAATCACAGAATACATCATCATGTTTCCCGCTGTAGGAGCCCGCATTGCAGCATTGAGAATCATTTCTTTGTGTTCTTGAGAGATGGACCGCTCAGCGTATTTCCGCAGCGACACCCGCTGCATCAAGACATCAATGATTGGATTTTGGTTCAATATCTAATACACCTCCATCGCTCATATCCCGTCTTTACTCTTCATGTGGTTGGATTAACTCAAGCATAATACCATTTGGGTCCACGAAGTACACGATCTTAACTCCATGTGGTAAGGTTTGGATTGGAAACAGAAACTTTACCCCCCGCTCTGCTAACCGCTCTACTTCGTGTTCAATGTTTTCCACAGAAAATGCAAGATGCTTCCAGCCTAGAGTTTCATAGCTCAGAGATCGACCCTGATCATCAACTGGTCGCGGCGACAAGAGCTGGAAAAACTCAATCATTACACCATACAGCTCGATTCCTGCAAATGAAACTTTCATATCGAGTACCGCACGTCCGG
>CAYSIC010000069.1:0-2520 GCA_964430985.1 uncultured Atopobium sp.
TCCGGCAATCCGCGCCTGATGCTCTACAATTCCTCCGGAACACTGATCCTCGATGAGGATTTCACGCCGAGCTTCACGCTAACAAACGGCCTGTGGTACTTCATAGTGGCGGTGATCAAGCCGGACGACAGGACAGCACAGTATGTGCTTGGATGCCGGAGCACCGGCGAAATCTGGATATCCGATGCGGTCAGCTTCACAGGTGACCTCAACCGATCCTGTACAGCCGACCTGATCTGGGGAATGCACGCCGAGACATACTGGTATGCGGGTAACTTCGACGACTGGTTCCTGAACTGTGAGTCGGATTTAACAGCGGACGACATCGCCCTCTGGTTTCAGAAGTCCCTGACGGCAAATGCGGCGGACTCGACGGCAGACGTGGACGGACTGATGACAGAGGACGCCGTGACACTCAAAGCAACGGACTCCGCCTACGCGACGAGCGGATACCTCACAACCGCCGCCGTGGAATACGGTATAGTGGGAAAATGCTATCTTTCCCTGACTGCCGATAAGCCGGCCGGTACAAGCGTCTCCGTTGAGACCTCCACCTCGGATGACTTATCGACGTGGAGCGACTGGGCGACTCCCGGCGCGGACAATACGGTGCAGTCGGATTCTGCGAAATACATCAAATTCCGTGTGACGCTTGCCACAACGGATTCATCGGTAACGCCAATGGTAAAAAGCATCACACTCTCGACGCCCAGAGAGTCCGCGTTCAAGAAACTGACCATTCAGGCCCGCAGCAGATGGAGGTGATCCTGTGGCTGAGAAAAAACAACTAGCCGTTCTTGATCTGAACGGCGAACTGGAAGCCGTGCTGGAAAACGCCTACGACGTGATTATCACGGGCGAGATCAACGGCATCGACACGCTCGAATTCAGCCTGCCTTTCCGGGATGAGAAGCGCAAATATCTCGAGAACGAGAAGCAGGTTAAGGTCGGTGATGACAGTTACCGCATCCGAACGATCACGGACGAGAAGAACGAGCAAGGCACGGCGATTACCTCTGTCTATGCTGAGGCGGCGTTCTATGACCTGGGATTCTCTACAAAGAAAGCCGAGATCACCTTCAACGCGGATACCGCCGACGTGCCGATGGCGTACGCGCTGCAGGACACCGGCTGGATAGTCGGAACCGTCAACAAACGGACCAAGCGCACCTGGACATGTCAGGAGAAAAACGCGCTCGCGATTCTGCGAAAGGTGCAGGATCTGCATGGAGGAGACCTGATTTTCGACAACGCGAACAAGACCGTGAGCCTGCTGACCTTCAGCGGCACGGATTCCGGCGCGCTATTCTGCTACAAGAAGAACATGAAGTCCATCAAGCGCGTCATCGATACACAGAGCCTGATCACCCGGCTCTACGCCTACGGCAAGGACGGCATGACGTTCGCGTCCATCAACGGCGGAAAGGAATATGTCGAGGACACCACCTACACCAATGAAATCCGGGTATCGACGCTCGACTGCTCCAGCTTCACAAATCCTTATCAGATGCTCGAATACGCTGAAATGCGGCTTGCCGACTACGCCGCGCCGAGGATTTCCTATGTCCTGAACGCGATGGATCTGTCCGTGCTGACAGGCTATGAGCACGAGTCCTGGAAGCTTGGCGACATCGTGACGGTCAGGGACGACGAGCTGAACATCAGCGTCAAAACGCGAATCGTTCGCCGGGAATACAATCTGCTCGAGCCGTGGAATACAGTGCTCGAATTATCTACGACTTTGCGGGAACTCGGCGATTCCTCCTCGCAGTGGGACGCGGCGGCGGATATGCTCTCCGGCGCAGATCTGGTGGACAGTCAGGAGATGAAAGACCTCGTGCCGTTCAATCACCTGCGCAATTCCCGCGCCGACAGCGGACTCAATTACTGGGAGAACTCCGGCTTCGAGGTCGATTCCGAGAACGGCGTATCCGGAACAGCCTCCTTCAAATGCGAAGGCGCACTGAACACAACGAAAAGCCTGACGCAGACTGTTACTCCTGCAAATCGCGACAGCTATACCTTCTCCTGCCAGATAGCGTCCGAGGACTTGAATATGGGCGACAACGGGCAGGTCGGCGTCGAAGTCACCTTCGAGTACGAGGACGGGACCACGGAGACACGGTTCATTGATCTGATTTAAGGAGACGGATATGGCGAGCTTTACACATGTAGGACAGGCGGTCTCGCCGCAAAACGGGCGCGTGAAGAAAATACGCATCCGCGTCTGCGTGACCGACTGCACCGGAACAATCTACATCACGGACATGTTTCTGCAGGGCGGCTCCATCGCGACCGGCTGGGTGGGACACGTCAGCGAAATCCAGTGGACGCAGGACGGTGATTAAATGCCAATCTTTACGAGATTCACGGAGACAATCGACAAGAAGGAAAAGAAACGCATTGTGAACGTCACTGTCAAGCCCGTGGTCACCGACTGCACTGGAACCATATGGTTCACTGATCTCATGCTGCAGGAAGGCGCGATGCTCTCCGGATACGTCATAAATACTGAGACGG